>NZ_JBVICQ010000001.1:0-6249 GCF_055572815.1 Streptomyces sp. NPDC030296
CATCCCCGGCACCCCCGGCCTGGAACACCGCATCGGCGGCATCGAGAAACAGGACGGCACCGGCAACATCTCCTACGACCCCGCCAACCACGACTTCATGGTCCGCACCCGCCAAGCCAAGATCGACGGCATCGACGTCCCCGACCTCCAGGTCGACGACCCGGACCGGGCCGACACCCTGGTCCTCGGCTGGGGCTCGACCTACGGGCCGATCACCGCTGCCGTGCGGCAACTGCGGGAGGACGGCGAGCCGATCGCGCAGGCGCATCTGCGGCATCTCAACCCCTTCCCGAACAACCTGGGCGAGGTCCTCGCGCGGTACGAGCAGGTCGTCGTGCCCGAGATGAACCTCGGGCAGCTCGCCACGCTCATCCGGGCGAAGTACCTGGTCGACGCCCGCTCCTACACCCAGGTCGCCGGTACACCGTTCACGGCGGGCCAGCTCGCCCACACACTGCGGGAGACGATCCGTGGGAACTGAACTGCGACTCCAGCCGAAGGACTTCAAGTCCGATCAGGAGGTGCGCTGGTGCCCCGGCTGCGGTGACTACGCGATCCTCGCCGCCGTCCAGGGCTTCATGCCCGAACTCGGCCTCGCCAAGGAGAACATCGTCTTCGTCTCCGGCATCGGCTGCTCCTCCCGCTTCCCGTACTACATGGACACCTACGGGATGCACTCCATCCACGGCCGCGCCCCCGCCATCGCCACCGGCCTCGCCACCTCCCGCCGCGACCTGTCCGTCTGGGTCGTCACCGGCGACGGCGACGCCCTCTCCATCGGCGGCAACCACCTCATCCACGCCCTCCGCCGCAACGTCAACCTCAAGATCCTCCTCTTCAACAACCGCATCTACGGCCTCACCAAAGGCCAGTACTCCCCCACCTCAGAGGTCGGCAAGATCACCAAATCCACACCCATGGGATCCCTGGACGCCCCCTTCAACCCGGTCTCCCTCGCGATCGGCGCCGAAGCCTCCTTCGTGGCCCGCACCGTCGACTCCGACCGCAAACACCTCACCGACGTCCTGCGCCAGGCCGCCGCCCACCCCGGCACCGCACTCGTCGAGATCTACCAGAACTGCAACATCTTCAACGACGGCGCCTTCGAGATCCTCAAGGACCGCCAACAGGCCGAAGAAGCCGTCATCCGGCTGGAGCACGGCCGACCCATCCGCTTCGGCGCGGACGGCACCCGAGGCGTGGTGCGCGACGAGACGACCGGCGACCTGAAGGTCGTCACCGTCACCCCCGACAACGAGGCCCGCGTCCTCGTCCACGACGCCCACGCCCCCTCCCCCACCACCGCCTTCGCCCTCTCCCGGCTCGCCGACCCCGACACCCTGCACCACACCCCCATCGGCGTGTTCCGCTCCGTCGACCGACCCGTCTACGACACACAGATGGCCGACCAGCTGGACAAGGCCGTCGAGTTGAAGGGCAAGGGCGACCTCGGCGCTCTGCTCGCCGGCAACGACACCTGGACGGTCGGGCGTTCCGCCCGGCACCGCCGCTCCACCACGGCCACCCGGCCGTGAACCGCGGATCCGTCACCGCGGGACCGTGAACCACAGCACCGTCACCGCAACACCGTCACCGTTCGACCGCAGTACCCCGGGGAGGGACACCGAATGACCTATGTGATCGCTCAGCCCTGTGTCGACGTCAAGGACCGCGCGTGCATCGACGAATGCCCGGTCGACTGCATCTACGAGGGGCCGAGAAAGCTCTACATCCAGCCCGACGAATGCGTCGACTGCGGTGCGTGCGAACCCGTCTGCCCGGTGGAGGCGATCTTCTTCGAGGACGACGTTCCGGCCGAGTGGAGCGAGTACCGGACCGCGGACGCCGAGGTGTTCGCCGAACTCGGGTCGCCGGGCGGAGCGAGCGCGGCGGGGCCGCTCGCCGCCGACCATCCCCTGGTCGCCGCGCGTTCCCCGCAGGCCGCGTAACCCTCGCACCACCCGGTGTCCGGTCGCCGGATGGCCCGATTCCGCGGTGATCCAGCCCGGTTCCAGGCCAGGTACAGGCCGATACCAGTGATCCAGGACACCGTGGAGGCGGTGGCGGAATCTTTTCGCCACCGCCCTGTGGCGTTGTGCGCACCGGCCGCGCCCCACGCTCATCCCGGGCCGGCCATCCCAGAAGGAGCTGCAATGGACATCACCTTCACCTCTCAGCCCGCCCCGTCCGCCCCGGCCTCCAGAGGTCTCGTCGCACCGCTGCACCTGCTGCACAGACCCGTCACACCGGAGGGGTTCGTGCTGGACGCAGCCGCTCCCGTGGAGCAGCACTTCGCGCTCTCCGCCGAACTGCCCCAGGAGCACGGGACGTTCACCGACGGGCCGGGCACCTTCCACGATCTGCTCTACATCGCGGAGACCCTGCGCCAGGCGACGCACTTCGTCGCCCACCAGTACTTCCGGGTGCCCGCCGAGCGGCCCGCGGTGTTCGTCTCCAGCGGGCTCGACGTCCTCGACCCGGCCCCGTGGCGCCGCACCGACCGGCCGGCCCATCTGACGCTGGACCTCACCGTGACGCCCGTGGACGTGGTCAACGGCGTGCCGCGCGGCCTCGACTGCCGCAGCGACGTGGCGATCGACGGCGTCCCCTGTGGGAACGCTTCCGCGCGGCTGCAGTTCCTGATGCCGGGGGTGTACCGGTCGCACCGGGAGGTGGGGCGCCAGGAGAGTCTGCGGAGCACCGCTCCGGTGGTGCGCCCGCTGGCCTCCATGACGGTGGTCACGCAGGAGGAACCGGCCGCCGTGGCGCCGGAGTCGGTGGGGCGCGAGGACCCGCGCAACGTCGTCGTGGGACCGCCGCTGCGGGCGCCCTACGGGGAGTTCGTGCTGCCCGTGGCCGCCGATCCCGGCCACGAGGTCTTCACGGCGGTGCCCGGCGACCATGTCCCCGGCCCGGTGTTCCTGGAGGCGTCCCGGCAGGCGTCGCTGCTCGCCGCCTCCGAACTGCACGGGCTGCGGCCCACCCACGCCCTGCTGACCCGCTGGCGGGCGTCCTTCCGCGGGTTCGGCGACGCCGACCTTCCGCTGACCTGCACGGTCGTGGCGGAGGAACCGGTCCGCGACGACGCGGGCCGGCCCACCGTACGCACCCGGCTCGCCTTCAGCCAGGGCAGCCGTGTCCTGTGCACCGCCTCGGCCGTCCTGCTCCAGGACTGCTGACCGTACGACGCCGCCCGGACCGGCCGACGCTCTCCTCTCCCCTCGCTGTCATGATCAAGGAGCTCTTCGATGCGTTTCCGGGTACTGGGGCCGGTGAGTCTGTCGCCCCGCACTCCCTCCGCCGCGAAACCGCGCGCCCTGCTGGCCACGCTGCTCGTGCAGGCCGGTGAGGTGGTCCCCGTGCACAGCCTGATCGACGAGCTGTGGGGGACGGAACCCCCGCGCACCGCGACCACCACCCTCCAGGTGTACGTCTCCCAGCTGCGCAAGGTCCTCGCCGAGGCCGGCGGCTCCGCGCACTCCGGTGAGCTGCTGACCCGCGCTCCCGGATACCTCCTGGCCGTTCCCGAGCGGGACTTCGACCTGCCGTGCTTCGAACGGCTGCGGGCCGAGGGCCGCGCCGCCTACCAGGAGGGCGACTTCGGCCGCGCCTCCGGGCTGCTGCACGAGGCGCTCGCCCTGTGGACGGGCCCCGCCCTGTCCGGGATCCCGCACGGGGTGCGGCTGGAGTCCGCCGCCATCCGGCTGGACGAGCTGCGGATGGAGGTCCTGGAGCAGCGGATCGTCGCCGACCTGCGGCTGGGCCGCCACCAGGAGCTCGCCGGGGAACTGCTGGCCCTCGCCAACGAGCATCCGCTGCGGGAGACCCTGCACGGACACCTGATGGTGGCGCTGTACCGGACGGGCCGCGGCTCCGACGCGCTGCGGGTGTACGGGCGGCTGCGCCACTCACTCGTGGAGGAACTCGGCGTCGAGCCGAGCCCGGGCCTGTCCCGGCTGCACGAACGCGTCCTGCGCCGGGAGCCCTCCCTGGACTGGCAGCCGCCCCGCGCCACGCGCCGCGCGAGCGGCGACGACCCGGACGGCGCCGCCGGCTCACCGGGACGCCCGGCTGCTCCCCGGAGGGCGGCGGCACCGGCCGACGGGCCGCGGCACCTGCCCGGCCCGCCCCCGTCGCTGCCCGCGGCGCCGCCCGGCTTCGTCGGCCGCGACGAGGAACTGGCGTACGCGGAACGGGCGCTGCGCGGTGGCGTCGGCAGGCCGGCGGTACGGGTGCTGGCCGTCTCCGGGCCGGCCGGTGTCGGCAAGACGGCGCTGGCGCTGCGGCTCGCGCACCGCACGGCGGACCTGTTCCCCGACGGCGGGCTGCTGCTCGGGCTGCGCGGGCCGCAGGGGCGTCCGCTGAGTGCCGCGCAGGCGGGCGCGGCCCTGCTGCGCCGGCTCACCGACGACGTTCCCGGAGTCCCGCTCACCGACCCGGAGGAGCTGACCGACCGGCTGCGGCGGGCCCTGCACGGGCGCCGGATGCTGCTCATCCTGGACGACGCCGCGTCAGAGCAGCAGATACGGCCGCTGCTCCAGGCCGTCACGGAGGGCTCGGTGATCCTCACCGGGCGCCGCCGGGCCGCCGCCCTCGACGGGGCGGAGCACCTGCGGCTGGACGCGGTGCGGCCGGAGGAGGCGGTGGAGCTGCTGCTCGCCGCCGGGGGCGAGCGGATGGCGCAGGACCCGGTGGCGGTCGCCGAGATCGCCCGGCTGTGCGGCTGCTTCCCCCTGGCGCTGCGGGTGGCCGCGGCGGCCCTGACGGCGCGCCCGCACACCACGCCCGCCGCGCTGGCGGGCCGGCTGCGCGACGAGCGGACCCGGCTCGGTGTGCTGCGCGAGGGCGACCTCGACCTGCGCTCCAGCCTGCTGACGGGCTACCAGGAGGCGGGGCCCGCGCTGCGGCGCGCCTTCCGGCTGCTGTCCCTGGCGCCGGCCCCCGACTTCTCGGGCTGGACCGTCGCGGCCCTGCTGGGCACCGGGCCGGCGGAGGCGGAGGAGACGGCCGAGGAACTCGTCCGGGCCCAGCTGCTGGAGGCCCGCAGCGACGGCCGGTCCGTCCGCTACGGCTTCCACTCGCTGCTGCGGGTGCTGGCCACCGAACTGCGGGAGGCGGAGCCGGACGCCGCCCGGACGCGGCGGGACGTCGTCGAGCGGCTGGGCCGGGCCTACCTGAGCCTCGCCCGGTACGCGGACGGGCGGCTCGCCCCCGGTCGGGACTGGCGGGCCCGTCCCGACGCCGGGCATCCGGCGCCGGACGCGGCCGCGATCGTCGGCGCGAGTCCGCTGGGATGGTTCCGCGAGGAGGCCACGGGCCTGGTGGAGACGGTACGGCAGACGCACGCGGCGGGGCTGTGGCCGCTGGTGTGGGACCTCGCGGGCAGCGCCGCCGGATACTTCCACGCCCGCGCCGCGTGGGAGGAGTGGGAGGAGACCCACCGGCTCGCCCTGGACGCCGCGCGGCGGGCCCGGAACACCGACGCCGAGGCGGCCGTCCAGTACGCGCTCGGCGACCTGGCCTGGCAGCGTCGCCAGGCCGACCGGGCGCTGCGCCACCACACCGCCGCCCAGCACGCGTTCGAGCTGGTCCGCGACCGGACCGGGGTGGCACGCTGCCGGATCGGCGCGGCCGACGTCCTGCTCGGCCAGGGCCTGCTGGAACACGCCGCCCGGCGGTACGGGCGGGCGTTGGCGCTGTGCTCGGCCGAAGGGGACCTGCGGGGCGAGGTGGCCGCGCTGAAGGGGCTCGCCCTGGTCAACCTGCGGCGTGGCCGCGTGGACGTGGCCCGGCGCCAGCTGGAGCAGTGCGGGCGCGCCGCGGAACGCCTCGGCGACCGCCGCTGGACGGAGTACGTCCGCCGCACCACGGCCCGCCTGGCCCCGGACCCCGCCCACCGACTCTCCCCCGTCGGCCACGCGGTCGAGGTGGGCCCCGGCATGTGGCTCATAGGAACAGCCAAGGCCGCCTGAGCGACGCGACGCCGTCCCCGGTGGGAGGGACACGGCGTCGTCGCCGAGGGGAGCGACGTGACACCGTCCCCGGCGAAAGCGGCGCCGCCCCTGGCACGAACGGCGCGACAGCGTCGCCGGCAAGAGCCGTGTGCCGCCGTCGCCGGCGGGAGCAGCGGACGCGTCCCCGGCAGGGCCGTATGACCTCCACGCCGACACGAGCCGTGTGACCCTCGCCCCCGCTAGGACCGCGTGACACCGTCCCGGCGGAAGCAGCGTGACACCGTCCCCGGCAGGA
>NZ_JBVICQ010000001.1:6346-10205 GCF_055572815.1 Streptomyces sp. NPDC030296
GGAACGTATGACCTCCACGCCGACAGAAGCCGTGTGACCCTCGCCCCCGCTAGGACCACGTGACACCGTCCCGGCGGAAGCAGCGTGACACCGTCCCCGGCAGGAACGTATGACCTCCACGCCGACAGAAGCCGTGTGACCCTCGCCCCCGCTAGGACCACGTGACACCGTCCCGGCGGAAGCAGCGTGACACCGTCGCCGGCAGAGCCGTGTGACCTTCGGCCCCGCGAGGACCACGTGACACCGTCGCCGTCGGGAGCAGCGTGACACCGTCCCCGGCAGGACCGCGCGACGCCATCCCCGGCACGAGGGGTGTGACAGCGTCGCCAGCAGAGCCGTATGGCCTGCGGGCCGACAGGAGCCGCTGGCCTTCTTCCCCCGCGAGGACCATGTGGCACCGTCCCGGCGGGAGCGGCGTGGGGGTGTCCCCGGCGGGAGCGCACGGCGTCATCCCCGGCAGGAGCGGCGTGACGCCCTTGCCTGCGGGGGCCGTAGGGGCTGCTCCGCAGCAGGAGTCGGATGCCTTCTCGCTCCGCGAGGACCGTGTGACGTCGTCCCCGGCGTCGGCCGTACGCGGTCGTCGTCGCCGGGAGGGAGCCGCGTGACGTCCCGCACGCGGCTCCCGGACGGCCGGCGACGGCAGTGGCGGGGGACCGGTTCTCCACTCCGTTCCCCCGCGTGGCCGGCCGTCAGCCGGTGGCCCGTCCCTGGAGGGGACGGGCGCCCCGGGGGCGGGCCTGCGCGCGGCGGGTGCGCAGCAGCTGCCGCCACTCCTCGGGGCTGAACCGGGCGGGCCGGGTGCGGCCGATGAAGTCGTGGAGCACACCGAGGAAGCGCTCCGGGTCCGTGTGGAACGGGAAGTGCCCGGCGTCCTCGAATATCTCCAGCCGGCTGCCCGGCATGGACACATGGCCGAGGCCGGCGTGCAGGGCCGGGACGACCATGTCGCGTCCGCCCCACACCAGCATGGTCGGCATGCCCTGTGTCAGATAGCAGCGGTCGAGGAGCGTGCCGACCTGGCCCCGCCAGTCGACGACGGCCCGCAGGGTCCGTACGAACGCGCTGCGCGAACTCGCGTCCGGCAGGGCGTCCACCACCCGCAGCAGATCCGGCGCGTCGACCCCGAGTCCCGTGTTCAGCGTCTTCATGATCCGCACGAACATCTGCAACTGCCACCGCACGGTGGGCAGTTGGAAGGCCGACAGCAGCAGTTCGGCGCCGGGCAGCGTGGCGGCCCGCAGCAGCGGGGAGACCTGGCGGCCGATGCCGCCGCTGCCGACGAGGACCAGCCGCTCGGTGCGCTCGGGGAACTGGTAGGCGAACTGGGCGGCCACCGCGCCGCCGAGGGAGTGGCCGACGAGGGTGGCCCGCTCGATGCCCAGGGCGCTGAGCAGATCCCGCAGCCCGTTGGCGTACGCGCCGGGCGAGTAGTCGCCACGGGGTTTGGCGGACGCCCCGTGGCCCAGCAGGTCGGGGGCGAGGACCCGGTACCGGGCGGCCAGGCCCGGGATGATGTCGGCCCAGGTCGCGGAGGAGTCGCCGATGCCGTGGATCAGCACCACCGCGGACTCGCCCTTGCCGGCCATGCGGTAGGCGAAGCGGTAGCCGTGCAGCTCACGGGTGCGGACGCGGATCTCGTTGCGGCCCACCGCCCGCGGCCTGGGCCGTCCCGGCTGCTGGTGGGGCCGGAAGGGCGAGCGGGCGGTGAAGGGGTCGTCGGCCATGGGTCAGGCCTCCTGCGGGATCGGATGGTGGTCACGGACGGGGCGGCGCGGGACCGGCGCGGACTCGACGACGTCCGGGGTGCCCGGAGCCTCGACGCCGACGGGGCCGGGGACGGCGACCGGGACGCGCTGGGCGTGGAAGAGGGCCGGGTCACCGGGGACGCCCTCGGGTTCCGGGTCGAGGCCGAGCGAGGTGAGGGAACGCCAGGGCTGGGCCTGGCCGGGTGTCCTCGTCCGCCAGGGAGTGTGCGCCTGGGCCGGGGAGGAGGGAGCGCGGAGGGTGTGCACGGAGGACATGACAGCCACCTCTGGGTAAGTGTGCGAGGAAGCGCACCGGAAACGGTCGCGGTTACCGCCGCCGACCGGTGGGGGCGACGCCCGGCGCGGGGCGCCGACGGACGGGTGCGGGACTCTCACTCGACGGGAGACCGGCGCGGCTGACGGGGCACGGCGTCGGCCCAGCCGAGGCCCCCGGGGCCGGAGCCGGAGGGGCCCGCTCCACCGGACGGCCCCACCACGGACGCGCCGCCCACGGTGGACGCGCCGAACGCGTCGGACGAGCCGACCACGGTGGACGTGCCGGGCGCGCCGGACGCCTCGGCGCCGAGCGCACGGGACAGGCCGGGCGCGCCGCCGGTCGCCCCCGGTCGCCGCTGCGCGCCGTCGGCGGACAGGGCGCGGCGGCCGCCGAGGCAGTGGGTGACGCGGGCCCGCAGCAGTGAGGCGATCAGCCACTTCCGCATGGCGCCCAGGTGGGCCGGGGAGCCGTGGACGTCGTCGAACTCCTTGAAGCGCACGCGGGGCAGCGCGGAGGCGAGCCGCTGGCGCTCCGTGCCGGGGATGATCTCGTCCCGGGAGCTGACCACGTATCCGACGGGGATGTCGATCGCGCGGAGGATGCCCGGCCCGAGGGGGAAGTCCGCGAGCAGCTCCCGCAGCGCGTCGTCGTCCCTCGCGCCGGTGAGCCGGCGCAGCGTGGCGACGGTGATCCCGGGGACCCGGGGCCACCAGCCGGGGTCGTCGAAGAACCCGGCGACGGGGGCGCCGACGGTGTGGACGGAGCGGATGCGCGGGTCCTCGGCCGCCGCGCGCAGCGCCAGGTGGCCGCTGAAGCTGAGGCCGAGGACGGAGGTGTCGGTCACCCGGGCGCGGTCCGCGAGTTGGTCCATGAGGAACGGCAGCAGCCGCCAGGAGTCCGCGTGGTAGCGCAGGGTGTTCTCGCCGACGCCGGGCATCTCGGCGACCACGGCCGCCCAGCCGAGGCGGGCGAGCCGGGGCAGCAGGGGCGCCCACTGCTCCTTGACGCTGAGGATGCCGCCCATGACCAGCAGCAGCGGCCGTCGGCGGCGGGAGTCGAGTCCGCTCGCCCAGCAGGCGACCGTGCCCTCGGGGTGGTCGAGGACCAGGCGTTGGATGCCGCGCCGGCGCCGCCAGTCGTCGAAGGTGCGGACGCAGTTGTCCTGGGCCCGGCGCCGGACGTCGTCGCCGTGGTACGGGAAACGGGCGAGCGCGTAGTGCCGGCAGGCGTCGAGGGGGCGGCCGGCGACGGCCAGCCGGTCGGCCTCGCCGGTCCACACCCGGGCCCACGACGCGGGGTGTCCCGGCTCGTCGTTGGTGATCCTCGGCAGGACGGCCGCGACCTGGCGGTCACCGATGCCCTGGCCGCGGGCGTGCAGCCGCGCGAACTCCTTGAGTTCCGCGAGATGGTCCATCGCTGTTCTCCGTCTCCTCCGGGATGCGGGTCCGATGCCCGGGGGATGCGGCCGGAGGGCTCGGGGCCTTCCTGGTCGTACCGGCGGCGGGCGGGGCTGTCCGGTCGTACGGCGGCGGGCCTGCCCGGCCGGGAGCGGGGGATGTCCCCCGGCCGGGTGGCCCGCCCGGAGAGATCCTGGCCGCCGTCCCTTAAGCCCTGCTGGCGCACGGGTTGCGCCCCGCTAAGCGCCGCGCGTGGGGTGCCGTGCGCGATGTGCCGTGCGCGATGTGCCGTGCCTGGTGTGCCGTGCGGTGCCGCCGGGCGCACGGCACACGGCGGCGGGGGGGGGGGGGGGGGGGGGGGGGGGGGGGGGGGGGGGGGGGGGGGGGGGGGGGGGGGGGGGGGGGGGGGGGGGGGGGGGGGGTGGGGTGGGGGGGGAGGA
>NZ_JBVICQ010000001.1:10214-92367 GCF_055572815.1 Streptomyces sp. NPDC030296
GTCTTCGCGTTCGTTTGCGCGGTAGCCCTTCCGCAGGGGGTCGTGTGGCGCGGCCCCCCCCCCCCCCCCCCCCCCCCCCGCCGCCGTGGTCCCTCACCAGCCCAGGAGGGCGTCCTCTTCCCCGGCCCGGTCGTCGGACTCGGCGTCGTCGCCCAGGGCCTCGGCCACCGCGGCGACGACCCGCGGGTCGAGCATGGTGCGGGCGGCGGTGTCCCGGGTGCCGCCGAAGCCGGCGTCGCTGACCGCGACGCTGACGACGTAGCCGTCGTCGACGGAGAAGGTGCGGAACTGCCATTCGACACCGGTGCCCGGTGCGCCGTCGGGAGCCAGGACCCTGGCGGGCCGGCCGTCGCCGCTGAAACCGAAGTCGGTGAAGCGGAACCGCAGCCCCTGCCCGATCGCCTTGCTGTAGGCCTCCTTGAGGGTCCACATGCGGACGAGCGCGGCGCCCCGCCGCTGCGCCGGGAGCCGTTCCAGGACGGTCAGCTCGTGCGGCGTGCAGACGTGGCGGTGCAGCCCGCGCGTGTAGAGCGGGCGGTCGGCCCGCTCCGCGTCCACCCCGATCAGCCCTTTCGTGGTGAGCCCGATGAGCAGCAGGTCCTCGGTGTGGCTGAGGCTGATGTCCACGGCGTCGTAGCCGCGCAGATAGGGCCTGCCGGTGGGGCCGTACCCGAGTTCGACGGCCTGCGGGGGCACCCGCAGCGCCACCGAGGCGGCGAACTTCAGCAGCACCCGGGACGCGGCGAACCGGGTCCGCACGTCCGGGTGCGTCATCTCCAGGTAGCGGTCCCAGTCCCGGCCCAGCAGGGCACGCAGCCGCGGGGCGCCCGCCCGGTCCGGCCGCCAGTCGGCGAGCCGGGCGTGCAACACCGCGACCTCGTGCTCCTCCAGGTCGGCGCGCACCTGGTCCCAGGCTCCGTCACGGCCGGAGATCCGCACCGGCTCCCCGAGCGATGGGCTGGGTGCCGTCCTCCTCCGCGTCATCGAAGCCCTCCAATTCCTGCTTGAGATCCCCGAGTACGTCGGCGGCGGCCGCGCCGTCGACGACCCGGTGGTCGAAGGTGAGTCCGAGCCGCATCACCGGGGCGATGGCGAGCCGCCCGTCCTTGACGACGGGACGCTCGACGACGCGTCCCGCGCACAGGGTGATGGCGGTGCCCCCGCTGGAGTGGAATCCGTCGACGGGGCGGTGGCCCAGCGAGCTGACCGCGACGGTGCCGAGGACGGCCGGCCGTCTGGCCGGGTCGCGGGTCGCGGCGGCGAAGGCCAGCCGGCCGAGCGGCACCGGCAGCCGGCCGAGCATCCGGACCCCGCGGAACTCGGCCATCCGCTCGGTGCCGGGACCCCGGTAGCGGTCGACGCGTCCCTGGATCTCGTCGAGGTCGGCGCTCTCCAGGTCGGGCAGCAGCGCGGACAGCACGGTCCGTTCGCCGTCCACGGTGCGGTCCAGCGCCAGCTTGGCGGTGACCCCGCTGAACCGGACGGTGCGCGGTCCGCGCAGCCCGAACAGGCGGGCCGGGGCGAGGGCCGCGTTGGCCTCCGGGTGGCGGTGCAGCACCCGGCCGGTGGCGTGCAGCAGATAGGTGACGACGGAGTAGCGGCGGCCGGCCGCCCGCGCGGCCCCGCGGTGGGCCTCGATCCGGGTCATGTCGATGTCGGTGTCGAGGTGCACGGGCCGCTGCCGGGCGGCGTGCTCCAGGAAGTACAGGGTGTGCCGCCGCCGGCGCTCGGGGTGCGCCCGGGCGGGGGCCGGCGGGTTCCCGCCGGCCCCGGCAACGGTCATGTCCGGGCCGCCAGCTGGTAGATCTCGCCGAGGCTGCGGGCCTCCAGCAGTCGGCCCACGGGCAGGCTGCGGCCGGTGGCCTGCTCCAGCGCGGTGACCAGTTTCAGCAGGTACAGCGAGTCCCATTCGGGCAGCTGGTCCAGGTCGGCGGAGACCTGGTACTCCTCCAGCGGCATGCCGAGCTCGTCCCTGACGAGGCGGACGAAATCGTCGATGGTGTGCATTCTGTACGGCCCTCCCGGGGCGGCGGGTGTGTGCGGAGGTCAGATCTTCTCGAGCGCGAAACCGGACTTGATCCACTTGCTGGACTCGACGGCGACCGCCAGCGCGCGCTGCCCCTGGCCGATCTTGCCCAGCAGCCCCTCCAGTTGGAGGAAGGGCAGGGCGTTGCCGTTGTTGCCGGTGTCCGCGACGCAGGACACCTCGACGGCGTCGGGCAGCCCGAGTCCGTCGGTGATCCGCCGGGTCATCCGGCCGGACAGCTGCGGCGGCAGCAGGAAGTCCACGTCCTCGGGGGTCCAGTCGAGTTCCTCCAGGAGTTCCCAGAGGATCTCCACGGCCATGGTGGGGACGGACTCCTCGATGGCCTTGTAGTCCTCCCGGACGGCCTGCCGGTCCTCGTGGCGGTCGGCGAGCCCGAACCAGTCGATGACCTGGCCGGGTTCCCGGCCGAGGCCGGTGAACCGGTTGAGGACGGTCCGCAGGGCGAGGCGCTCCCCGCGCGGGGTCGAGGTGACCACGGCGGCCCCCGCCCCGTCGCCGAAGAGGACGTAGTTGACGAGGTCGCTGGGGGCGGCCGAGGACAGGTCCCGGTCGAGGTCGAGGTGCTTGCTGCAGACGTCGCCGCCGATGACCAGTCCCGCCTTGTGGCCGCCGCCGGTGACGAGGGTGTGGCCCAGTTGCAGGGCCTGGACGGCGCCGGCGCAGCCGGACTGGAGCTGGTAGGTGGGGATCTGGTCGAGGCCCAGCTGGTCGACGACGTGGTTGACGGTGGCGGGCATGAGGTGGTCCGGGGTCGCGGTGCCCATGACCACGAAGTCGATCTCGTGCGGGGCGAGTCCGGAGGCGGTGAGTGCCTGCTCGGCGGCGCGGGCGCACAGGTCGGCGAGCGACCAGCGGACCTCACCGGTCTCCAGGTCGCGGGCGAAGTGCCGGGTCCGGGTGCCGATGAACACGTCGATCCACTCTTCGTTGACGCCGAGTGTCCTCGCCAGCGCCGCGTTGTCGACCGGGTCGCCCGGCAGCGCGG
The DNA here is from genome assembly GCF_055572815.1 of Streptomyces sp. NPDC030296. Lineage (NCBI taxonomy): Bacteria > Bacillati > Actinomycetota > Actinomycetes > Kitasatosporales > Streptomycetaceae > Streptomyces > Streptomyces sp. NPDC030296. Next base: position 13,247 of record NZ_JBVICQ010000001.1, read on the forward strand.
TGCCGACCGAGGCGAGGTAGGAGACGGGGCCTGGCGGGGCGGAGCCGTGCTGGGGTGAGTGTTCCGACTGCATGCGAGCGGTCCTTCCTTGAAGTCCGTGACGGGAGCGGGGAGCGCCCGGCCGCGCGGGCGCCCTAGGCGACGGCCGAGCCGGCGCGGTCCTGGAGGTAGTCGACGAGGTCTCCGACCGAGGACAGCCGCGGGAGCAGGTCCTGCACGCTGATCGTCTCCAGCCCGTCGAGGCGTTCCTGGAGCCGGTCCTTCAACTCCATGATCATCACCGAGTCGAAGCCGAGGTCCTCGTAGAGCAGGGACAGCCGCGAGACCTCGTCGGTGGCGTAGCCGCCGACCTCCGCGACGGCCTCGATGACGGCGCGGGTCACCGGGTCCACCGCCGTGTCCTCCGCGGCGGAGGGCAGTACGGCGGTGAGGACGGCGCCGTGCCCGTGCGCGGCCGTCTCGTCCCGCGGGTGCGGCTGGGCGGTGTCCGCGTGGTCGGGGACGACGCTGAGGTCCGCCGGGGCGGCCCGTACGGTGGTGCGGGTCCAGAACCGGTGGGCGTCGGAGAAGGCGTACGGGGCGAGCCTCTGCGGCTGCCGCTCCTCCTGCGGGTAGACGGCGTCCCACCGGGGGTCGAGGCCGCTGCGGAAGAGTTCGGCCAGCGCCTCGGCGAAGGTGCTGCCGTCGGACTCCTCCCCGGACACGGGGGCCACGGTGTGCACGCCGGCTCCGGCGGCGGAGCGCAGGGCGCGCGCCATGCCGCCGAGGACCGGGCGGGGGCCGACCTCCACCAGGTGGGTGGGGCCCGCTTCCAGCAGCCGGTTCATCGCGTCGCCGAACAGGACGGGGGCGCTGATGTGCTCGGTCCAGTACTTGGCGTCCATCGGCTCGGCCTCCAGGAGCCGCCCGCGCACGGTGGAGTACACCGGGAGCTTGGGAACGCCGCCGCCCGTCTCGTCCGCGATCGCGGCGAACGCGTCGAGCATGGGTTCCATCAGCGGGGAGTGGAAGGCGTGCGAGACCTCCAGGCGGCGGGTCCTGACGCCCCGTCGTCCGAGTGTGTCGTCGATGCGTTCCAGTGCCGCCAGGTCCCCGGAGAGGACGGTGGCCCGGGGGCCGTTGACCGCGCCCACGCCGACCAGGGGCTCCGCGTCGACGAGTTCGGTCAGCTCCGAGAGCGGCGCCCGCACGGAGAGCATGCCGCCGCCCTCGGGCAGCCGCTCCATCAGGGCGCCGCGGGCGGCGATCAGCCGTGCGGCCTGCTCCAGTGGGAAGACCTCGGCGAGGACGGCGGCGGCGTACTCGCCGACGCTGTGGCCGAGCAGCAGCGCCGGCGGCACCCCGAGTTCGGTCAGGCTCGCCGCCAGGGCGTACTCGACGGCGAACAGGGCGGGCTGGGTCCAGCCGGTGCGGTGCACGGCCTCGTCGCCGGAGAGCAGCAGGTCGCGCACCGAGCCGCCGAGGTGCGGGGCGAGCGCCTCGTCGGCCTCGTTGAGGAACCGCCGGTACAACGGCGACTGGAGATACAGCCGTGCCGTCATGCCCGGGTACTGGGAGCCCTGCCCGGTGAACAGCAGTCCCACCTGGGGCTTGCCGGTGGCGTTGCCGACGAGCCGGGCCAGCAGGTCGTCGTCGCCGGCGGCCTCGCGCAGGGTCGCGGCGAGTTCGCCGGTGTCCTTGGCGGGCAGCGCGAAGCGGTAGCGGTGCCCGGTCTTGGTCCGGTTGCTGCTCCAGCACAGCGGGCCGGCCGGGACCCGGCGCCGTTCCAGGGCGTCGGCCTGGACGAGCAGGTTGCGCCGGAGCGCGGCCGTGGAGGGGGCGGTCAGGGTGAAGACGCCGGCGCCGAGGCCCGAGGCGCCGGTGGTCCGGCCGGTGCGCCCGGACTCCGGGTCCCGCTCCTCGGGGCGGGCGGCGTACGGCGGCGCGGACTCCAGGACGGCGTGGGCGTTGGTGCCGCCCATGCCGAAGCTGCTGAGGCCGCCGATCGCCGGCCCGGAGCGCAGCCGCAGCGGCGCCTTGAGGAGCCGTATGCCCTGCTTGGCGAGTTTCAGGGCGGGGTTCTCCTTGGCGGCGAACCGGCTGGCGGGGACCGTCTTGTGGTGCAGCGACAGGGCGACCTTGATGAGGCCGGCGATGCCCGCGGCCCCTTCGGTGTGCCCGATGTTGCCCTTGACGGAGCCGAGTGCCAGCGGGCGCCCGGAGCGGCCGGAGTGCAGATGGCCGAGCGCCTTGATCTCGATCATGTCGCCGAGGACGGTGCCGGTGCCGTGGGCCTCGGTGAAGGTGACGTCGGAGGGATCGACGCCGGCGCGGCGGTAGGCGGCGGCCAGCACCTCCTGCTGCGACCAGCGGTTGGGGGCGGTGATGCCGTTGCTGCGGCCGTCCTGGTTGACGGCGGTGCCGCGGATCACCGCGTACACCGGCTGGCCGTCGGCGATCGCGTCCTCCAGCCGGCGCAGCACCACCGCGCCGACGCCCTCGCCCCGGCCGATGCCGTCGGCGTCGGCGCTGAAGGGCTTGCACCGGCCGTCGGGCGCGGACAGTCCGGCCTGGGTGTAGAAGATGCCGAGCGCCGGAGTGAGCGCCACGTTGACCCCGGCGGCGATGGCGGTGTCGCACTCCCCCGCCAGGAGGGCGTTGCACGCCAGGTGGACGGCGACGAGGGAGGAGGAGCAGGCGGTGTCGACCGCGAGGCTGGGGCCCTTGAGGTCGAGGTGGTACGAGATCCGGTTGGCGGTCATGCAGTAGCCGTTGCCGGAGCCGAGCTGGGCGGTGACCTTGGCGTAGTCGGTCATGTGCAGGTGCGCCCACTCGTTGCCCATGATGCCGACGAAGACACCGGTGTCGGTGCCGGCCAGCTTGTGCGGGGCGACCCCGGCGTCCTCGACGGCACGCCAGGCGCACTGGAGCAGCAGCCGCTGCTGCGGGTCCATGGCGGCCGCCTCGCGCGGCGAGACGGTGAAGAACTCGTTGTCGAAGGCGTCCGGGTCGGAGATGAAGCCGCCCTCGGTGGTGTTGGAGTGTCCTTCGGCACCGGAGCGGGAGTGGAAGTCACGGGCGTCCCAGCGCTGCCGGGGCACCTTGTCCACCCCGTCCCCGGAGCGCATCAGCATGTCCCAGTAGGCGGCCGTGTCGGGCGCCCCCGGGAATCGGCAGTCGATGCCGACTATGGCGACGGGCCTCATCGATTCTCTCCCCCCATCTCCCCGAGCTCCTCCACCAGGTGCCCGGCCAGCGCCTCGACGGTCGGGTAGTCCCAGGCCACGGTGGGTTCGAGGACGAGGTCGAAGTCCTCCTCGATGTCACCGCACAGGCTCAGCGCGGCCACCGAGTCCAGCCCGTACTCGGCCAGCGGCACGGTCGGGGAGATCTCGGACGGCGTCCGCTTGAGGTACAGGGCGATCCGGTCGGCGAGCCAGCTGCTCAGCGACTCGACGGTGTGTGCGGTGTGCTCGTTGTTCGCGGTGCGGTCGGTCGCGGGAACAGACATGGTGTAACTCCTCGTGAAGGCGCGTCAGGTCCGGTCGGCCGGCGGTCAGCCGGCCAGCGGGGTGTCGTAGAGGTCGTAGCTGCGGCGTTCGTGGAAGCGCCGGAGCACTTCTTCGTGCACCCGGGCCTCGCAGCCGGGCGGCAGGTCGGCCGGGCGCTGCCCGAGCCGTCGTGCCAGCCGGTGCAGTGCGGCGGCCACCCAGGCCGGGTCGGCCAGGAAGGGGTCGTCGCCGCCCTGTGCCCCGCGCCAGACGCCCAGGACGGACGCCGCCGCCAGGAACACCGCGTAGCGGTCGGCGAGCGCGAAGCTGGCGGGGCTGGCGAGGGCGGTGCGGTCCTGCGGGGACAGGTTCAGGCTGTCCTCCTGGATCTGGCGCAGCTGGTCGATGAGCCGCATGACGAGGGCCTGGACGGCGAGTTCCTCGGGGGAGCCGCTGGGCAGGTCGTCGGCGGCGGCGACGAGGGAGGCGCTGAGGCTGTCCCGGCCGCTGGCGAGGGCGAGCCGGTCGAAGGGGATGCCGGGCAGTGACTCGCGGGGGCGGAACAGGCTCTGCGGGGCCTCGTCCCCGGAGAACCAGGCGCGCCGGGCCAGCCGGGACAGCTGCGGGATGATCGTGGCCTGGCAGGCCGCCGAGCCTGCGTGGCCGAGGCTGAGCACCGGAAGGTCGCGGACATGCTTCTGGAAGAGGCCGAACTCGCCCTCCCGGACGTAGAACCGCGCCCCGAGCACGATCGACAGGTCGTACATGGTGTCGGTGAGCATCTTGGGCACCAGGTACTTCACCGCGGCCGCGTACACGCTGGTCTCGTCGGGCAGCAGATGCACCGCCCGGGTGCCGACCGTGGCCATGCTGTCGCAGATCAGCAGGTCGAGGAAGGCGCCGGTGAGGGTGGCGGAGGCGTGCGGTATCTCCATCACCGAACGCCGGTACAGCTGGCGTCCGAGGGCGAACCGCACGACCGTGCGCAGACTGGTGTCGAGGGCGCCGACGGCCATGCTGGGGACGGCGCTGCGGGTGATCTGGAAGGAGCGCAGCGCCAGTTCCACGCCCTGGCCGCGGGCGCCGACGAGGGTGCTGTCGGGCACCGGGCAGTCGGTGAAGTCCAGCCCGGACAGGCGGCAGCCGCGCACACCGACCGCGTGGTAGCGGGGCAGGACGGAGAAGCGCTCCGCGTCGAGCTGGTCCCGTTCGACGAGCAGCACCGAGTGGCTGCGGCTGCCGGGGCTGTCGTCGGTGCGGCTGAACAGGGCGTAGGCGTCGGCCCGGTCGGCGTTGTTGATGACCTCCTTGCGGCCGTTGAGGCGGAACCCGCCGGGCACGGGGTCGGCGCGGAACTCGTTGCGCACGAAGTCGTTGCCGTGCGGCAGCTCGTGGTAGGCGACCGAGACCTTGGAGCCGCCGAGCAGCAGCTCCGCCGTCCGGCGGCGCTGTTCCTCGTTGCCGGCGGTCCACACGTTGACGGCGGCCATGAACGACGTGATGCCGTAGCCGAGGCCGAGCGCCACGTCGCGGCGGAAGACCTGACGCATCACACGGACGAGCGTGTCGAGGCGGTCGAGGCGCCCACCGAGGTCGGTGGGCACGAACTCGGCGTTGAGGACCAGGTCGTCGAGGAGCCGCTCACCGGCGGCGGGCAGTTCCCCGGCCTCGTCGGCGGCCAGCAGTCCGGCGGCGCCCAGCGGGTTGGCGGGGTCCTGGGGGTCCCCGAAGCGGCTCTCCAGGTCGGCGATCCGGGCCCGGACCTCGTTCTCCCGTTCCTGGTGCGCGGCCGGGTCGGTAAGGGCGGTGCCGTTCGGGGCTGCCGTGCCGTGCAGCCCCTGGACCGCGGGATCACTCAGCATGACGTCCCCTCGGATGTCCGGGTGCCGCCGACGGCGACCCGGGTGTCGGTGTGTGCGTGCGCCGCGGCGGCCGGCGGGCCGCCGGGTGCGCCGGATGCGTGGGTGAGCGGGGCGGCGTCGCCGGGTGCCCCGGCAGGCCGGTCGGCGGGCCCGTGCAGCGCGAACGGGAACAGGGAGAACAGCTCGCCCGCCTCCCGTACGGCGCGCAGCCGCTCCAGCAGCGGGGGGTAGGCGTCGGGGTCGCCCGCGTCGGGCTCGCCCAGCCGTGCCAGCAGCCGGTCGAGGACGGGCCACAGCCACACCCCGTCCCGCCACAGCGGCCCGGTGCTGCCGGACTGCGCCGCCCGGTGGTTGTGCGTCCACAGGCCGAGGCAGGCGGCGCCGGCCAGGCACAGGCTGTACTGGCGGGCCACGTCGAAGGCGGCGGGCGGCACGTCGGAGACCACGGCGCGATGGGCGTCCATCTCCTCGTGGACCCGGCCGGTCACCGCGAGCAGCCGCTCCGCGGCGCCGAGCGCGCCCTTGAGTTCGGGCCGGCAGCCGGCCTCGGCGCGCAGCGCCGCCACCGACGCGGGCAGGGTGGCCATGATGCCGCTGCCGCGCCGGGCCACCAGGGACAGCCGCTCCGGGGCGAGCGGGGGCAGCGGCTCCGCCAGGTCGAAGGCGCGGGCGGCGCCGGCCGTGTCACCGGTGCCGCGCACCCAGCCGCGGGACAGCGAACGGAACTGGTTGACCAGGGAGTTGAGGTTGACCAGGGTGTTGCCGTCGAAGAGGCCGACGATGCGGTGGTCGCGGTCGACCTTCTGGAACATGCCGAGGGCGTGGACGTCCTTGAGGAAGGCCCGCGCCCCGAGCAGCCGGGTCAGCTCGGCGATGACGCCCTCGGTGCCGGTGGGCACCAGGTACTTGGTGACGGCGGCGGCCACGCTCAGCTCGTCGGGCACGGTGTGCACGGAGCGGGCGGCGACCGTGGCCAGCGCCTCCCCGGCGAGGACGTCCGCGGCGGCCGAGGCGAGCACGTGCCGTGCCTGCGGCAGGTCGACGAGGCGCCGCCCGAACAGTTCGCGCCGCTCGGCGAAGTCCAGGGCGATGTTCAGCGCGTGGTCGGCCGAGCCCAGTGACAGGGAGGCGCACATGGTGCGGGTGAGCTGGAGCGCCTTGAGCACGGTCTCGACGCCGCCGCCCTCCCCGCCGACCGCCGCGTCCGCCGGCACCGGGGCGCCGTCGAAGGCGATGCCGCTGATGTCGGCGCCCCGGATGCCATGGGTGTGGATCTTGTCGACGCAACGGTAGTGCTCTCCCTGCGTCATCGGCCGCTTGTCGACGAGCAGCACGGTGAAGCCGCGCGGCCCGCCGTCCTCGGAGGTGCGGGTGAGCACTGAGAGCAGGCTGCCGCGGGTGGCGTTGTTGATCAGCCATTTCTCGCCGCTGATCCGCCAGCCGCCCGCTTCGTCGGGCTCGCCCCGCACGTCCCCGGCGAGCAGGTCGCTGCCGTGGGCGCGCTCGGTGAGGGCCAGCGAGACGGGGACGCCCGCCCGGATGTCCTCGGCGAGCGCGCGAGCCTGCTCGGGGGTGCCGGAGATCCAGACGCAGACCCCGCCCAGGTACGTCTTGCCGTGGCCGACGGCGACGGTCAGATCGCGGCGGGCCACGACCCGCATGACCTGCATGACGGTCTCGTAGTCGGTGAGCCTGCCGCCGTGCTCGGCCGGGATGTAGAACTCCTGGAGACCCCAGCCCTCCAGGACCCGGCAGATGTCGGAAGGGAACTCCTCGTTCTCGTCCAGTTCCAGGCAGCGGGCGTGGGAGAAGGGCGTGGCGGGGTCGTCGGGGTCGCCGAGCAGCGACTCCAGTTCCTGTGCGACGCGGTAGGGAGGATGGTCCATGGTTCAGCCCACCGGTGCCATGGCCGGGTCGGCGGCCGGGGTGCCCGCCGCGCCCGCGGCGGCCTCGACGAGGGTGCGCACCGAGGGGTCGAGCACGGAGTGCAGCGCGGTGACGGCTCCCTGGAGGAACAGCTTGCGCATCAGGGTCCGCTGGATCTTGCCGCTGGTGGTCCTGCGGACGGTGCCGGGGCGGACCAGCAGCACGTTGCCGGCCGGTACGGCGAACTCCATGCCGATGTGCCGCTGGATGTCGGTGGCGATGCTCTTGAGGTCGTCGCCCGCGGCGGCGGCCCGGATCTCGTGGATCACCACGAGGTGCTCCTGGCCGCCGGTGTCGACGGCGAAGACGGCCCCGGCACCGATCGCCGGGTTGAGGCCGCGGACCGCGCTCTCCACGTCGTACGGGTAGATGTTGCGGCCGTTGATGAGGACCATCTCCTTCAGCCGGCCCGTCACGAACAGCTCACCGCCGCCGCCCATGACGCCCATGTCGCCGGTGCGCAGCCAGGTGCCCAGCTCCTCCTGGCCGGCGATCCGGGCGCCGAAGATCTCCGCGTTGACCTCCGGCCGCTCCCAGTAGCCGGAGGCCACGCTGGCGCCGCGCACCCAGATCTCCCCGACCCGGCCCTCGGGCTGCTCGACGAGCGTCTCGGGGTCGACGATCCGCACCTCGAAGTCCTCGGCCAGCGCGACCCCGCTGCTGACCAGGGTGCGGCGCGGAGCGCCCAGGAACGGTCCGGCGAGGGTGCCCTGCTCCAGGCCGGCCGCGTCGACCTCGCGCAGCAGCGCGCCCCGTGTCTTGGGAGTGCCGGTCACCAGCAGGGTCGTCTCGGCCATGCCGTAGCAGGGGAACATGGTCTCCGCGCGGAAGCCGTACGGCCCGAAGCGCTCGGTGAACGCCTGGAGGGTCTCGGCGCGGACGGGTTCGGCGCCGTTGCAGGCGGTGCGCCACGTCGACAGGTCCAGGCCCTCCAGCTGCGCGTCGGTGACCCGGCGGACGCACAGGTCGTACGCGAAGTTGGGGCCGCCGCTCGCGTTGACGCCGTACTCGCTGACCAGTTCGAGCCAGCGGGCGGGCTTGCGCAGGAACGACACCGGGGGGATGAGCACGCTGGTGGTGCCCAGCCACAGCGGCTGGAGGATGTGCCCGATCAGGCCCATGTCGTGGTAGAAGGGCAGCCAGCCGCCGATCATCGTGTCGGGGGTGTTGCCCGTGGAGCGGGCGATGGCAGCCTCGTTGGCGAGCAGGTTGCCGTGCGAGACCATCACGCCCTTGGGGGCGCTGGTGGAGCCCGAGGTGTACTGCAGGAAGGCCAGGTGCTCGGGGCTCAGCCGCGGGTCGCGCCAGGCGTCCGCGTCACCGACCGTGCCCTGGTCGGTGGGCAGGCACACCACGTCGGAGAAGCCCTCGGCCGCCAGCCACGCCTCCACCTCCGGGGCGTGCTCGGCGAGGGTCAGCACGGCGCCGACGCGGGCGTCGCGGACGATCCCCGAGACCCGGCGGAAGTGCTGGCCCTGCTCGGAGGGCAGGGGCGCCGGCACCGCGACGGCGCCGGCGTAGAGGCAGCCCACGAACGCCTTCACGAAGTCCAGGCCCGAGGGGTACAGCAGCAGGACCTGTCGTCCCGCAAGGCCCCGTTCCTGCAGCCAGGACGCGATGTCCTTGGCCGCGCGGTCCAGGTTCCGGTACGGCAGTCGCTCGGGCTCCTTGCCCCGTACGCCGTCCGCGAGGAAGAGGAACGCGTCCTTGTCTCCCTGTTCGTCCGACCGCGTCAGCACGAGCTCCGCGAATGAACCGAATTCCGCCACCGTCTTTCCCCTCGCCTCGAAGCGACTCGTATCGCGTTGAAACCGGCTGAACCGGCCGGGCCGGCCGCACCGGGTGGACCGGGCGGCCGGCCGGACCCCCTGGTCCGCCCGACCTGTCGTGCCGATCGTCGGGTCCGTCTCTAAAGCCCCTCTTGCGGCCGACGTCACTCCCGTCGGCCGGGGCCGTCCTCCACCCGGCCGTGCCCCTCCAGCTGCGCCCACAACTCCCGTTCACGCGGGGAGAGCGGCACGTCGGCGACCAGGCGCTCGGGATGGGCGGGCGGCGGCTCGTCGAGCGGCGGCGCACCGCCCCGCGCCCCGGGGTCCGGGTCGCCGAGCCACCACTGCTTGGCCTGCTCGACGGAGGCCGGCGGCACCATGCCGAAGATGACGGCGAGCGCGCCGAAACCGTCCACGAAGAACGTGACGACGCCCCGCCAGACGCGGCGCGGAGACCACCACATGCCGGGCGGGGCAGCCATGTCACCCCGCCTCAGGACGATCGCCGGGCGATGTCCGCGCTGAGGCGGACGTGCGCCGGCGGCGTCGGCAGGTTCTCCTCGGACAGGTCGTGCCGGAACGACACGGTGCCGTCGGCGTCCTCACCCGTCTCGGCGAAGCCCATCGACGGGTACAGGTCGCGCACCCGGTGGTTCTTGGCCGTCGGACGGTAGCGGGCGTGCACGGCGCCCGCGCCTCGGGCGCGGGCCTCGTGCAGCAGGGCGGCCAGGCAGGCCTGCTCGATGCCGCGGGCGAACACCCGGCAGCTCAGCAGCATGTTGTCGATGTGCCACTCGCCCGCCGGTTCGGCGCCGCTCACCAGGACCGCGCCGACGAGGCCGTTGTCCCCGAACCGGTCCGCGGAGCGGATGGCCAGCACCAGCCCGTCGGCGGACTCGTGCCGGGCCCGTACGTCGGCCTGCTGGAGCCGCTCGGTGGTGAGGTTGAACTGGTTGGTGCGCAGCGTCACCTGGGAGACCCGGGCGATCTCGTGGTCCCGTACGGGCGAGAAGGAGACCTCGACCCCCAGTTCGGCGAGGTACTCCTCCATGGAGTCGGCGCTCTCCAGGAGGTCCTGGCGGGCCACCTCGGTGCGGTACTGGTTCGCCCGGGCGCGGTCCTCGGCGGTCAGCTCCCGCACGTCGAACCAGCCGTCGGCGAGCAGCCGTTCTATGTGCAGGGCGGGCTCCTCGTCGAGCCGGACCACGGCGACACCGGGCAGGCTGCGGGCCACCAGCCCGCACTCGAAGGGGGAGTCGTCGGCGAAGACGAAGCTGTCCACGCCGAGGTTGAGCCGCTGGGCGATCTCCAGCAGGTTCCGGTCCTTGGGCTCCCAGTTGGCGGTGACCTGGACGAAGTCGCTCTCCCGCAGGGCCATGTCGGGGTGGTCGCGCAGCACACCGCGGACGGGCTCGATGTCGTTCTTGCTGCACACCGCGAGCAGTACGCCCTGGGCGCCGATCTGTCCGACGGCCTTCTGGAACCGGCCGAACGCCTCGCCCCGGTAGGTGGTGGCGGCGGCGATGCCGTCCGGGCCGTCGTCGCCGAGGATGCCGTCCCACAGGGTGTTGTCCAGGTCGACGACCAGCACCTTCTTGGTGCGGCCGCGCAGCACCCGGGCCAGGTGGCCGACCTCGCGGGCGTAGCCGGCGAGGAGTTCCTCGCCGAACTGCACCTTGGCGTAGGCGGCGAGCCGGGGCTCGTTGACGGGGCCGCCGGCGGCGATCAGCGGGTCGAGGTCCACGACGTGGACGCGGTCGTGCACGGCGGCGAGCCGGAGCAGCCCCGCGTTGAACTCCCGCCAGACCACGCCGAGCCGGGCCCTGGAGCGGGCGTCGACCAGGCGCCGCAGCTGGGTGCGGAGCAGGGGCACGGTGTTGAGCACCAGGGTGCCGGCGCCGCGTGTGACGTAGCGTTCCGCGAGCGAGCCGATCAGGGAGAGCTTCCCGGACAGGACGCGCTGGACGTCCTCCACCGACCAGGGGTGCGGCAGTTCCGCGAAGACGATCTCGGCGTCCAGGACGCACAGGGCGAGGTCGGCGGCGTACACGTCGCTGGAGGTGTCGTGGAGGTCGCGCCGCCACGCGCCGTAGTCGCCCTCGGTCAGCCTGCCCAGCAGGCCGTGCCGGGCGAGTTCGGCGGTCAGCGGGGCGGTGAGCCCGCTCAGCGTGGAGCCGCCGGTGACGGCGACGGTGATCGTCTCGGTGCCGGGGTGCTCGCGCAGCACCTCCTCCCGGTCCAGCCGGGAGAGCAACTGCCCGGCCCGCGCCAGGTCCGGGGCGGGCGGTCCGGCGGGGTCCCCCGTCGCGGCCAGCTCGGACAGCAGACCGGGCACCTCGTCGTACGCGTCGGCGAGGCGTCCTTCGGCGTGGAGGGCGCGCAGCCGGTCCAGCGGTCCGGTCCGCTCGCCCACGGCGGTGCTCACAACCGTGGCCATGGTGTCTCCATTCACTGAATCGCCCGTCGCACGGCGCTCGCGGTGGTACGAGATCGCCGCTACGGACCCGCGCCCCGTCCCGGAACCGGGCCCACCACCACTGCCGGTGGCCGGACCGAGCCTGCCGAGCGGTTCTTAAGCGGGCCTTGAGCGCGGGGCCTCGGGGGCCCGGCCCGGCGGCGCGGGAGAGGGTGACGCGGGGTGACGGGGCCGCTCCATGTGCGCGGCATTCGAGTGAGGCGCAGACTGGCCGCAGGGGTCGACGATCTGGAGGCGCCATGCGGCTGAGCAAGGAGATCGACTGCACGGTCAGACTGGGGCTGCACGACATCAGTGATCAGGACGTGGCGACCCTCGTCAGCGGTGTCCGGAGCAGGGAGCACGAGGTCGCCATGCTCTGGGAGCCGGGCGCCGACTGCGCGCTGACCGTGGACTTCGGCGACGACCTGGAGGGCGCGCGGGCCCTCGTCGAGGCGGCGCAGGAGCTGGAGAAGAGTTCCGGCGACCAGGGCTGAGCCCCCGTGATCGCCTTCGCCCCGGCCCGTGACCCGCGGAAACACCTTCGCGAGCGGGGGCCTCCGCTCGTGTCCGGGGCGGCCCGGGTGACTCGCGTCCGGGGGCGGCCCGGGTGAGCCGTCAGCCCTGCGCCGCGGCCTTCTTGATCGCCTCGCGGATCCTGCAGTACGTGCCGCAGCGGCAGACGTTCTCGATGCGGTCGATGTCCTCGTCCGTCGGGTGGGACGTCTTCTTCAGCAGCGCCACCGCGGCCATGATCTGACCCGGCTGGCAGAAGCCGCACTGCGCGACGTCGCGGTCGAGCCATGCCTGCTGCACCGGGTGCAGCTCCTCACCGTCGGCCAGCCCCTCGATCGTGGTGACCTCACGGCCCGCGCAGTCCGCGACCGGGACGACACAGGGCTGGATGTCCGCGCCGTCCAGGTGGCTCGTGCAGGCGCGGCAGACGCCGACGCCACAGCCGTACTTGGGGCCGGTGACGTCCAGCATGTCCCGCAGGACCCACAGCAGCGGCATGTCGGCCGGGGCCTCGACGGTGACCGGTTTCCCGTTGAGGACGAAGGAGTAGGAGGGCATCGGCACCTTCTCGGAGTCGGGTCAGAAGTTGAGGGGGAAACGACGGGGCCGGGTGCCGGTCGCCCGCGCGTAGGCGTTGGCGACAGCGCCGGCCGCGGCGGGAACGCCGAGTTCGCCCGCCCCGCCCGGTTCCCGCCGCGAGGGCATGATGTGGGCCTCGAACCGCAGCGGGGCGTGCCGCTGGCGGGCGTACGCGAAGTCGGCGTAGCTGCTCTCGCGGACGGCGCCCCGGTCGATGTGCAGGCCGGCCCGCAGGACGGTGGAGACGCCGTCGATCGCCGCGCCCATGAGCTGCGCCTCGAGTCCGCGCGGGTTGACGGCCGTTCCGACGTCGGCCGCCATCACCACCTTGGTGACCCGGGGCTTCTTCGGGTCGGCGGCGTCGATCTCGACGAGGCACGCCACGCGGGAGCCGTACTCCTCGTGGACGGCGACGCCCTGCGCGTGGCCGTCCGGCAGGGTCCGGCCCCAGTCACCGGCGTCCGCGACCTTGTCGAGCACGGCTTTGACGGCCTTGTTCCTGAGGGTGGTGCGCCGGAAGGCTACCGGGTCCTTGCCCAGGCTCCTCGCGACCTCGTCGACGACGATCTCCTCCGCGGTGCGCATCGTCCCGGAGTCCACCGACCGCCAGGCACCGAGGGGCATCGCCAGTTCGACCGAGCCCGAATCCCCGGAGACGCGGCCGAAGTTGTACAGCCCGCTGTCGCTGGGCAGCGGGCCGGCGGCGCGGGCGGCGGCCGGGATCACCCGGCCCTGTGCGGACGGCCCCTGCGCCTCGAACGCCTCGGTCACCGAGGCCATCGCGTGGGTGAACGCCACCACGCGGCCCCGTGCGTGGCTGGCACGGATCCGGTGGTGGCTGGCCGGGCGCATCCTGCCGTGCTGGAGGTCGTCGGCGCGGCTCCACATCAGCTTGACCGGTCGGCGGGCCGCCTTCGAGATGAGGGCCGCCTCGATCGCGGCGTCGTGGTTCAGTCTCCGGCCGAAGGAGCCGCCACCGCGTACGACATGGACCTTGACCTTCGACTCGGGCAGCCCGACCGCCGAGGCGATGCTGTCCCGCGCGTACATCGGCGTCTGGGAGGAGAACCAGATCTCGGCACGGGTGGCGCGGACGTCCGCCACCGCGGTCAGCACCTCCATCGGGGCGTGGCTGACGAAGGCGAACTCGAACTCGGCCTCCGTCTGGATGGAGCCGCGCGGCGGGGTGCCGAGCCGGGGGACGGCGGCCCGCAGCCGTGAGCGGATCTCGGTGTCGGAGAGCGGCGCGAGCGGGCCCGGGGCCCAGGTGATCCGCAAGGCGTCCCGCGCCTTGAAGGCGTGGTGGAAGGAGTCCGCGACCACGGCGACCCCTCCGGCGATCTCGACGACCGCGTGGACGCCGGGCATCGCCCGCGCGGCCCGGGAGTCGACCGAGACGGCCTTCCCGCCGAGGGTCGGCGGCCGGGCCACGACGGTCGGCTTCGCCCCGGCCACCGTCAGGTCACCGGTGTACACGGCCTTGCCGGTGACGATGTCGCGGGCGTCGATCCGGGTCGTCGCCTTCCCGATCACCCGGTGCCGGGAGGCCGGCTTGGGTCTGCTCGACACGGCCGGCCGGGTGATCCGGGCGGCGCTCGCGGTCAGCGACCCGAAGGTGGCCGAGCGGCCGTCCGGCGCGATCACCTTCGTGTTGCGGGTCTTCAAGCTCCGCGCGGGAACCCTCCAGCGTCTGGCCGCCGCGGTCACCAGCTTGGCGCGCGCCAGGGCGGCCAGCTCGCGGGCCGGGCCGTAGAGCGAACTCACCGAGCTGGAACCGCCGGTGAACTGGTTGCCCTTGGTGCGGGCGTCGGCGAGGGGGATGTCGACATCGGCGAGCCGGGCGTCGAGTTCCTCGGCGATCATCATGGCGACGGCGGTCGTGACGCCCTGGCCGACCTCGACGCGCGGCAGCCGGACCACGACCTTGTTGGCCTTGGTGACCTCCAGGACGAGCATCTCCTCGTCGGTACCGGTCGCCAGGACGTCGGACGGCCGACGGGGGGCGGAATCGGCGGCCTCGGCGGCCTCGGCGCCTTCCGCCGTCTTCGCGTCGCAGCCGAGCGGGGCGGCGACGGTCAGCGTGGACGCCGCGAGCGAGTACACGACGAACCTGCGGCGCGACAACTGACGAGCCATCGGACGCTCCTCTGCGAATATCCCGGCGCTTCGACAGGTAGGAGGGCGCGACGCCCTCCGGGGTTGCCTGACGATCACCGGGAGGGAATGACATGCGAGGGGAAGGTGAAGTCAGGGGGCAACTGTGGTGACTGACACGGCAGTTGGCGGTGGCGGGGCTCCGCGCGAGGGCGAAGACGATGCCGGGGAGGACCGAGACGCCGCCGCCCTGGAGCAGCCCCAGCACACCGCCGACAAGGCTCACCGCCTCGACGACGACCGTGACCCGGAGCGCGTTCGTGTCATGCACGCAAGGAAACGGTACGGCTGTCAGGGACACGTCGGTAGGAGTACGTATTCCACGTACGTACCTGCCGTCGCCGTTGTCTCGCCCTCGCCGCCGCCGTCACCGTCGCTCCGGGTCCTCACCCCGCTCGGGGTCAGCGGGCGTGGCCGAGTTGGGTGAGGGCCACGTCGAGCATGTCGGCGAAGAAGTCGGCCGCGGTGGTGTCGAGGCACAGCGGTGGCTTGATCTTGAGGATGTTGAGGTGGTCCCCGGTGGGCTGGACGATCACGCCGAGGTCGAGCATGCGGTCGCAGAGTTCGGCGGTCTCCTCCGTGGCGGGTTCCAGACGCTCACGGTCCCGGACCAGTTCGAGGCCGAGGTAGAGGCCCGAGCCGTGGACGGCGCCGATGATGTCGTGGCGGTCGGCCAGCGCCTCCAGCCGGTTCTTCAGATGCCCGCCGACCCGGACGGCGTTGCCCTGGAGGTCCTCGTCGCGCAGGGTGTCGAGGACGGTGAGGCCCACGACGCTGGAGACGGGGCTGCCGCCGGTGGAGGAGAAGAAGTAGCCCTGGTCGCGGTACCGGTCCGCGACCGCCTTGGACGTGATCACGGCGCCGAGGGGGTGCCCGTTGCCCATGGCCTTGGCGACGCAGACGATGTCGGGGACGACCCGCTGCTGCTCGAAGCCCCAGAACCAGTGCCCCAGGCGGCCGTATCCGACCTGGACCTCGTCGGCGACGGCGAGACCGCCGTGGCGCCGTACCGCCGCGTACACCTGGGCGAGATAGCCGTCGGGAAGGGCGACTCCCCCGGCGTTGCCGTAGAAGGTCTCGCCGATGAACGCACCCGCCGGGCGGCCCGCGGCGGCCAGTTCGTCGAGCAGCGCCACGGCCTCGGGTGCGTAGCGCACGGCGTCCGGCCCGCGGTGGCGGCCGCGGTAGGAGTTCGGCGAGTCCACGGTGTGCACCCAACTCGGCCGGCTCGCCAGGGCGTTCGGGTTGTCCTGGAGGGAGGTGGACACCGCGTCGGAGGCGTACGTCCAGCCGTGGTACGCCTCGCGCAACGCGACGACGTCGTGCCGTCCGGAGGCCCCGATCGCCAGCCGAAGGCCCAGATCCACGGCTTCCGAGCCGGAGTTGACCAGGAACACCGTGTCCAGCGGGTCGGGCAGGAGCGCGGCGAGGCGCTCGGTGAACTCCACCACGGAGGCGTAGTGGAAGCGCGAGTTGGTGTTGAGCCGCCGCGCCTGCCGGGACACCGCCCGCTCGACGCGGGGGTGGGCGTGGCCCAGCGGGGTGACGTTGTTGACGATGTCGAGGTACGAGCGGCCGTCGGTGGACAGCAGATGGTGGCGCCAGCCCCGTTCGATACGGGGAGGGTTGGCGTAGTAGTGCTCCTGCACGGTGGCGAACACGGCGTCACGCCGGTCGAGCAGGTCCCCCTCGTCCGTTCGGCCGGGGCCGGCCGGGAGGCCGAGGAGAGGGGCCGGGTCGGCGGTGAGCGCGAGCCAGCCGGCGGCGTACTCGGGGCGGACCAGGCGCGGGGCGGCGGGGCCGTCGGCGTCGCGCAGCGCGATGTGCACCGGGGTGCCGGGGCCGAGGTGGGCGATGTCCTCGCCCGCCCGCACGGTCGCACCGGCGGTGACGACGGGCCGGTCCGCGTGGGGGAAGGACAGCGACAGCACCTGTGTGCCGTAGGTGAGTTCGACGTGACCCGGCGCAGCGGTGCGGACCGTCCCCGCGGCGGGCGCCTGTACGACGGTGTCCCGGCCGAGCCGGAGGTCCATCCCGGTGGGCACCGTCGCCGGGGACTGCGCCGACAGCGCCGGTGTCCGGGTGAGGCGCGGACGGGCGTACGGGATGGCGACGGCGGCCGCTCCGTCCGCGAGGGCGGCGGTCGTCAGCCGGTCCTCGGTGCCGGCGTCCGTCCAGGCCCCGTGGTCCATGGAATCGGCGTCGGTGGACAGGTCGAGGAGGGTGATGTCGTCGGCGGCCAGGTCCCGCAGGAGAGGGCGTACGGGTGTGTCGGCGCGCGCGGTCCGGGCGGGTGTGTCGGCGAGTCCGGCCGCGTCCCTGACGAGGCGGCTCATCACCGGCAGGGGCAGGCTGGTGGCCTGTTCGAAGATGCGCCATTCATGGTCGAGCGCGTCCTTGGCGTAGGCGTTGTTCTCGTCGACGACGGCCTGGTGCCGTCCGCTGACCACCAGGACGGCGGCGCGCAGCACCACGATCGGCCACACCGCGTCGGCCTCCTCGGCGGAGAGCGGCCGGACGGCGTGGAAGGCCCGGACGGCCGGCAGCACATGGTGGGGCTCGATGCCGTCGTGGTGGAGCATCGAGGACAGGGACACGGCGAGTTCGCCGACCGCCCAGCTCGTGGTCACGTCACCGAAGTCGATGACCCCGTCGGGCAGGGGCGGGCGGCTGTCGGGACGGCGGATCAGATTGTCGTCGGTGAGGTCCATGTGCACGGCCTGTGACGGCAGCGCGTCGGCGAGCTTCTGGACGTGGGCCCAGGCCTCCTCGGTCGCGGCCCGGACGGCGGTGCGCCGGTCGGGTTCCGCGATGTGCCCGGCGAGCCTGGCGACGACGCGATCGGCGTGCCGCGGGTCCCACTGCAGCACGCGGTCGAGGCCCGGGTGCCGGAAGTCGCGCAGGGCGGTGCTGACCTTCCCGGCGAGCGCGCCCATGCCGGCGACGGTGGCGGGAGACAGGTGCCGGGGCCCTGAGAGCGTGCCGCCGGGCAGGTGGCGCAGCAGGCGCGCGACGGCCGGACCGCTGTCGGTGTGCACCGTCGTGCGGCGCGGGGAGCCGTCGGGGCGGCGCAGGACCGTGGCGATCCGCAGGTCCGGGCAGGCCGAGGCGATCAGGTCGGCGGCCGCGTCGGCGGCGTCGACCTCCACCGCGCCGAACGCGGGATTGGCGATCTTCAGGATCGCCAGGGGCGTCCCGTCGCCGGTGTGCATCAGGAAGTTGGCGTCCTGCTGGCTCCCCAGCGCCCGCGCGCGGGCGGTGAGGCCGAGGCGCGCGGCGGCGATGTGCTCGGCCTCGGCCGGCGCCAGGCGGGGCACGGGGAGGGCGTCCTCGGCGAAGAAGTCGATCGTGCGGTGCTCGTCGGGCAGCATGCGGGGTCCTCGGTTGGTGCGGGCGGGACGGGGCTCGGACGCTCGGGTGCCTCGGTCGGCGGAGCCTTCACTCGACGTGCCACAGGAAGCGGTGGGTGTGGATCGCGAAGTAGGGGAAGCTGTCCACGGCCGCGACACCCTCGACGGGCCGTACGACGTCGTTGATGAAGTCCAGGAGGTCACGGGGCCCGGGGCACACCACCTCGGCGAACAGGTCGAAGCCGCCGGACGTGAGGACCGTGTACACGACCTCGTCGTGCCGGGACAGTTCGTCGGCGACCGCGCGGGGATCGCCGTCGACGCGCAGGCCCAGCAGTGCCATCGCCTGCTGGCCCATGGTCATCGGGTCGGTCACCCCGACGACCTGGACCGCCTTGGCGTCGATGAGCCGTTGGAGCCGGAGCCTCGCGGCCGAGGGCGACAGCCCCACCTTGGGGCCCAGATCGGCGTACGGGATCCGGCCGTCGACCTGCAACTCCCGCAGGATGGCCCGGTCGATGTCGTCCATGCGGACCTCTCCCCTGTACGAATCCGGCAAGCACAATGCTCGTTTCAAGCACCATGCCGGATTCACATGCGTGATTCAAGCGTGTGGACGACAGAATCGAGCGAGTAAAGAGGTCCGGCCCGCCGACGGGGAGGGGTCGGCGGGCCGGGAGCGGGACCGCGTCCGGTCGGTTCAGACGGTCGGTTCAGACGGTCGGTTCAGACGGTCGGTTCAGACCGCGGCCGGCTCGTCGTCGAGGCGGAACCTCGGGTCGCCCGGGACGGACGCGAGGAGCCGGGCGGTGTACGGGTGGTCCGGCTCGGCGAAGGTGGCCGCGGTGGGGCCGAACTCCACGAGGTCCCCGTGCAACAGGACCGCGACCGTGTCGCTCACATGCCGGACGACGGCCAGGTCGTGCGAGATGAACAGCATCGTCAGCGAGAGTCTGCGGCGCAGATCCGCCAGCAGGTTGAGGATCTCGGCCTGGGTCGTCAGGTCGAGGGCCGAGGTGATCTCGTCGGCGATGACGAATCGGGGACCCGGCGCGAGGGCCCGCGCGATGGCCAGCCGCTGCCGCTGGCCGCCCGAGAACTCGTGCGGGTAGCGGTCCATGCTGTCCGGGTCGAGGCTCACCTGGCCGAGCAGTTCGGCGATCCGGGGCCGGACCGGTCCGACCCTGGCGCGGATCGGATCGAGCGCCTCGGCGAGCGACTGCGCGACGGTGCGCCGCGGGTCGAACGACGAGTACGGGTCCTGCGGGATCATCTGGACCGTCGCGGCTCCCTCCCGTCCGCGGGCGGCGCGCAGCGGGGCGCCGTCCACGAGGATCCGGCCCCCCGACGGCCTGTGGACACCGACGAGTGTCCGCGCGAGGGTCGTCTTGCCCGACCCGGACTCCCCCACGAGTGCGAGGGTGCTGCCCCGGGGGATGTCGAACGAGACCCCCTTGAGCACCCTGCGGGCCGCGGCGCCGTGGCCGAGCTCGACGGTGAGGTCCTCGACGCGCAGCAGCGGGTCGGCCGTCCCCGCGTCCGGTGCGGTGGCTGTGGCGGACATCAGCGGCTCCCTTCCGCGGCCGGCGGGCGGTCCGCGGCTGTGTCGGAAAGGTCGTCCGGCGGCGTCCCGTGCGCCGGTATCCCGTCCAGCGGCGCCCTGTCCGGCTGCTTCCCGTCCAGCGGCGCCCTGTCCGGCTGCATCCCGTCCAGCGGCTTATCGTCGGACGGCGTCCCGTCCAGCGGCGTACCGTCGGACGGCGTCCCGTCCGGCTGGGCCTGGGCCGTGTCGGCCGTCCACCGGACCGCGCTGAGGGTCGCGCCGGCCTCGACCGCGGCGGGCGTCGCGGCGAGCAGCGCGCGGGTGTACGGGTGGGTGACCGTCCCCCGGCGCAGGTCGCGGCCCGTCGTACGGTCGACGACCCGGCCGCCGTGGAGCACCAGGACGGTGTCGCAGAGCACGCCGACCACGCCGATGTCGTGCGAGATGAACAGCATCGCCGTGCCGTGCTCACGGTTGATGCGGCGGAACTGCCGCAGCACCTCCGCCTGGACGGTGACGTCGAGTGCCGTCGTCGGTTCGTCGGCGATGAGGAGCCGCGGGTTCGTCGTCATCGCGGAGGCGATCGAGGCACGCTGGAGCATGCCGCCGCTCAGCTCGTGCGGGTGCTGGCGCAGCCGCCGCTCGGGCTCGGTGACGTGGATGTCGGCGAGGGCGCGGGCCATGTCCCGCCGGGCCTGACGCCGGGACGTCCCCAGATGCGTCCGGGCCACCTCGGTGAGCTGGGCGCCGAGCCGCAGCGCGGGGTTGAACGTGCCGATCGGGTCCTGGTAGACGATGCCGATCTCGGTGGCGAGGCGCCGGCCCGGCGGTGTTCCCAGCAGGTCGAGGTCGCCGAGGGCGAGGCGCGACGCGTTCGCCCGGACACCCTCGGGGAGCAGGCCCGCGACCGCCATGGCGATGGTGGACTTGCCCGAGCCGGACTCCCCGACGAGGCCGACGATCCGGCCGGCCCCGATGGTGAACGACACGTCGTCGACGAGTGTCCGGTCACCGGCCCGCACGGTCAGCCCGTCGACGGTCAGCAGACCGTCCGGCTCCGTGCCGGCCGTGGCCCCCGCACCGCCCGGCGCCTGGGGCGCGCGAGACTCCTTCGCCGGGGTGGCCGGTCCCGCCGCGTCCGCCGCCCGGGGCGCCGCGGGCGCCGTGCCGCGGGTGCGCGGGTCGACGAGCGAGGCCACGCCGTCCCCGAGGAGCATGGCGCCCACACCGGTGACGATGAGCATGATCGACGGGGCGAGGACGACCGACGGCTGGGCGAAGATCGACGGCAGCGCCTCGTTGAGCAGCCGGCCCCAGTCGTACTGCGGGCTCTGCACGCCGAGGCCGACGAAGGACAGGCTGCTGATGTCGAGCAGGGACAGGGTGAAGCTGGAGCTGAGGAGCACCAGCAGCGGCCCGCTGATGTTCGGCAGGACGTGCCGGGTCAGGATGCGCGGGCCGGGAACGCCGAGCAGCCGCGCGGTGAGCACATAGTCCTTGTCCGCGACGGTCGCGGCGAGGTTCGCCGTCAGCCGGGCGAACCCGGGGACGCCGGCGACGGCGATCGCGACGATCGCGGACCCCGTGCCCGGTCCGAGCACCGCCGCGATGACGAGGGCGAGCACGAGCGACGGGAAGGCCACCGCCGAGTCGATGAGCCGCAGACAGGTCTCGCGCAGCCACCTGGGGGCCAGGTGGACGAGCGCGCCGATCGCGACGCCGACGACGAACGAGGCGGCGGTGGCGGCGGCGGCCATGAGCAGGGTGAGGCGGGTCGCGACGAGGGCCCGGGCGAGGACGTCACGGCCGAAGGCGTCGGTGCCGAGGAGGTGTTCGGCTCCGGGTCCCAGCCGGGCGTCGTCGGTGAGGGTCTCCGCGGAACCGCTCAGCAGCGGCGGGGCCACGAGGGCCACGACGACGAGCAGTCCGAGGATCACGGCGCCGGCCGACAGCGACGGGTTGCGGCGCCGGCGGCGCACGGTCGTGTCAGTGGCCACGCCGACCTCCGTCGAGAGTGCGGGGGTCGACGATCCCGAGGACCACGTCGACGAGGAGGTTGACGAGCAGGGCGAGCATGCCGACGACGAGGATGATGCCCTGGATCACCGGATAGTCCTTGTAGATGATCGCCTGGACGACCTCGGTGCCGAGCCCCGGATAGGTGAAGACGTTCTCCAGGATGATCGTGCCGCCGAGCAGCGACGTGAGGACGAGCCCGCTCAGGGTGAGGACGCTCGTCACCAGGTTGGGCAGCGCGTGGCGCAGATGGAGGCGCACCGATCCGAGGCGGTGGCCGCGGGCGGTCCTCATGTAGTCCTGGGCGAGGACGGAGGCCGTCTCCTGCCGGACGACCCGGGCGATGGCGAAGGCCGGGCCGACGCACAGCGCGGTGATCGGCAGGACGAGCGCGCTCGGTGTGGTGGCGCCACCGGACGGCAGCAGGCCGAGGCTGATCGAGAACAGCACGATGAGGAGGGTCGCGACGACGTAGACCGGCGCCGAGGCGAGGAGTCCGGCGACGGTGCCGAAGACGACGCCGAGCCGGCGGCGGCGTCCGTCGCGGGTGAGGACGCCGACGGCCATGCCCAGCGGGACGGCGATGAGCAGGGAGAGCAGCACGGCCGGGATGACGAGCTGGACGGTGTACGGCAGCCGGGTCGAGACGATGTCCGTGACGGGGGTGTCGAACCGGAACGAGGTGCCGAGGCGCCCGGACGCGATGTCGCCGAGGTAGTGGAGGAACCGCGTCGTCATCGGCTCGTCGAGGCCCAGTCGTTCGCGTATCGCCGCGAGCGTGGCCGGGGACGAGTTGGTGCCGGCGATGGCGCGGGCCGGGTCTCCCGGCAGCAGGGGCACGATGAGGAACGTCACGACGACGAGCAGGAGCATCGACATCAGCAGCCCGCCGGCCCGGCGGACGGCGAACCCGGCCCATCCGCCGCCCAGTCGCAGCCCGGAAGCGCGTCGGACGGCCGCGGCGGGCAGCGGCGCGGCCGGGACCGCGGGCCCGGCACTCACAACGCCCCCGCGAGCGCCGCGTCGTCCGGGCGCCGCTCGTGCCAGCGGAACCGCGGTTCGAGCTGGGCGGACAGCCGCAGCAGCGTCGCCTCGTCGAAGGGCGCGCCGATGAGCTGGGCACCGACGGGGAGGCCGTCGGCGGTCGTGTGGACGGGCAGCGAGATGGCGGGCAGCCCGGCGATGTTGACGAACGCGGTGAACGAGACCATCCGGGTCTCGGTGGCCCGCGGACCGTCCGGGTCGGAGTTCGCCTCGTCGTACACGGGGCCGACCGGCGGCGCCACGACCGCCGTGGTCGGGGTGAGGAGGACGTCGAAGTCCCGGCCCCACTGGGCGACCACGTCGCGTGACTCGGCCTGCAGGCGTGCCGCCGTCCGGGCGTAGTCGCCGGCGGTGACCTCCAGGGCGGTCTCCCGGCGGCGCCGGATGTAGGGGTCCACCGCGTCGGGGTCGTCGACGTCGATGGCGTAGGTGGAGGCGCTGATGATCGTCCAGGTGAAGCCCATGATCGCCTCGTAGGAGAACATCTTCGGGCGGGCCTCGACGACGTCGTGCCCGAGGTCGCGCAGGGCCTGCGCGGCCGTCAGCGCCGCCGTGCGGCACTCCTCGTCGACGGGCAGCCCGGTCGGCGCGTCGAGGAGCAGGCCGATCCTCAGCCGCCCGGGGTCGGCGCCGACCTCGTCGAGGTAGGGGCGCACCGGTTCGGGCGCGCTGTACCAGGAGAGCCGGTCGGAGCGGCCCATGACGTCGAGCAGGAGGGCCGTGTCGCCCACGGTGCGGGTGATGGCGCCCTCGGTCGTCGAGTGTTCCCAGGCCCGGACGAGCGCGGGCACGCGGCCCCGGCTGGGCTTGAGGCCGATGAGGCCGGTGACGGACGCCGGGACCCGGATCGATCCGCCGCCGTCACCGGCGTGCGCCACCGGGGCGAGCCCGGCCGCGACGGCCGCCGACGCGCCGCCGCTCGAACCGCCGGAGGTGTGCGCCGGGTTCCACGGGTTGCGGGTCTTGCCGTGCCGGGCGTTCTCGGAGACGGTCAGGGCGCCGAACTCCGGCGAGTTGGTCCGGCCGAGGGGGATCGCGCCCGCGTCGAGGAGGAGTTGGACGTCGGGGTCCGTGACCGTCTGCGGGGTGTCCCGGATCGCCAGCGAGGACATGGTGTTGGGCTGTCCGGCGACGGAGCTGAGGTCCTTGATGGGGACGGGGACGCCGTGCAGCGGGCCGAGCGGCTCGCCGCGCAGCACCGCCCGCTCGGCCCGGACGGCCGCCGCGCGGACGGCGTCGGCGTCGAGCCAGACGACGGCGTTGACGGCGGGGTTGATCCGCTCGATGCGGTCGAGATAGGTCTCGGCCACCTCCACCGGACTGACCTCCTTGGTGCGGATGAGGTCGGCGATCTGCTGGGCGGTGCTGTAAGGGTCGATCACCAGGGGGCTCCTGTGTCGGGAACGGTGCGAGGGGAGTGCGGAGGGCCGGTCGGTCAGCCGGTGATGCGCGGGAGAACGGAGGGCCGGTCGGTCAGCCGGTGATGCGCGGGAGAACGGAGGGCCGGTCGGTCAGCCGGTGATGCGCAGGATCGGGTCGTCGAGCGAGCCGCCGAGCATCCGTGCGCTGAAGCCCTCGCGCAGTGCGTAGATGAACGGGTCGTTGACCAGCGGCACCGCGTCCACGTTCGAGATCAGGGCCTTGGCGGCCTTCTGGTAGGCGGCGCAGCGGGCCCCTTCATTGGTCGCTTCGGCGCCCTGGGCGAAGGCCTTGTTCAGGGCGGGGTTCTTCACCGCGCCGAGGTTGCCGCCGCCCTCGGGCACGGTCGGGCCGACGAAGTGGCCGAGCGGGTTGGCGAGGGTGCCGAGGAAGTTGAGGTCGGCGAAGACCGTGAGGTCCCAGGCGTCGGGCTTGCCGAACACGGTGCCGACCCAGGCGCCGACGTCGACGTTGGCGAGGGTGACGTCCGCGCCCGCGGCCCGCAGCGCCTCCTGGACGTACTGGTTCCCGGCGCCGGCGGGCCCGACGACCTGGGGGCCGACGAGGCGGATCTTCTTGCCCTTGAGCACGGCCGCCGCCGCGGCCTTGTCCTTCGGCACGAGGGACGAGGAGTCGGGGTCGTTGCAGGGGATGGCCTTCTGCACGAACATCGTCGACGGCTCACCCGTGTCCTTGGAGACGACCTTGGTGAAGGCGACGCGGTCGACGGCCTGGGCGACGGCCCGGCGGGTGGCGACATCCGCGAAGACGGTGCCGGGGCGCTCGTTGAACAGCAGGTAGAAGTCGGAGAACCGGCTGATGCTGACGCTGTGGCCGTTCACGCCGTCGAAGCGCGGGATGCCCGAGGCGTCGATCTTGCCGATGTCGAGCTGTCCGCTGGTCACGAGGTTGCCGGTCGCGGTCGGGTCGGGCGAGACCAGGTACTCCATGGTCGTGGCGACCTTGCCGGGGATCTTCGTGCGCCAGGCCGGCCACGCCTTGTACTCGGGGCGCAGCGTGTAGGTGTACGAGACGCCGGACTGGGACTTCTGAAGGAGGTACGGGCCGGACTGCGAGCCCTTGGCCTTTCCGGCGGCGAGGGCCTTGAGGTCCTTGAGTCCCGCCGGGCAGACGATGCCCGTGCTCGCGACCGACAGGCCAGTGACCATGTCGCCCCACGGCCTGGCGAGCGCGATCTCCACCTTGTTCGCCGCGTCGTTCGCGGTCACCTTCACCTTGTTGCCGGGGCCGAAGACCGTGGGAAGGTCGGGCGCCGCCGTCCTGGGGTCGGCGAAGCGGTCGAGGGAGGCCTTGACGATCTTGGGCGTGATGGGCGTCCCGTCGGCGCAGGTGGCGTCGGTGCGCAGGGTGAACGTCGCCGAGGTCGGCGTGGCCTTCCAGTCGGTGGCCAGACCGCCGACGAGCCCGCCGTCGTCCTTGCGCACCAGGGTGTCGTAACTGTTCCGGGCCAGCACGTAGTCGGGCAGGGACAGCGCCTTGACCGGGTCGAAGCTGGCCGGCACGTCGATCGTCGTCCGGATCTTCGTCGCGCCGGCGGCGTCGCCGCCGGCCGGGTCTCCGGACGTCGCGCCTGTGGTGGTGCAGCCGGCGAGGACGGCCGTCATGGCTACGGCCGCGGTCACGGGGACCGCGCGGGTACGGGTGTGGCGCATGGGTGCTCCTGGGGAGGGGTGTCGCGCTCTGCGCGGGTCGCACGGGATCGGCGGGACGAGCGCGAGCAAGTTCGGGGCGGAGGCGGTGCGCGTGGCGCTCGGCGGACGCTGCGTGGGAGCAGTCCGTGGAGCTCTCGGTGGGGAGAGGATGCCGCGTAGTTAACGGCGTAGTCAATAGCGTTAACTATCTTTGGCCACGGAGTGGCGGACCCCTGCCGGTCGGTTTGCGGTGAAGTCCTGCGGGTGGCGCGTGTCAGTCGCGCGGGAGCGTCGCCGCCTCCGCCTCGAGGGCGGTGAGGAGGATGTCCATCTGCCGGTGGAAGACGTCCGTCATGTCGAGGCTGCGCAGGTGTTCCTTGGCCGCCTCGGCGTAGGGGTACGCGGCGGGGTCGGCCGGCTGGTACTCCTGCACCCAGTTGACCTCGGCGCCGAACCGCTGGTTGACGAGCCGCCAGGCGTTGTTGCTCGCCATGGAGAGGGCGAAGTTCGAGAACGCCTGGTAGTGCAGGACGGCCGCCCGGCCACGCCAGCCGCCGCGGTGGAACGCCTCCAGGACGGCGTCGACGGCACGCAGCTCGTGAAGGCCGCGGGTGACCCGCCCCATGCAGAGCGCGGCGGCCGCCGGGTGCTCCATGGCGGTGTTCCAGGCACGGATCGCCAGGTCCCGCAGCGACTCGGTCCATGACTCGTGGGGCTCGTACCCCTCCAGACAGAGCCTGTCGATCTCCTCCGCCACGGCGACCATGATGTGGTCGCGACTCGCGAAGTGCCGGTAGACCGCGGTCGCGGAGGAGGACAGTTCCTTGCCGAGCCGCTGGAAGGTCAGCGCGTCCGGCCCGTCCTCGTCGAGGATCCGCAGCGCGGTCGCCACGATGAGCCCCTGGGAGAGAGTCCCCCGCTGGAGTCGCTTCGTCGACCGGCCCCCAACCGCTGCCACTCGAACGCCTCCCTAGGACGGACGGCGGACTCACGCCACCGCGGCCTGCGCCTCTTCACCGGCGAAACCGGCCCCAGCCTATGCGACCCCTTTCGAGCGGGTCACCCTGGACCGCGCGCCCTGATCGGGCAGCGCGTCGACGGCCGACGGGACGGTGCCGCCTTCGGCGACATACACCGATCGCTTACTTCGCGAGGATGACACCGTACGGGCCTCCTCCCCTCGCGGTACCGGAAACGGCCCCGGCGGCCGACGTGCCCGGACCCGCTCCCCGCCTAGCGTCCAAGGGACCGGAATCGGCGACCCAGGGGAAGACGACCATGAACACGTCACTGACCGCACCGCCCGCGGTGACCCGCGACGACGGGACCGGAACGCCGGGCGGCCTGCCGTCGGCACCCCGCAACCGCATGCTGCGCCGCGGCCTCGCCGCCCTCGCCGGGCTCCTCGTCATGGGCACGAGCGTGCCCGCCTCCGCCACGCACACGGCCACATCCATGTCCACGGCCGCCACGGCCGCGCCCCCCGCATCCCCCGCCGTATCCAGCGACGCGCCGCGGCTGCCCCGACCCACCGGCCCGCACCCGATCGGCAGAGCCGCCCTGCATCTGAAGGACGCCTCCCGCCCCGACCCGTGGGTCCCCTCCGTGGACGCGAGGGAACTCATGGTCTCGGTCTGGTACCCGGCGCGCCCCTCGGGCGCGGGCGGGCGACGGGCCCCGTACATGACGCCGAAGGAGTCGGAACTGCTCCTCGCGGACGGCGGCATCACCACGGTGCCGCCCGACGTGTTGAGCACGACCCGCACCCACGCGATCGACGACGCCGAACCGGCCGGACGCCGGCACGGTCTGCCCCTGATCGTGCTCTCGCCCGGCTTCACCACACCCCGCGCCACGCTCACCTCGCTGGCCGAGGACCTGGCGAGCCGCGGCTACGTGGTGGCCGGAATCGACCACACCTACGAGAACGTCGCCACCACCTTCCCCGACGGGCGGGTCGCCACCTGCGCCGCCTGCGAGGTCGACCACGACCGGACGTTCTGGGAGAAGTTGGAGACGGGCCGGGCAGCCGACGTCTCCTTCGTGCTCGACGAACTGACCAGACCCCGGCCTGCGTGGAAGGGCGCCCGGCTGATCGACCCGCACCGGATCGCGATGGCCGGCCACTCCGTCGGAGGCGCGAGCACCAGCGTCGCCATGCGCGCCGACCCCCGGATCCGCGCCGGGATCGACATCGACGGCACCACCGACGTTCCGATCCCCGACAGCGGTCTGGCGCGGCCGTTCCTGTTCCTGGGCAGGCAGTCCATGTACACCCCGGGAGGTGGAGGGGAGGCCGGCACGTGGGAGCGCGACTGGAGGAACCTGACCGGGTGGAAGCGGTGGCTCGTGGTCGCCGGAGCCCAGCACGCCTCCTTCACCGACGTCGGCCTCCTCGCGGAACAACTCGGCCTCGACTTCGGCGCCACCCTGCCCGCCGCCCGCACCTCACAGATCACCCGCCGCTACACGGGCGCGTTCTTCGACCTGCACCTCCACCACAGGCCCCAGCCCCTGCTCGACCGGCCCTCACCCCAGTACCGCGAAGTGGGATTCTGCTCCCCGGCCACGCCGAGCCGTTGTACGCGCGCTATGTGAGGCTCCTGTCGTCTGTCCGTACGGAAGCTGTCCCTGTGCCGTGAGTCCAGCCATGTGACTTGTTTTGTCACTGACGCAGACCACGTTGAACGTTGAAACTATTGGAGCCGCCACCGCACTTCGGTGTTGCCGCTCTGCACCTCCGCACGATGCTCGACGTTTCCACATGATCGAGGCACGTCAGCGTTCAGTAGCCCGAGGCATCTTCTCCCCACACAGCCAGGAGGTCTGTGAGGCATGCCCCTGAGCCATCTGTCCCCCCGAGACAGGGCCCTGTTCCGGCAGTTCGGCCAAGGCCCTGAAGTCCTCGTCCCCGACCCCCTCGTCCACCAGGCCGTCGAACGGCGGGCCACCGCCGCGCCGCACGCGGTCGCCGCCGAGCACCAGGGCACGACGATCACGTACGGCGAGCTGAACCGCCGTGCCGACCGGCTCGCGGCCGAACTCGTACGGGAGGGCGTACGGCCCGGCGACCACGTCGGCCTCTTCGTACGCCGCTCCCTCCCGATGCTCGTCGGACTGCTCGGCATACTGAAGGCCGGCGCCGCGTACGTCCCGCAGGACATCGGACTCACCCCCGCCGCCCAGCTGCGGCACGTCATCCGCACCGCCGGGATCCGGGTCGTCCTCACTCAGTCGGAGCACACGCTGCGGGTGCCTCCGGCTGAGGCGGGACAGCGCCTGATCACCCTCGACGACGACGATCTCACCGATCTCTCCACGGAAGGCCCGGTCCGCCTCGAACGGCCCGTACGCCCGGACGACGGGTGCTACGTCCTGTTCACCTCCGGCACGACCGGCAAGCCCAACGGCGTGAAGGTCACCCACCGCAACGTCGCGAACATCCTCCTCACCGCCCCCGGCGACCTGGGCATCCGCCCCGGTGACCGGGTCGCTCAACTCCTCAACATCGCCTTCGACATGGCCGCCTGGGAGATCCTCGGCTGTCTCGCCCACGGCGGCACGCTCGTCGTCCGCGGCAAGGACGTCGCCGCCGCGGCCCGTACGGCGGACGTGCTGATCGCGACGCCGACGGTGCTGTCCGGCATCGACCCGGCGGACTGCCCCCGTGTGCGGACGGTGGCCGTCGCGGGCGAGCCGTGCCCTCGGCCGCTCGCGGACGCCTGGGCCCGGCGGTCCGCCTTCCACAACTCCTGCGGGCCCACGGAGACGACGATCGTCAACACGATGCGCCGCCACCGTGTGGACGACGCCCTGCTCACGATCGGCCGCCCCACCCCCAACAACACGGTGTACGTCCTCGACGAGCACCGGCGTGCGCTGCCCATCGGGGAGGTCGGCGAGATGTGGGCCGGAGGCGACTGCGTCTCGGCGGGCTACCTGAACAACGAGGCGCTGAACGCCCAGCGGTACGCCCCCGACCCCTTCCTCGGCGGCGGACGCCGCATGTTCCGCACCCGCGACCTCGGCCGCTGGACACCGGACGGCGAACTGGAACATCTGGGCCGCACCGACGACCAGGTCAAGGTCCGCGGGTTCCGCGTGGAACTCGACTCCGTCTCCTCGGTGCTGGAGTCGGTGGCTGGCTGCGCCCGCGCCGTCACCCTCAAGCGGGACGCCCGCAGCCTGATCTCCTTCGTCTGCCCGGCCGACGTCGACCCGGACACGGCCCGGCGCGCGGTGGCCGACGCACTGCCGTACTACTGCGTGCCGGCCACGGTCCTCCCGGTGGCCGCGCTGCCGCAGACGGACCGGGGCAAGGTCGACCGGGGCGCACTGCTGCGGCTGGCGGCGGAACGGGAGGAGGCCGCGCGGGCGGTGACGGTTCCCGGCGAGGGAGCACCCCTGCTGCCGGTGGCGCCGGCACGAGAGGGGGCGGCCCGATGACGTCGTCCATCGAGACCACGTCCGCCGAGACGGGAGGCACGCGGCAGGCATCGCCTCCCGCACCTCCCTCACCCCCCGCCGCTCTCGCCGAACTCCCCCCGCTCACATCCGCGCCCCGCCGCCTCCTCAAGCACCCCCTCCTGATGCACTACAACCGCCTGGCAGCCCTGGTGATACTGGCCAACGTCGGAGTGGCGACGGCGAGTTGGGCACCGGACGCCGAGACCATGGGCTACGCGGCCCTCGGCAACCTCGCGCTCGCCGTGCTCGTACGGCAGCAGTACGTCATCAACCTCTTCTTCCGGCTGGCGACCTGCGCTCCGACGAGCTGGCCGCTGAAGGCGCGGTGGACACTCGGAAAGGTGTACCACTTCGGTGGACTGCACGTGGGCGGGGCACTGGCCGGGGCGGTGTGGTTCCTCACCGGGACGGTCGCGTCGACCGCCGACGGCACCGACCGGCCGCTCGTCACGGTGGGTTGGGCACTGGTCGCCCTGCTCGCCGTCATCGTCGCCACCGCCGTGCCGCCCTTCCGCTCCCGCTTCCACGACCACTTCGAGAAGATCCACCGCTTCGGCGGCTGGAGCGCCCTCGCACTGTTCTGGACGCATACGCTGCTGGGCGGGCAGGGGCCGGTCGCCCTCGGGGTGCTGGCCGTGGTCACCTTCAGCGTCGCCCTGCCCTGGCTGCGGCTGCGCAAGGTGGACGTACGGATCGAAAGGCCCTCCGCGCACGTCGCGCTGGCCCGATTCGACCATGGCGTGACCCCCTTCGCGGGGTCCTCCACCGCCATCAGCCGCAGTCCGCTCACCGAGTGGCACTCCTTCGCCAACGTGCCCTCACCCGGTGAACCCGGCTTCCGGCTGACCATCTCCCGTGCGGGCGACTGGACGGGCTCGTTCATCGACGACGCGCCCTCGAAGGTCTGGGTCAAGGGCATCACCACGGCCGGGGTCGCCAATATCGAGACGCTGTTCAGCAAGGTGGTCTACGTGGCCACCGGGAGCGGTATCGGCCCCTGCCTGCCGCATCTGCTGGCCGCCGAGGTGCCCTCACGGCTCGTGTGGGCGACCCGCGATCCCCGCAGGACCTACGGGGACGACCTGGTCGACGAGATCCTCGCCGTCCAGCCGAACGCGCTGGTCTGGGACACCTCGCGGCACGGCAAACCGGACATGGTGCGGCTCGCGTACACCGCGTACCGCGACTTCGGCGCCGAAGCCGTCATCTGCATCTCCAACAAGAAGCTGACCTGGCAGGTCGTCCACGGCCTGGAGCGGCGCGGGATACCGGCGTACGGCGCGATCTGGGACTCGTGACGAAATGACGGGCCGTCAGGATCAAGGGAAACGGAGAGGGGAAGTCGATGAACACCCTCAAGATCGAACGTCATGACCGCGTCGTCACCGTACGGCTCCACCGGCCGCACGCCCTGAACGCCCTCAGCAGTGCACTGCTGGCCGAACTCCTCGACGTGCTCCGCCCGTTGGACCGCGACCCGGAAGTCGGCTGCCTCGTGGTCACCGGTTCGGAGAAGGTCTTCGCGGCGGGAGCGGACATCAAGGAGATGGCCGGGAAGTCGGCCGTGGACATGGCCGCGGAGGACTACTTCGCGGGCTGGGAGGAGTTCGCCGGGTTACGCACGCCGAAGATCGCGGCGGTCAACGGCTACGCGCTGGGCGGCGGCTGCGAACTCGCGATGATGTGCGACCTGATCATCGCGGGCGAGTCGGCGGTCTTCGGCCAGCCGGAGATCAAGCTCGGCGTGATCCCCGGCATCGGCGGCACCCAGCGGCTCACCCGCCTGGTGGGCCGCGCCAAGGCCATGGACCTGATCCTCACGGGCCGCACGATGAACGCCCGCGAGGCGGAGGCGGCGGGACTGGTGTCACGGGTGGTCCCGGACGACCGCGTCCTCACCGAGGCCACGGAAGCCGCCACGACCATCGCCTCCTACGGCCGCCCGGCCGTCACGGCGGCCCGCGAGTCGGTCGACCGCGCCCTGGAGACCGGCCTGCGCGACGGACTCCTCTTCGAACGCCGCGTGTTCCACGCGCTGTTCGCGACAGAGGACCAGAAGGAGGGCATGAGCGCGTTCAAGGAGAAGAGGGCGCCCGTCTTCAAGGGCCGCTGACGGGCTGACCCGACCCGGTGAGCGGGGCGGCGGGCCGGCATCCCGGCCCGCCGCCTACGCCGGTTCGGTGAACTGGTCGAACACCGTCACGGCGGCGCGGGTGGCGAGGGACCAGCGCTCCTCTCCCTCCGGGTCCTCCAGGTTCGGGTGTCCGGCGATCCATCGCATGTGGAAGCCGTCGAGCAGGGCGGCGATGGTGGTGGCGAGGTGTTCGACCGTGTAGGGCGCGCGCATGCGCAGCCCATAGGCGTCCAGCAGCGCCTGGTACGCCTCGCAGGCGACCTCGGTGAACGACTCCCCGTAGTGCCCCAGCGCTTCGCGGACGCGCGGGTTGGCGGCACTGGCGTAGAAGCCGAGCAGTACACGGTAGATCGGGTCCACACGGTGGTTCTCGTGGTTGTCCGTCAGGACGTCGTTGAGAGCCTCCTGCCAGGTCGTGCCGCTGTCGATCGCCTCCTTGAAACGGCGGACGCTCTCCGGCAGCCCCGGGACCAGTTCGGCCTGCCGGCTGGTGAGGTGGAAGAGGAGATCCGCCTGGAAGTCGGCCTGGGCGGGCCAGATCTGGTAGATGGAGCCGGTAGTGATCGCCGGCGCCGTGTCGTCGCCCAGCCGCTCCCGCATGATGCGGGTGGCTTCCTCGGTGACCCGCTTGACGCGGATGTGAGCAAGGGCCGCGGAGACAGCCTCCTCGCTCGTGTCGGAGGCGCCGGCGCACACGAGCTTGGTGGCCGCTTCCAGCATGAGGGCCCGGGTCTCTTCGGGTGAGCGCCGAGGGAGTCTGCGTCTCGCGACAGGCTCCGTCATGTCCTTCGCCTCCCTTTGCGTGATCGTTAATTCGGTGTGAACCAGGGCGTTGACAGGGCGCCAGCGTACACCTAGATTCCCGATCCGTAAGAAAGTTACGGAACTCGGAAGCGCCGGTCACCTGGCCTTTCGAAGGTCCTCGGGCTGGTCCGAGGCACCGGTCACCCCGGTGCGCCCTCCTGCCTTGCTCCGCTCCGCCTTCCGCGCTCTCCCCGCTCTCCCTGCTCTTCCTGCCTTCCGTGCTCTCCCCGCCTGCCCTGCTCTCCCCGTCTTCCGTGCTCTCCCGCATGCCGTGCCGGGCACCGCCCTGCCGTTTTCCGATCCTGGAGGATCCGCATGCCCTCGAACTCACGCCCCCTGAGACTCGGTCTCCTCTCCGCCGCCATGGCGCCCCTGCTGGGGGTCGCCGCATGCAGCGGATCGGGCACCACCACGTCGTCGTCCGGCGCCCCCGGCGGCGGTTCCTCCGCGACCGCGGACTCCCGCCCGGCGAGCGACGTCGTGACCGACTACCTCGGCTACGTCGGCGGAAAGGCGGGCAAGGCCGACGCCGGCCTCGCCCCGGTCACCCTGGGCTGGGTGAACGTCGAAGGCGGCCCCGGCGGCAACCCCGAAGCCACCCTGGGTGCCCGGGCCGCAGTGAAGTACGTCAACGACGAACTGGGCGGCATCGGCGGGCACCCACTGAAGCTGAACGTCTGCACGGTGGTGTCCGCCGAGGAGGAGGGACAGAAGTGCGGCCAGCAACTGCTCGGCGCCAAAGAGGTCTCCGCCATCGGTGTGGGCAACCTCTACCTCGGAGACGCCTCCTTCAACTCCGTGATCGCGGGGAAGAAGCCCGTGCTGGTCGGAGTGGCGACGGGCCCGACCATGCCCACCGCGAAGAACACCTTCAGCACGTTCGGCGACCTGCCGCACATCTTCGGCACGTGGGGCTCATACGCCCGTGACGTGCTGAAGGCGAAGACCGCGGCGGTGATCCACACGAACACACCCGGCGACAAGATCGCCTCCGGGGCGGCGGTGAAGGGCCTGAAAGCCGCCGGGCTGAAGGTGAAGTCCGTCGGATTCGACGCGCAGTCCACCGACCTGATCGGCCCGGTCACCGCGGCCGGGGCGAACACCGCGGACGTCGTGGTGCCCATCTCCGTCGGTGGCGGATGCGTCGGGATCGGCAAGGCGCTGAAGCAGCTCAATGTCACCAAGCCCGTGGTCTCCACACCGCTGTGCATGTCCCCCGATGTCGCCCAGGGCCTCGGAGGGGACCTGCCCACCTGGACGTACGGCGTCGCCCAGACGCTGCCGATGGACTCCTCGGCCGCCGACTCCAAGGCGTTCCTGAAGGCGTCGGCGCAGGTGGGACTGGGCAAGGAGGACCAGTCCAAGGTCTTCGCGCCGCTGGGCTGGAGCACGATCCTGACGTACGCGAAGGTGCTCGACGCCATCGGCCCGGACAAGATCACCCCCGCGTCCGTGACCGAACAGCTCAAGAAGTTCCCCGGCCCAGTCATCATGGGCGCCGCCGAGGTCGAGTGCGGCAAGTACCCGGACGCCCCCGCCGTCTGCAACGACCAGGCCAGGTTCTACCAGTACGAGGGCAAGGGCCGCTTCAAGCCCCTGACCGACTGGATCCGCCCGCCCCAGTGAGCCCCGCCCGCCCCGCCGCCGCTGAGGTCGCAGCCCTCGCGCCCTCGCAGGACGCGGCCTCGGCAGCGCGGATCCGCGACGCGCGGACTCATGACAGGAGTCATGCATTGGAACAGATCCTGCTCTTCGCCGTGCTCGGCCTCGGCCAGGGCGCACTGATCGCCGGCATCGCGCTCGGCGTGGTGGTCACCTACCGGGGCTCGGGCATCATCAACCTGTCCACCGGCGCGGTCGCCATGGCCTCGGCCTATGCCTTCTGGGCCCTGACCACCGGATTCTTCGGGCTCACGCTGCCCGTCGGGCCCGCTCTCGCCGGTGCCCTCGCCGTCGCGCTCGCCGTGGGAGTGCTGACGGAGGTGGCGGTCTTCAAGCCGCTGCGCACCGTCTCGCCCCTGGCCAAGCTCGCGGCCTCCCTCGGCGTCCTGCTCACCCTTCAGGCCACCGTCCTCCTGGTCTTCGGGGTCCAGCCGCAGCAGGCACCGAGCATCCTCCCGGCCGGCACCGTCACCATGCTGGGCGTCACCACACCCTCCGACCGCTTCGTCCTGGCCGGCCTGGTCGTCGTGATCGCGCTGACCCTCGGGGCCCTGTACCGGTGGAGCCGCTTCGGCCTGGCCACCCGCGCGGCCTCGGAGAACGAACAGGCCGCCCTTCTGGCGGGCCTGTCCCCCAACAGCGTCTCGATGGCCAACACACTCCTGGCCGCCCTGGTCGCCGGGCTCCTCGGTGTCCTGGCCGCGCCCATCGTCCAGGTCGACTCCATGACGCTGCCCCTTCAGGTGGTCCCGGCCCTGGCCGCCGCCCTCTTCGCCGGGTTCACCTCGCTGTGGATCGCCTGCACCGCCGGCATCCTCATCGGAGTGCTCCAGTCGGTCGTGTACTACCTGTCCACGCAGAGCTGGTTCCCGACCGACAACGGCAACGCCATGCCCGGCCTCCAGCAGCTCCTCGTCTTCGCCCTGATGGTCGTCGCCCTGTACGTGCGGGGCGCCGGTCTGCCGCGCCGCGGTGAACTCGTCGAACAGCGACTGCCCGCGGTGCCCCTGCCCGAACGGCTGCTACGTCCCGCCCTGATGGCCACCGCGGTCGGCGCCGCCGCACTGATCGTTCTCCCGTTCGACTTCCGCCAGGCACTCACGAACTCGTTGATCGGCATGATCATCGTCCTGTCCTATGTCGTCATCACGGGCTATGTGGGACAGATCTCCGTGATGCAGCTCGCGCTCTCCGGAACCGCGGGCTTCGTCCTCTCCCACCTCTCGGTCCGGCTGGGGATCCCGTTCCCGTTCTCCGCGCTCGGCGCGATGGTGCTGGCCACCCTGCTGGGAGTGGCCGCTGGCGTCTCCGCCCTGCGGGTGCGGGGAGTGAGCCTGGCCGTCGTCACCCTGGCCGCGGCCCTGGCCATGGAACAGGCGCTGTTCAACAACACCTCGTTCGGCGGAACGGCCGGGGTGTCCGTACCCCCGCCGCGCCTGTTCGGGATCGACCTCGGACCGAAAGCGGACTTCCGCGGCCTGGACGGCAACGAACCCAGCCCCATGTTCGGCTTCCTCGTCCTGGCCGTCACCGTCGCCCTCGGACTGTACGTCGCCCACCTGCGGCGCACCGGACTCGGCCGGCGGATGCTCGCCGTCCGCTCCAACGAGCGCGCCGCCGCGGCGGCCGGTGTCGACGTGCGGGCCGTGAAGATCGCCGCGTTCACGATCAGCTCCTTCATCGCGAGCGCCGCCGGCACCCTCTACGGCTACAACTTCGGCTCGGTCAGCGCCGCCCGGTTCACCGCCCTGGCCGCCCTCGGCCTGATCGGTTTCGCCTACATCGGCGGCATCACCATGGTGTCCGGAGCCGTGATCGCGGGGCTGATGTCCACCGAGGCGCTGCTGCCGCACGCGTTGGACAAGTGGTTCGGGATCAAGGGAACTTGGGCCCTGCTCTTCGGCGGCGTCTCCCTGATCGTGACGCTGATCGCCAACCCCGACGGCATCGCGGGCGCCGCCCACCGCCGGAGGACGGCGAAGAGGGCGAGTCGCGCGGCGGCCACGACGGGACCACCGACGGTCGGCACGTCCCCCACCGGTTCCCCGGGGATCCACCTCGGCCGTACCACCGCCGACGCCAAGGAGGTCGCACCGTGAACGTGCTCTCGGTCCAGCAGTTGGGCGTCAGCTACGGCGGTGTCCACGCGCTCAGCGATGTCTCCCTGGAGGTCGGCGAGGGCCAACTCGTCGGGCTCATCGGCCCCAACGGGGCCGGCAAGACCACCTTCGTGGACGCGGTCACCGGCCTCGTCGCCGCCCGGGGACGGGTGGAGCTCGACGGCAAGGACCTGACCGGACGGCCGCCCCATGTACGGGCCCGCCGAGGACTCGCCCGCACCTTCCAGAGCAGCGAACTCTTCGATGACCTCACGGTCGCGGAGAACCTCCAGGTCACGGCGGACCCTTCGACGTGGTGGACCGCGCTGGGCGAGACCTTCGGACGCCGCCCGGCCTCGAACCCCGCTGTCCCCGAGGCCCTCGCGGCCCTGGGGCTCGAGGACCTGGCCGACGCCTCGGCACACGAACTGTCCCAGGGCAGACGCAAACTCGTCGGTGTGGCACGGGCCCTGGCAGCCCGGCCCCGCGTCATCTGTCTCGACGAACCCGCGGCCGGCCTGGACACGACGGAGAGCGCCGAACTGGGACGCAGACTGCGCGGCGTCGCCGAAGCCGGCACCGCGCTGCTCCTCATCGACCACGACATGAGCCTCGTGATGGGCATCTGCGACCACGTCGTCGTCCTGGAGTTCGGCAAGGTGATCGCCTCCGGGACACCCGCACAGGTCCGCACCGACCCCGCCGTCGTCACCGCCTACCTCGGGGCATCCGCCGCCCAGCCCGCCACCGCGTCCGGCGCGTCGGCCGGTGGCTCCGCCAAGGCCCTGACCAGTACACCGGAGACACCATGAGCACCCCAGTCCTGAAGCTGGCCGGACTCACCGCCGGATACGACGGAGCCGCCGTCATCCGCGGGATCGACCTCGAGGTGGGCGCGGGAGAGGTCGTCGCCCTCCTCGGGGCCAACGGCGCGGGCAAGACCACCACGCTCAAGACAGTCTCCGCACTGCTGCGCCCCCTGTCCGGCACGATCACCTTCAACGGAACGGACCTCGCCAGGGTCCCGGCAGCGACCCGCGCCCGCCTCGGCATCGCCCACGTTCCGGAAGGACGAGGCATCTTCTCCGGCCTCACGGTGGCGGAACACCTCAACCTGGGTCACCGGGGCGAGCGCCTCGACCGGGCCGCCGCCCACCGGTACTTCCCCGCCCTGTCCCGCCTCCAGGACCGCAAGGCAGGACTGCTCTCCGGCGGCGAGCAGCAGATGCTCGCCCTGGGGCGAGCCCTGGCCCGGGGCCCCAAGCTGCTCCTGCTCGACGAGCTGAGCCTCGGTCTGGCGCCCGTCATCGTCGAGGAGTTGCTGCCCATCGTCAGGCGTTACGCCGACGACACCGGCTGCGGGGTGCTGCTCGTCGAACAGCACGTCGGCCTCGCCCTCGACATCGCCGACCGCGGCTACGTCCTCTCCCACGGCGAGATCACCGCGCACGCCACGGCCCGGGAACTCAGGGCCGACCAGTCGCGGATCGTCGCCGGCTACCTCGGCGAGCAGCTGGCCTGACCCGGCCGTACCCAAGAGGTCGTACCCAAGAGAAGGAGTCCGATGTTCACCTTCGACAGCGAAGACGGCGTCCAGATCCACGTCCACGAATGGAAGCCGGACACACCCCCGCGAGCCGTCGTGCAGATCGCCCACGGCATGGGCGAGCACGCCGGCCGCTACGCCCCCCTCGCGGCAGCGCTGACCGCCCAGGGCTACGCCGTCTACGCCAACGATCACCGCGGACACGGGCTGAGCAGGCACGCCGAGCCCGGTCATCTCGGGGACGACGGTTGGAACCGGCTCGTGGGCGACATGGTCACCCTGTCAGGGGCCGTCCGCGCGCGGCACCCCGGCCTGCCGCTGGTGCTGCTCGGACACAGCCTGGGTTCCTTCGCCTCGCAGCAGTACGTCCTCGACCACGCCCACCTGATCGACGCGCTCGCCCTGGCCGGCACCACCGCGGTCGACGCCATGCTCGCGGCCCAGGCGCGGACGGCCGCGGCGGGAGGAGACCCGCTGATCGCGCTCAACGAGGCGTTCGAGCCCAGCCGTACGCCGTTCGACTGGCTCAGCCGGGACGAGGCGGCCGTCGACGCCTACCTCGCCGACCCGATGTGCGGCTTCAGCCTCGACGCCCAGGGCATGGCCGACATCACCCTCGCCTCGGCGTTCCTCGCCCGGCCCCGGGGCATCCCGGCGGATCTGCCGGTCTGCGTCCTGGTCGGGGATGACGACCCGCTGAACGCCGACCTCTCCCTCAGCAACCTGCTGGTCGAACGCTACGACGAGGCCGGCCTCACCGAGGTGACCTATCTCGTCTATCCCGCGGCCCGCCACGAGCTGTTCCACGAGACCAACCGGCACGAGATCGTCAGCGACCTCCTGGCCTGGCTGCAGCGCGCCCTCGCCGCTTCGGCCTCGCGCACCGCGGCAGGGCTGGGCGAGCACAGCTGCTGAGTGTCAGCTCCAGGGCTCCACGAGGACGAAGGAGCGGCTGGCCCGGTACGCGGCCGTGTCCTTGGAAGGGTCGAGCCACAGCTGGAGGTCGTCCCGGTGGCGGAGGTAGCGGCCGGGGTAGTTGTAGGACTCCAGGGAGACCGAACCGGCCGTGGAACCCGCACGGGGGCAGAAGGTCGCGTCCTTCCGGAAGATGGCGGATCCGTCGTCGGTGTCCAGCCTGATGCGGAAGGCGTAGTGCCGCAGATACCTGCCCGTGGCGTCCCTGAGTGAGGAGCAGCGGGGGTCGGCCAGGCCGGGCACGAAGGTGAACGTGGCCGCCTGCCGGGTGGCCGCGGAGCTGGTGGCGCCGACCGGGCCCAGGATGCCGAGTCGGCCGGACTGGCTCACGTAGGCACCGGGGTTGTCGACCGACCGCAGGGCATGCGGTCCCGCGAACCGCGTCTCAACCGTCGTCGCGGGGGCCGATGTCGGTGTCGATGACGGTGGCGGTGTCGACGGGGATGTCGATGTCGGTGTCCGTGAGGCGGACGTTCTCGGGGACGGCGGCGCGGACGAGGCGGCGGGCGAAACCGGGGCCGCGACGGCGGGCCGCGGGGCCGGCTCGTGCGGTCCCGCGGCCGTGTACCAGGCCACTCCGGCGGCCGCGAGCGTGACGGCACCCGCGGCTGCCGCCGCCACGGGCTTGGCGGCGAGTCGGCCGATCGTCCGCGCCGTACGGCTCGCACCGCTCACCGTATGCGTGCCCGCGCCGACGGTCGCCTCGGCCGAACCCGCCCCCACCACCCTGGCCAGCACCAGACCGGCCAGTCCGACCGGCACCGGGACCAGCGCGAGGCCGGCCAGCAGCCCCTCCGCCGGTATCAGGTCGGACGAGTTCGACAGGCACCGCGGACAGTCGCGGACATGGCGTGCCAGCCGCTTGCGCCACAGCCCGGACGGCCGCCCGTCCCACGAGGCGAGCACGGCGGCCAGATCCGGACAGCGCGGCGAGGCCGTCACGGCTCGTACGACGGTGCGCGCCGTCTCCAGCCGTTCCTTGACCCGCTGGACGCGGACCGCGGCATGCTGCGGTGTGAGACCGCAGGCCTCCGACAGCTCACCGCGGGTCAGTTCGCCGACGCTCTCCATCCACCACAGCGCGAGTACCTCGCGTTCCTCCTCCTCCAGCCAGCGGGTCGCCTCCACCGCCTCACGCCGCTGGCCGGACAGCGCGAGCCGAAGAATCGCCAGGTCGGAGAAGTCGGCCCCCGGGTCCGACTCGTGGGCGTTCTCCTCCAGCGGTTCCGCGGTGAGCGGGGTACGCCCTCTGCGCCACCGGTCACGGATCTGCCGTACGGTGATGGCGACGAGCCAGGACCTGAACCGGTCCGGTTGCTTCAGTCCGGGCAATCCGTCCAGGACCCGCATCATCGTCTCCTGGACCACGTCGTCGACGTCGCTGTGCCCGTCCAGCGCCCGCCCGACGATGTTGTAGACCAACGGCAGACAGTCCCGTACCAGCTGTTCCGTGGCCTGCCCGTCGCCCGCCCGCGCCGCCGTGACGACGGCGACGTCCGGCCGCTCCTGCCTGTCCTGTGAGCGCACCGCGCCCCCACCTGTCCCGTCGCCCCACCGATGTGCCGAGGCGCCAGTGTGCCAGCAGTGAATCCGGAGGGTTTCGCGTGGGTCGCTTCTCCGATCGACAAGATCATCCCGACCGCCACGTCGATCAGCACTGACCACGGCTGACCGCCCCTGTCTTTCCGTTATGCGCGACGCGCCGGTGCGTCTCCTGTGTGTACGACTCCCGCGTACCACCGTTCCTGGCTTGTCTCTTGACACTCACTCTTACCCGCCTCTAACTTTTCGCCGAATTCACGAACAATGTCCGGCATTTCGAACCATAGGTGTACGCGCCGGATATCTTTCGCCTGTCCCGGCACCCGCAGAAAAGACGGGAAACGCACATGCGCACGCTTCTCTCGCGGCTGGCGGCGATACTGGTCGCCGCCTGCCTGCTCTTCACCTCTCAATCCCTGGCCGCACCCGAGCGTGCGGCCGCCGCCGACCCGGGCTACCTGATGACGCACTTCATCGGGGAGGGCTCGAACGGCCAGCAGATCTACTTCTCCTACAGCACGGACGGCCTGAACTGGACCGACCTCAACGGCGGCGGAATAGCCCTGCGTTCCACGATCGGCACGAAGGGGGTGCGCGACCCCGCACTGGTGCGGTCCCCCGACGGCAGCAAGTACTGGATCATCGCGACCGACCTGTGCATCAGCTGCGGGCAGAACTGGGAGGCCGCCGTGTTCAACGGCAGCCGCAACCTCGTGGTGTGGGAGTCGACGGACCTGATCAACTGGTCGGAGCCGTGGCTGCTCAACGTCGCCGGCGCGATCCCCGACGGACGCAACGCCTGGGCCCCCGAGGCGATCTGGGACCCCGAGACCAACGACTACATCCTGTACTGGGCGACGAACGTGCCCCTCAACGGCAAGGCGAAGCACCGCATCTACTACTCCCGCACCAGCGACTTCCGCACCATCACCGCCCCGCAGGTCTACATCGAGCGCCCCGGCACCGAGGAGATCATCGACAGCCAGATCGTCGAGTTGCCGGCCGGCGTCGGCAGTCACCGCTACGTGCGGGCGTCCCGCGACAGCCAGATCACCCTCGAAGGAAGCAACTCGATCCTGGGCACCTGGACCAGCCTCGGCAACCTCTCCGGCACCGGCCTCACCGGTGTCGAGGGTCCGATGTGGATGAAGTTCCGTGACCGCAACGAGTGGGCGCTCTACCTCGACCAGTACGCGACCGGACGCGGCTACATGCCGGTCACCACGACCGACCCCTCCGCCTCCGGCACGTACCGGCTCCCGGCGGCGGGAAGCTACAACATGGGCGTCACCAAGAAGCGCCACGGCTCGATCCTGAACCTCACGGCCGCCGAGGAGACCCGCGTCCTCGCCCGCTGGACCGACACCCCGGCCAAGCGGCTCCAGTCGTTCAACTTCCCGGACCGGTACGTGCGGCACGCCAACTTCGACGTGCGCATCGACCAGAACATCACCGGTCCGGACGCCCAGTTCCGGCTGCGGCCCGGCCTGGCCGGCACCGGAACCGTCTCCTTCGAGTCGGTGAACTACCGCGGCTACTTCCTGCGGCACGCCAACAACGACTTCCAGCTGGTCCGCAACGACGGCACCGCCCAGTTCGCCGCCGACGCCACCTTCCGTCAGGTAGCGGGCCTCGCCGACTCCACCTGGTCCTCCTTCCAGTCCTACAACCACCCGGACCGGTACATCCGTCACTACGCCTACTACCTGAAGCTCGACCCGATCACCACGGCGACGGGCCGCGCCGACGCCACCTTCCGCGTGACGAACTGACCCGACACCGACAGGGACGCCGGCGCCTCCAGGAGAGCGCCGGCGTCCCCTTCCTCCGCCTGGAAGGGAAGTACCGTGATCCTTCGCCGCCTCAGGTCGTGGTTGGCCGGCGCCGTGGCCCTGCTCACCGCGCTGGTCTGCGCACAGGGCCCCTCGTCAGCGGCTGACGGCCGCCCCTACACGAACCCGCTCAAGTCGGTGAAGGGCGCCGACCCCTGGCTGGAGTACTACGACGGCAACTACTACCTCGTCACGACGACGTTCACCGGTGTCCTGGGTATGCGCAAGTCGCCCACCCTCGCCGGCCTCGCGACCGCCCCCAGCGTGCAGATCTGGTCGGACACGACTCCCAGCCGCAACTCCAACATATGGGCCCCGGAGATCCACTTCTCCGACGGCCACTGGTACCTGTACTACTCCGCCGGGCAGAGCGGCACCCCGTGCTGCGGGGCGAACGGCACACAGCGCACGCATGTCCTGGAGAGCGCCGGTACGGACCCGATGGGCCCCTACACCTACAAGTCGATGATCACGGGTGCCAACCTCTACCCGACCAACTGGCTGATCGACGCAAGCGTCCTGCGGGTGAACGGTCAGAACTACCTGGTCGGCAGCGGCAGAACGAACAGCGGCACCCCGCCCAGCCTAGTCATCGCCCCGATGACGAACCCGTACACCGTCAGCGGCAACTGGACGGTCATCTCCACGCCGACCCTCAGCTGGGAGACCCGCAAGGCAGCCATCAACGAAGGCCCAGAGGCGCTGCAACGTGACGGCCGCACCTTCCTCATCTACGCGGCGAGCGCCTGCGACACCCCCGACTACCAGCTCGGCCAGCTGGAACTGACCGGCAGCGACCCGCTCGACCCCGCCGCGTGGACGAAGAAGCCCACACCGGTCTTCAGCCGCGATGACGCGGCGGGCGTCTACGGCCCCGGCCACAACGGCTTCTTCACCTCGCCCGACGGCACCGAGAACTGGATCGTCTACCACGCCAACGACTCCACCACCGACCGCTGCGGCAACGAACGCACCACCAGGGCCCAGAAGTTCACCTGGAACGCCGACGGCACACCGAACTTCGGCACCC
Source organism: Streptomyces sp. NPDC030296 (assembly GCF_055572815.1). Classification (NCBI taxonomy): domain Bacteria; kingdom Bacillati; phylum Actinomycetota; class Actinomycetes; order Kitasatosporales; family Streptomycetaceae; genus Streptomyces; species Streptomyces sp. NPDC030296. The sequence goes on from NZ_JBVICQ010000001.1 coordinate 57,093, forward strand.
CCGTCGCCCTCGGCACCACCCTGCCGGGCCCTTCCGGGGAGACGGCGGACACCCCCACCGCGTACACCCTCGTCAACCGCAACAGCGGCAAGTGCCTGGACGTCGCGGGCGCCCACACCGCCGACGGCACCAACATCCTCCAGTGGAACTGCAACGGAGGCGCCAACCAGAAGTGGCGGATCGAGGACCTGGGCAACGACACCAACCGGCTGGTCAACGTCGCCACCGGCAAGGCCATGGACACCGCGAGCTGCGGGACGGCCGACGGCACCGACATCCGACAGTGGTCCTGGCTGAACAACAACTGCCAGAAGTACCGCCTGGTGTACACGGCCACCGGCGACTTCGTCCGCATCGTCAACGAGAACAGCGGCAAGGTCGCCGACGTCGCCAACTGCGGCACCGCCAACGGCACCGACGTCCGCCAGTGGACCTGGCTGAACAACAACTGCCAGCAGTGGCGGCTGCTACCGACCACTTGACCGCCGTCGGCCGACCACTACCGGGGTCGACTCGGCGAAGTCCGGCTCTCCCTCTGTTGCCTGCGGGCGCGCGGGCGACAGGGACGCCCGCGGCAGCATCCGTGTTCCCGCGTGGGGTCACCCGGTGAGGCGCGCACCGGACGACCATACGTGGCGGGATACTTCCCCCATGAGCCCTTCCCCTGCCTCGCCGATGCCGGGACGCGGGGGCGCGCACTTTCGCGTGCTCGTCGTCTGCACGGGAAACCTGCACCGCTCCCCACTGGCTGAGCGCCTGCTGACGGCCCGGCTCGCCGCCTCTCCAGGAACATCGGAGCGTTTCCGGGTGAGCAGCGCCGGCACCGCAGCCGTGGCGGGAACCCCCATGGACCCGGCGGCCGCAACCCTCCTCGTCGAGTTGGGCGGGGATCCCCGCGGCGCGCTCGCCCGCCGGCTGACCGCACTACTGGTGGAGGACGCCGACCTGGTGCTGGGTGCTGCCACGGAGCACCGCGAGGCGGCCGTGCGGCTGTCTCCGCCGTGGGCCTTGCGGCGGGCTTTCACCTTGCGTGAGTTCGGCCGGTTGCTGAGGCCGGAGGACGCCGCCGGTGCGACGGACCCTGTCGAGCGAGCCTCAGCGCTGGTCAGGGGCGCCGCGGCCCGGCGTGGAACTGACGGCAACGGCGCGGACGACGATGACGTGGCTGACCCCTACGGTGCCCCCATGCGCGTGGCCCGGGAGACCGCGGCACGCATCGCCGAGCCGGTGGAGCGGATCGCCGCAGCTGTACTGGGCCTTCCCCATGGCAGTGAGCACCTCACGCTCGAATCCCGATCCTGAGGGATCCCCCGGGGCGGCAAGGCGACTGGGGGCCGCGAGCGAGGAACAAGCCGAGCGGTCAGTCACCACACGCCGGGTAGGGCCGCACCGTGGCCCGCAAGGGCCGCACCATCGGCTGACGCAGTAGCGACGGGGGACGGCTTGAGGGCCTCTCCAGCAGGCGCAACTCCAGGGAGCGGGTGGAACCTGCGGGCAGCTCCACGTCAAGGGTGTAGACGGGGTGACCGTGCTCGGCAGCTTGGTTCACCATGACCGGTCGGCCGTCCAGAGCCGCCTTGGCCAGCCTCGTCCCCTTACTCGCGTAGTACGAAACCAGCAGACGGTTGTCGCCGGGCCGTGTCCGGTAGGAAGGGGCGTCCACTCGCTGGGTGACATACAGGGGAAGTCCCGAGGCCGGTGCTCTGTTGGTGAGGTCCACGGTCACGGTGACCTCACGACCGGCCGCGACACACCGGCCAGGAGCCCACTCCAGACGCCGGTCCAGGTAGTAGTCCAGCTTGGTGCCGGCCGCGTTGTTGACGACCAGTCCGGCGAACGGGTCGGCGGTGTCGGGCAGGGTACCGCCGAACGGGCGTCGCCGGATTTCACGCTGCTCAGAAGGGTGGGCACTCCACATCTTGACCCGTCCCGACCTCAGCTGCCCGTTGAGGGCGGCGAACAACGCGGGCTGTCGCGGCGGATCGTTCGCGACCCCCAGCAGCCTCTCCGCGACGGCGCGAGCCACGTTGAGGAAGAAAGCCTTGCGCTCCCGGGTGTCCGGGTAGGCCGCGTAGCTGCTGCGCTCGGTGAGATCCACGACATTGGCAGCGGTGACCGCGGTGCCGTCGGGCAGACGGGCGGGGCCGGATGCGGTGAGCAGCCCTGCCAGGGCACTGGGATCGAGGGCGAAGGCTCCGTCCGCCTTCTGACCTGTGTGATCCTCCCATGCGGCCGTCCAGATGCGGGCGGCGTACGGGAAGTGCGGGCTGAGGTTGGAGTTGACCCAGGTACTAGTGGGGGCGTTGTGCCCGTGCGACGCGGCGTACTCGTCGCCCAGGTCGACCGCCGCGACGGCGTCCGCCATCTCGGTGTCGTTGCCGAAGTATTCGAACGCCAGACGGCCCCGGTCCGCGCGGAGGACCGCGAACGCTCCGGGCAGCCCGCCGGTGCCACGCGCCTCGGCCGTGTTCTCGAACACCACCACATACCGCCGTGGGCTCCGCTCTCCCAGCATGGACGGCAGCACACGCGTCGCCGCGGCGGCGTCGCCCGTGGCAGGGACGATCCGGTCGAGCTTCCGGGCAAGCTGGGCTCGGGCGCGGTCGACGGCGGGCAGCCAGGTATCGCTGGGCAACTCGTCGACCTCGCGACGCACGTCGGAGGCACTGCGCGAGGCCTGGTCGAGAGCCGGAGCGGCGCGGCGGAGCGCGGGGAGGCTCAGGTGACCACCGTCTTCTGCCGTGTCGGCGGTGAGTCCGGTGGCGATGTCCGCCAGCGGGGAGATCACATCGCGGGTCAACCGCTCAGCAGCCTCCGCGGCCCCGCGCACGGTGCGAACGGGACCCCCGAGTACAGGCACGTGCGCGGCCGAGTACCAGGCCGGCCCGGTGGTGAGACCGTGTGCTCGCGCAGCATGTGCGGCTGCCGCGCGTACGGCGGCGTCGGTCTTCTGCTTCACCGGTACGGCACTTCCCGTGGACCCGTCCGCGAGGGGACCTGCTGCGATCTGTTGCCGCAGCGAGTTCAAGGCCCGTTGGGAGGCCAGCAGCTCGTCATGAGCGAGCAGGCCGGTGACGGCGATCCACCCGGCGCCGGCCAGAGGCAGGGCCGTGACGACGGCCACGAGCAGCCTGGCACGACGGTGACGGACCCATCGGACCAGGCCGTCGGCATTGCACGGTTCGGTGGACTTCCTGAGGTGCGGCATTCGCATGCTGCAGGCCGGCTCAGCCCTGTTCGGTGCGAGTGTGACGGCGCCGTACGACCGTGACCGCCTTGACGGCGATGGCGGCCAGCCCGGCAGCCCCACCCACCAGCGCCCAGGTCGTACCCGACCCGGTATCCGCCGGCACCGTGCCGCCACTCACGTGACTGGTCGCGTCGTAGCCGACCAGAGCCTGCTGGCTCGTCGTCCCGACGGAGCCGGGCTGCTCCCCGGCGGCACCCGCTCTCAGGGCGAGGGTCTTTCCGTTGCCGGCGACCTTGACGGTGCCGGGCCGACCTTCGGAGTCGCCTTCCAGGGGGAGGCTCACCCTGTCCGCGCTGCCCGCCCGAGGGCCGGGCCGGTTCCCGGGCCCGTTCCCGGCCCCGTTCTTCGCCGTCACCGTCACGGGCGCGGAGACGCTTCCCGACTCCTCGCCGGTGAGCGTGAACAGGTAGGGTCCGGGAGGAGTCTTCTTGGGCACCTGGAAGCACCCGAACACCGTGCCCCTCGTGTTGGCCCGGTAGGTCGCGTCCCGCTTCTTGCACTTGTCCCCGCCGCCTTCACCGTCCCCGCTGCGGGTCGATCCGCTGAGCGTGGTCGAGAACTGCGGGACGAGCGCTGCGGTGACCAGCTCGCCGGGCTCGAACCCCTCTGCGACGAAGTAGATCACTCCACCCGCGGGCACCGTGGCAGTGCTCAGTTCGGGCGGGTAGGGCTGGTAGACACTCGTGGGCGCGTCGGCATACGCGGCCTGCGCGGTCGCCAGCGGTACGACGGCAACGAAAGTGGCGGCTGTGGCAGCCAGAGCGGCCCGCCACTGCGAGGACTTGATCATCATGCACCAATCTCCCAGCTGATCTGATGTCCGGATGGCGGCGCCGCCAACAAATACAAACATCCTTCTCTATGCCTACATACACACCTGAATTAGCACGCGACGCCTCAAGTTCCCCCCAATGGCGCACTCCCAAGATCCACGCGGCCCCACCGGCCGCGGGGGCGGCTCGGCGCCGACGGCGTCAGTACGCACCGTCGCCGCGCAGTACGACAGGCAGCGTCCTCGCAAGGATGACCAGGTCCTTCCGGATCGACCAGGTGTCGACGTATTCCAGGTCCAGGCGCAGGGCGTCCTCCCATGCGAGGTCGGACCGGCCGCTGATCTGCCACAAGCCGGTGAGCCCCGGCCGGACCAGCAGGCGGCGCCGGGCCTCCCCGGTGAACACCGAGTCCTCGACCGGCAACGGCCGAGGACCGACCAACGACATGTGCCCCATCAGCACGTTGAGCAGTTGCGGCAGCTCGTCCAGGGAGTAACGACGCAGCCAACGCCCCACAGGGGTGACACGGGGATCCTCGCGAATCTTGAACAGCCGCCCGTCGGCTTCGTTTCGGTCGGCCAGCGCCACCCGCAATCCCTCGGAGCCGACCTGCATGGTGCGCAGCTTGAGGAGCTTGAACTCCTTGCCGCACCAACCCGTGCGCCGCTGACGGAACAGTGCGGGCCCCGGAGTGTCTGCCCTCACGGCGACGACGGCCGCGAGGAGCACCGGCGCCGCCAGCACGAGCAGCGCTACGGCCCCCACCATGTCGATGGTCCGTTTGGCCGCCCGCCCCGCTCGCCGCCGCAGGCGGCACGCGTTTGACCAGCGGCGAGCCGTCTCCGCAGCGGGTGCCGACATTCCGCGCCCCTTCTCCTAGTGCGACAGACGAGTGAAAGGTGCTCCACCGTGAGGTGTTTCCACGCACTTGTCGCCACATTTAGCTCGCGCCTGGCCAATAAATAGAAACACGGCATATGCCTGATTTTCGACAACGACACTGCGGGTTGCCCCGTCCACCAGCTCGGGCAGGGCCTACCGAGAGGACCTCCATGCGAGCGGTAGTGACGGGTGGCGCCGGGTTCGTCGGCTCCCACCTGTGTGAGCGACTGCTCCACGCGGGCCACGACGTGGTCTGCGTGGACAACTTCATGACATCCAGCGCCGACAACATCGAACACCTCATGGGCGAGCGACACTTCCGGTTCTGCCGCTGGGACGTCACTCAGGGGCTGGACGTACCGGGGCCGGTGGACGCTGTCCTCCACCTGGCCTCACCCGCCTCACCCGCGGACTACCTGAGACTCCCCCTGGAGACACTCCGTGTGGGCTCGGCCGGAACCTGGCACGCCCTGGACCTTGCCGCCGCGAAGCATGCTCGATTCCTGCTGACCTCCACCTCCGAGTCGTACGGCGACCCCCTGATCCACCCTCAGCCAGAGGACTACTGGGGCCATGTCAACCCGGTCGGTCCGCGGTCGGTGTACGACGAGGCCAAGCGCTTCGGCGAGGCACTGACCATGGCGTACCGCAGGAGCCGCGGCGTCGACGCCAAGATCGTGCGCCTCTTCAACACCTTCGGCCCGCGGATGCGCCTGGACGACGGTCGGGCCGTCCCCACCTTCATTCGCCAGGCGCTGCGCGGTGAGCCGATCACCGTCACCGGCGACGGGAGTCAGACCCGATCCCTGTGTTATGTCGACGATGTGGTCGACGGGTTGATGCGGATGCTCGCCAGCAGCCACGGAGGGCCGGTCAACCTGGGCAATCCACACGAGGTCTCCATGCTCGAACTGGCCCAGTGGATCAGCAAACTCACCCGTTCCGGCTCCGAGGTCACGCTGGTCCCCCGCCCCGAGGACGATCCGGAAAAGCGGCGCCCGGACATCACCTTGGCCCGCGACCTCCTGGGATGGGAGCCCACGACCCCGGTGGAGCGCGGCCTGTGCGACACCATCACCGACTTCCGACGCCGTCTGCCCTTCTCCGAGTTCGCCGAGCGCGACAGCCGACCCGCCACACTCCCGCTGAACACCGAAGCCGCTTCCGCATGACCGCCCCACCACACTCACGAACGACAGGACCGACGCCGCCCGCTCCCGTGGTCGAGTGCTTGGGGGTGCCCATCACCGCGCACACCCGCGAGAGCGCGGCCCGCCACGTCGTGCGCCTCGCCCACCGGATCCACGCGGCACGCCAAGCGGACACCGGCGGACCGGACGCCCTCGGTGACCCTCTTGGCAGTGATGTCCATCTGTCCAACGCGTACACGCTCGCCCTCGCGGACCGGGACCCCGAGCTGCACGGCATCCTGCGCTCGGCCTCTCTCAACCTCCCCGACGGACAGCCGGTCGTATGGGCCAACCAACTGCTCCACCGTGGTGCCACCCTGCCGAGCACTCGCGTCTACGGCCCCGACCTCCTGCTGGACGTCTTCGCCCTCACCCAGCACACCGAACTGAACCACTACCTGCTGGGCTCCACGCCCCAGGTGCTGGACGCGCTGCACCGGGAACTGCGACAGCGTTGTCCGGGGACGCGGATCGTCGGCACCAGTTCCCCGCCCTTCCGGCCGTTGTCCCCCGGGGAACTGCGCCAACAGGTGGAGGACATTCGTGCCGTCGAAGCGGACATCGTCTGGGTGGGACTCGGCACCCCCAAGCAGGACCGCTGGGCCGCCGACCTGTGTGCCGCACTTCCCGTGGTGGCCGTGGCCGTGGGCGCCGCCTTCGACTTCATCGCCGGCGCCAAGCGGCAGGCACCGCCCTGGATGCAGCGCAACGGAATGGAATGGCTCTTCCGCCTGGGATGCGAGCCACGCCGGCTGTGGCGGCGGTACCTGTTCGGCAACGCGCGTTTCGTACGCGGCGTGGTACGCCAAGCGAGCCGCCCCCTGCGCACCGCCGACGGTGCGGTGCGCCCCGCGGCCGATGGCCTGAATTCGGGCCAACTCGTCGGCGAAGTCCAAGAGACTCCCCGTGAGATTCCTAGGGTACGGCCATGACGATCACTCCGGCGAAACCGTCGATGCGGGAGCGTGAGCACCGAATCGGGCTGCCGAGATGAGCGAACCGAGCGTCCGCTCTCTCCAGAGCCGATTCCGGCGCAATCCGAATGTCACCGTGCCGTGCGACAAGCACGGCACCTCGCTCCGCCGAGCCGGGCGCGTCGTCGCCGTCGCGCACGTTTCCGCCCTGCGCCACACCCCGGACCGCCTGGGCGCGTACCTCCACGGGCGGGGTTACGGCCGTGCCGCCCGCCTGCGCCGGCGACACCGCGGCTACGACGAGGCCGACGCGGTCGAGTACCACGTCGTCCGCGACGGCGCGGACGAGGAGACCCTGCGCGACCTGCTCGACCAGCCCTTCCGAGACGTGGAAGTCAAGCATCACCGGTCTCTCCGACCGGGACTGCTGCAGGCCGCCGGAGAACGGTTCTTCCCGACGTGGACCTTCGCACTCGCCGCCGGGAACCGCCGGTGACACGTTCATCACGCTTGTTCAACGACACGGATACCGAGGAGGGCCGAGTGGACGAGGCAGCTCACCTCCGGGCCGCGGGTCCGCCCGTGCGTCCCGCAACGTACCGAGTGGCGCTGGTCCACAGCTTCTACTCCTCGCTCCAGCCCAGCGGCGAGAACACCGTCGTGCTCGACCAGGCGGAGGCGCTGCGCGTCGCCGGGCACGAGGTGACCGTCGTCGCCGCGCACACCGACGCGTTGCAGGCTGAGCCGGGGTACACCCTGCGGGCTGCGATCCGAGTCACCACCGGCCATGGTCGGTCGCCCCTGGCGGAACTGGAGCGACTGGCCCCTGATGTCGTTCACGTTCACAACCTCTTCCCCAACTTCGGCACCAGCTGGCTGGAGCGCTGGCCCGGCGCCCTCGTCGCCACGGTGCACAACTACCGTCCGGCCTGCGCGGCCGGGACGCTCTTCCGTGACGGGAGGATGTGCACCGCATGTCCCGACGGAGAGCGGTGGGCGGGACTGCGGCACGGTTGCTACCGGAGCGCGCGCAGAGCGACGTTGCCCCTTGCGTGGGCCGGTAGAAGAGGTCCGGCAGCCCATCCCGTACTGCGTCGGGCCAACCGGCTGGTCGTGCTCTCCGAGTACAGCCGCGCCTTCTACCTTCGCTTCGGGCTGCCGGCGGAGAAATTCGCTCTGGTACCGAATTTCGTCGACGCCGCACGAGCCGTGCGCTCCGGGGACGCCTTGGATGAACCGGGAACGGGCAGCCGCTGGGTTTTCGCGGGCCGGTTGAGCGAGGAGAAGGGCATCATCCCGCTACTGGAACACTGGCCGGCGAGCGAACGGCTGGACGTGATCGGATCCGGACCGTTGGAATGGGCTTGCAGGGAAGCCCTGCCCAAAGGTGGTCGACTCCTTGGCGCGCTCCCGCGTGAGCAGCTCCTGGGCCGGCTGCCCCACTACACCGGACTGATCTTCCCAAGTGTCTGCCCCGAAATGGCACCTGTCATCTATCAGGAGGCCATGGCAGCGGGGTTGCCGGTGCTTGCCCTGAGCGGGTCAGCCGCGGCAGACAGTGTGCTTCGTGACGGTACGGGCGCGGTCTACCGGGGCGCCGACGATCTACCGCACGCGCTCACAGCGGCTCGCGACCTCTTCCCCGCACTGCGTGAGCACTGCCGGGAAGTACACGCCGAGCGGTACGCCGCAGCGTCGTGGACAGGCGCCATGGCCGCCGTCTACGAGAGCGCGGTGCAGCAGGCCGCGCATCGCCGGGCCCGAGGTGCCGGCACACCCTCGTCGCACTGACGCGGCGACCTGGGCCCCACTCCGGCTCCCTTGAGCGGCACTCGCCATCCGAGCCTGTCACAGCGTGTCAATATGCCGACGACAGGCTCGTCACGAATAGGGTGGGCGCGGGCTCATCTCCGGTTATCGAGCCGCTTTCCAAGCGGGCAAGGACAGGGAGAATCCCTTGACGATCGGACGACCCACGATCGACATTCTCACGCCGAGTATGAACTATCGCCAATACATCGAGGACGCGGTGGTCTCGGTCGCACGTCAGTGCCACCCCGGTCTCAGACACATCGTGCAGGACGGGGCATCCACTGACGGATCGGCGCAACTCCTGGAGGATCTTTCGCGACGGTACCCCCAATTGGATCACAGGAGCATTCCCGATCGCGGGCAATCCGACGCCATGAACCGGGCTGCGGCCCGTGCCACGTCGGACTGGCTCGGCTGGCTCAACGCCGACGAATTCTACCTCCCGGACGCCGTCGTGGCGGTAGCCGACGTGATCGCCGCCGAACCGGAAACCGACGTGGTCTTCGGGGACTGCGTATTCGTGGATGCGCATGGCCGGTACCTCAGGCTCCTTCCCGCGCACCGCTTCTCGCACTTCACCTTGAGCAAGTACGGTTGCTTCATTCCGTCCTGCGCCACTTTCGTGCGCCGTCGCCGCTTGACGCAGACGTCTTGGGACCCACGGCTGCGCAGGGTCATGGACTGGAACCTGTGGCTCTCGCTGGCGGCCGACGGAGCACGTTTTCGTTACCTCCCCCGCCCCTTGGCGGCATATCGGGTGCATGACGCTCAAGTCACGAAACAACCCGCCGAGAGGTATCAGGCCGAGTTCGATCTCATGTCGTCGGTACACGGCCTTCCCAGAACAGCGCTAGCGCGACGTACCTACCGTCTCGTGGGCATGTCGGTGCACGCCGCCCAGAAGGTGGCGAGCCATGGATACACCAGGCAGTTGCGGGCCAATCGGTTGGCCCGGAGCAAAGATCTTCGCTGGTGGTTGAACGAAAATGCCCTACGTTGCGCCAAACAGCTGGTGGACATTCGGGTCTCCTCTTGAGAGAAAACCGAGATTCCCCCCTGCGACCGAAAAGAAGAGGGTCCTGCATGACGCGTTCAGGCTGGAGCGGCTATGAGGCGAAGTTCACCGACGAGGAACGGGTGGAACGTTACAATCGCCAGTACGACGAGGGTAGCTACGACGACCATGTGTGGCGTCTTGAAAAGCCTGTCCTCCTGGACGTGCTTCGGAGTGAGCGGGCACGTCGCGGATGCCTCAGGGTTCTCGACTTCGCCTGTGGCACCGGCCGCATCCTGCGAGGACTGGAAGGTGTGGCGGACGAGCTGACGGGCGTGGACATCTCGGCGGAGATGGCCAAGCGCGCGGCCGAGGCCAGCCCCGAAGCACTCATCAGGACCGGCTGCGTACTCACCGAGAACCTGCTGGCAGGCCCGTACGATGCCGTCACTGTCTTTCGATTTCTCCTGAATGCGCCTGAAGAGGTCAGGGTGCCTGTTCTCCGCAAGATCAGGCAGCACATGGAGCCAGGTGCTCTCCTCGTCCTGAACAACCATGGGCACTGTCCCAGTTTGCGGTCCATCGCCGTACGCGTGCCCAAGAGCAGGCCGGAGCGCCCGAACGAGCTGCGGCACAGGGACATCATCGAACTTCTGCACGCATCCGGGTTCCGGGTCGAATCCCGCCGCGGCTTCTCGGCCTTCCCTCCCGTCCTGCACCGGAATCTGCCTGCTGGGGCTCTGAGAAGGGCCGATGTGGTCGCATGCAGGCCGCCTCTGCAGAGGATCACCGGAGGACTGATGGTCGAGCAGCTCTACGTGGCGAGGGCTGTGAGATGACGAAGGCGGACGTTTCGCAGTTCACCTGGCAGCGTGGGCTGTTGCGCGCCGGCCCACTGGGCCGGCGTATCGAGTTGCGGAGCACGGGCGGACGACACGGCACAGCAGCCGCGCGCACCATCGACCGGCCCTTGCGACCTGTCGGCCGTGCGGCCGCCCTCTTCGACCAGCTCATGATGCGCATGCGGATCGGGCCCGAGGTCGACAATCCGCTGGCCTTCGCGGACACCCTCCTCCGTGCGTTGCCCAAGGACGTCGACGGCATGGCCTTCATGCACTCGTCCACGCCGGGAAGATGCGTTGCCGCCCTCTCTGCTTCCGGCCGCCCTCGCTATGTGCTCAAGGTTGGCAACGGCGATGACCGGCGTCTTCAGAACGAAGGGGAAGTCCTGACAGAACTCCCGTCGATGGGGCTTCCGTTCAGGGTCCCCGAACTCCTCTTCGCGGATTTCGTAGGGGACCATTTCGTAGTGATGAGTCGGGCCTGGTCGAACTCCCGCCAGGCGGGACTGCTCTCCCGCGACGAGCTGCTGGACATCACCGCGGCACTCGGCAGGCCGGGCAGAGGCACGTGCTCGTTGAGGCACGGCGACTTGGCGCCCTGGAACATCCTCAGAACTCCCCAAGGGCTGGGCATCGTCGACTGGGAGTGCGCGTCACTGGCCCAGCGTCCCTTGCGGGACGTCATTCACTACCTCGTCCAGGCGGGTGGACACCTCCGATGGATCAAGGTGGGGGCTGTGGTTCGTGAACTGACCGAGCCGCAGGGGACCTTGGCGCAGCTTGCCACGCGTATCGGCTGCCCTCAGCCAGAGGTCGACCAAGCACTCCGGTCCTATTTCGCTTCGGCCCCCGCGGCGAGCATCCGACGGGTAGGCGGCTTCCGCGACCACGTCGCCTCGAAGCTGGGCCTCAAGGTCACCTGACTCCTCGTGCCTGCGGAACACCCGTGCGGACGCCCGAGGAAACCGTCAACGGCGCCGCCGAAGCATCGGGACGGCGTTCCGGTGCCAGCACTACGCTGCCCTGCCACGACCACTGAAGACCCTGCGATGACAGGGGACGGTCACACACAGAAAGTGGGCACCGGCGGAGGCGAGCACAGGTCCTGCAGGTCCCATGAAGTAGGCCAGCGGAATCGACACCGCCAGGTTGACGACGGCCATGAGGGATGCACGCACAGCCTGGAAGCGGAGACCTGCCGGATCCGAGAACCACATCGCCACGGGGTAGTTCACCGCGTGGGTGAGGAGCAAAGCGGAAAAGGCAGCCATCAGCCCCGGCCCGACGGCAGCCCGGTCGTGCAGCATCCAACTCGCCACAGTCGGGCCGGCGGTCACCAGCAGGACACTGATCGCTAGGCCGCCCGCGGTGAAACACGTCGTGAGCTGGAGGAGTTGGCGACGCGGTGCCTGCGGGGAGGTACGACGATGCCTACTGAACATTCGCCACAGCGGCAGCGCCGCCGCTGCAACGAGCGCGGAGGCAGGAGCGTAGAGCTGGGCTCCCGCCGAATAGACGGCCACGGCGACGGGGTGCGCGACACTGCTGAGAACGATGCGATCCGCACCATAGGCGACGGCGGAGGTCACCTTGATCACAGCCATAGGTCCTGCCAGTTGCATGATTCGGGTGCCTGGGGAGCGGCGAAGCGGAAAGAGCACGACACGGAGCAGGCGCAGGTTCAGCATGCGGCCGGCCAGCAACAGGCTGGCCGCTCCGGCGGCACACTGTCCGACGAGCACAGACGCGACGAAGACCGCCGGGGGCGCGTCATACGCGGCTCCGAGCAGTACGACGGTCAATGCGAGCAGCGTGCCGGCTCCTTGCAGCAGCACGGCGAAGTGATAGCGACCCAAGCCCGCCAGCACCGATCCGCCGAGGCTGAGAGGCAAGCTGCAGCCGAACAGCACGGCAACGACGGCGATGCAGGAGGCGACATCCGCTCCGGACGCGCTGTCGAGCAGCGAGTCGGTCGCTCCCGAGGCGGCCGTCAGGACTCCGCACACGGCAATGGCTGAGCCCGCGCACAGAAGTGTCCGGGCGCCCGCGGTGATGGTGCGGAGCATGTGTTCACGGTCACGGCTGGAGAAGGCGTCGATCACGGCGGCTCCGACACCGAGGTCGCAGACCGCGAGCAGCGTCGGCAACGTACTGACCAGGGCGACGAGCGCATAGCCGGCAATACCGAGAGTCTCGACCACACTGCGCGCCGACAGCAGTGTGGCGGCTCCCCCCAGAACCAGCACAACGGCCTTTGCGGCTAACGATCTCAGGACGACCTGTAGGGAGGCCCTGGATCCGACCGCGGACACGTCGGGGGCCTCGGTCTCCGAGCTTTCACGGGGCGATGCGCTCATCGATGTCACTTCCTGTGGCCGGTCACCGCTGATGAACAGCCCATGCAGTCGGCTCCGGGGGGAGGGAAGGAGCCGACTCGGCCATCGCTGCCAGGGATCCGGCGCGCTCCGGAGGGGCTTCGATGAGGCGCCGACCTCGGTATGGGACTGACGGTGCCACGTGAGGCGTTCTCGCCAAGGAGCGTCGCCGCCGATGGCGGCGAGCCAGGAGTACTCCCCCGGCCCAGAAGAAGGGCACTGCGCCGAACGGAGACTCCAACACAACGCCCAGCATCGCGATGACGAACAAGGACATCACCACGAGCACACACAGGAAGGTGAGTTCGTCCGGATGATGCCGTGCCGACAGCTCTCTGATCGCGGCGGCGAGGACTGTGGCAAGAAGCGCGGCGATCACCGTCAGTCCGAGGAGACCGAGCCGCGCAAAAGCGGTCAGGAGGTAGTTGTGCGGGGAACGTACTCCCTGGTAGGTCTGCGAACCCAGCGCCACATCGGCATCCGCGTCCTTCAGGAAGTCAGGTCCGAAGCCGACACCCATCATTACTCGGGCCGGTTCGGCGAGCGTGAATCTGATGACCCTTTCCCACGCCACCTTCCTTGCGTTCGAGGTCCCTTCGGCACTGACGGTGAGCGTCTGAGAGGCTGCTGTCCGGTCCACAGTCGCGATCAGGCGCTGAGCGGCCGGGCTGCTCGGAAGCAGCACGATCAGCAGGATCACCGCCGACACACCGAGAGCCACCGTGCGAACCGAAGCCCTGGCGTCCCTGTTCGTACCGCCGGCCATAGCGGCCACAACACAGATGCCGCAGGCAAGCAGACCTGCTCTGGAGTGCATGGTGAGAGCCAGAGCCACTGAGGCCCCGGCCAGCGATGCACTCATCCAGGTCCCCTCCTTGCGGCGGAACCGAAGGATCGACGCTCCCGCCAGGATGCCGAGCAACGCTGTGTCGAGATCCGATCTCACTTCCGGGATCGGACCGCTCCAGGACTCGCTGAGCGCCGACGGGAGGTCGGGCACCAGAACCACGCACGCCACCCAGCACAAGTGGATCACCAGTGCACCGTGGACAAGCCTGGCCGTCCGTCGCCGGTCGGGATCACTCGCAAGGAGATATCCCCTTGCCGAGAGGTAGGCGACGGCCACATAGACGAAAGGCGCCGCGTCGCGTGCGATCAGTAGCGCCTCCCCCTCGGACGGGATGACGCGAACGAGCGTGGCGAGAACCACCAGTCCGACCAGGACACCGGGCCCCTGGTTGCCACCCGAGTGGTGCTTGACCAGGAGGCGGGAACACACCGTGTGCAGAACGGCGGCAGCCAGCAGTACGTCGGTGATGTAGACGGGACCAATCGCGATGTGGGATACCCAGCGTCCCCCGGCCAAGAGCAAAATGACCGCCATGGTGCCTGCGATCGCGTGACATGTGCGGCGGGAAGCCGATGAGAATGGCCGACTCGCACGAAGGGTGTGGGCCGCTGAGGCATTCGCCTCCTCGGCGTCGACGGCAGCCGCCCTGACAGTCACGCTCGCTCCCTACCGGTTGCGGCTCTGTCGGGTGCTCTGCTCAGCCATGCGAGCCGGCACCGCAAGCCGGCATGACCGGTACACCTGGTGCCGTCGGCGGCCCGGTGTGCGGCGACTGCGCTCACCGGCTGCCCGCACGGCACAGTGGCACACCGTCTTCCGTGCTCCGTACCGCATCCAGCGCTGCCATCCTGTCGGCGAGGGTGGGAGCCGCCAGCAGTACGCAGCCGCGACGTGCGCCGGTTTCCTCGCCCGATGGACAGTTCGGCCAGAAGACCTTGTACTCCCCGACCGCATGGCCCAGGTACTCGACCGACAGCTGGGTCTCCGCGTATGTGTCGAACCCATAGCCGGGGTCATCGGGAACCTTGAAGTCGTCGATCAGGATCAGCGAGTCCGTCCAACTGTCGGTGATGAGCGCCACCTCTTCACGGAGGGGCAGATCATCCTCCCAGTGGGCGTCGAGATAGAAGAGAACCCGGGACTTCGGGAACGAGGAGTTCTCGCGAAGTCCCTTGAGCGCCTTCCTGGAGTCCGACTTGATCACTCTGATGTCCGAGACGTTCCGGAAGCGTCGTGCTGCCAGACGAGCGAAGGCAGGCTCTTTCTCCACCGTGTACACGGGACGGCCGGAAACGTGCCACAGGAATTGCGTGGTGGCACCGCGGTAGGTTCCGGATTCGAAGACGGCCTGTGGCTGGAGCTCCTGAAGCAGGGAGCGGAACATTTCCTGACGGAAGCGCTGCCCGTTCAGGGCCGGCCATGCCGGGTAGAGCCATGGGCGCATCCTGCGAATTCCCGCAATCGGCTCGCGGATGAATCCCAGCAGAGGGACGGTGGTCGTTCGGGTCGTCTGCTTGCTCTGGTGGATTGCCATGGGATGCACTACTCCCTCGCTCATTGTCTGCGTCAGGGGCTGCGGACCGATTGGTTTGGGGTGTGGGACTCGCCCGGGTTCGGAGAAGGGCTGACGTCGTCACTTCCTCGCGACCAGCGATTTGGGCAGCCCTGCGAAGCGTTCGATCCAGATGTGGGAGTCGGAGAAGTAGGACCGCATCTCGGTCACCGACAGGAGTTCGACTTCCTGAACGTCGCGGATGGCCTCGGCGCGCCCGGAGCTGGAGATGTGCCCGTGCGGCCAGTGCTGGGAGACTGCGACGCGAACCCGTAACGGGAGCCACTGGAGTCCTGGGAACAGCCAGTGGGGTTCCACAGGGAAGTACCGGTAGGGCGTCTGTACCCAGTGGTGGGTTCCGTGGGCGTGCACGGTGTCCGCGAACTGCTGCCGCCGGTAGTGGCCGCCGACGTGCTCAAGGACGGAGTTCGAGTAAACGAGGTCGAATCGCTCGGCCGACAAGGGGGTCGGCAGGAGAGGATCGCACGCGTCTCCCACGACCGGGATGACGCCGGGCTCTGCCTGCCGGGCGGTGTGCGGGTCGAGATTCACCGTCACGACACGCGCGGGCCGGACGGGTGCGCTGCGCCATGAAGCTGGGGTCCCGCCGAGATCGAGAACGCGCATCTCGCCCAGGTCGGGAAAGCAGCGCAGCAGTTCCTGCCAGCGTTTGTCGCGAGCCGAGTGGGCGAGGGATCCGGGTCTCGAGGGGTCGGCGATCCCCGTCCTGAGCATGCTGCTTCCTCGCTGGCCGCGTCCCCATGTGGCGGTGCCCCTCACACTGGGTTCCTCTCTCCGGCGGTACCGGGGACGGGCGCATCGTGGCAGAGCCGTTCCATCCGCAGCATCGGAGCGGGCGCGGGCAGGCCGTCCAGCGCGGAAGGCGCAGGTTCGTGCGCCGCGATTTCGGCATCGACCATGAGACGGGCCAGCTCAGGGGCGCGGACTGTCGGGCGCCATCCGAGGACCCGCTCGGCTTTCGTGGCATCACCGACCAGGTCGTCGACCTCGGTGGGCCTCAGATAACGCTCGTCGAACCGCACGTGGTCGCGCCAGTCGAGACCGACATGGGCGAAGCAGTGTTCGACGAAGTCGCGCACGCTGTGGCTGGCGCCGGTGGCGACCACATAGTCGTCCGGTTCCGCCTGTTGCAGCATCAGCCACATCGCCTCGACGTACTCGGCCGCGTACCCCCAGTCCCGTCGGGCGTCGAGGTTGCCGAGGTAGACGACGTCCTGCAGGCCCGCCTTGATGCGTGCGGCGGCCATGGCCACCTTGCGTGTGACGAAGGTGGGGCCGCGGCGCGGGGACTCGTGGTTGAACAGGATGCCGTTGACCGCGTACATGCCGTACGCCTCACGGTAGTTACGGGTCGCCCAGTAGGCGTAGACCTTGGAGACACCGTAGGGAGAGCGAGGGTGGAAGGGCGTGTCCTCGTGCTGAGGCGGCGGGGAGGCGCCGAACATCTCCGAGCTGGAGGCCTGGTAGAAGCGGCAGGGAAGGCCCGTCGTCCTGATGGCCTCCAGCAACCGCGTCGTTCCGAGCGCAGTGCAGTCACCCGTGTACTCGGGTTCGTCGAAGGACACCCGTACGTGCGACTGGGCGGCCAGATGGTAGACCTCGTCCGGCTGTAGCCGTTCCAGCAGCCCCGCCATCCTGGTTCCGTCCGTCAAATCGCCGTAGTGCAGGAAGAGGCGCGCCTCGGGATCGTGCGGGTCCCGGTAGAGGTGGTCGATGCGTTGCGTGTTGAAGGTCGAGGCGCGACGGACGATTCCGTGCACCTCATAGCCCTTCTGCAGCAGCAGCTCCGCGAGGTAGGAGCCGTCCTGGCCGGTGATGCCGGTGATGAGCGCCTTCTTGACAGTCACTTGCACTCCTTGCCGAGGGGTGACGCAGATGAGCGGATCACGCTTCGCGCACCAGCCGAACCCGCTAATTCGCCCGGATAGTGATCATTACTATCTTTGCCTGTATCAGGGCATATACCTCTCATTTGTCGATTGGTGTCGTACGGTGAGGCGGCACTCACTTGATCCGATCAGGGACGGACGTCTTGGACCTGCGCGACTACCTACGAGTCCTCTCTCGCCGCTGGCGTGCCATCACCGTGCTGGCCTTGCTCGGAACGGCGGTCGGCGCGCTCCTCACCTACACGGCGAACCCCGAGTACCGGGCCACCGCGAAGCTCTTCGTGTCCGTGCGGGAGGGGTCCGACACCCTCCAGCTCGCACAAGGAAATGTCTTCACCCAGGCTCGGGTCCGGTCGTACGCGGAGGTGGCGGCGAGTCCTCTGGTGTCCCGGCACGTCGTGGAGGCCCTGGGTCTCGACATGACGCCGGATCAACTGAGCCGTCGCATCAGCGCGACCACGCAGCCCGACACTGTGCTGCTCCGGCTCACCGTCACGGACACCCGTCCGGAGCGGGCTGCGCGCATCAGCAACGCTGTGGCCAAGCGCTTCGCCGAGGTGGTCCGCGGCCTTGAGCGCCCTGAGGACGCGAGGACGTCCCCGGTGCGGCTGAGCATCACCCAACCGGCCTCCGTGCCCTCCGCTCCCTTTTCCCCGCGCCCGGCGGTGAACCTCGCCATCGGGCTGATGGCCGGGCTGGCCCTCGGGGCCGGTTTCGCCGTGGCCAGGGAGTCGATGGATCGCTCGGTACGCAGTCTTCAGAGTCTCACCGAGCTCCTGGCCGGGTTCGGTGGCCCTCCCGTGCTCGGGAGCGTCGCGCACGACCCGCGGGCCACCCGCCATCCCGTTGCCTTGCTCGACGACTTGCACGGACTGCGCGCCGAGGGCTTCCGGCGGCTGCGCACCAGTCTGCGGTTCGTGGACGTGGACCAGCCGCCGAAGGTGATCGCGGTAACCAGCCCGCTGCCTCGTGAGGGGAAGACCAGTGTCGCGATCAACCTGGCCGCGACGCTGGCCGAGACCGGTGCCTCGGTGTGCCTGGTCGACGCCGACCTGCGCCGGCCTTCCACTGCCCGTGTCCTGGGGCTGGTGCGGGACGCCGGGTTGACCACCGTGCTGATCGGCCAGGCCGAGGTGCACCAGGTGCTGCAGTCCGTGGGCTCCTTCTCGGTGCTGACCAGTGGCTCGGTGCCGCCCAATCCCACCGAGCTGCTGGGCAGCGACCAGTTGAGGGCCGTACTGCGCGGCCTCGCCGAGAAGTTCGACCATGTCGTGGTGGACACCGCGCCGGTGCTGCCGGTGGCGGACGCGTCCGTGATCGCCACCGTCGTGGACGGCTACCTGCTGGTGGTGCGGGCCTCACGCACCAGCCGCGACCAGGTCGGCGCAGCCCTTCGCGCACTGCAGCAGGTCGGTGCTTCCCTGCTCGGCACGGTCCTGAACATGACGTCATCGAAGGAGGAGGGCGGTACGTACGGCTATACGTACGAATATCGGCCGCAGCACCGGACGGCCGGCCGATTCTCCAGACGACGCGGCGGCAGGCAGATGACGCCCGTCGGTGGTGCTCCGGCCGTGCCGACTCCAGGCGGAGAGCAGGATGCCCAGGCCACCGGCACGCAGGGGGAACTCGACGGCGAGCCTCACTCCATGGCCGCGGACGGGAGCGCTCAGCGGTGAGCTCCCCCGCCTCAGCACCGTGCGGTTGCGCTCACCGCCCCCTCGATCGCTCCGCGCGCGTATTCGTGGCCGGAAGCCGTGGACTCGTCGGTTCCGCGGTGTGCCGGCTTCTGGAGCGGGAGGGCTTCACCGACGTGGTCGGACCCGGCTCCGCCCAACTGGACCTGCGCGAGCGCCGTGCCGTTCTCGACTGGTTCGCGGCCACCCGACCGGATGTGGTGGTGCTGGCCGCCGCACGGGTGGGTGGGATCAAAGCGAATGCCACCCGTCCCACGGAGTTCCTCTCCGACAACCTGCGTATCCAGGTCAACGTGCTGGACGCGGCCCTGGAACAGGGGGTGGAGCGGCTGCTGTTCCTGGGCTCCAGCTGCGTCTATCCGAAATTCGCCGACCAGCCCATTCGAGAGGAGGCGCTGCTGACCGGTGCACTGGAGCCGACCAACGACGCCTACGCCATCGCCAAGATCGCCGGGCTCCTGCACGTGCAGGCGGTGCGGCGGCAGCACGGTCTCCCCTGGATTTCCGCCATGCCGACCAACATCTACGGACCCGGCGACAACTTTCATCCCGAGGATTCCCACGTCCTGGCATCGCTGATCCGGCGCTTCCACGAGGCCCGAACGACAGGGGCACGGCGAGTGGTGAACTGGGGTACCGGAACACCTCGCCGGGAGTTCCTGCACGTGGATGATCTGGCTCGGGCATGCCTGTACCTGCTGGAGCACTACGACGCGGACGGATCGGTGAATGTCGGCACCGGCACGGACCTGACGATCCGGGAGGCCGCCGAACTGGTGGCAGAGGTCGTCGGCTACCAGGGGGCCATCGAGTGGGACGCGGCCCAGCCGGACGGCACCCCACGCAAGGTCCTTGACGTCTCCCGGATCACCACTCTGGGATGGGCCCCGCGCATCGGCCTGCGGGAGGGAATCGCCGAAGCGTACGCCTGGTACGTGGAACACCGAGCGTCCGCTGCCCTGTGACACCCAGCGCTGCTCCGCGCGGGCTCATCTTGGCTTTTCCCAGGTCAGACGAGGTTTGACAGTGCGGTCCTTCTCGGCTCTCGTCGGTCTTTTCCGATCCCTGTGTCCGACCTTCGTCCCGAACGCGCCCCGGATGGACACGTCCGACTGCCGCAACAGCCGTCGCCCCAGCCGAGATACAGGCTCCAGAACCGAGAGCAGCGGATTCCCCTTCCACCGCGTCGCGGTCACGCCCGCGGTGGCGCTGTGCTTCCCCGGATGACGAGTTGGGTGGGAACGAGAACGTCGTGGTCAGTGTCTTCGCCGCCGAGAATGCTCAGGAGCATGCGTCCGGCGAGCTCGCCTTGCTCCCGGACGGGCTGGCGGACGGTCGTGAGATCGGTCAGTTCCGCGACGGGATGATCGTCAATGCCGATGACGGACATGTCCTCGGGGATGCGCAGGCCAGCGCGGCGCAGGGTGCGGACCGCGCCGAGGGCGACTTCGTCGGAGTGGGCGTACACGGCGGTGGGCGGCTCGGGCTGGCTGAGCAGCTTGGCCATGGCGTCGGCGCCCTGGGCGCCGCCCCAGTCGACGGTGACGACGAGGCGTTCGTCGATCGGTACGCCCGCGTCGCGCAGAGCGGCGTAGTACGCGTTCGAGCGGCCCGACGGCTGCACCTCGTCCGGCTGGTCCGGGTCGACCGCGGCGATCATGGCGATACGGCGGTGACCCAGGAAGAGCAGGTGGTCCATGGCCTGGCGGCCGGCGGTCTCGTCGTCGATGGACACGTTCGGATAGGGCGCGTGCTGACCGCCCGCAGCGATGACCGTCACGCCCATCAGCTCCAGGCGCCGCTGCTCCTCCTCCCCGACCGGAAAGGCCAACACGACTACCGCGTCGACCTTTCGCCTCGCCGGCAGCCGGTGGAAGAAGTCGTGCCGGTCTTCGATGCCGTCGACGTGGTACAGGAGAACGTCCAGGTCGGCGGCCCGCAGGACTGACTCCAGGCCCTCCAGCAGTGCCGCGAAGAACCAGCGGGAGATGTGCGGTACGACCACCGCGACGCGGCCGGTGTCGCCGCCGGCCAGGCGGGACGCCTCAGGGGAGACGACGTAGGAGAGCTCCTCGGCGACCGCGAGCACGCGGCGGCGGGTGGCCTCGGATACGCCGTAGTCGTTGTTGAGCGCGCGTGAGGCGGTGGCCATCGAGACGCCGGCGGCACGGGCCACGTCCGCCATGTTGATCTTCTGGGAGCTCTGCGTCATGCGGGAAGGCTAACCCACTTCCAAAGGTTTCGGAAACGCTTCCAATATTCTTGAAAGGGCTTCCGATGTCGCGGGTGGCGTTGAAGGTCCTCTCGCACCGACATCTGATTATTGCCGCACGTCACACGCATGTTGCGCTTTCGTTACTTGACAGGTCGGGTTGATCCGCTCAATCTTTCGGCAACGGAAACGCTTCCGAAACCTGCTCAACGCATCCAGCGGTCCAGTCAGGGGAAGCGCGCCGACCCTCCGTCTGCCGACCATTGATGTGGAGCGGCAGCCGCATGGATGCGAGGAGGCATCATGCCCAAGCAGCAGCACCCCACCTCCCCCGTCAGAACCTCCCGCCGCCTTCTGCGCACCCCGCTGGCAGCCGTGGCCGCCGCGTCCGCGCTGGTCACCCTGGCCGCGTGCGGCGCCCCCGGCTCGGACTCGGACTCCGGCTCGGCGGACGCGACCCCGACCGCCGTGAACACGGCCGTCGCCGACAAGTCCGCGACCCTGACGCTGTTCTCCGCGGCCGGTCTGGAGAAGTACGAGCAGGGCCTGGCGGACGCCTTCACGGCCAAGTACCCGAAGATCAAGGTCAAGCTGCGGGTCGAGGCGGACAACAACTACAACACCGTGCTGCCGCGGCTTCTCGCCTCCGACTCCACGCCGGACATCGTCCAGCCCTACGACCTCCTCGGAGGCGTGAAGGACAACCTGCTCACCAACCTCAGCGCCTACGACGAGGCGTACGGCTGGAGCGGGAAGGTCCCGGCGTCGGCCCTCGCCCCGGGCCGGGTGTCCGGCGGCGTGATCGGCTCCGGGCCGCTGTACCAGGCGGGCGGCTCCGCCGGCCCCCTCGTCGGCGTCTTCTACAACAAGGAGCTGGCGAACAAGGTCGGCATGAAGACCGTGCCCTCCTCGATCTCCGAGCTCGAAGACGTGATGGCCAAGGCGAAGAAGTCCGGCGTCACCCCGATCGTCGCCTCCAACCAGGACGGTCTGATCGGCCACCTCTACAACCTGCTGCTCGGCGACTACATGGGCGCCCAGTCGCTCAGCGACCTCGTCTACCACAAGCCGGGCGCGAGCCTGGACACCCCGGAGGCTGTCAAGGCCACCAGGACGCTCCAGAAGTGGATCAAGGCGGGGTACTTCGCGTCCGACGTCAACGCCCTCAACCAGGAGGCGTCGTACGGCAAGTTCACCGGCGGCAAGGGCCTGTTCTTCTTCCAGGGCAGCTGGATCACCCAGACCCTCGACCAGAACTTCAAGGGCAAGTACGGCGTCTTCCCGATGCCGCCCGCCGAGAAGGGCGGCAAGTACGCGGGCATGACCAGCAACACGCTCGCCTTCTCCATCGCCGCCCGCTCGAAGAACAAGGACGCCGCCGCGCTGTTCCTCGACTTCCTCACCACCCCCGAGGCCGCGGAAGTCGCCGTCGACAACGGATACGCCGCCCTGACCTCCGGCGCGTCGGACGCGGCCGAGCCCTCCCTCTCCGGCACGCTGAGCGAGCAGATCCAGACCGGTTACGCGGCCATCGCCGCCGACAACGGCTTCGACAGCTGGCTGCAGAACTCCGCCCCGGCCGTCGGCACCAAGCTGACCCAGCAGCTCCAGCTCCTGGTCTCCGGCAAGGTCGAGCCCGCCGCGATGGTCAAGACGCTCCAGACCACCTACGCCGACGCCCTCAAGAGCAGCTGAGCATCATGTCCTCGACCCGACCGACCAAGGTGGGCGCCGTCGCCGTCCGGGGCCGCCGCAGGCTCCGGGCGAGGCGGTGGGCCGGCTGGCTCTTCGCCCTCCCCGCCCTCGCCTTCTACGGCGTCTTCAACTTCTACCCCGTCCTGCTGTCGATCCAGTACTCGTTCTACGACTGGGACGGTGTCGGTGCCTCCACCTGGGTGGGCCTGGAGAACTACACGGCGGTCTTCACCGACTCCGAGCAGTTCACCACCCTGCTCCACGCCTTCTACCTGATCCTCTTCTTCACCGTCCTGCCGGTGACCATCGCCCTGATCACCGCCTCCGTCCTGAGGCAGCTGGAGGGCCGCTTCACCGGAGCCCTGGCCCGCACGCTCCTCTTCCTCCCGCAGATCATCCCGGGAGCAGCGGCGGGCGTCGCCTGGACCTGGATGTACTCCGACAACGGCGTGATCAACCAGCTCCTGCGTGCCGTCGGCCTCGACGACATCGCCCGCCCCTGGCTGGCGGACTTCACCTGGGCCCTGACCGCCGTGGGCTTCATCGGCACCTGGCTGTCCACCGGACTGTGCACGATGCTGCTGCTTGCCGGCATCGGCAAGATCGACGGCAGCCTGTACGAGGCGGCCCGCATCGACGGCGCCGGACCGATCCGCCAGTTCCGGGCCGTCACCCTCCCCGGACTGCGCGACGAGATCGGCGTTTGCGTCACCATCACGATCATCGCCGCCCTCGCCAGCTTCGACGTCGTCTACCTCTCCACCCAGGGCGGCCCCGGCACCCAGACCATGGTCCCCGGCGTCGCCGTCTACAACCTGGCCTTCAACGACGCCCGCCTCGGCGCGGCCTCCGCCCTCGCAGTCGTCCTCGCCCTGGTCGTGATCGCCGTCGTCGTACCGCTCCAGCGCCTGTTCCGGGAGAAGTGACCATGCCCGAACGCACGCAGACCGCACGGGCTCTGCGCCGACGTGCCCCCGGAGTCATCCTCATCACGGCCGCCGCGCTCTACTCGGTCGTCCCCCTGCTGAGCATGGTCAGTGCGGCCCTCGCACCCCAGGGCACCTTTCCCTCGGGCCTGAGCTGGCCCTCCGATCCGCACTGGCACAACTTCGTCGACGCCTGGAACGTCGCCAACATCACGACGCTGCTGAAGTCCAGCACCCTCATCGTGCTCGGCGTCGTACCCGTGGCGGTCCTGATCTCCACGATGGCCGCGTACGCGATCGCGGTCCTGGAGATCCCCCTCGGCCGCGTCTTCTACATCATCCTGGTGATGACGCTGACGCTGCCGTACGAGATCGTCATCGTCCCGCTCTACGAACAGACCAGGGCCATGGGCCTGTTGGGCACCCAGTGGGCACTGATCCTTCCGCTCATCGGGATGAACATGCCGTTCGCGGTGTTCTGGATGCGGGCGCACTTCGCCGGCGTACCGAAGGAGCTGTCCGAGGCGGCGAGCATGGACGGCGCCGGACCGTGGCGGGCGCTGCTCCACATCCACCTCCCCCTCGCCCGCCCCGCGGTCGCCTCCCTCTCGCTGCTGATGTTCCTCTCCACCTGGAACCAGTTCCTGCTGGCCCTGGTGCTGATCGACGACCCCGACAAGCGGACGATGGCCGGCGCGCTACAGGCGTTCACCACCAAGTACGCCACCGACCAGGTGCTGCTGAACGCCGGCGCCCTTCTGATCATGGCCCCCACGATCCTCGTGTTCCTCTTCCTGCAACGCCACTTCGTCAAGGCGCTGCTCCAGGGCTCGGTCAAGGGCTGACCTCACCCCCACCTCTTTTCCTTCAGACAGTCAGGACCGGCACCATGACCAACCCTGCCCCCACCTCGCCGCACCCCGACGCCGACTGGTGGCGTACGGCCGCGATCTACCAGGTCTACATACGCAGCTTCGCCGACGGTGACGGCGACGGAACCGGCGACATCGCCGGCCTCCGCTCACGCCTGCGGTACCTGGCCTACCTCGGTGTCGACGCGATCTGGATCAACCCCTGGTACCCGTCGCCGCTGGCCGACGGCGGCTACGACGTCTCCGACTACCGGGACATCCACCCGGTCTACGGCACCCTCGACGAGGCGAAGCAGCTGATCACAGAGGCGCACGAGGTGGGCCTGCGGGTCATCCTGGACATCGTCCCCAACCACACCTCCGATCAGCATGCCTGGTTCCAGGAGGCGTTGGCGGCCGGACCCGGCTCACCGGAGCGCGACCGGTTCATCTTCCGCGACGGCAAGGGCGAGGACGGCTCCCAGCCCCCCAACGACTGGCACGCCGCCTTCGGCGGGCCCACCTGGACCCGCACCCCAGACGGCCAGTGGTACCTCCACCTCTTCGCCCCCGAACAGCCCGACCTCAACTGGGACAACCCGGAGGTCCGGGCCGAGTTCGAGTCGATCCTGCGGTTCTGGTTCGACCTGGGCGTCGACGGCTTCCGCATCGACGTCGCCCACGGGATGATCAAGGACCCGGCGCTCCCCGACCTCGGCCTGACCGAGTTCTCCGTCCTGACGGGGGAGGACCAGCAGGACCACCCGCACTGGGACCGCGACGGCCTCCACGAGATCTTCCGCAGCTGGCGCGCCATCGCCGACAGCTACCCCGACCCCCGCGTCTTCGTCGCCGAGGCCCACGTCCTCCCCAGCCGCATGCCGGAGTACCTCCGCCCGGACCAACTCCACACGGCCTTCAACTTCGACTTCCTCAAGTGCCCTCTGGACGCCGGCAAGCTGCGCGAGGTCATCGACCGCAGCATCACCAGCCTCGCCGCCGTCGGCGCCCCCGCCACCTGGGTGTTGTCCAACCACGACGAGACCCGCCACGTCACCCGCTACGGCCGCGCCGACACCGGCGTCCAGGCCCTGTTCCGCGACAAGCCCATCCCCACCGACCGCGCCCTCGGCACCCGCCGCGCCCGCGCCACCGCCCTCCTGATGTTCGTCCTGCCCGGCAGCGCGTACGTCTACCAGGGCGAGGAACTCGGCCTCTACGAGGTCGAGGACATCCCGGAGGAACTCCTCCAGGACCCCATCTGGGAACGCACCGGCCACACCGTCCGAGGCCGCGACGGCTGCCGCGTCCCCCTCCCCTGGACCGGCGACACCCCACCCTTCGGCTTCAGCACCTCGGGAGCACCCCCGTGGCTCCCCCAGCCCGAGGACTGGAAGGAGTACACCGCCGAAGCCAACCAGGCCGACCCCACCTCCATGCTCCAGCTCTACCGCACCGCCCTACGCCTGCGCCGCACCCACCCCGGTCTGACCGGCCAGGAGTTCCGCTGGCTCGACAGCCCGGAGGGCACACTGCTCTTCGAACGGGGCGAGGGCCTGCTGTGCGCGGTCAACCTCTCCGACCGGCCGGTCCCACTCCCCGCCGGCCACAGCCCCCTCCTCATCTCAGGCCCCCTGGACGAGGACGGGCTACTGCCCCCGGACACCGCCGCCCTGCTCTACCGCGACTGACGGACCCTGACCAGGTCCCCCCGGCGACACCAGCCCACAACCCTCCCGCCCCCTGATCCACCAGGGCCTGTCCGGTGCCCTCCCCGCCGACCGGACAGGCCCTGGTCCATTTGTAGGACCGGATGGAGTTGCCGGAGACGGGCCCGAGCCTCCAGCAGACCCGGAGCGGTTCAAGGCAGCGCACGAGAGGTCGAGTGCCCTTCGGGGGGCCGCTGTACGTTCGGGGACGTTTTCTGCTGGGGCCGTTTTCACGTCCCAGCTCGGACCGCACCCCATTCGTGCGGCCTCCGTACCCAGCCGCCCGGCAGAGCCGCCTACTCGAAGGTCCCCGGGCAGCACTTCTGAATCCTCGTGTCCAGCCGGCGTCCAGCCGAGACCTGCATCGGTGGGGCGGGTGGGACTCGAACCCACGGCCGACGGATCATGAGTCCTTCGAGGATCTTGGCGACCCTTGTCGATCATGCTCATCTTGGCCGTATTCCCAGGTCAGACGCAGTTGGGCGCCACAGTCCTTCTCTGCCTTTGTCAGTCTTTTCCGATCCTTGTGTCCAACCTGCGTCCAGAACGCGTTCTGGATAGGCTTTCCAACGCGCAGCGGCTAAAAGGCAGATGAGGCGTCACGGCACAGGCGTGCCCCAGCCGCTCCAGCTCCTCGCCGCGGTGCTGACCGGGGCAGACAACCCCTACCGCGTCCTGCAGTGGCTGCGTCGAAGCCATACCGCCCGCCCCCTGAGGGGCCTGTGCGACATCCGGGAGTTCTCCTGAGCTCGGATAGGTACCCGAGACGCGCTGGCTCCGCTCAGGGCTGATCTCCGTCACCGGCCCGGGATCGCAACGGCCTCTTGGCGCACGCGCGCCCGGTAGCGCTGCGGCGACTCCCCGATAACGCGCTTGAACGCCGTGCTGAACGCGCTCTCCGAACCGTAGCCCAGCTCGGCGGCGAGCGCCGCGACGCGGGCGTCGCCGTTCCGCAGCGCGCGCTGGGCCAGCAGCATGCGCCACCGGCCCAGGTAGGTGAGCGGCGGTACACCGGCGGCCTCGCGAAACCGCTCCGCGAACGTGGTCCGCGACATCGCGGCGGCGCGCGCCAACTCCTCCAGGCCCCACGCGTGTTCGGGACGGCCGTGGAGCAGGTCGACGGCGGGGCGCAGGCGCTCGTCGACGAGCAGGCGCAACCAGCCGGAGGGCAGGAGGGTCTGGTCGACGTAGCAGCGCAGCACCTCCAGCAGGAGCAGTTGGCTGTACTGCCGGATCGCGAATGCCGAGCCGAGCCGGTCGTCGGTGGCCTCGTCGAAGAGCCGCAGCACGGCGGCGAGCAGCCGGTCCCCGTCTCCGGCGGCGGAGGACCGGATGTGGGCCACCGGCGGAAGCGACTCCAGCAGGAGCGTCCGCCCGGCCTCGTTCACGCTGACGGCCCCGCCGATCACGACGTCGTCGACAGCCGGGTCCGAGCCCGCGAAGCGGGCGGTGGAGAAGTCCGACTCCGGCTGGACCTCGTGGCGCGGCGCCGCGCCGGCCTCGAAGGCCACCCACGAGCGCCCGGTGAGGATTGCCACGTCTCCCGCCACGAGGTCGACCGGTTCGGCGACGCCATGGGTGGTGAGCCGGGCGCGCCCGCTCACCATCGCGAAGAACTTGACCGGATCGGCCAGCGGGCCGCGGGCCCACCAACCGCCGCGGGCCGCGACGCCGCCGGTCAGCACGCTGCGCACCTCGACCAGGTCGAGTGCCTCGGAGAGTCGGTCGGGATCCATGTCCGTACTCTCGCGCAAGAAATCCGGATTAACAAGTATTCATAGTCCGGCCAATGACAGACAGGCTGGTGTCAGCGACACAGCAGTGAGACCTGTAAGACCTGAAGGAGACACCATGCGCTACCGCAGCCTCGGCCGGACCGGGATCAAGGTCAGCCCCTACGCCCTCGGCGCGATGATGTTCGGCGCCCTCGGCAACCCCGACCACGACGACTGCGTCCGCATCATCCACCGAGCGCTCGACGCCGGCATCAATCTCGTCGACACCGCCGACATGTACGCGAACGGCGAGTCGGAGGAGATCGTCGGCCGGGCGCTGAAGGGACGGCGGGACGATGTCGTGCTCGCGACCAAGGCCTGGTTTCCGATGAGCGACGAGCCGAACCACCGGGGCTCGTCCCGGCGCTGGCTGGTGCGCGCGCTGGAGGACTCGCTGCGCCGCCTCGACACCGACCACGTGGACATCTACCAGGTCCACCGCCCGGACCCCGACACGGACATCGAGGAGACCCTCGCGGTCCTCACCGATCTGCAGCGGGCCGGCAAGATCCGCACTTTCGGCACGTCGGCCATGCCGGCCTCCGACATCGTCCGGGCGCACTGGGTCGCCGAGCGGCGCGGGCTGGCCCGGCCGCGCACCGAGCAGCCGGTCTACTCGATCCTGAACCGGGGCATCGAGCGCGAGGTGCTCCCGGTGGCGCAGGAGTTCGGCATGGGCACCCTGGTCTGGTCGCCGCTCGGAGGCGGCCTGCTGACGGGGCGGTACCGCAAGGGTCAGGAGGCCGAGACGCACCGGTCGAAGTTCGGCTTCCGGCAGCACACGGACGACCGTCGGCTCGACGTGGTCGAGCAGCTCATCCCGCTGGCCGAGGAGGCCGGCCTGCCGCTCACGCATCTCGCGATGGGCTTCGTGCTCGCCCACCCGGGCGTGACGTCCGCCCTCCTCGGACCGCGGACCATGGAACACCTGGACGACCTGCTCGCGGGCGCCCACGTCACCCTCACCGACGATGTGCTGGACCGGATCGACGCGATCGCGCCGCCCGGCACCGACACCGGCACCCTCGACCACGCCTACCAGCCGCCGGCCGTCGAGCGCCCCGAACTGCGCCGCCGACCGGCCGGCGAGCGCACGGCGGCATGACGTCGGCTCCGGCCGGAGCCCTGCCTGGCGGTTGGATGTGTGGTGGCGTGCGTGGGGCCCGACCGTCGGGGGTGTGGTGGCTGAGCCTGTCCATGCGCACAGGTTGACCGACCAGGAGGGGCAGAAGCCGCAGCAGATCGTGCGCCGGGGCAGCACCGGTTCGGTGTGGTTCCGGCGGGCGATGACGCTGCTGCCGACGAGGACACCGTCCGAGACGTGATACGCCGGTTCAACGAGATCGGCCTGGTCTGTCTGGCCCGTCGGTGGGCGGGAGGCCGTCCCCGCCTTCTCAGCCCTGACGACGAGGACTTCGTCGTCCAAACGGCCGCCACCCGCCCAACCAAGCTCGGCCAGCCGTCCACTGCGCCTGGACCCCAGCCGGAAGCGACTCGGCACAGGCGGGGCGCGGTCGTTCAGCGTCCCGCGTTATGTGCGAGGTATTGACCACGCAGGGATTCCAAATGAGTACTACTTATTTGGCGGTCACCAGTTGACAGGATGAGTGGAAGGAGTGGGTCGGCGGACGATCGTTCCGGCTTGATGCCATCCCACCTCGGATGATGACTCCGTCAGAGGTGGCCCGAGTGACGCCATCCCGGTTGATCCATGCGTCATCGGTGTTACGTCACCAAAAAATAGGTGTGTCTATCGTCTTGACCGGAGCCCTGCTTGCCTCGATAAATGCAACTCATGGCAAGTAGCGGGGGTTCCAGGAAGGACATCACAGATGAGACCTCCACGCATCGGCGCGGGGACCGTCACGGCGCTCGCAGCGGCGGCTGTCGTCTTCGCGACCGTACTGCCCGCTCAACCCGCCTACGCGGCCACGACGAACTTCTACGTCGACCCCGTCAACGGCAGTGACAGCAACTCGGGAACCAGCACCGCCTCAGCGTTCAAGACCATTCAGGCTGCCAAGGCCGCGGTCCGGGCCGTGAACGCGAACATGTCCGACGACATCGTGGTGAACCTGCGCGGAGGCACCTACTCCCTCACCGCCCCGATCAGCTTCGGCACCAGTGACTCGGGCACGAACGGCCACACAGTGGTCTACCAGGCGTACAACGGTGAGACGCCCGTGATCAGCGGCGGCAAGGCGATCACGGGCTGGACCCCGGCCGCCAACGGCGAGTACAAGGCGTCCGTGGGCAGCCTCAACTTTCGGCAGCTGTACGTCAACGGCGTCCGCGCCACCCGGGCCCGCTTCCCCGACCTCGGCACGGACTTCCAACTCCAGGGCAGCGACAAGACCAACAAGCTGCTGAAGGTGCTCAGCTCCCAGGTCTCCAACTGGAACCAGCTCAGCAAGGTCGAGATGATGCTGGAAACGGCGTGGGGCGAGAGCTACCTGCGGCTGAAGTCGATCAGCTCCAGCAACGGCACCGCCAACGTGTCGATCCAGGACCACGAGGCGGGCATCCTCTTCCAGCGCCCCAACCCGCTCCTCGCCAACGGCTCTCCCCTGCACTTCGAGAACGCCCACGAGTTCCTCAACGAACCCGGCGAGTTCTACGTCGACACGGCCGCGCAGACCGTCTACTACAAGCCCCGCCCCGGCGAGGACATGTCCACGGCCACCGTGCAGGCCCCGACACAGCAGACGCTCTTCGACATCAAGGGCACGAGCCTCGACAACCCCGCCCACGACCTGCGTTTCTCCGGACTCACCTTCACCCGGACCACCTGGATGGAAGCGACGGACAACGGCTACCTCAACGCCCAGGGCGGCAACTACAACATCTCGGCCAACACCTCCAACCGGCAGTACGTCGGCCGTCCACCGGCCGGGGTCCAGGCCACATACGCCGACCGCGTCTCCTTCACCGGCAACACCTTCACACAGATGGGCGCCAGCGCCCTCGACCTGCACCACGGCGTGCACGACAGTGCGGTGACCGGAAACCTCATCTCCGACATCGCCGGCAACGGGATCATGGTCGGCAAATTCTCCGACCCGACCGTGGAATACCACACCGTCTACAACCCGCCCACCTCGCCGGCCGGCGAGGACGCCCGGGAGGTCGTCAAGAACGTCACCGTCAAGAACAACCTGATCACCCGGATCGGCGAGGACTACCTGGGTACCGCGGGCATCAACGCGGGCTTCGTCAACAGCACGACCATCGACCACAACGACATCAGCGACGCTCCGTGGGCCGGCATCTCACTCGGCTGGGGCTGGCAGGCCGCGGCCAACGCCGCAGGCAACAACAGCGTCAGCTACAACCGGATCGGCAACGTGATGAACCGGCTGTGCGACTCCGCCGGTATCTACCACCTCTCCAACGACCCGGGCACGGTCATCAACGGAAACTACATCCACGACGTGCTGAGGTCCCCGGCCGCCTGCACTTCCGCGGTGGCGGGTATCTACACGGACGAGGGGTCGAACAACATGACCCTCTCGAACAACGTGCTGTCGAACACCGACGGATTCATCAGCCAGAACCGCAACGGAACCAACGTCACGCTCACCAACAACACGACGTCCGGTGACTCGGTGATCAAGGCCTCCGGTCTGGAGTCCGCCTACCGGGGGCTGGCAGCCAAGCTCAACCTCGCCTCCAACAAGCCGGCATCCTCCTCCTCGGTGTACAGCTCAGCCTGGGGGGCGGCCAAAGCCAACGACAACAACAGCTCGACCGGCTGGTCGCCGACCGGGACGGACACGTCGGCCTGGTGGCAGGTCGACCTCGGCCAGGCCTACCAGCTCGGCCAGTACTCCCTGACGACGCGCCAGGACCTCGACCAGCCCGAGACGCGCAGCAACTTCGAGATCCGTGGCTCCAACGACCCATCCTTCGCCACCTACACCGTGCTGGGACGCCAGGACGCCACCACCCTGCCGCTCGCCTCGACACTCACGGGCACCATCGACGTCCGCCAGAAGTTCCGCTACCTGCGCATCGCAAAGACCGACGGCGCCTACTTCTTCATCGCCGACTTCAGTGTTCAGCAGGCCGACGGGGCGCTGGAGGACGCGACCAGTACGCCGAGCACCAACCCGTCGACGAACTACACGATCAAGAACGCCAACAGCGGACAGCTGATGGACGTGAACCAGAACTCCACCGCCAACGGCGCCAGCGTCAACCAGTACCCGAGCAACGGCGGTACCAACCAGCAGTGGAACATCGTCCCGGTCAGCGGGCAGCTCTACAAGATCGTGAACAGGAACAGCGGCAAGGTCCTCGACATCAACGGCTCCAGTCACCGGAGGGGGACCGCGCTGCAGCAGTACACCTACAACGGCGGCAACAACCAGCTGTGGTACTTCGAGCCGACCAGCGGCGGATACCTCATCCGCAACTTCGAGAGCCGGCAGGTCCTGGAGGTGGGCGCCGGATCGACGGCGGACGGAGCCGCCATCAGCCAGTGGATGCCCCTGAACCACGTGTACCAGGCATGGACTATCCAGTGACCGGGTGACCCAGCGCAGGACGGTGGCGGTGCGGCCGGAAGGCGAAGGCTTTCCGGCCGCACCGTACCCGCCTTCGGCATGGCTCTCAGACGGGGATTCCGCTGACGTCGACGACGTCGGGGTGGGTGAAAGGGGCAGGCGATGGCCGCGGGCCAGGTTGTGCCTAGCGCGGAGAGATCCTGGTCGTGTGGCACTAAGACCGTGTCCTACGTGGTGAGGCGGACGAGCCGCTTGTAGCAGCACAGGGCTGTGGCAAGTCCGAGAAAGGCCAGGTAGTTGCGGGGATCGCGTTCGTAGCGGGGGCTGAGTCGGCGGTAGCCGGCCAGCCAGGACATGGTGCGCTCGATCACCCACCTGCGGCGACCCAATCGCTCGCTGGACTCGACGCCCTTGCGCGCGATTCGCGCCCCGATGCGCATGCCGCGTGACCATTTCCGCAGATCAGCCCGGTCGTATGCCTTGTCGGCGTGTAGGCGCTGGGGCTTGAAGTACCGGCCGCGACCGGGGTCGTGTCTCGATTGGTGACCCTCCACCATGGGCTTCAGTCCTTCGCTGTCGTGCGTGTTGCCAGCTGAGACGCCGACGAGGAGGGGCAGTCCGTTCGCGTCCGACAGGACGTGCATCTTGGAACCCGGTTTGCCAAAGCCTGCCCAGAGACGACCCCACTGGCCTCATTCATCCGCGTGTTCGCACAGCTCCTCACGCCGGCCGCAGGCAACGCCAAGAAGCTCACCGCTTGGATGGTTGGCGTCCGCACGGCCAGCTGCCCTACCTCCCCGCCTTTGCGAACGGTCTCGAACTCGACCGTGCAGCCGTCAACTCCGACCTCACCCTCCCGCACCACAACGGGCGAACCGAAGGCGTAAACACCCGCACCAAACGGATCATGAGGCAAATGCAAGTCCGCGCGGGTTTCGACCTGCTCCGCCACCGCATCCTCCCGCACTGAGCGACACCCTGCGCTACCACCGATTACGGGACAGAGCCGTTCATTTGGCAGACCCGAGACGCCTCAAGAAGGCCCACGCGAGACGGGTCACGAGCTCTTGCTGACGGCGGTCTTTGCCTGCGGCTCGGTAGCCGGCTCGTGGCCACCGCGGGCCTGGTAAAAGCTTCCTTTGTCTCCGGCCCACGTACGCGAGCAGGGCGGTCGTGTGACTGGTTCATCTTGTTCGGCATACCGGGTCCACTGACTGATCCGGCAGGTATGCCGTCCGTTCCTGTGGAGTGAGGTCGCGGTTGACGGCGCGGCAGATTTTCTTGATCGCTTCGGAGGGCTCGGGGAGGGTTACGTCCCACAGCCGCGCGGTGTAGTCGACACTTCCGCTGGCGAGGGTGTGGCCTTTAGGGCTGAAGGCCACCGCCGACACCGTGTCGTTGTGACCGGACAGGGTGGCGACAGCCTTGCCGGCGGCTACGTCCCACAGCCGTACGGTCGGGGCGTTGCTGGCGGTGGCGAGGGTGCGGCCGTCAGGGCTGAAAGCCACCGACCACACCCCGCCAGCGTGCCCGGTCAGGATGGTGCGGGTCTTGCCGGTGGAGACGTCCCACAGCCGTACGGTCGCGTCGTTGCTGGCGGTGGCGAGGGTGCGGCCGTCAGGGCTGAAAGCCACCGACCTCACCCAGCCGGTGTGCCCTCTCAGGGTGGTACGACTCTTCCCGGTGGCGACGTTCCACCGCCGTACGGTGTCGTCGATACTGGCGGTGGCGAGAGTGCGACCGTCGGGACTGAAGGCCACCGACAACACCGTGCCGGTGTGGCCGGTCAGGGTGGTGCGGGTCTTGCCGGTGGTGACGTTCCACAGCCGTACAGTCGCGTCGTTGCTGGCGGTGGCGAGGGTGCGGCCGTCAGGGGTGAAGGCCACCGACAACACCTGGCCGGTGTGGCCGGTCAGGATGGTGCGGGTCTTGCCGGTGGCGACATCCCACAGCCGTACGGGCGCGTCGTCGTTGCTGGCGGTGGCGAGGGTGCGGCCGTCGGGACTGAACACCACCGAATTCACGTCGCTGGTGTGCCCTCTTAGGGTGGTGCGCGTCTTGCCGGTGGCGACGTCCCACAACCGCACGGTGTCGTCGGCACTGGCGGTGGCGAGAGCGCGGCCGTCAGGACTGAACGCCACCCCACTCACCTGGTGGGTGTGCCCGGACAGGGAGGTGCGGGTCGCACTGGTGGTGACGTCCCACAGCCGGGCGGTGGCGTCGACACCGCTGGTGGCGAGGGTGCGACCGTCAGGGCTGAAGGTCACCGAATACACATCACTGGTGTGCCCGGTCAGGGTGGTGCGGGTTATGCCGGTGGTGACGTCCCACAACCGTATGGTCGCGTCGACGCTGGCGGTGGCGAGGGTACGGCCGTCAGGACTAAACGCCACCGAATTCACCCAGCCATCGTGCCCGGTCAGGGTGGTGCGGGTCTTGCCGGTGGCGACATCCCACAGTCGTACGGGCGCGTCGTCGCTGCTGGCGGTGGCGAGGGTGCGGCCGTCGGGACTGAACGCCACCGAATACACATCATTGGTGTGCCCTCTCAGGGTGGTGCG
>NZ_JBVICQ010000001.1:92461-260245 GCF_055572815.1 Streptomyces sp. NPDC030296
GGTGCGGGTCTTGCCGGTGCCGACATCCCACAGCCGTACGGTCGTGTCGTAACCGCCGGTGGCGAGGGTGCGACCGTCGGAACTGAACGCCACCGACAGCACCTCGCCGGTGTGCCCTTTCAGGGTGGTGCGGGTCTTGCCGGTGCCGACATCCCACAGCCGTACGGTCGTGTCGTAACCGCCGGTGGCGAGGGTGCGACCGTCGGAACTGAACGCCACCGAATACACCTCGCCGGCGTGCCCTCTCAGGGTGGTGCGGGCCTTGCCGGTCGCGATGTCCCACAACCGTATGGTCGCATCGGTGCTGGCGGTGGCGAGGGTGCGGCCGTCGGGGCTGAAGGCCACGGACCACACCTTGTCGGTGTGCCCTCTCAGGGTGGTGCGGGTCTTGCCGGTCGCGATGTCCCACAACCGTATGGTCGCGTCGTTGCCGGCGGTGGCGAGGGTGCGGCCGTCGGGGCTGAAGGCCAGCCAATTCACATCGTCGGTGTGTCCGGTCAGACGTCGGTGCAGGGGGAGGGCCGCTGCGTTCCGCAGGCTTTCGATGGACTCGGGGGTGTGACTGGTGCGGTAGGCCTGGACGGCCAGCAGCGAGGCGAGTTCAGGGTTTGTGCGGAGAAGCGTGTCGGACTGGGTGGCGAGTTGCCGGGACTGCGCTGATTGCCGTTGGGTGATTGCTGTCCGCCACTGCCAGAAGGCGCCCCCTGCGGCGAGGAGTGCGAGTACGAGCAGGCCGGCCAGGACCGTGTTGAGGCGCCTGCTACGTCGGATGACGGCTTGTTGGCGCTGTTTGCTGGCGGTGAGGAAGGCCGTGATGTCGCCTGGCAGGTGACGTCGCCGTGACCACTCGAGGCCTTCCGCGAGTGCTGTTCCCCCGAGAAGATCTCCCGTGTCGGTTGTGGCTGCCCAGCGGGCCTGTTGTCCGCGGGTGCGGTTGAGCCATTCCTGGAAATGGTGATCCTGGCTGATCCACTCGCGCAGTGTGCCCCAGTCACGGATGAGCGCGTCATGGATGAGTTCGGCCACCGGCTCGCCGGGAGGGGCGTCTGGGCGTTGTGGGTCTCGCAGCGTCTGGGTGGTGATGATGCGATGGCGTGTGAGGGCGGCCATGACGGTGTCGACGTCACCGTCGGGTGCGTCGTCCGGAGCCGCTGCCAGGTCTCGCAGTTCGTTGAGGGGGACATGCGCGCGGACGGCCGGTATGCGGTGGCTAGGGTCGGCGGGGTGCACCAGCGAGGTCAGGATGCGCCGTGCGGTGAGCTGTTGGCCGGGGGACAGCTCGTTGAGGGCGCTGTCGCACCAGGTGGTCAGGCTTCCGCTGACCGCTCCGATGCGGCGGTAGGCCTCGTGGGTGAGGTATCCGTCCTGACGACGGAGCCACAGCTGGCTGAGCGTCAGTTCCAGCAGGGGCAGCACGGTCACGGGTGCTTCTCCGGCTGTCGCTGCCTCCGGAGTGGTGGCCAGGACGTCGGTGATGATCTGTTCCGGCAGTCCCGGTTGGAAATGGAGTCCCACGTCCTGTGCGGGCAGGACGATGATGTCGTGCAAGTCCTGCCGGGTAAGGATGCCCGGTACGTTGAGGAGCCCGGGCATCGCCATTTCCAGCAACCTGGGTGCCAGAGCGGCCAGTTGGGGGTAGAAGTCGTCGCGCATGACCAGGATCACGCTGAGTTCGGCGGGCGAGTTGACTGCTGCAGCGATCTGGTCGGCGACGGCTGTGCGGTTCCGCCGGCGGCCATTGGCGGCTTGGGTGAAGAGTTCTTCGAACTGGTCGACGATCAGCAGGAGGCGCTCGTGGGTGGGGTCGGCTGCTAGGCGACGCGTGACCGCCTCGGCTATCCCTTCGGTGATGGCCCCGGGCAGCCCCGCCCGCTCGATCTCCGCCGACAAGTCCTGCCTCGGCCGGGCGAGCACCGGCAACCACCGGTCGCTGCCCGGCAGCTCCCCTGCGGCCAGCGCACGCAGCACACCGGCCTGGATCAGAGACGACTTGCCCGACCCGGAGGGCCCGAGCAGCAGCGTGAGGGGCCGCTGGCGGGCCAGGTTCGACACGACCTGTCGTACCGCGTCCCGCCGGCCTTGGAACCATCGGGCCTGGTTTTCGGTGAACGACTCCAGCCCCCGGTAGGGGCACAGCGCCTGCTCGGCAAGTTCCGGCAGGATCTCCCGCAAGACCTGCGTCGGCGTGACGTACGCGATGCCCTGACCTCGTACGTACTCGTCGGGAGCGGTGATCTCGGTGAGCATGCCGATGACCAGGCCGGTCACCTCGTCGAGGACCGGCCCGCCGCTGAACCCGGTGGTGAGGTCGTTGGCGGCCGTCAACTGCAGGTGCGGGCCCCTGCCGCCGACAGCTGGCAGCAGATCTCCGGCCACACCGAATCCGAAGTGTCCGTCGGGCGGGGCCTGAGCGGGAAACCCGAATGAGCGCACATGGTGGCCCCGACAGCCCGCCGCGGAGCCCAACAGCAACGATCTCATGCTTGCCGACGTACCGCTCAGGTGAAGGACGGCCACGTCCTCGTCCTCGGGAGCGCGCCACAGCCCCGTCACGACATGCCCCTCGGCCCGGAAGCTCTCCGCTATGTGGGGAAAGACCACTCCCACTCGTTGCCCGGGCCCGCCTCCCGCCGCCCGGACGACGTGCGCACAGGTGACCAGGACACCCTCGGCCACCAAGAAACCGGCTCCCGCCACTTTCCTTCCCGGCCCGAGGATCTGTGCCACGGCAGCGGGCAAATCCGATACTGCAGGGTCGTCCGACACGTTACCGACGTCTTCCACCGGATCAGCCCGGATTCTCGTGGGGGAGAGGCTGACCGAGTCCTTCCTTCACCCATGACAAGGTCACCTTCAGATGGCCACTGGCCTGGCTCTTGGTGATCACGGCCCCGGCCTCGGCCGCGAGGTCGACACCGAACTCGACCGAGATGTTGTCGGGGTGAGCCTTGCGCAGCTGGTCGAGTGTGGCGTGCGCCGCCTTGGCGACCGGCTCCAGAGCCACCTGCAGAGTCCCCGGTAGCTCATGAATGGCATCGCCGATACGACCGGCCTTCACCGGCCCTTCCAACGCACCCGCTGGCTCCTCGACCAGAACCCAGCCCCCGCCTTCCAACGGAATCCGAGTCAGAGGTGTCAAAACGCCTCCTCCGCCTATCGTGCTCACCTCAGGCGTCGACGAGCGGGGTGCCGTCGACGCCGATGCCGCTCCCCGTCGCCCCGTGGGTGAGGCCGCCGAGCGCCGTGAACGGAACTGCGGCGTTGTCTTAACGCCTGGAGCTTTGATCGATGGTCGTCGACGTCTCGCTTCGGCGTCCTGGCCAGGATCCCCGCACATGGCAGGGGCCGCATCTCGGAGCAGGCAGTTGAGGTGAGCTGCCAGCGCCCACGGGAGGGGAGCACCGCAGGCCCGGCTGCGCTACCTGATCAAGGGCTTCGTCACCCGTCTCGAGGTGATCCTCCGGCTCGAACTTCCTGATGCGGCCACGAACGGCAGGGGTGTCCCGGCGGCCGAGCACAACGCTCAGCCCGAGCAGGCCATGAAGCAGGAAGCACGCCCGCATCGAACTCGAGCAGGCCGTGAGCACCGCACAGCGGAAGATCATGCATGACGTCGTTGACGCCGACTGCGGTGGTGATGACTTTGAACACCACGACGGACCGTACAACTCGTCTCCACAAACCACGGCCGATTCCCCACGCCCCCCACGGAGCGGCGGAGTCGTCCTACTGGTCGCGCACGCCAAAACCCCTACTCCACCGGCCATAAGCTGCTGCCCGACATGGCAGCGGATGCGTATACGAACGGCCGGATGCATATGAGCGTCCCAGGGGGCTTCACGGTCACGCGCCGCGCAGGAGGATGTATGACGGCAGTGGCAGCCACAGGGCGTCCTGCGCTTTTTCAAGATCACCCCGAAGGGGCGACACCAGCCCCTTCGTCGCCCGTGCGGTGCGTTCTTCCGAAATCGCCCTCATGAGCGCTCACCTGCATAAATGATCAAAGGAGTGCGGCCACTGGGCCTGGCCGGATGGCCCATCTGTCCGTATGTGGGTTGCAGCCCTGACGGTCCGTCGGTTTCCTCATAAGCGGAGCACAACAAGACGCCGCGCACTCCGGCCGGCCACTGCTTCTCGGAGGAACTTCATGCGTATCAAGTGGGCAGGCGCCGGCATCGGCATCGGTTTCGTTCTCGGTATTGTCGGCCTCTCGAGCCCGGCCGCGGCAGCCGCGAACGGCCCCACCGGTGATCCGAGTATGCACATCAGCCCGCGCCACGCCGCCCCAGGCTCCACCGTCACAGTCAGCACCAGAGCCTGTGGCTCGGAGACCTACGGGAAGGGCGAGTCTGAGGCAGGAGGCAAGTTTCACCTCCTGCCAGGCGACCGGGAGGGTGTACTGACCGGCGAATTCAAGGTCCCGGGCGGCACCGAGACCGGCGGTTACACCGTCACCCTGAAGTGCCCGCCGCGCGTCAAGATCACGGGCACATACTGGGTCGGCCCCGGCAACCCCAGCGGCGCGATCGACGCTGGTTTCGGGGCGGCGAACGACAAGGGCACGCAACTTGCCCTCGGCGCGGTGCTGCTCGCCGGAGCCGCCGCCGGCGGCGTGATCAAGATGCGCCGCTCCCCGACCGGTGCCCGCGTTTGACGCTCTGCCCTGCCGGCCCAGCTCTCATGCCCGTGTCCGGGGGCTGGGGGGATCATCGCGAAGCGGAGGCTCCACAGCGATGGAATCGAGGTACGAGCCCTGCGGCCCTTCCCCCTCGTCCACCCCGTCCGCCAAATTTCTCGCCTACGTTCTACTGGCGGGCATGGTGCTGGTGATCACGGCGCTCCGGGGCGAACGGCCTCCGCAACCTTCGGCCGCGCAGTCCTTCTCCTCCTCCGCGCCACCCGGGAACAGCAGCACCGTCTCGACCCGGTATCCCTCTGTGCCGCCCCTGCCCCCGTCGGCTCCAGTCCGGCTGCGAATTCCCGCCATCGGCGTGAATGCCCCAATGACGGAACTGAGCCTCGACGACACAGGAGCACTGCGCCCACCATCGGCCAGTATGCCCGGCTTTGCCGGGTGGTATGGCGCCGGTACACCTCCTGGCTCAATCGGCACAGCCGTCACTACGGGACACGTGGACACGCCGCAAGGCCCCGGAGTCTTCCACCGCCTCGGAGAACTAGCCAAGGGCGACACCATCGAGATCATCAGGTCAGACCGGCGGACAGCCGTCTTCACGGTCGACGCTGTGGAGCTCTACGACAAGAAGGCGTTTCCGGATGAGAAGGTTTACGGCAGCTCCCACCGGCCCGAACTCCGCGTCATCACCTGTGGGGGTCCATACGCCGAAGAAACCGGCTACCAGGGAAATGTCGTGGTCTTTGCGACGCTGACCGCGGCGTAGAACGATGGCAGTGCCGCTGAGCAGGCCGAGATTCGTCCTCGCCTGCCTCCGACTCCGGGAACGCCTTCGCGTTGAGCTCGCGCATCGCGCGGGTCTGCCGCCGCACCGCGTGGGCGTGCTCGGTATCGCACGGGTGCAGGATGCGCAGGTCAGCGGTCATCATGCGGCGGCCGACCGGGCGGGTGCAGTCGTCGACACCGCCTGCAAGAGCTGTTCGTCCAGGCCGGGCCAGTGAGGTCGGCTGCGCAGGTCTAGGAGAGGTGGCGGCTTGTCAGGCGTGGTCGTGGAGAGTGACTTGGCAGCCCTCGGGGTCGGCAAAGGTGAATCCCGGTGGCTGCCGGCAAGAAGGTCAGCAAGGGCACCCGTCACAGGTGAAGGCCACATCCGCCACCGCCTTCACCCCCGCAGCGGACGCTCGGCCTCGACCGGCACCACGTCGCCGCCCTGTCGGAGATGTTCCATGCCATCACCGACGATTGGCGGGCGGCGGGATGTGGGGAGACCGACCAGGCCTTCCTCCAGTTCGTCCAGAGCGCGCCGGGCCGCGGCGATGCGCTCGCGCAGCTCCTGTTCGGGGGCGTGCTGTGTCCCCGTGTGCTCGTCTTGTTCACGTTGAGGACGGCGCGGCCGAGGGAGCCGAAGTGTTCGGGGTCGTGGTCGGCGAAGAAGACCCAGCCGACCATGGCGTAGACGTACAGGAGCCGGGCGCCGACGAGGAGGAAGCTGAAGGTGCCGGGGAGGCTGCGGCCCACGGCGACCATGAAGACGCGGAGTTGGGGCAGGAAGCGGGCCATGCGCAGCAGCCGCAGGACGGTGCGGTTCTCGCGGACGACGGGCAGGAACGCGGAGACCACGACGGCCGGGTCGAACAGGTTCCACGGGTCGCGGAAGAAGTCGCGGGGGCGGTCGGCGTGCGCGCAGGCCCGCAGGAGTATCTCGGCCGTGAAGGCGGCCAGGCAGATGTACTCGGCAAGGCGTAACCACGCGCCCCAACCCGTCACCAGCGCGCTGTACGTCTCCACGCCCAGCAGTGCCGCGTTGGCGAGGATCAGGGCGAACACGGTGACGCCGAACCAGCGGGCCTCCGTGACGGCGCGGGCCCGTTCGGCGAGCGCCCGGCGGAGGGGGCGGGGCGCCGGTCCGTGGTCGTACGGTCGTGCGGGTCGCTCGCGCAGCGCGACGTCCCGCCGCCCCGAGGTGGGGCGGCGGGTCCAGCACTGTCGATGTGCGTCGGTCGGGGGTCGGCCGCGCCGTACGAGGCTGGCCGTCGGCCATGGCCGCGACGCCATGGCACGTCAGTGGCGATCGGATGGGGACCGCCGAGTGGACGGGTGTTGCCCGTCCCCTCGTACAAGGTTGTGCCCCTCGTGGTCAGACCGCTCGCGGTTGCAGGTAACGGGCCAGCAGGTCGTCCAGGCTGACCAGGCCGGTGAGTCGACCGGTGTCGTCGCGGACGACGGCGAGTGAGGCGCACTGCCGGCGGAGTGCGTCGATCGCGTCGGCCACCGTGGCGTTGTCCGCCAGCTCCGGTACGGGCCGGGCGAGGGCGCGAGCCGTGACGGCACGGCCTCGGGTGCGGGCGACCAGGCGGTCGCGGGCGTGGACCGAACCGAGGATGACGCCGTCGGCGCGGACCAGGAGCCGCGTGCGGTCGTGGTCGGCGGCGGCGCGGAGGATGGCCTCGGCGTCGGCGTCCGCGTCGACCGCGGTGATCTCGGCGGCCGGAATCGCGAGGTAGCTCACCGGGGTCTCGGGTTCCGTCAGCGAGCGGGTGATCAGCTCGGAGTCGGCCTCGTTTGATCAGGCCGAGGCGCTGCGACTCCTCGACGAGATGCGTGAGCCGTTCCGGTTGTGGACGGAGGTCAGCTCGTCGCGCGGGGTGACCTGGCACAGCCGCACCAGCGCGTTGCTGATCCGGTTGAGCAGCCCGATCAGCGGTCGTACGGCCTTGACCACGGCCCGGAAGGGCGGGGACAGCGGCATCGCCGAGCGTTCGGGGTGGGCGATGGCCCAGGACTTGGGTGCCATCTCCCCCAGCACCATGTGCAGGAACACCACCACGATCATGGCCACGGCGAACGCGATGCCGTAGCCGACCGCGCTCGGCAGGCCCAGTTCGTGCAGCAGCGGGTCGAGTTCGTGCGAGATCGCGGGCTTGGACACCGAGCCCAGACCCAGCGTGCACACGGTGATACCGAGCTGGGCGCCCTCGCCCGCTCCGCAGGCAGTCCGCCCGCATCCTCAAAGCCGAGGCCCGTGCCATGAAGAACGACGAGACCCAGGCAGACCCGGCATCCCAGGTCGTCCAGGGCGAGACCACCGACGCAGCCGACAGCACTGCCTCCGGCACGGACCAGCGGTCCACCGGGGCTTCCGAACGCCCCGGTGGCACGGCGGGAACACCCGAGCAAGGCAGCAGGCCGTAGACCGACGCCGGGCTACTCTGGTCGCGCGCAGCATCCGGGCGAGACCAGCGGGGCCACCGCGGAGAACCCGGGCTCGGCCTGACCGGACGGGCCGGGGAACCTGCCGCGACCGTCCGGTGATCGCGGTGTGGAAGGACTAGAACCGCCGGTAACCGCGCCGGTCCGGCCCGCAGGCTCCTGACGGCCTCGGTCCGCTGCGGTCCGGGCCGACCCCGGTCGCGGAAGGCCACTCGGCGCATTTTTCTTGCCGCTCCGGCACCAGAAAACCAGCTGACCAAAGGGCCTGCCGTCCGAAGACGCAACGATCGCGAGGCCACCGGAGGGAAGCGTGGCTAACGTCTGGATCCTGAGGCAGGGCGAGAAGGTACGCAAGGGCGAGAGGACAGCCAGGCTGATCCGTGCGGACGCCATCACATGTGTCACCACGACCATCGGTACTATCCGTCAGCGCTCGTCGACCATGAGCTCGGTCGCCGGAACGGAGCAGCAAAGCAGAACCTGCTCGTCACGGGGTTCGACGAGCGGGTCGACAAGGTAGGCCGTGGGGCCGTGGACCGCCGCATGAACAGTGAGCGGACAGCTCAAGGACAGGAGACCACTGTGGACGGGATGGTCGATGTACCTGATGTCGGGGCGCCGATGTCGTCGATGACGTGCTCGTACTGGCCGTTGCCGCCGAGTGAGACGACCAGGAGGTGGTGGAATTTCACGCCTGGTGTGTTCGGGGCAAGGAAACCGTTGTGCTGGACGATGGTCGGGTCGACGTTGTAGTTGCAGTAGCTGCCGAGCCCCCATCCCTCGTGCGTGGTCACCGAGTCGGCCACTTTGTAGGCCGCGTAGCCGTTGACGGAGCCGTTCTGGATGGCCGCCTGGTTCGGGGCGTCGTACGCTTTCTCGTTCTGGTAGAAGATGGTGCGGCCGCGCTCTCCGTTCCATTGCGTGTCGTACTTGTTGAAGTGCTCGACGAACAGGCCGGTGGCGAGGACGTCGTCGCCGTTCACGACGATGCCGTAGTCGCCGCGGTTGGTCTCCCAGCCCACCCCGTCACCGTGGTCGGCGCGCCACAGCCAGGTGTGGTCGATGATGGTGTGACGGCTGTTGATCACCATGCTGGTGGTCGCCTTGCCGGGGCCGGTTCCACCGATGCGGATGAACACGTCCTGCACGGTGATCGGGTTGTCGCTGTGACCGGCTGAGCAGCCGCGTTCGCCCACTTCGAGCAGTGTGCGGGAGTTGACCGGCCCGGCGTCGATGAGGAAACCGGCCAGGCGCACCCCGTCGACGTCGGCGACCTTGAGGGCGGTGACGCCGTTGGTCGGGATCAGGGTGGCGTAGCCAAGTCCGAGCACCACCGTGTTGGGCCGCCTGACGCGGACCGTCTCGTCGAGGTGATAGATCCCCGGCGTCAGCAGCAGGTGGAGTCCCTGGGCGAGCGCCCGATTGATGGTGGCCGCGCTGACACCGGGTTTGGCCACGTAGAAGCGCGACAGGGGCAGGGAGGTGCCTCGCGGCGTGCCGTTGCCCCAGCTGACTCCGCGGGCGTTGGCGGGCCGCTGGTACGTGTGACCGTCCTCGGTCAGCTCTATCTC
Source organism: Streptomyces sp. NPDC030296 (assembly GCF_055572815.1). Lineage (NCBI taxonomy): Bacteria > Bacillati > Actinomycetota > Actinomycetes > Kitasatosporales > Streptomycetaceae > Streptomyces > Streptomyces sp. NPDC030296. Next base: position 101,879 of record NZ_JBVICQ010000001.1, read on the forward strand.
GCGGGGGAGCGTGAGCGTTCCGGCCCAGCCTTCGGCATCGAACCACTCCTTGCCGCGGGCTTCCCAGGACCAGCCCCACAGCAGCCATCTGCGGCCGGGTGCGCGGAGCAGGGCGGGGGCGTAGAAGTCCGGGCCGTGGTCGAGGAGTTGGGGCGGCCCTGCTTCGAAGACGTCGCCGTGGTCCCTACCGGCCAGGGCCAGCACGCCGTGCGGGCCGTCGCGTTCGTACCAGGCGGAGAGGATGAGGGCACCTCGCCCGTCGGCCGCCGGCATGTACTGGGGGCACTCCCAGCCTTCGCCGGTGAGCAGTGCGCTGTCGTCGAGGGGCTCTGGTTCGCGGGCGCAGAAGGGTCCCCGGTAGGTCCAGGTCTGCAGGTCGGGCGATTCGTACAGCAGGGCCGCGGCGCGGCCGTCGGCGAGTGCGGCGCCGACCAGCATTCGCCGAAGGTTCCCGTCCTGCCAGACGTAGGGGTCGCGGTACATGGTGGTGCCGTCGGGTGGCTCGGGTATGAGCAGGTCGCCGCGGGGGTGGAAGGTCAGGCCGCCGTCAGGGGATGTGGCGGTGGTGATCAGCTGATGCTGCGGGCGCTCCTGGCGGTGCGCGGAGTAGAAGGCGAGGAGCCGGTCACCGTCGGAGACGGCGTTGCCGGAGAAGCAGCCGTCGGCGTCCTCGCCCCCGGGAGTGGGGGTCAGGGCGATCGGCAGCGGTTCCCCTCTGATCAGGTCAGGGCTGCGGAAGTGGCCCCAGTGCATGTTGGCGTGGTCGGCTCCGTACGGGTTGTACTGGTAGCAGACGTGGTAGTGGCCGTCGTGGTGGACCACGCCCCCTGGGTGTCGAGGCCCCGCATCAGCGCCCTGCGTGCGGCCGCCGGATGCCGACGCCATCCGCTTGCGTCCCCGATCGATGCCGTGCGGTGTCCTCGTCCGCGGCTCCGGACAGCACGGGCACCCGCCCGCTCTCCGATGCGCGCTCGCCTGCCGCCACCGCAAACCTCCGGCGCGCAGGTCCACCCACGTCTGACCTGGTGAACGGCCAAGGTGAGCGCTGATCGACAAGGGTCGCCAAGACTTCAAAGGGGCTCTGGGGCCGCTCTCCGCGCGAGCGGTGGTGACCGACGACGGTGATCAGAGTACGAAAAGAGTCGGTGCCGTCACGTCCGCGATGGTCCCGTGACGCCGATCAATGCGCCTCCCCCAGACGCAGCACAAGGCGGGTGTCACCTCCCTTCCTCCCCAACACATCCACGGCAGCAGCAATATACAAACGATCTTGTATATTGATACACTCTAATTGATACATCCCAGCCGAGGAGGGCATCATGAGTCGCACGGTCATCGATCTCGACGACGAGGCGCTGGAAGAAGCAGCCAGAGAACTCGGCACCACCACCAAGCGCGACACCATCAACACCGCCCTGCGGGAAGTCACGGCCCGCTACCGGCGTCTGCGCGCTCTCGAAGAAGCCCGTGAACTGGCGGCCGACGGCGCTCTCGACATGAATCTGCTGTTGGACAAACGTGCGTACCGCCCCATGAGCACGGACTCGGCAACCGACGACCGTGCCACCGGAGCGGACGAGTGACCGTCGCCGACTACCTCATCGACACCTCCGCCCTCGCCCGCGTCCTGCTCCGCCAGAACACGGCCGAATGGGACGACAGGATCGGCGCCGGCCTCGTCGCGATCTGCGACCTCACCGAACTGGAAGTCCTCTACTCGGCTCGTTCGACCACAGACCGCGCCCGCTTGAAGGCGGCACTCGACGCCCACTACATCTGGTACCCCATGCCGGACGGCGTCTACCGCCGCTCCCGCACCGTCCAGGAACAACTGACCGCCAAGGGCGAGCACCGCAGCGCAGGCCCCGTCGACCTTCTGGTGGCCGCCGCCGCAGAAGAAGCGGGACTCACCCTGCTCCACTACGACCGCGACTTCGAGACCATCGCCCGTACAACAGGGCAGCCGGTCCGCACGATCGACCTCAGACAGTAGAACCCGCCCGCTCGCGCGGACGGGGACCAAGCCGCTCGTCGACCACTTGCCTGGTGACGGTGTCACGACGGCGCCCCGCCGACGAGCGGCCCTCATCCTATGCGCGTGCACCTGTCCCACGGATGGGCCGATTCCAGTACGGGCCACTTCCCGGCACCCGGCTCAGGCGTCGCAGCCCGCTCAGGCGGCTCAGCGTGCCCACGAGCTCCTGGCAGAGCCGCCTACTCGAAGGTCCCCGACAGCACTTCTGATTTCCTCGCGTCCTGCCAGCGTCCCGAATTGAGCACCCAAGGCCTCGTACACACCCCTACGGAGACCTACCTCAACGCGGGAACACCACATCTGCGCAGGTCAGAGCCGTTCGAACTAGCGCCGACAGCAACGGCGTTGAACTCACGAGCAGCGGATTCCGCCCGTTGGCCCAACAGACTGAATCCGCACCCTCGATGAGACGTTTCCGCAGGTCAGAGGCTTGTACGGCGGGGCGGGTGGACTCGCACCCACGGCCGACGGATTATGAGTAGGTCGGCGCCTGTTTGGCATCGTGCTCCTTCTCGGTCCTCGTCAGTCTTCTCCGATCCTTGTGTCCAACCTGCGTCCGGAACACGTCCCGGAAGTACAAGTTCGGCTCCCGCAGCAGCCGCCTGTCTCCCAGCTGGGAGACAGGCTCCAAACCCGAGAGCAGCGGATTCCCCTTCCAGCGTGCGAGGGCTCCACCCCGGCCGCCCGGCGAAATAGCTGCCACCATACGGTTTACCTCCGCGCGAGCGGAGGTGCTCCGCCCACCACGGGCTTGAGCACGACGCTCCAGCACCCCTCTGCTCAGGAATGCACCGCCGGACAGATCGTTCGTGAAAGTCCCCGGGCTTGTCCCTGGATCGGCGATGACTCCCAAGGCTCGGGGACGGCGTGTTCCCAGGCCTGTCGCGAAGTGCCCGACAGGTCGGTTCAGAAGGGGTAGTGCGCCTGCTGCGTGGCGATGGTCACCCAGCGCGTGTTGGAGAACGCTTCGATCCCCCAGCGGCCGCCGAAGCGCCCGTACCCGGAGGCCTTCGCCCCGCCGAACGGGGCCTGCGGCTCGTCGGCCACCGACTGGTCGTTGATGTGGACGATGCCGGTGCGGATGCGGCGCGCCACCGTCAGGCCGTGGGTGGCGTTCTCCGTGATGATGCCGCAGGTCAGGCCGTTGTCGGTGTCGTTGGCGAGGGTTACGGCGGTTTCGTCATCAGTGAAGGTCTCGATCACGCAGACCGGGCCGAACGCCTCCGTGTGGTACAGGTCCGCGTCCCTCGGGACGCCGGTGAGGACGGTCGCCGGGTGGACCGCGCCGTCCGGTTCACCGCCGCCGAGCAGGACCTTCGCGCCCTTGGCCACGGCGTCCGCGACCAGGTCGGCCACCCGCCGGGCGGCCCGCGCGCTCACCAGCGGGCCCACGACCGTGTACGGCTCCCCGGGGTCGCCGGCTGCCAGCGAACCCGCCTTCGCGGTGAACTTCCGGGTGAACTCCTCGGCCAGGGACTCGTGGACGAGGATCCGGTCCCCGGACATGCAGATCTGCCCGGCGTTCATGAACACGCTGAACGTCACGGCGTCCACGGCGTAGTCCACGTCCGCGTCGTCGAGGACGAGCACCGCGTTCTTGCCGCCCAACTCCAGTACGGCTGGCTTGAGGTGACGGGCCGCCAGCTCTCCGACGAGCCGTCCGACAGCGGTGGAGCCGGTGAAGTTCACCGCCCGTACCCGCTCGTCGGCGATCAGCGTCTCGGCGATCTCGGCCGCGTCCTCACGTTCGTTGGTGATGACGTTGAGCACGCCGTCCGGCAGCCCGGCCTCCCGCAGCACGTCGGCGACCAGCAGCCCACAGGCGATCGGCGCGTCCTCGCTCGCCTTGACGACGACCGTGTTGCCCGCGGCCAGCGGCGCGGCCACCGCCCGCACGCCCAGGATGACCGGCGCGTTCCAGGGCGCGAACGCCGCGACCACGCCCAGCGGTTCGCGTACCGCGAGGCCCAGCGCGCCCTGCTCCTGCGCGCTGAGCACCTCACCACGCGGGGCGGTGATCGCGGCTGCCGCCTCGCGCAGGATGTTCGCCGCCAGCATCACGTTGAAGAACGCCCACGGGCGGGTGCCGCCCGCCTCCTGTGCCATCAGGTCACCGACCTGTGCGCCGCGCCCGTCCAGCAGGTCGGCTGCCTTCAGGAAGATCGCCCGGCGGGCGAAGGGGGGCAGCGCGGCCCACTCCTCGAAGGCCGCGTCGGCCGCGTCCACGGCACGCACGACGTCCTCGGGGCCGGCGGCGGCCACGGTGGCGTACACCTCCCCGGTGAAGGGGTTGATGTCGTCGGTGGTCCGGCCGGACGCGGCGGGCACGTCTCTGCCGGCGATGTACAGCTCTCGAGTGATGGCCATGAGGTCGTTCTCCTTGCTACGTAGCGTCGTTGATACGCGATGAGCGGTGTGCGCGATGTGCGGTGTCAGGAAGGCTGGGCCACGGCCGCGTCGGTCAGTTCGGTGGCGCCCGCCTCGACACGGTCGGCGGCCCGGAGCATGCCGGCCGTTTCCTCGGCCGACAGGTCCCAGGCCGCGATGCGGCGTACGCCCTCGGGGCCGAGTTCGACGGGCACGGTGAGGCTGGTGCCTCGTACCCCGTACTCGCCGTCCAGCACGACGGAGGCGGGGACGAGCGTCCCGGAACCGGTGGCGATCGCCTCGATGAGACGGGCGGTGCCCAGGCCGGTGGTCCAGGTGGAGGTGCGCCCCGAGTCGAGAGCCACGTGCTTGGAGTACCAGGTGTCCACGTACTCCTCGGCGGTCGTGCGCTGCTCGTCGGTGAGTACGACGGGCTCCCCGCCGACCCTGACCCGGCTGTACAGCGGGACCTGGCCCTCGCCGTGCTCGCCGAGCATCCAGGCGTCGATGTCCTTCGGCGGCACGCCGAGCGCGAACGCGATGCCGGTGCGCAGCCGGAGGCTGTCGTTGAGGGTGTAGCCGATCAGTCGCTCGCGCGGCAGCCAGCCCTGCCGGTGCACCCAGGTCAGCAGCGGGTCGACGGGGTTGGTGAGCATGAGCACCAGCCCACCGAAGTCCGCCCCGGCCTCCCGCAGGGGACGCAGGCACTCGTTCACGATCCGCGCGTTGTCGGCGAGGAAGACGGAACGGGAGGAGTTCAGCCGCAGCGGGACGGCGGCGCTCAGCACGACCACGTCCGCGTCGAGCGCGTCCTCGGGGGTGCCGCCCCGGACGGTGTCGGCGGTGGCGCCGAGGCCGAGGGCGTTCTCCAGGTCCATGGTGTGGCTGGTGATCATGTTCGGCCGGGTGTCGACGAGCACGATCTCGTACGTCCCCTGCGCGGAGAGCAGATTGAACGCGGCGGAGGAGCCGATGCCGCCGGCGCCTCCGATGATGACGACCTTCACGGGTCTGTGCCTTCCGTTCAGCGGGTCAGGAGGAGTAGTGGGCGTCGGCCTCGACGGCGACCTCGAGCACGAGCGGCTCACGCCGGTCCGCCAGTGACGGCAGGACCCTGTCCAGGACGGACAGCAACGCGGTGTGGTCCTCGACCCGTTCGGCCGGGCAGCCCAGGCCCTCGGCCAGGGTCGACACGCTCAGTTCGGTGAACGCGGGCCAGGCCGGGGCGGCGGAGCCCTCGCGCTCGGAGAGGCGGTCCATGATCGCGTAGCGGCCGTTGGCGAGGACGACGAACAGGACGCCGATGCCGTAGTGGGCGGCGCTCCACAGGGCCTGGATCGAGTAGAGGGAGGAGCCGTCGCCGAGGACGGCCACCACCGGCCGGTCCGGGGCGCCGTGCCGGACGCCGATCGCGGCCGGCATGGCAAAGCCCAGTCCGCCCATGGCCGCGCTGAGGAAGCCGAGCGGCGCCCGGGCGGGCAGCAGCCGGTGCAGGTCAGGGCGGCTGGAGGGGGTCTCCTCGACCACCACGGCCTTCGGGTCGAGGCGCTCGGCGAGGGCGGCCAGTACGTGAGCGGCTCGCAGGGGTTCACCGGGTGCGGGCGGCTGGGGTGCGGTCGGCCGGTTCGGCGCCGAGGAACGCGGGACGGCGGGCACCAGCGGGACCAACCGGCTTACGGTGTCGGCCGGTTCGGCGAGCAGCACCAGCTCCGCCGGGCTGCGGTGGGCCTCTTCCGGGTCGTCCGTGATGACGGCGACCCGGGTGCCCGGCTCGGTGAAGTCGCCCGGGGCGTACGTGTATTGGCGGAACGCGGCGGTTCCGACGGTGAGGACCGTGTCGTACGGCGCGAGCGCGTCGCGCAGTGCGGGGCGCACCGCGGGCAGGTGGCCGGCGAAGAGACGGTGGTCCTGGGGGAAGCCGGCGCGGGCGCCGAACGGCTCCTGGTAGACCGGGCAGTCCAGGCGCTCGGCCAGCGTGGCGAGCGCCTCCCAGCCGTCCGCCGTGTCGTTGCCCGCGCCCGCCACCAGACAGGGCGAGTCGGCGGCCGTCAGCAGCGTGGCGAGGGCGGCCAGGGCGTCGTCGGAGGCCGTACGACCGCCTCGTACCGCGAGCGGTCCGCGCGGCGCGGCCTGGGCGACGGCCTCGTCGGCCTCGACGAACCAGTCGTCCATCGGGACGACGACGACCGCCGGACCACGGCCTTCCCGGGCCTCGTGCCAGGCGCGGGCGACGGCGCCGGGGACGTCCTGAGGACGGGCCGGCGTGTGCTGCCACACGGGGTACTCCCCCGCCAGTCCGTCCAACCGCCCGGCCAGGAACGGCTCGTGGGCCAGGTGCCGGCGGTCCTGCTGGCCCACGATGACCACCAGGGGCGCGCGGTTGGCGCGGGCGGTGGCCAGGGCGCTGACCGCGTTGCCGTATCCGGCGGTGGTGTGCAGCAGTACGAGCGCGGGGCGGCCGGTGGCCAGGGCGCTGCCGGAGGCCATCCCGACGACCGAGCCCTCGTGCAGGCCGAGCACGAAGGAGATGTCGGCGGGCAGGTCGGCGAGGAAGCCGACCTCGGTGGAGCCCGGGTTGCTGAAGAGGGTGGTGAGGTCGTACTGGCGCAGGACGTCGAAGGTCTGTTCCTTGACGGTCCTGGTGTGGGCGGCCGTGGTCATCGCGGGACCCCTTTCTGGCAGGACTGGACGCTAGGCCGCCCAACCCCGCGGGACCACGGGCACGTTCGCTATGCGAAACGCCGCCGTACGTGAGCCAGTGGACGACTCAGTCGACCCCGGGCAGGACCGCGCCGGTGGACAGCTCTCCGCGCAGCCGGCCGGTGATCAGGCGGGCGGTGTCGAGGACGGCCTCGATCTGTGGCGGGCCGGGCTGTTCGACGGTGAAGGCGATCGACACTGCGGCGACGGCGTGGCCGGGCGCCGACACGACCGGCGCCGAGATCGTCCCGAGGCCGCGCACGACCTCGTTGCGTGTGGTGGCGTATCCGCTGGCCCGGGCCCGGCTGATCTCCGGTCGCTCACCGAGCAGTTGCGGCTCGGCGGACAGCATGGCGATGCCCGGGGAGCCCAGGGTCAGCGGATGCCGGTCGCCGGGGCTGTAGACGGTACGCGAGCGGGTGCTCTCGACCTCGACGGAGACCAGCGTCACCGCTTCTTCGCCGTCCCGGACGACGAAGAAGGAGGTCAGGCCCACGCGCGCGGCCAGCTTGGCGATCTCCGGCTTGGCGATGCGCTGGAGCATGGGCAGGGTGCGCCGGCCCAGTGACTGGGCGCGGGTGCCGATGACGTACCCGTGGGTGGTGTGCGCGACCAGGTGGTGGTCCTGGAGGGTGCGCAGCAGCCGGTAGACGATCGAGCGGTGCAGCCCCATCTGCTGGCTGAGTTCGGCCAGCGTGAGCGGTACGTCCGACAGCGCGATCACCTCCAGCAGCCTGAGCCCCCGGTCCAGGGTCTGGACGGGGGGCCGGCCCGGCGGCGGGGGGTCTTCGGCAGGTCGGGTCATGGCTCGGGGATCTCGTCGTCCAGCGCCGGAAACGCCGGAAGCGCAGGGGACACCGTCTCGGCGGGGCTTCCCTCCCGGACCACGGGCCGACGGGCTTCGCGACGGTGAACGAGGTAGGTGGCGTCGGCGCGCGCGTAGTGCCCGGCCGGGTCGTAGGCGTTCTTCGCGAGGTCGATCTCGTCGAGGTCGATGTCGGCGTACACCAGTGCCTCCTCGCCCTCGTCGACGTCCTTGGTGAGGGTACGCCCGTCGGGGCCGAAGATCCGGGAGCAGCCGCCGCCGGCCGTGAGCAGGCGGCGCTGCTCGGGGGTGGACGCGAAGACGTCGATGCCGGCCGGGGAGATGACCTGGGTGGCCATCAGGACGAAGGTGCTGCCCTCGATGGCGTACACCTGGGTCGCGGCGATGTTGGCCTCGGCGCTGAGCTGGAAGGCGAGGTCGCGGTAGAGACCGAAGCACGGCCAACTCGCCACGTGGACCTGCTCGTTCTGCGCGTACAGCGCGTACTTGCTGAGCGGCTGGACGTGCTCGGCGCAGTTCAGGGCGCCGAGCCGGCCGAGCGCGCTGTCGACGACCTTGAGGTCGCTGCCGTCGCCCTCGCCGAACAGGCTGCGCTCGACATGGGTCGGCTTGAGCTTGCGGCGGTGCAGGAGCACGCTGCCGTCGGCGGCGATCACGGTCTGGGTGATGTAGAGGGTGCCGTGGTCCTTCTCGCTGTATCCGAGCGCGACGGTGATGCCGTGCTGCCGGGCGGCGCGGCGGATCGTGGTCAGGCCGTCGCCGTCGGGGGCGAGCGAGGCGGCGTGGTAGCGGCCGACGAAGGGGACCTGGTCGGCGACCGCGCCCAGCCACAGGAAGTGCGGGTAGCCGGGGATCCACACTTCGGGGAAGGCGATGAGCGAGGCCCCGTTGCGGGCCGCTTCCGCGATCAGGTCGACGGTCTTGGCGACCCCGGCCTCCGCGTCGAGCCAGGCGGGCTCGGCCTGGACGGCGGCGGCCTTGAAGCGGCGAGTGGTCTCTGTCATGTCCGATCGTCTCCTTCTCTTCATGCTCCCGCTTCCAGGAGCTTTTCGACCAGCAGGCCGAGGCCCAGGAGCCGTCGGTCGGTGTTCCAGGGCGCGTCGAGCGCCACACCCACCGGGAGTCCCGGACCCGCCGACCGGACGGGCACGGTGAGGCCGGGAAGAGCGGCGACGCTGCCGGGTCCCGTGTTGCGGATGTACGTGGGGAAGGCGGGACGCGGGTCACCGTCGAGCCGTACGCGCTCGGTGTCGGTGTCGATCCGTCCGGCGGGCAGAGGGGTGGTGGGGAAGAGCACGGCGTGGGCTCCGGTTTCCCGGAAGATCCTCCGGTAGCCGTCGACGAGGACACGGTCGCGGATTTCGAGGGCGGCCTTGTACGCCGTCTCGGTGATCGCGTGTGGGAACACGACCCGCTCCATCGTCGCGCGTACGTCGGGGTGGGTGATCCGGGCCAGGAGCGCCGCCGGATCGGTGCCGCCCGTCACCGTGCTCAGATAGCCGGGCAGCTGCTTGGCCGCCTCATAGAGGGTGATCGGGAATCCGGCCAGTTCCTCGGCCGTCTCGACCTCCGGCAGCCGTACGGGCATGAACCGGACCCCGGCGGTCCCCAGGATGTCCAGGCAGTGCTGCCACACCTCGGCGGTACGTGGATGCAGCGGCGCGGTGAAGTGGTGTTCGGGGACGGCCAGGACGACTTCGCGCGGGTCGGGTGCCTCGGCGGGGCCGTGGTCGGCGGCGAGGACGGTGTCCAGGAGGACCAGGTCCGCGACGGTCGGGGCCATGGGTCCGATGGTGTCGCGCGTCCACGACAACGGGGTCACTCCCCCGGCCGGGTAACGGCCCGTGGTGGGGCGGAGGCCGGCGAGGCCGGTAAGCGCGGCCGGAATTCGGACCGAGCCTCCGGTGTCGGTGCCCAGACCGGCCGGGGCCAGACCGGCGGCGACGGCTGTGGCGGTTCCGCCGCTGCTGCCGCCCGCGAAACGGTCGAGGTCGGCCGGGTTGCGGGCGGGTCCGTAGGGGCCGCCCGCGTTGGTGGCTCCCAGGGCCAGTTCGTGCATGTTGGTCTTGCCCAGCACGATCGCGCCGGCCGCGCGCAGCCGGGTGATCGCCTGCGCGTCCTGGTCCGGGACGAACCCGGCGAGCGCCTCGCAGCCCGCGGTGTTGGGGAGCCCGGCGACGTGGATGTTGTCCTTGACCGCGATCGGCAGCCCGTGCAGCGGGCCCCGCACGGGGCCCCGGTCCGCTGCCGCGGCCTCGGCGAGAGCGCGGTCGGCGTCGAGGGTGACGAAGGCTCCCAGGTCGCCGGCCCGCTCCGCGCGCGCGAGGAGTTCTTCGGTGAGCGAGACGCTGCTGAGCGTCCCTGCGGCGAGCCTGGAAAGGGCGGTCTGCATGGGCGGACACTAAGGGCCTCGCCGCTACCGGCGAACAGGACTGTTTCGCAATGCGAGACACCGGATATGGACGTGCCCTGTCTCCTCTAGGCCCCTCCGCGTACAGCTGATGTCTCAGTAGGGTCACCGACGGCCCACCCGTCTCGCATATCGAATCCATGCCCTGTCCAGGCAGGAACGGCGGCCCTACGTTCGCGGCCACTTCCACCACTCCGCCGCAGCCCGCGACCTGCGGCTCAAGGCCCTTTCGGAGCCCGCCATGGAAAACCGCGCGATCAAGCCCTCCCGCCGCACCGTCCTCAGAGGCCTCGGAGTCTCTGCTGTGGCGGCCTCCCCGATCCTTTCCGCCTGTTCCTCCGGCCTCAAGGGCTCGGGCGGCTCGACCGGCGACACCATCAAGATCGGTTACGTCAGCCCGCGCACCGGCGCCTACGCGGCCTTCGCCGAGTCCGACGCCTACATCCTCAAGCAGGTGCGTGCCTTCTTCGCCAAGGGGATCACCTACGACGGCAAGAAGTACGACGTCAAGATCCTGGACCGCGACACGGGCTCGGACCCGCAGCAGGCGGCCACCATCGCGGACGAGCTGATCTCCCAGCAGCAGGTCGACCTCGTCCTCGTCACCGCGACGCCGGACACGATCCACCCGGTGGCGGCCAAGTGCGAGAGCGAGGGCGTGCCCTGCGTCTCGACCATCGAGCCCTGGCAGGCCTGGTTCTTCGGGCGTGGCGCAACGCCGAAGAAGACCTTCAAGTACACGTTCCACTTCTTCGACGGCATCGAGCACCTGTCCAGGGTCGAGACCGACATGTGGCGGCAGCACGACACCAACAAGAAGGTCGGCGTGCTGTGGCCGAACGACTCAGACGGCAACGCCTTCCGGGACAAGACCACCGGTTACCGCTCGCAGCCCTCGACCAAGGGTTTCACGTTCGTCGACCCGGGTTCCTACGAGCCCGGCACCAAGGACTTCTCGTCGATCATCGCGAACTTCAAGAAGGAGGGCGTCGAGATCCTCGCCGGCGTGCCCTCGCCGCCCGACTTCGCGACGTTCTGGACGCAGGCCGCGCAGCAGAACTTCAAGCCCAAGGTCGCCACCATCTCCAAGGCCATCCTCTTCCAGTCGACGGTGGCCTCCCTGCCGAACAACCTCGGCAACGGGCTGTGCACGGCGAGCTGGTGGGTGCCGCAGTTCCCGTTCACCTCCACGATCACCGGTCAGACCGCCACCGCGCTCGCCGACGACTACGAGAAGTCCCCGCTGGCGAAGGGCCGGACGTGGAACCAGGGGCTCGGCCCCAACCACGCGCTGTTCGAGGTGGCCAACCACGTCCTGAGCAACGCGAACCCCAAGGACCGTGAGGCCGTCGCCGCCCAGATCGCGAAGACCAGCCTCGACACCGTCCTCGGCCACCTCTCCTGGACCGGCGGCGGTCCGGCCAACCCGGTCAAGAACGTCGCCACCATCCCCATGGTCGGCACCCAGTGGATCAAGGGGAGCGGTGACGCGTTCGAACTGAAGGTTGTCAGCAACAGCTTGCTGCCGATGGTCAAGCCCGACGCCAAGGCGGCGGAACTGTGACCGCTCCACTCCTCGAAGTGGACCATCTCGCCGTGCACTTCGGCGAGTTGCGGGTCCTGGAGGATGTCGAGCTGACCGTCCCCCGCGGGCAGGCCATCGGCATCGTCGGCCCGAACGGGGCGGGCAAGTCCACCCTGCTCAGCGCGATCTCGGGCGTCGAGCGCGCGAGTGCCGGTTCCGTGCGGCTCGCGGGCCGCGATGTCACCCGCACCTCCGCGGCGCAGCGATGTCGGCTCGGCGTCGGCCGCTCCTTCCAGATACCGCGCCCCTTCGGCGACCTGACCGTGTTCGAGAACGCCCTGGTCGGCGCCGAGCGGGGAGCCCGGCTGCGCGGCGGCCCCGCCCGCGAGCAGGCCCTGCGCGCGCTGGAGACCGCCGGGCTGCTCCCCCTCGCCAACAAGCCCGCCGGGTCCCTGCCCCTCCTCGGCCGCAAACGGCTGGAGCTGGCACGGGCGCTCGCCACCGGCCCCGCACTGCTCCTCCTCGACGAGATCGCGGGCGGGCTCACCGAGGCCGAGGCGGAGGAACTCGTCGCCACCGTGCTGTCCCTGAAGGAGTCCGGCGTGACGATCCTGTGGATCGAGCATGTCGTCAAGGCGCTGGTCCAGGTCGTCGACCGGCTGGTCTGCCTCGCCTACGGGCAGATCCGCGTGGACGGCGACCCGCACGAGGTACTGGCCAGCGCCGAGGTGGCGGAGGTCTATCTGGGAGGTACGGCGGCATGAGCACAAGCACAAGCCCGCTCCTGCGGGTCGCCTCCGTCGACGCCGGATACGGCGACTTCCAGGCCCTGTTCGGCATCGACCTCGAAGTGGCCGAGGGCGAGCTGCTCGCCCTTGTCGGCGCCAACGGGGCAGGAAAATCCACCCTGTTGAAGACGATCGCGGGAGCCCTGAAGCCCTTCCGCGGCACCATAACCCTGGCCGACGAGGACGTCACCGCCGAGCCCGACATCCGCCGGGCCCGCAGAGGCGTCTGTCTGGTCCCGGAGGGCCGCCGGCTCTTCCCGTCGCTCACCGTGGAGGAGAACCTCCAGGTGGGCGCCGCCACCGGGCGCAAGGGCCCCTGGAACCTGGCCAAGGTGTACGAGGCGATGCCGCTCGTCGCCGACCGCCGTACCCGCAAGGCGGCCCGGCTTTCCGGCGGTGAGCAGCAGGCCGTCGCCATCGGCCGCGCGCTGATGGGCAATCCGCGTCTACTGCTCCTCGACGAGGTCTCCCTGGGCCTGGCCCCGCTCGTCGTGGACCAGCTCTACACGGCGCTGCCCGGCATCCGTGCCGAGGGCGCGACCGTGATCCTGGTCGAACAGGACCTGGGCCGCACGTTCGCCGTGGCGGACACCATCGCCTGTGTCCTGGAGGGCCGGATCGTGCTGAGCGGCACGGCGGCCGAACTCACCCGCGACCAGGTGACCGCCGCGTACTTCGGCACGGGCGCCCTTCCGGAGGTGAACACCCCATGACCTGGCTCAACGCAATCCTGCAGGGCGTCCTGCTCGGCGGCATCTTCGCCATGGCCGCCGCGGGCCTGTCCCTCGTCTTCGGCGTGATGCGCATCGCCAACCTGGCCCACGGGGACCTGATGATCCTCGGCGGCTACGTGGCCTCGGTGACCGCGGCTCACTACGGCGTCCCGGTCCCCGTCACCATCGTCGTGTCGATGGTCGCGGTGGGCGGGCTCGGCTACGTGGTCCAACGCTCCATGCTGGACCGGGCGATGGGACTCGGCGAACTAGCCCCGATGCTGGTCACGTTCGGCATCTCGGTGATCATCCCGAACGTCCTGGTCCAGGTGTTCAGCAGCGACGCACAGCCCCTCCCCATCGGCTCGCTCGGCACCGTGAGCATCGACCTGGGCGGCGGCCTGGCCATCGGCTGGTTCCCGCTGATCACGGTGGCGGCGGCGGTGGCGGTCCTCGTCTCCCTCCACCTCTTCCTCTTCCGCACGCAGCCCGGCCGTATCGTCCGGGCCACGTCCGACGACCGCGCGGTGGTCCGCCTGATGGGCGTCGACAACCGCCGCGTGTACGCCTTGACCTCGGTCATCGCCTTCGCCACGGTGGCCCTGGCCGGTGTCCTGTACACGATGCGGCAGGGCGGGGTCACCCCCTACGAGGGGCAGCTCACCGTCCTGTTCGCCTTCGAGACGGTCATCATCGGCGGTCTCGGCTCACTGTGGGGCACGCTCGCCGGGGGCGTGGTGCTCGGTGTGGCCCAGTCCGTCGGTGCCCAGATCTCCCCGGACCTTCCCCTGCTCGCGGGGCACGTGGTCTTCCTCCTGGTCCTGGTGTTCCGCCCGCAGGGCCTGTTCGGCAGGAGTGTCCTCGCATGACCGTCCAGACAGCCCCCGCCGCCGAGGCGACCGCACTCCCGGCCATTCACCGGGGCGGCCGCGCCACCGCCCTCGGCATCACCGGAACGGCCGTCGTCCTGCTGGTGATGGCGACCCTTCCCTACCTCGTCGAATCAGGTGTCACCGCCCAACTCGTCAAGCTCTGCTACCTGGTGGCCCTCGCCTCCATGTGGAACCTGCTCGCGGGCTACGCGGGCATGATGTCGATGGGCCAGCAGGCGTTCATCGGCCTGGGCGCCTACCTCCTGTTCGTCGTCAACGACCACGGCGTGAACGTCTACGCCGGCACGCTCGTCGTCTCCGCTCTGGTGGCGCTGCTCGCCTGGCCGGTGTCGTACCTCGCCTTCCGACTGCGCGGCGGCTACTTCGCCGTCGGAACGTGGGTGATCGCCGAGGTCGTCCGCCTGATCGTGGTCCGCTTCGACTCCCTGGGCGCGGCGAGCGGACGCACCCTCTCGGACGTCACCGCCGATCCGGTGCTGCGGCGCGCCTTCAGCTACTGGCTGGCGCTCGCCGTCATGGCCGCGGCCGTGCTCGGCACCTACGCCGTCCTGCGCAGTCGACTCGGCCTGAGCCTCCAGGCCATCCGCGACGACGACACCGCCGCCGGTTCCCTCGGCGTGAGCGTCACGCGCGGCAAGCGGATCATCTACATCACCGCGGCTGCCGGATGTGCCGCCGCCGGTGCGGTGATCTGCGTCAACAGCCTGGGGGTGGCGTCGCCGACGCAGATCTTCGGGGTGCAGTACTCGGCCCTGATGGTCTTCATGGTGATCATCGGCGGCATCGGCACGATCGAGGGCCCCGTCGTCGGCGCGATCGCGTACTTCCTCCTCGACAAGTACTTCGCGCAGAGCGGTGTCTGGTACCTGATCGTGGTGGGCGCGGCGGCCATCGTGGTCTCGCTGTACCTGCCGCGGGGGCTGTGGGGAACGCTGGCGCACCGCACGGGCTTCGCCGTCTTCCCGGTGCGCCATACGGTCCGGTTGTAGGCCCGGCATCAGGAAGAGGCGGCCCGGCCGGTGGCTCCTCTCCCTGATGTGCGCGCCATCACCTCAAGCGATCCAGTAACCGATCACGATGTGGTTGTCCCACACCGTCATGCCATCTCCCTCCCTGGATTGTGGCTCCGGAGGAAGGAGCGGTCCTGCGTGGAGGGGCGGGGAGCAAACGCCACCACTACGCAGCCCTCCTCTGCCTTGCCTGCCGCCGCAGCGACGTCCTGCACGCCATGCTCAAACACTGGGCAATCCCCCCAAGGTCCTCACCTCCGAGGCCGACCAGGCGTCGGACTACAGCAGCACCATCGGAGACGGCGACGCCTGCGTGACTCGCATGACCGGCACCCACCAGAGCGACGGCAAAGCGGCCGCTCCTGCCACGCCTGTCGGTCCTCTCTGGGCCGTTTCCAGTACGGGCCGTTTCGCACCCCAACTCGGACCCCCACCCCCATTCGGGCCGCCCCCGTACCCACCCGCCGACCTGGCAGAGCCGCCGACCCGAAGGCACCCGGGCAGAACTTCCCGGTACTCGTGTCCAGCCAGCGTCCAGAACCCCGCGTTCAGGCCTCGTACACGCCACCTACGGAAACCTGCCCCATCGCCGAACCACGACATTTCGGCAGGTCAGAGCGATGTGAACCAACACCGACCGCAACGGGGCCGAACTCGCGAGCAGCGGATTCAGTCCGGCGAGCCCGAGTTGACGCTCCGACACCTCAAAAGAGACGTTTCCGCAGGTCACAGGCCTGCACAGGTGGGGCGGGTGGGACTCGAACCCACGGCCGACGGATTATGAGTCCGCTGCTCTAACCGGCTGAGCTACCGCCCCGTACGGCGTGTCGCGCACATTTGTGCGCGCCGTCTGCCGCAGCATAGCCGCTCATACGATCTCCTGCTTCGGATGGTCGGCTTCACGCGTGCGCTTCTTGACCATGGAGACCACGACGCGGCCCGCGCGGTTCCCCCGGACATGAAAAAGGACCCCGTGGGGTCCTCGTTCAGGCTGCTCCCCCGACTGGACTCGAACCAGTAACCTGCCGGTTAACAGCCGGCTGCTCTGCCAATTGAGCTACGGAGGACCGAGCTCCCCCGACTGGACTCGAACCAGTAACCTGCCGGTTAACAGCCGGCTGCTCTGCCAATTGAGCTACGGAGGAATGCCTCGTTGCATCGAACGTACCTACCTGGGTATTCGCCAGGGGGCGTGCGCTCGCTGCGACACATACATTAGCGCAAGCTGGGGGGTGCTCCGCCAATCGGTATCCCCCGCGCCCGCCGCCCGCGCAGGGCAACGCAAGGGACCGACGCAGACGTAAGGGAAGGGTGGCCGCCATGCGCTATCGGCTCACGTTCTTTGCCGGACTGGCCCTGGGGTACGTCCTGGGCACACGCGCCGGACGCGAGCGTTACGAACAGCTGAAGAAGTCGGCCCGGCAGGTCGCACAGAACCCGGCTGTGCGCAACACCGCGGAGTCGGCCGCCCAGCAGGGGCGCGTCTTCGCCGGCAAGGCGTACCACGCGGTCAGCGAGAAGGTCGGCGACCGCGTGCCGGAGTCCGTCGCCGGCCGGGTCCGCTCGCTGCGGGAACGCAACGCGAACGGCGCGGGGCCGGACGACTGGGGCACCAGCAACACGTAGCCCCAAGGGACCGCCGGGGAACGGGCACCACCGGCCTCGACCGGGCGGGCGGGGCGCCGGGTGACACCCGGCCCCGGCCTGACGGGCGGGGCGTCAGTGGCGCCCGGTCGCTCCGCCGGGACGCGAGAGATTCCGCTCGTACGTCGGCGATCGGCCCATCGTGGCCGGTCGCCGACGTGCGTGTCCCCCCGTGGGCCACGGCCCTCGTTCCACGGCACGCCACACCCCTCCCCGTGCGGCAGAATTTCTGCCATGGGGATAGTCGCCGGGCTGGATAGTTCGCCCGAATTTACGCGCATTGTCGTCTGTGACTCGGACACAGGGGCCGTGCTCAGGCAGGGGTATGCCCCACACCCGGTGGAGCCCGCGCCGAACGGGGGGCGTCCCGCCGACGTCGATCCGCAGGCGTGGCTGCTGTCCCTGGGGGAGGCGGCCGGCGGCGGGCTGCTGGAGGGCGTGCAGGCGATCGGTGTGTCGTCGCAGCAGAACGGGCTGATCGCGCTGGACGCGCAGGGCAACGCCGTGCGTCCGGCGATGGTCGGCGGTGACAGGCGCGCCCAGGTCGCCGCGGCCGACCTCATCGACGCGCTCGGGGGGCGCGGCGCGTGGGCGGAGGCCGTCGGGTGCGTGCCGGGGGCCGCGCAGCCGGTGACGAAGCTGCGCTGGATGAGCCGTACGGAGCCGGACGCGGCCATGCGGACGGCCGTGCTGCTCCAGGCGCACGACTGGCTGGTCTGGCAGCTGCTGGGGCGGCCCGTGCGGCGGACCACCGACCGGGGCGGCGCCTCGGGCACCGGGTACTGGAACGCGGCGACCGGCCAGTACCGGACCGACCTCGTCGAGATGGCGCTCGGCCACCAGGTGATGCTCCCCGAGGTGCTGGGCCCCTCGGACGCCGCCGGTACGACGCCGGAGGGGCTCCTCATCTCCGCCGGCACCGGCGAGACCATGGCCGCCGCGTTCGGGCTCGGCATCGGGCTCGGTGACGCGGTGGTGTCGCTGGGCGCCAGCGGGTCCGTGATGGCCGTGCACACCGAGGCGCTCGTCGACTCCTCGGGAATGATCACCTCGCTGGCCGACGCCACGGGGATGCACCTTCCGGTCGTCACCACCCTCAACGCCGTGCGGACTCTGCGCGGTGCCGCGGAGATGCTGGGGGTGCCCGATCTGGAGGGGCTGTCCGATCTGGCGCTGAAGTCGACGCCGGGGTCGCACGGGCTGGTGATGCTGCCGTACCTGGAGGGCGAGCGGACGCCGAACCTGCCGCACACGGCGGGGACGCTCGCCGGGCTGCGGCGGGAGTCGATGAAGCCGGAGCACTTCGCCCGGGCCGCGTTCGAGGGCATGTTGTGCGGGCTCGCGGACGCGCTGGACGTGCTGCGGGGGCGCGGCGTCGACGTCCGGCGGATCTTCATGCTGGGTGCGGCGGCCGAGCTGCCCGCGGTGCAGGCGGCGGCGCCGGCGCTGTTCGGGGTGCAGGTGGTCGTACCGCAGCCGGCGGACTACGCGGCGGTGGGCGCCGCGCGGCAGGCGGCGTGGGCGCTCGGGGTGTCGCAGGGCACGCTCGACCCGCGGACGCCGCCGATGTGGCCCGGGGCGGCCGCGCAGATCCTGGAGCCGGGCGAGGAACTGGCCGTGGGGCAGGCGGTACGGCAGCAGTACGTGGCGGTGCGCGAACAGACGCATCCGGGGGCGTTCCGGGCGTGACGGCCCCGGCCGGAGGCGCCCGTCGGCCGCGAGGGTTCGCCATCGGTCCTTCACCGTTGGGTTAATTCGGTTGAGGTAACGCGGGTGGAGTGTTCGACGATGGGGGGTGGTGCATCCCGTCCCATCGTCGACTCCGAGAGATCTCGCGTGCTCATACGACTGCTCAGAAGTCATCTACGTCCGTACAAGAAACCCATCGCCCTGCTGGTGCTGCTGCAGTTCACGCAGACGTGCGCCACGCTCTACCTGCCCACACTGAACGCGGACATCATCGACAACGGTGTCGTGCAGGGGGACACGGGCTACATCCTGGCCTTCGGCGCGCTGATGATCGGGATCTCGCTGGTCCAGGTCGTCTGCAACATCGGGGCCGTGTACTACGGCGCCCGTACGGCGGCTGCGGTCGGCCGGGACATCCGGGCGGCCGTGTTCGACCGGGTGCAGTCGTTCTCGGCGCGTGAGGTCGGTCACTTCGGGGCGCCGTCGCTGATCACGCGGACGACGAACGACGTCCAGCAGGTCCAGATGCTGGTGCTGATGACGTTCACCCTGGTGGTGTCCGCGCCGATCATGTGCGTGGGCGGCATCGTGCTGGCGCTCGGTCTGGACGTACCGCTGTCGGGCGTGCTGCTGGCCGTCGTGCCGGTGCTCGGTATCTCCGTCAGCCTCATCGTGCGCCGGTTGCGCCCCCTGTTCCGCACCATGCAGGAGCGGCTCGACATCGTGAACCGGGTGCTGCGCGAGCAGATCACCGGCAACCGGGTCATCCGGGCCTTCGTACGGGACGACTACGAGAAGGACCGCTTCCGCACCGCGAACACCGAGCTGACGGACGTGTCCTTGGGCACCGGCCGGATGCTGGCGCTGATGTTCCCGATCGTGATGACCGTCATCAACTTCTCGTCGATCGCGGTGGTCTGGTTCGGCGCCCACCGGATCGACAGCGGCGGGATGGAGATCGGCGCGCTCACCGCCTTCCTCGCCTATCTGATGCAGATCGTCATGGCGGTGATGATGGCCACCTTCATGTTCATGATGATGCCGCGCGCCGAGGTGTGCGCCGAGCGCATCCAGGAGGTCCTCGACACCGAGACGAGTGTCGTGCCTCCCCTCGCGCCCGTGCGGGAGCTGCGGCGGAGCGGGTTCCTGGAGATCCGGGGAGCCGGGTTCCGTTACCCCGGGGCCGAGGAGCCGGTGCTCAGGTCCATCGAGGTCGTGGCGCGGCCGGGTGAGACGACCGCCGTCATCGGGTCGACCGGCAGCGGGAAGTCGACGCTGCTGGGGCTGGTCCCCCGGCTGTTCGACGCGACCGAGGGCGAGGTGCTGGTGGACGGCGTCGACGTGCGGACCCTCGATCCGCGGCTGCTGGCCAGGACGGTGAGCCTGGTGCCGCAGAAGCCGTACCTGTTCTCGGGGACCGTGGCGACGAATCTGCGGTACGGCAATCCGGACGCCAGCGACGAGGAGCTGTGGCACGCGCTGGAGGTGGCGCAGGCCAAGGAGTTCGTCGAGCGGCTGGAGGGCGGGCTGAACGCCCCCATCGCGCAGGGCGGCACCAATGTGTCGGGCGGTCAGCGGCAGCGGCTGGCGATCGCGCGGACGCTGGTGCAGCGCCCGGAGATCTATCTGTTCGACGACTCGTTCTCCGCGCTCGACTACGCGACGGACGCGGCGCTGCGGGCGGCCCTGTCGCGGGAGACCGCCGAGGCGACCGTCGTCATCGTGGCCCAGCGGGTGGCGACCATCCGGGACGCCGACCGGATCGTGGTCCTGGACGAGGGCCGCGTCGTCGGGACGGGACGGCACCACGAGCTGATGGCCGGGAACGAGACGTACCGGGAGATCGTGCTCTCCCAGCTGACGGAAGCGGAGGCAGCCTGATGGCCGGGCCGTTGGGGCGCATGGCGGGAGCCGGGGGCGGTCCCGATCAGCAGTCCATGGACTTCAAGGGGTCCGGGAAACGACTGCTCGCGCAGTTCAAGCCCGAGCGGTTCACCATGTACGCGATGATCGTGTGCGCGGTGATCAGCGTCGGTCTGTCGGTGCTGGGCCCGTGGATCCTCGGCCGGGCGACCGACCTGGTCTTCGCGGGCGTGGTCGGACGGGAGATGCCGGCCGGCCGGACCAAGGCCGAGGTGCTCGAAGGGCTGCGCGAGCGCGGTGACGGCGGGGTCGCCGACATGCTGTCCGGCACGGACTTCACACCGGGCAAGGGCATCGATTTCGAGGCCGTCGGCGCCGTGCTGCTGGTTGCCCTCGGCATCTTCCTGGTCGCGGGCCTGCTGATGGCGGGGGCCACCCGGCTCTCCAACCGGGCCATCAACCGGACCATGTTCCACCTGCGGGCGGAGCTCCAGGCGAAGCTGTCGCGGCTGCCGCTGTCGTACTTCGACAAGCGGCAGCGCGGCGAGGTGCTCAGCCGGGCCACCAACGACATCGACAACATCGGCCAGACGCTCCAGCAGTCGATGGGGCAGCTCGTCAACTCGCTGCTGACGATCATCGGTGTGCTGGTGATGATGTTCTGGGTGTCGCCGCTGCTGGCGCTGGTCGCGCTGGTGACCGTGCCGCTGTCGTTCGTGGTGGCCACCCGCGTCGGCAAGCGGTCGCAGCCGCACTTCGTGGCGCAGTGGCGGACCACCGGGAAGCTCAACGCGCATATCGAGGAGATGTACACCGGGCACACCCTCGTGAAGGTGTTCGGCCGGCAGGAGGAGTCGGCGAAGCAGTTCGCCGAGGAGAACGAGCGGCTGTACGAGGCCGGGTTCAAGGCCCAGTTCAACAGCGGGATCATGCAGCCGCTGATGTTCTTCGTGTCGAACATCAACTATGTGCTGGTCGCCGTGGTCGGTGGACTGCGGGTGGCCACCGGCGCCCTGTCCATCGGTGACGTGCAGGCCTTCATCCAGTACTCGCGGCAGTTCTCGATGCCGCTGACCCAGGTCGCGTCCATGGCGAACCTGGTGCAGTCGGGTGTCGCCTCCGCCGAGCGGATCTTCGAACTGCTGGACGCGGAGGAGCAGGCCGCGGACGCCGTGCCCGGGGTGCGGCCGGAGGAGCTGCGCGGACGGGTGGCCCTGGAGCACGTCTCCTTCCGCTACGAGCCGGACAAGCCGCTGATCGAGGACCTGTCGCTGGTGGTCGAGCCCGGCCACACCGTGGCGATCGTCGGGCCCACGGGCGCCGGCAAGACCACCCTGGTGAACCTGCTGATGCGGTTCTACGAGGTCACCGGTGGGCGGATCACGCTGGACGGCGTGGACATCGCGTCCATGTCCCGTGACGAGCTGCGCGACGGGATAGGGATGGTCCTCCAGGACACCTGGCTGTTCGGCGGGACCATCGCGGACAACATCGCGTACGGGGCGTCCACCGCGCGCAAGGTGACGCGCGGGGAGATCGAGGAGGCGGCCCGCGCCGCGCACGCGGACCGGTTCATCCGGACGCTGCCGGACGGCTACGACACGGTGATCGACGACGAGGGCACCGGGGTGAGCGCGGGCGAGAAGCAGCTCATCACCATCGCCCGCGCGTTCCTGTCGGACCCGGTGATCCTGGTGCTGGACGAGGCGACGAGTTCCGTGGACACCCGGACCGAGGTGCTGATCCAGAAGGCGATGGCCAAACTGGCGCACGGGCGGACGTCGTTCGTCATCGCGCACCGGCTGTCGACGATCCGGGACGCCGACACGATCCTGGTGATGGAGAACGGCTCGATCGTCGAACAGGGCGCGCACGAGGAGCTGCTGGCGTCGGGCGGGGCGTACGCGCGGCTGTACCGGGCGCAGTTCGCGGAGGCGGTGGCCGAGGTGGACTGAGGCGCGGGCCCTCTGGGGGGCGCGTTGTCGGGTGCGGGTCGTGGGGGCTGGTCGCGCGGTTCCCCGCGCCCCTGGAAAAGCAGGGGCCTGCGGCCCCGTGCTTTTCCGATGAAGGCCGGGCCGCAGGCCCATGCCTTCAGGGGCGCGGGGAACTGCGCGAGAGATCACAACGGACCCGCACCCGCCCAGACCACGCGCACCCCCGAGCCACTAGGCGCCGCGCCCTCAGTCCAGATAACCCCGCAACTGATCCGCGAACGCGTGATCCCTCAGCTTGTTCAGCGTCTTCGACTCGATCTGCCGTATCCGCTCCCGGGTCACCCCGAAGATCCGGCCGATCTCCTCCAGCGTCCGCGGCCGCCCGTCCGCGAGCCCGTACCGCAGCTGCACCACCTTGCGTTCACGCTCCCCCAGCGTGGACAGCACCGCCTCCAGGTGTTCCCGCAGCAGCAGGAACGCCGCCGACTCCACCGGGCTCGCCGCGTCGCCGTCCTCGATGAGGTCGCCGAGCGCCACGTCGTCCTCCTCGCCCACGGGGGCGTGCAGGGACACCGGCTCCTGGGCGAGGCGGAGCACCTCGCTGACCCGCTCGGGCAGCAGGTCGAGGTGGGCGGCGACCTCCTCCGGCGTCGGCTCGTAGCCCCGTTCCTGGAGCATGCGACGCTGGACGCGCACGACCCGGTTGATGAGTTCCACGACGTGGACGGGGACGCGGATCGTGCGGGCCTGGTCCGCGAGCGCGCGGGACATGGCCTGGCGGATCCACCAGGTCGCGTACGTGGAGAACTTGTAGCCGCGGGCGTAGTCGAACTTCTCGACGGCCCGGATGAGGCCCAGGTTGCCCTCCTGGACGAGGTCCAGCATGGTCAGGCCGCGGCCGACGTACCGCTTGGCCACGGACACGACGAGCCGCAGGTTCGCCTCGATGAGGCGGCGCTTGGCCATGCGGCCGAGGACGACCAGCCGGTCGAGGTCGTGGGCGAGCCGGCTGTCGAGGTCGGGGGTGGTGCCGAGCTTCTCCTCGGCGAACAGGCCGGCCTCCACCCGGCGGGCCAGTTCCACCTCCTCGGCCGCCGTGAGCAGCGGGATGCGGCCGATCTCCCGCAGGTACTGGCGGAACAGGTCGGATGAGGGGCCGCTGGTGTCGGTGCGGCGCGGCAGTTCGACGGGCTCGGGCTCGGCCGTCTCGATGGCCTCCACGGCCGCCGCGGGCGGCTCGTCGGCGTCCGGCGGGGGCTCCGGCGCCGTCTCGGGGTGGTGCGCGGCGCGGCTCTGGGCCGGGACCGCGCGGATCACGTCGGTCTCGACGCCCGGCTGCGCGCCGTCGGTACTCAGGGCCGTACTGGTGTCGTTCTGTATGAGGGTCTGGGTCTGCACGGGGGCGACCTCCAGGGATGTCGCTGCTGACGCGTACGGCAGCGGTATGTCGGGGATGGCGCGGGCGGCCCGTCCGCCCTCCATCCCGTACTCATCGAGCGGAACCGCGGGGATCTCGGACCCGTGGGGGACGGGTCGGCCGCGCTCCGAGGACTCAGGCACCGGAACCCAGTGTGGAGTACGACACACAGCCGCCACGAGGGGCGTGCGGTGACTTTTTGCGTCCGGTCCGTGACCCCACGGTTACTCTCACGGACGAGTGGGCCGCTGACAGGCCGTGAAACAGCTTGAAGCGCGTACGGAACCAGGGCGACCTGCGGGGACCGGCGCCCGATTGGCAAGTGCGCCGGGGATGTTCCCCTCTTCTAGAGCGCTTCCGCGCCCCTCTCCCGCAGGGCCTGGTCGTACTGCTGGAGCACCCACAACTCGTTCTGCACGGCGGCCAGCTGGGCCGGGTCGCCGTGGGCGCCGAGGCGGGCGAGGCTGCTCTGGACGTCCCGTACGCGGCGCTCGACGGCGCGGCGGCGGACGGTGACCAGCTGGGCGCCGGCGTAGATCTCGTCGACCGTCTTGCGCATGATCGCCTCGACGGCGAGCTCGGTCACCATGGCGCGCACGGCGTCGTCCGGCGCGGCCTCCCGGACGCGGACCAGGTACTCCTGCGGGTCCTCGACGCCGAACTCGACGCCGCCCGCCTCGATGATCGCCTCGCGTACGGCCGCGTAGGGGGCGGCGGTGAACTCGTCGACCCCGTACGCGTCGAACGCGGGTGCGACCAACTCCGGCCGCTGGAGGGCGAGTTTGAGGAGCTCGCGCTCGGTGGCGTAGACGGGGTTGCGCAGGACCAGGGCGGGGCCCGAGGGGCGGCGGGCGGCGCTCTCGTACGGCTGCGCGGGCTGCTGGGGGGCGGGTGCGGGGCCCTTGCCGCCGCGGTCGCGGGCCCAGCGGGCCAGCTGGGCGACGCGCTTGACGACGAACTGGGTGTCGAGGATGCCGAGCATGCCGGCGAGCTGCACGGCGACCTCGTGCTGGGCGCCGCTGTTCTTGATGCGGGCCACGACGGGTGCCGCCTCGTCGAGGGCGGAGGCGCGCCCGGCGGCGGTCTCCAGGTCGTACCGGGCGACGATGTGCCGGAGGGCGAACTCGAAGAGCGGGGTACGGGGTTCCACCAGCTCGGCCACCGCGTCGTCGCCCTTGGCCAGGCGCAGCTCGCAGGGGTCCATGCCGTCGGGGGCGATGGCGATGTAGGTCTCGGCGGCGAACTTCTGGTCGTCCTCGAAGGCGCGCAGGGCGGCCTTCTGGCCGGCCGCGTCGCCGTCGAAGGTGAAGATCACCCGGGCCGAGCCGTTGTCCATGAGCAGCCGGCGGAGGATCTTGATGTGTTCGCCGCCGAAGGCCGTGCCGCAGGTGGCGATGGCGGTGGTGACGCCGGCGAGGTGGCAGGCCATGACGTCGGTGTAGCCCTCGACGACCACGGCCCGGCTGGCCTTGGCGATGTCCTTCTTGGCGAGGTCGATGCCGTAGAGCACCTGGGACTTGCGGTAGATCGGGGTGTCGGGGGTGTTGAGGTACTTGGGGCCGTTGTCCGCCTCGTACAGCTTGCGGGCGCCGAAGCCCACGACGTCGCCGCCGATGTCGCGGATCGGCCACATCAGCCGGCCCCGGAACCGGTCGATGGGGCCCCGGCGGCCCTCCTGCGCGAGCCCGGACAGGAGCAGTTCCTTGTCGGTGAAGCCCTTGCCGCGGAGGTAGCGGGTGAGGTGGTCCCAGCCCTGGGGGCTGTAGCCGACGCCGAAGTGGACGGCGGCGGCCTGGTCGAAGCCCCGCTCCGCGAGGAAGATCCGCCCGGTGTCGGCCTCGGGGCTGGTCGCGAGCTGCTCCGCGTACCACTCGGCGGCGATCTTGTGGGCCTCGACGAGACGGATGCGCTCCCCGCGCTGGTGCGAGGGGTTGTATCCGCCCTCCTCGTACCGCAGGGTGATGCCCGCCTGGGCGGCGAGCCGCTCGACGGCCTCCGAGAAGGAGAGGTGGTCGACCTTCATCACGAACGTGATGGTGTCGCCGCCCTCCTGGCAGCCGAAGCAGTGGAAGAGTCCCTTGCTCGGGCTGACCTGGAAGGACGGCGACTTCTCGTCGTGGAAGGGGCACAGCCCCTTCAGGTTCCCCCCGCCGGCGTTGCGCAGCTGGAGGTACTCGGACACCACGGCGTCGATCGGGACCGCGTCCCGTACCGCCTTCACGTCCTCGTCGTTGATCCGTCCTGCCACGCCGTGATTCTACGGGGGCGCACCGACAGCTAGGGTGCCGCGATCAGCCCGTCCAGGGGCACCTGGGGGCTGGAGAGCGCGTCCACGTCGACCCGGGCCCGTGACCTGATGAGCTTCTGGATCTGCTCCGTGACGTCCCACACATTCACGTTCATCCCGGCGAGGACCCGTCCCTCCTTGAGCCAGAAGGCGATGAACTCGCGTTTCCCGGCGTCCCCGCGGATCACCACCTGGTCGTACGAGCCGGGCGGCGCCCACCCCGAGTACTCCATGCCCATGTCGTACTGGTCGGAGAAGAAGTAGGGCACCCGGTCGTAGGTGACGTCCTTGCCGAGCATGGACCGGGCGGCGGCCGGGCCGCCGTTCAGCGCGTTGGCCCAGTGCTCGACCCGCAGCCGGGTGTCGAACAGGGGGTGCGGGAAGGAGACGACGTCACCGGCGGCGTAGATGGACGGGTCGGAGGTGCGCAGCCGCTCGTCGACCACCACGCCCGAGCCGTGCGCGCGGTCGGCGATCTCCAGTCCGGCGGCCTCGGCCAGGCCGACGCGGGGCGCCGCGCCGATCGCCGCGAGGACGTCGTGCGCCGGGTGCTCCTCGCCCGTGTCCGTCCGGGCGGCGAGGACCATGCCGTCCTGGCCGACGATCTCGGTGAGCTTCACGCCGAAGGCGAAGCGCACCCCGTGCTCGCGGTGCAGCTCGGCGAAGAGGTTGCCGAGCTCGGGGCCGAGGACGCCGTGCAGGGGCGTGGGCTCCGGCTCGACGACGGTGACCTCGGCGCCGTACTCGCGGGCCGCCGCCGCGACCTCCAGGCCGATCCAGCCGGCGCCCGCGACGACCAGGTGGCCGTTGTCCCGGCCGAGGGCGGCGAGGACGCCCTTGAGGCGTTCGGCGTGGGCGAGGCGGCGCAGATGGTGGACGCCCGCGAGGTCCGTGCCCGGGATGTCCAGGCGGCGGGGCTCGGCGCCGGTCGCCAGCAGCAGCTTGTCGTAGTGGACGAAGGTGCCGTCGTCCCCGAAGTGCACGGTCTTCGCCGCGCGGTCGATCTTGTCGACGGTCTGGCCGAGGTGCAGCTCGATGTCGTTGCGCGCGTACCAGGACGGCTCGTGGACGAAGACGCTGTCGCGCTCCTCCTTGCCCAGCAGATAGCCCTTGGACAGCGGCGGACGCTCGTACGGGTGGTCGCGTTCGTCGCAGATCAGTATCACGCGGCCGGTGAAACCCTCCGCTCGGAGCGTCTCGGCCGCCTTCGCGCCGGCGAGACCGCCTCCGACGATGACGAATGTCTGATCCGCGTCGACCACTTGATGCCTCCTCTTGAGGGTGCGTCCACATGCGAGCGTCCCGCACGGAGCGTGATGCGGGAAGAGGTAGTGACCCGATCAGGCCACGGAGGGTCACATGGATGCCCCATACGCCCCGTGGGTCACACGCCGCCGGTCGCGTTCGTCAGTCTCGCGTGCAGCGAGCGGGCCGACGCGTCGGTGAGGCAGGCGATCTGATCGATGATCACCCGCTTGCGGGCACGGTCGTCCGGCGCCGTGTCGAACAGCGCGCGGAACTGCGGGTCGAGCCCGTCCGGGGCGCGGGAGGTGAGGGCCTCGGCCAACTCCGCGACGACGACGCGCTGATCCGCGCGGAGCCGCTCCTGCTCGGCGCGCTGCATCACGTACCGGTCGGCGACGGCTTTGAGGACCGCGCACTCCAGGCGCGCGCCGCGCGGGACGACCAGTTCGGCGGCGTACCGGGTGAGGCGCCCCCCGCCGTACGTCTGCCGGGTCGCCCCCTCGGCGGCGAGGCAGAAGCGACCGATGAGCTGGCTGGTGGCGTCCTTCAGCCGGGCCTGCGCGACGGCCGTGCCGTCGTAGCCGTGCGGCCACCACTCCTGGTCGAGGAGCCGGTCGAGGGCCTCGGCCAGTTCGGCGGGGTCGGTGTCGGCGGGCACGTACCGGCCGCGCGCCACCTGGAACACCGCCTGCCGCTCGGGCTCCGCGTGCAGGCAGCCGGGGTCGATGTGCCCGGCGTGCAGGCCGTCCTCGATGTCGTGCACCGAGTACGCCACGTCGTCGGACCAGTCCATGACCTGCGCCTCGAACGTCGTACGGCCGTCAGGGGCGCCCTTTCTGACCCAGTCGAAGACGGGGCGGTCGTCCTCGTAGACACCGAACTTGGGGGACGCCGGGTCGGTGGGGTGGGCGCCCCGGGGCCAGGGGTACTTGGTGGCGGCGTCCAGGGTGGCGCGGGTCAGGTTCAGGCCGACGCTGACGGGGTCGCCGGACTCGGCGGACCGTACGAACCGCTTGGGTTCGAGCCGGGCCAGGAGGCGCAGGGACTGGGCGTTGCCCTCGAAGCCGCCGCAGTCCTCGGCGAATTCGTTCAGGGCCTGTTCGCCGTTGTGGCCGAACGGGGGGTGGCCGAGGTCGTGGGAGAGGCAGGCCGCCTCGACGAGGTCCGGGTCGCAGCCGAGGGCCGCGCCCAGCTCCCGGCCGACCTGGGCACACTCCAGGGAGTGGGTGAGGCGGGTGCGGGGGCTGGCGTCCCAGGCGGGGGTGCGGGTGCCGGGCGTGACCACCTGGGTCTTGCCGGCGAGTCTGCGCAGCGCCGCGGAGTGCAGGACGCGGGCGCGATCGCGCTGGAAGGCGGTGCGGCCGGGGCGTTTGTCGTGTTCCGGGGCGTAGCGCTCCGCGGAGGGCGGGTCGTAGCCGGCCGGGGCGTCGTGGCTCGTGGGGGTGTCGTGGTCGGGGGGTGCGGTGCCTTCCATGATTCGACAGTACGGGGAGGGTGTGACAAACGGGTGCCTACTCGTCTGCCGGGGCGGATTGTCGGGCGGGTGCGGGTGCGTCGTGGCTTGTCGCGCGGTTCGCCGCGCCCCTGACTGTCCGTCGGCCCGCCGTGCGGACGCCCTATGCCGTTGCCAGCTGTCGTTCCGCCACCGTCCGCGGGCTCGTCAGCGCCTCGTCGTAGCGGTGCAGGACCAGGCTCGCCATCGCCGGGTGGGTGCCCAGGGGGGCCGAGGCGATCCAGGGGGCCGCCTGCGCGCACTCAGTGGCGAAGCGGCCGGGAGCCGTGAAGCAGGAGGCGACCGCCACCCGGGTGCGGCCCCGGGCCGCGAGGGCGGCGACGGCGTCGGGGACCGTGGGCGCGGCGGTCGTGGCGTAGGCGGGGACGACGGGCACGCCGAGTCGTTCGGCGAGGAGGTGGGCGGTGCGGCCGGTGTCGACCCTCGACTCGGGGTCGCGGGAGCCGGCCGCGGCGAGGACGACGGCGCTGGTACGGCGGGTCTCGGCGTCCATGCGGGTGCGCCAGCCGGCTTCGACGAGGCGGGCGTGCAGGGCCTCCACGAGGAGCGGGTGCGGGCCGAGCGGAGCGGCGACACGCGCGCGTACCGCGCTGTCGGCGGCCATCTCGGGGATGTCCCGCTTGACGTGGTAGCCGCGGCTGAGGAGGAGCGGGACGAGGACGGCCTCCCGGTCGCCGAGAGCGGCGAGGGTGTCGGGGAGCAGGGGCTCGTTCAGCTCGATGTGGCCCAGGTGCACCGACAGGCCGGGGCGCTGCTCGCGCACGCGGTCCATGAGGGTGCGCACGGTGGCGAGGGCGCGGGGGTCGCGGCTGCCGTGCGCCACCAGGACGAGAGCGGGGGCGGGCGGGGCGGGGCACCGGGTCCCGTTGAGCGAGACGAGGCTGAGCTGACTGGCCAACTGGTCACCGATCCGGTTCATGAGGTGCGCCGTACTGGCGAGGTACGCGTTCGACTGGCTCGTCGTGTTGCTCGTCGTCGCCGTCATGTGTCGATGGTGTCGGGAGGAGGTTGCCTCCCCGTTGCACCGTGGTGACGGGTCTTTTCCAGGGGTTCACGGCGCGCCCTGCCGGGGTGTGAACCTCCTTGACCTGCGATTTCAACACCATCGAGTGAACTTGTCACGCTGCGCGGTGAACCGGATCACCGTCGATGACGTCTTCGTCGGTCGGAAGGACGGGCCGGGTCGGGTCCGTCGGACACGAGCACGACACCTGGGTGTGTGCCACGGACGGGGGCTTGCGGTGGGACGTGTGAGGCGGGTGCTCCGGCTGCCGCGAACCCGTGCGGGGCGGCGGCGGGCGGTGCAGGTGGCGATGGGGCTGTGCGTGCTGGCGCTGCTGCCCTCGACCTGGATGTTCACCGCCGCCGACGGCCGGCTGCGGACCACGGACGACGTCCCGCGCACACAGGTCGCGATGGTCTTCGGGGCGGGGCTGTGGCAGGGCGAGCCGTCGCCGTACCTGGCGCGGCGACTGGACGCGGCGGCCGAGCTGTACCGCTCGGGTCGCATAGAGGTCGTGCTCGTCACCGGCGACAACAGCCGCAAGGAGTACGACGAGCCGGACGCGATGCGGGCCTACCTCACCGACCACGGGGTGCCCGACCGGCACATCGTCAGCGACTACGCCGGGTTCGACACATGGGACTCCTGCGTCCGCGCCAAGAAGATCTTCGGTGTCGACCGCGCGGTCCTCATCAGTCAGGGCTTCCACATCCGCCGGGCGGTCGCGCTGTGTCAGGAGGCGGGTGTCACGTCGTACGGCGTCGGCGTGCAGGACCGGCACGACGAGACCTGGTACTACGGCGCCACCCGCGAACTGTTCGCCGCGGGCAAGGCGTCCCTCGACGCCCTGTTCGAGCCGGACCCGCGCTTCCTCGGACCGGAGGAGCCGGGGGTCGCGCGGGCGCTCGCGTCGGCGCGCGGACGCTGAGTCTAGGGCCTGTCGTCTGGATCACGCCTGGGCCGCGGGGCTGGCACGCACACCGGCAGCGTCAAGGCGCCGTATCCCGAAGCCGGCATGATCCAAACGACAGGCCCTAGTGGATCAGCGCGTTCGCGAGGATGATCGCCAGGCCGATCAGCATGTCCATGGCGCCCGCGCGGCACGCGGACGGCCACCGGTACCCGGCGGTGCGAGCGGCCACGACGCCCCAGCCGAACAGGGCGACGGTGTTGAACAGCAGGGCCACGTTCACCGCGACCGACTCGCCCCACCAGCCGACCGCCGCGCCGAGCAGGAGCGCCACCGTGGGCAGGACGGCGGCCACCAGCGGCCACTCGTGGAGCACCAGCCGCAGTCTGCTCGTGGTGACCGCCCCGTCGACGGACGCGCGCTGCGCGATGACGTGCGCGTAGCCATGGGCGGCGGCCGACGCCAGCGCGGTGAGCACGACCCACAGCGCGTCCGAGCCCGGGTCCGCCTCCTCGCCCGCCGGGTCGAGCGCGGCAGCCAGGGCGCTGGCCAGGACCAGCCCGTAGACGCCGTTGAACAGGGACTGCTCGGGCGGCCGGTGCCGAGAGATCCACCTCGGCGCGGCGCTCCCGGTGCGGACGTGGCCGGAGCGGTCGGGCATCGCATCGCCTCGGTACGGGAAGGGGGAGCTGGATCCGCCCATGCTCGGCCGTGCGCTCCCGGCGGGCGTGGCGCCACGCGGGGTCGGCCCGAGCGGTGCGCCCCAATGGTGGCGTGCGGCTTCGCCGGCGACGTGGTGCGGGACACCGACATGCGTCGGCCGGGGCCCCGTGTCGGGACCCCGGCCGATGTATGGAGGGCCTAGTTGTGGTCGATCGTGCCCCACCAGCCCTGGTCCACGGCGCAGTCCCAGCCCTTGCCGCGCACGGTGAGCTTGACCTCGTAGTCGCGGTTGACGTTGCCCATGCGGGTCTTGACGCGGAAGCCGGAGCTGCCCTTGGCCGCCAGCTTCTTGGTGGAGACGGTGACGGTCTTCGTCGTCCGCTTGGTGATCTTGCTGCCCTTGGTCGGCGTCGCATAACCGAACGTCAGGTTCTTGGGCTTGCTGATCGTGAGGCTGACGGCGGTGAAGCTCTTCGTCTTGCTGGTGTTCTTCAGGCCGAAGTACAGGCCGCCGTTGGTCACCCAGCCGTTGTGGTCGACGTAGAAGCGCTTCGGGGTGGAGATCTTGATCGGGCACCCGCCGGCCTGGGCGTCGGCGCCGGCCGCGGCGGCGGTGCCGGCGAGGCCGAGCTGGGCGGCGGTCAGGGCGCCCGCGGCACCCAGGACGGCGACGGTCGTGCGCATGCGGTTCACGGTGATGATCCTTCTTCCCCCTAAGGCCCTCCCGGGCCGCGTGACAGGACGTGCGCCGCACAGGACTCGTGCCACGACCCCCGTGTCGGTGCGCCCGTAGTTCTAGCACGCGGCACCGAACGCCTGGACGGTGAGCGCCCGGAGGGCCGCACACGGTGACAGAACTGCGACATCGCCCGAACCGTTCACGCACCCTCCGGCCGTCCGCACCTCACTCCCACCCGGAGCCCGCCGGGAGGTCCCCGTGCCGGTCGCGTAACGCCAGGGCGCCCCGGCGCGTAACACGCCCGACGCACGCTGAGTGGTATGCCGAACTCCGCGACGCCCACCCACTGCCCGTACTGCGCCCTGCAGTGCGGGATGAACCTGACGCCCGCTGCGGACGGGACCGACGGTGTCGTTGTGGTCTCGGAGCGCGCGGACTTCCCGGTGAACCGGGGCGCGCTGTGCGGCAAGGGCCGTACGGCGCCGGCGGTGCTCTCGTCCCGGGTGCGGCTGACCAGTCCTCTGGTCAGAAGGGCGGGCGTCCTGGAGCCCGCCTCCTGGGACGAGGCACTCGACCGGATCGCCGAGGAGCTCACCCGCACGCGTACGGAGCATGGCCCGGACGCGTGCGGTGTGTTCGGCGGCGGCGGACTCACCAACGAGAAGGCCTACGCGCTCGGCAAGTTCGCCCGGATCGTGCTCGGCACCTCGCAGATCGACTACAACGGGCGCTTCTGCATGTCCTCGGCCGCCGCCGCGGGCATCAAGGCGTTCGGGCTCGACCGGGGACTGCCGTTCCCGCTGGAGGACATCCCGAGGACCGGATGCGTCGTCCTCGTCGGCTCGAACCTCGCCGAGACCATGCCGCCGGCGCTGCGGTACTTCACGGAGCTGCGGGAGAACGGCGGCACACTCGTCGTCATCGACCCGCGCCGCACCCGCACCGCCGAACAGGCCGACCTGCATCTCGCGCCGCGGCCGGGCACCGATCTCGCGCTCGCCCTCGGGCTGCTGCATCTGATCGTCGCCGAGGGACGCACCGACGAGCAGTACATCCTCGAACGGACCAGCGGCTGGGAGGAGGCGCGGGCCGCGGCCATGGCGCACTGGCCGGAGTACGTGGAGCGGATCACCGGGGTGCCCGTTCCCCAACTCCGCGAGGCGGTACGGCTGTTCTGCGAGCCGGAGCACGCGATGGTGCTCACCGCGCGCGGGCCCGAGCAGCAGTCCAAGGGCACGGACACCGTCGGCGCGTGGATCAACCTGACACTGGCGACGGGACGCGCCGGGCGGCCGCTGTCCGGGTACGGGTGCCTCACCGGGCAGGGCAACGGGCAGGGCGGGCGGGAACACGGCCAGAAGGCCGACCAGTTGCCCGGCTACCGCAAGCTGGTCGCCCCCGAGGCGCGCCGGCACGTCGCCGAGGTGTGGGGCGTCGACCCCGACAGCCTGCCCGGCCCCGGGCGCAGCGCGTACGAGCTGCTGGACGCGCTCGGCACCGACATCCGGGCGCTGCTGCTGATGGGGTCCAACCCGGTGGTGTCCGCGCCGCGGGCCGCGCACATCGAGGAACGGATCAAGTCGCTGGAGTTCCTGGCGGTGTGCGATGTCGTGCTGTCGGAGACGGCGGCGCTCGCGGACGTCGTGCTGCCCGTGACGCAGTGGGCCGAGGAGACCGGTACGACGACCAATCTGGAGGGCCGGGTACTGCTGCGGCGGCGGGCGATCACACCGCCCGACGGTGTCCGCAGCGACCTGGAGGTCATGCACGAGCTGGCGGACCGGCTGGGCGTCGAGAAGGGGTTCCCGACCGACGCCGAGGAGGTCTTCGAGGAACTGCGGCGGGCCAGCGCGGGCGGGGTGGCCGACTACTCGGGGATCACGTACCGCAGGCTCGCCGAGGAGAACGGGGTGTTCTGGCCGTGCCCGGCGCCGGGGGGCGAGGCGGAGGGCGTGCCTGGTGGGGGTGTGCATCCTGGGACGCCGCGGCTCTTTCTCGAGCGGTTCGCCACGGAGGACGGGCGGGCTCGGTTCGTGCCCGTCTCGCATCGGGCGGCGGCGGAGGAGCCGGACGAGGAGTATCCGGTGCTGCTCACCACCGGGCGGGTCGTGGCCCAGTACCAGTCCGGGGCGCAGACGCGGCGCGTGGACGAGCTGAACGCGGCGGCGCCGGGGCCGTTCGTGGAGCTGCATCCGCGGCTGGCCGAACGTTTGGGCGCGGCGGAGGGTGACCCCGTGGCCGTGGTGTCGCGGCGGGGGCGGGCGGTGGCGCCGGCGCGGATCACCACGGCGATCCGGCCCGACACCGTGTTCATGCCGTTCCACTGGCCGGGGGAAGGGCGTGCCAACACGTTGACGAATCCGGCGCTCGACCCCACGTCCCGGATGCCGGAGTTCAAGGCGTGCGCGGTGCGGGTGGAGGCCGTGGGGAAGTAGGGGGCGGGCGAGTCCGTCGATCGGCCGGCCCACCGTCGGGGTGGCCGCTTGAGCATGCGGGCGTTGTTTCTCGTAGACCTCAAGTGGTGCTCACGGCGCGTGGCAGGGGCTGCCGTGTCCACCGGGAGCACCGTCGAGCCGGGGGGATCGGATGCCGCAGTCGGAGAGTGAGTGGGCCAACGCGTTCCCGTGGAGCCTGTCCTATCGGTGGGGGCATTCCGCGCTCGCCGTCGACTTCGATCTGAGCGGCGACACGGCGCGGTTGGTGCGCGTACGGCGTCCCGGTGATCCGGAGGAGGACCAGGCCGACGTCCTGCTGCCGTTGGTCGATGTCGTGCTGACCGGTGAGGGGAGCGGTGGGTCGCGGCCCCCGTTCACGGGTTCCGCGCTCGGTGGGCGGCTGCGCTACCGGGCGCATCGTTCGACGCTCGAAGCGGAGGGCGGTCCCGGTGACGTGCGCTGGCATCGGCTCGTCGTCGAGCTGCGGGACCCGGAGAGCGGAGTGGCCGCCTTCGGGGAGTACGCCTCTCCTGACGGGGTCTCCGTGCTGCGGTCCCGGGTGCGGCTGCGCAACGAGGGGGACGCGCCGGTCACCGTGCGGTCGGTGGGGAGTCTGCTGCTGGGCGGGCTGCCCTCCCCCGACGAGCTGACGGTGCTCCAGGGGCGCGACGAGTGGCTCGGGGAGTGCCGTTGGTCCGTGGACGGGCCTCTCACGATGGGGGCCCTGCAGTGCCGTACGGACGCGCGGACGTGGCTGTGGCAGATCGAGTCGGCGTCGCGTGCGGTGTGGGAGGCGGGCGAGGCCGCGGGGCGGACGTACCTGGCGCTCGGCGGGCCCGCCCCCGACGAACACCGGTGGAGTGAGGTGCTGGAACCGGGCGCGGAGTTCGCGAGCGGGTGGGTCGCGCTGGCGCTCGGTACGGGCTTCGACGGGGCGCTGGCCGAGCTGACGGCGTACCGCCGTGCGGTACGCCGACCTCGGCTGGGGGTGGGGCCGGGCGCGTCATAGCTCGGGGGTGCGGGTTCGTCGGCGACTGCGGCTGAGTGGGGGTTTCTCGCGCCCACGCGGCGGAGCCGCGTATGTCGCAGTCCCGCGCCCCTGAAAAGCGACGGGGGCCGCGCCCCCTGCTTTTCAGGATGAAGGGCGGGCCGCGGGCCCGTTCCCTTCAGGGGCGCGGGGAACTGCGCGAGAAACCACACACCACCCGCACCCGCCCACGGACGCGCGCCCCCGAGCTACTGGGCGCCCACACGCCCCTCCCCCGACCAGTCCCCACTCCCGATCCGCCTCCCCCGCGCCCGCAGCCGCGCAGCGACCGTCGGCGCGGCGACGTACACCCAGGCCTGCACCGGCGTGCCGTCGGCGAGGACGGCGGCGCGGCTGACCCGTTCGTACAGGTTGGTGGGGGCGCCCGGGCTGTACTCCTCCAGGTGGTCCAGGGACCGCAGCAGCGCCTCGTACGCCTCGGGGCGGGCCGTGATCAGGTCACCCTTCACCACAGCCGCTTCGCCGGGGGCCTCGACGGCGTACGGGTAGCCGGGGCCGTCGTAGAGCGCCAGGCCCCGCATCGTCGCCGGTTGCTCGGAACTCGTGCGGCCCCGCAGGAAGAGGTCGTGGTTGTGCTCGCCGGGGCGCAGCGTGCCGTAGACGAAGAAGGGGAGCACCGTTCTCCTCTCCAAGGTTGGATGCGGGCGGGGCGTCAGTCGGCCAGGGGCGGGAGGGCGTCGGTGTAGCCGTTCGTCGGGCGGGGGACCTTCTCGATCGTGCGGACGTCGAGGGCGACGTCGGCGGAGCTCGTGCCGAGGGTGCCGCCGGCGTGCCAGGTGCCGGTGACCGTGACCCAGGTGTCCGCGGGCGGGGCCGGGGTGCCGTGGGCGCGGACCTTCACGAACTGGGTGTCCGCCGCGCAGCAGCTGAAGATCGAACGGGTCAGGTACCAGCCGTCGCCACTCCCGTCGGGCGTCGCGAAACCGGTCATCCGGACCACTCGCCCCTCGATGGCCTTCGCCCGGTCCTGCTGCACACGGCTGGTGAAGTCCGTGAGGGTCATCGGCAGCGGTGACGTCGCGGGGAGGGGATCGAACTCGTCCTGGTCCTTCACCACCACGGCCTTCGGCGCCTCACGGGACGCGCTGTACGCGCCGATGGCCGGCGGCGCGTAGAAGAGCAGGCTCAGGGCGGGGAGCAGGAGGAGCCACGCTATGCGGGGCGGGGTGGAGTGGTCGTGACCGTGGTGCTGGTCGGGGGTGGCTTGAGCGGCGTTCGGCGTGGGGGCGGTCGGTTTGCGGAGCGACCACGCTTCCGCCGCGCCCAGCAGGAGCAGCACGGCTCCCGAGGCGATGAGCAGGGGGCGCATGCCCTCCTTCACGTACCTGAGGTAGAGGTCCGTGAACACCGTCG
Source organism: Streptomyces sp. NPDC030296 (assembly GCF_055572815.1). Taxonomy (NCBI): domain Bacteria; kingdom Bacillati; phylum Actinomycetota; class Actinomycetes; order Kitasatosporales; family Streptomycetaceae; genus Streptomyces; species Streptomyces sp. NPDC030296. Next base: position 138,829 of record NZ_JBVICQ010000001.1, read on the forward strand.
CGTGGAGCAGGCCGAGACCGCTGACGAGGAGCAGGAGGGCCTGGAGGGGTCGTTTCACAGCAGGACGCCTCCGATCAGGGCGCTGGCGAGGATCGCCACGACGACGGTCGCGGCGGAGAAGCGGAGCGCGAAGGCCCGGCCGAACGTGCCCGTCTGCAGGGCGATCAGCTTCAGGTCGACCATCGGTCCGACCACCATGAACGTCAGCCGCGCGAGGGGCGAGAAGCCGGAGAGGGAGGCGGCGACGAAGGCGTCGGCCTCGGAGCAGACCGACAGGAGGATGGCGAGCCCGGCGAGGAACAGCACCGAGAGCCACGGCGAGTCGGCGAAGGTGTCGAGCACGGAACGGGGGACCACGACGTTGAAGGTGGCCGCCGCCATCGCGCCGACGACCAGGAAGCCGCCCGCGTGCAGGAAGTCGTGCTGGAAGCCGAGCCGGAACTCCGTCCAGCGGCTGCCCCCCACGTGGTGACCCGTGTGGCGTGCGACCGGCTTCAGCCACTCGGCGCGGCCCAGCCACAGCCAGAGCCAGCCCATCGCGGCGGCGGTGAGGAGCGAGGCGAGCAGCCGGGCCAGCACCATCTCGGGGCTGCCGGGGAAGGCGACGGCGGTGGCGACCAGGACGATCGGGTTGACGGCGGGGGCCGACAGCAGGAAGGCGAACGCGGCTGCCGGGTCGACCCCCCGGCGTATGAGGCTGTTCGCGACCGGCACGGACGCGCACTCGCAGCCGGGCAGGACGACTCCGGCGGCGCCCGCCACCGGGACCGCCAGGGCGGGGTTGCGGGGCAGCAGCCGGTTGAACACCTTCGCCGGTACGAACGCGTTGATGGCCCCCGACAGGGCCGTACCGAGGAGCAGGAACGGCAGCGCCTGCACGGCGATGGACAGACACACCGTCCGCCACGCCTGGACGGCCGGTTCCTCCAGCCCCCGCCCGACGAGGAACAGCACGGCACCGGGGACGACGGCCGCGCCGAGCAGCAGGAGGAGCCAGTGGCGGGGCCAGGAGTGCTCGGCCGCGTCCTCGGGCGTGTTCGCGTCGATCGCGTTCGAGTCGGTCGCCTTCGAGTCGGTCGCCTTCGCTTGGGCCGCTCTCACCGCCGCCGTCCCCTCGGCCGGTTCGTCTGTCTTCTGCATGCCAGCTCCGAGTGTCGGATGAACGGCTCGAACATAGCGGGCGGGTCGGGTGACGGGGGTGGTGGGTGGCCCCCGCCGGCCCTCCCCGTGAGTGATGTGCGGTTGCTCGCGCAGTTCCCCGCGCCCCTCATCTTTTTTGTTATCGCCCGTCCCGTACCACGTCTCCCCTGGGCAGACACCGCCCCCACGAGAGCCCTAGGAACGACGCAGTGACACATCGGATCAGCCGACGCAGCATGCTCAAGGCCGCGGGAGCGGCGACCGGCGCGATCGGTATCGGTATCGGCACAGGCGTGGGCGCCTCCCCCGCGACGGCGGCGGGCACGTCCTTCGCGCATCCCGGGATGCTCCACACCAGGGCCGATCTCGAGCGCATGGCCGCCAAGGTGAAGGCGGGCGCCGCCCCCTACACGGCGGGTTTCGCCAAGCTCACCCTCACCACCGGCCGCCACTCGCAGGCCGCATGGCGGCCCAACCCGCAGGTGACCCCGATCCGGGGAGGGGGTGGCGTCCAGAACTACGGGGCCCTCTACCGCGACATCCACGCCGCCTACCAGAGGGCGCTGCGCTGGAAGATCACCGGCGACACCGCATACGCCGACACCGCGCGGGACATCTGCAACGCCTGGTCGGGGACGCTGAAGGGCATCGGCGGAGGCTCCGAAGTCGTGCTCCTGGCGGGCATCTACGGGTACCAGTTCGCCAACGTCGGCGAGCTCTTGCGCGGCTACCCCGGCTTCGACCTGGCCCGTTTCCAGGACATGCTGGTCAAGCACTTCTATCCGATGAACCGCCACATGATGTACCGCGAGACCAATTGCATCGGCCACTACTGGGCGAACTGGGACCTGTGTACCATGGCCTCGATCATGGCCATCGGGATCCTCTGCGACGACCGGGCCAAGTTCGACGAGACGGTGGACTACTTCCACAACGGCGAAGGCAACGGCTCGCTGGCCAAGGCGATCCCCTACGTCTACGACGACGTGGACCTGGCCCAGTGGCAGGAGAGCGGGCGCGACCAGGCCCACAGCCTGATGGGCATCGGCCTGATGGGCACCATCTGCGAGATGGCCTGGAACCAGGGCGTCGACCTCTACGGCGCGGACGACTCCAGGTTCCGCAAGGCGTGCGAGTACGTCGCCCGGTACAACCTGGGCCATGACGTGCCGTACACCACGTACACCTGGAGAAACGGCGCGCACTGCGTGGAAACGGCGCAGACCGTCATCTCCGAACACGGCCGTGGCCAGGTGCGCCCGGTCTGGGCGCGGGTCTACAACCACTACGCCAACAGGCGCCGTATGGCCATGCCGAACACGCGCGAGATGCTGGCCCGCAGCGGGCCCGAGGGAGGCGGCGGCCACTACGGTCCGAACAGCGGCGGATTCGACGAACTCGGCTTCGGCACACTGGCGTACACCCGGGACAAGGCCACCGCGGCCGAGGCGGCGGCCTCACCGTCCCCGTCGAAGTCCACGGCCGCCAGATCCGGAACATCCGGTTCATCGAAGTCCTCGGCCGGGCAGTCCTCCGGGGACGTCAGCACCCGGGGCGGAAAGAGCGACAAGGACCTGGCCGCCACCGGTACCTCGGACCTCGCTCTGTGGACGGCCGCGACCGGCGTCACCGCGGTCGCCGGCGGTCTCCTGCTGCTCCGCCGCCGCGGTCAGGCCCGCCGCGACGCGGAGTGACACCCGCGGTGACATGACACGCGACCGCGCCCCGCATCGGCCCGCGGGGCCGTTCAGGGGCGCGGGGCCGTTCAGGGGCGCGGGGAACTGCGCGAACAGCCCCCACTCAGCCGTACCCGACCACGCACCCCGCGCCGCCCCTCACCCGTACGGGCGCCTCTCCTTCGCCTCCCTCAGGGCCCTCCCCCACCACGCCAGCTGGTCCAGCATCACCTTCGCCGCGGCGTCGGGGCCGGTCGGGTCCTTCAGACGGCCGGTGTCGTCGAAGGAGCCGTGCGCGTTGTGGAAGGAGACGGTGTCCCGGACCGTCGTGGCGTGCAGCTCGGCGAAGACCTGGCGGAGGTGCTCCGTCGCGCGGAGGCCGCCGGAGACCCCGCCGTACGAGACGAGGGCGACCGGCTTGGCCCGCCACTCGTGGAAGTGCCAGTCGATGAGGTTCTTCAGGGCCGCCGGGTAGGAGTGGTTGTACTCGGGCGTCAGCACCACGAACGCCTCGGCGGCCGCCAGCTTCGGCGTGACCCCCGCCAGCTGCGCCGTCACCTCGGGAGTCGGCGCGAACGTCGTCGGAAGGTCGATCTCGGCGACGTCCACGACCTCCACCTCGAAGTCGTCGTGTTCCTGCACCCGGTCCACGAGCCACTGGGCCACGACCGGCCCGAACCGGCCCGTGCGGTTGCTCCCGACGACCACCGTCACCCGTACCGGGGCGGAGGAGGCGGAGGCGGAGGAAGGGGTCGCGGTGCGGGCAGCGGCTTGCTCACCTGTCGAGGTCGTCATGGCGACCACCCTCTTACCTCAACTCAACTTGAGGTCAAGTCGCAGCCGCAGCCGCTATCCGTCCTCCTCAACCTCCTCCCCCTCACTCTCGGTCCCTCCCCCGCGTCACCCATTCGCACGTCCCCCGCCCCCTCCACTCCGCCCCCTCCCCCACCGCACCGATGACCTGCCCAAACACCGTCCACCCCCACCCGTGTCCGCCCTCCCCCGGCCCCCGTCACCCCCCTTTCTGACGAGCCCTCAACGAGCGCCGCGCTCCATGTGCCCCTTACCTCGAAAGAGCAAGGTGGACTCACGGGAGGAGCAGGCTCGATGCGATGTATCGCCCGCCCGCTGACCGGCACCGCGCTCGCCCTCCTCACCGCGGCCCTCACCGCGGCTCTCCTCCTCCCCTCCGCCCCGGCGTACGGCGGGGAGGATCGCGGGCGGCTGGAGCTGACCCCCGCCGATGCCGTCCCCGGTGACGAGGTGACCGCCCGCACGGCGGCCTGCGGTGCGGGCGGTAGGGGTGCGGGCGACGCCAGCGCGGTCGGGGCCGGCTCCTTCCCTCTCGCGCCCGGCGCCGGGCGGCCCTGGCCCAGCGGGCGGTTCGAGGTGCCGCCGAGCGCCCAGCTGGGGACGTACGAGATCGTCGCGACCTGCGTGAAGGGCGGGCGGCGGGTCGCCGGGGACCTCGTGGTCTCGTTGACCGGCGGCCACAGCGCGCCACCGGCGCATCCGAGGGGGATCGTGAAGGCGGGGGTCGGCGGCGCACTCGGCACCGACCCCGTGCAGACCGCGGCCGGCGTGACGGCTCTCGTCGTCGCCGCCGCGGGCGGTACCTGGCTCCTGCATCGCCGGGCGAGAGGCGACAGGATCTGACGGACGCCCTCCGCAGCCCGTCCGTCGGTACCGCCGTCCCCCTCCCCTCCGGGCCTTACGCCCCTTCGGCCCGGAGGGGAGGAACAAGACGAACGAGATGACGACCGGCCGCCAAGCCCCGAGGAGACCCCGTGCGATGCCTGGAGGAGACCCCGTGCGGCGGTTCGTCGACGTCTTCCTGACCGGTGTCACCGTGGTCGCCCTCTGCTGCGGTGCGTGGCTGGTGCGCAGCGGTACCGCCTCCCACGCGCCCCCGCAGCCGTCAGCCGCGCAGGGGCTTGGTCGGGGGCAGAGTCGTTCCGGGCCCGAGGAGCCGGTCGTGGCCGCCCTGGCGCCCTCTGCGCCGGAGAGGATCCGGATTCCCTCGATCCGTGTGGACGCCTCGCTGACCGGGCTCGGCCTCACCCCCGCCGGGGGCCTCGACGTGCCGCCCGCCGAGAAGGAGAACCTCGCCGGCTGGTACGCGGCCGGCACCAGCCCGGGCGAGCGGGGCACCGCGATCGTCGCCGGGCACGTCGACAACGCGGACGGACCCGCCGTCTTCTACGACCTCGGCGCGGTACGGCGGGGCGCCACGATCGAGGTGGACCGGCGGGACGGCGGCACCGCCGTGTTCACGGTGGACGCGGTCGAGGCGTACACCGCGCGGGACTTCCCCGACGAGAAGGTGTACGGGGCGGCCGCGCGACCGGAGTTGCGGGTCATCACCTGCGGCGGCCCGTACTCCCGCTCGACCGGCTACGAGGGGAACGTCGTCGTCTTCGCCCACCTCACCGGCAGCCGTCTCCGCTGAGGGGAGCCCTCATGCCAGCCACTGTTCGTACGCCATCTTCGCCACCAGCGTGAACACCACCGTCAGCAGCACGACCCGGACGAAGCCGCTGCCCTTCTTCAGTGCCGTGTGGGCGCCGACCGTGCCCCCGACGAGGTTGAACACGGCCATCAGCGCGGCCAGCTGCCAGTACACCGTGCCCTTCCAGGCGAACGTGGCGAGGGCGCCGGCGTTGGTGCAGCAGTTGACGATCTTCGCGGTGGCGGAGGCGGTGACGAGGTCGAGGTGGAGGATCGCGGTGAGGGTGAGGACGAGGAACGTGCCGGTGCCGGGGCCGATGAGACCGTCGTAGAAGCCGATGCCGACGCCCGCGAGGCCGATCGCGGCCAGGACGCGGCGGGGCGGGACCGGGCCGGTGGCGGGTGCCGTGCCGAAGGAGGGGCGCAGGATCACGAACGCGCCGACGCCCAGGAGGACGACCATGACGACCGGTTTCAGGATGTCCGTGCTCATCCCGGCGGCGACGAACGCGCCGGCCGTCGAGCCGGCGAGCGCGGCGAGGCCGATGCGGACGGCGATCCGTACGTCGACCGGGGTGCGGCGGGCGTAGGTCACCGCCGCGCCGGTGGTGCCGACGATCGCGACCGCCTTGTTGGTGCCGAGGGCGTACTGGGCGGCCGAGGAGCCGTTCGGCAGACCGAGGAGCAGGGCGGGCAGGAGCAGCAGCCCGCCGCCGCCCACCACGGCGTCGATCCAGCCGGCCGCGAGGGCCGCGAGGCACAGGACGACGACCATGGTCAGCGATATGTCGGGCATGATCGGACCCTACGGGGCGGCATAGGTGTGCCGTCCATCGACCTGAGGGTTTTCTGAGCTTCCCCGTCGGGCCCCTCGCGGCGGGGGCGGTCGCTTTCGCCGTCCTCCCGTATACGCCCGTGTCACGGCCGTCTCTCCTGGTCAGGGGCGGTCCGGGCGTTGTTCTCACACCCCACCCCGGCCCTTGGGAAACCCCTCACACTCCCGTGCCGGCCGTGGGGAGGGCAGCGTTCCTCGCGGGAAACAGAGGTGATGCGGTCGGGTAACACCGGCACCGCACGCTCAAGGACATGACCTCGAATGAGCGTGTGGTGGTGATCGGCTCCGGCCTCGCGGGCGTACGTCTCGCCCGGCGGCTGGGAGAGCTCGGTGTGCCCGCCACCCTGGTGGGCGAGGAGGAGCACACACCGTACAACCGGGTGCTGCTCGCCGACGTCCTGGCGGGGCGGTACGCGCCCGAGGTCATCGCGCTGCCCGCGCCCCCTCGGCTGACCCGGGGCCGGGTCGCCCGCATCGACCGCGAGATGAGAGCCGTACATCTCGCGGACGGTACGGACATCGCCTACGACACCCTCGTCCTCGCGACCGGTTCGAACCCCGTGCTGCCGCCGCTGCGCGGCCTGTGGGACCCCGAGCGGCACGAGTTCCCCGAGGGTGTGCACGCCTTCCGGACCATGGACGACTGCCTGGGACTGTCGAAGGCGGTGCGGCCGGGCGTACGGGCCGTCGTCATCGGCGGCGGGCTCCTCGGTGTCTCCGCGTCGCGGGCCCTCGCCCAGCGCGGCGCCCAGGTCGTCCTCGCCCAGCAGGGCGAGCGGCTGATGGAGCGCCAGCTCGACCCGTCGGCGTCGAAGCTGGTCCGTCGGCATCTCGCCGAACTGGGTGTCGAGGTGCACACCGAGACCCGGGTGCGTGCCGTGCGCAGCGTCGGCGGGAGCGTGCGGTCGGTGTCGCTGGCCGACGGGTACGCGCTCGACGCGGACCTCGTCGTCATCGCCTGCGGAGTCCACCCCCGCGTGGGTCTCGCGCAGGACGCCGGACTCGCGGTGCACAAGGGCGTCATCGTCGACGAGGAGCTGCGCACCTCCGACCCGCGCATCCACGCGATCGGCGACTGCGCCCAGTTCGAGGGCACGGTCTACGGCCTCGCCACCCCGGCGCTCGAACAGGCCGATGTGCTCGCCGAGTTGCTGGCGGGGGACACGGGCTCCCGCTACACCGGCACCCGCGCCCTGACCCGGCTGACGCTCGCCGGGCAGGACTTCCTCGATCTCGCCGCGTTCGGCGAGCCCGACGCCCGGCCCGGTGACGACGTCATCCAGCTCGCGGACGCCACCCGCGGCACCTACCGCAAGGTCGTCGTCCGTGACGACCGCCTGGTCGGCGGGGTGCTCGTCGGCGAACTCGGCACCGTCGGCGCGCTCGCCCGCGCCTGGGAGGGAGCAGAGCCGCTCCCCGACAACGGCCCTCTGCTCCACCTGCTCACCAACGATGGAGGCTCCTGATGACCGCCACTGGGGCGAACCCCACGATCGTGCTCGTCGGCCATGGCATGGTCGGCCAGCGCTTCCTCGAAGCGCTCGCCGAGCGCGGCCTGACCGCCACGCACCGCGTGGTCGTGCTCTGCGAGGAGCCGCGCCCCGCCTATGACCGTGTGGCACTGACCTCGTACTTCTCGGGCAAGACGCCCGAGGAGCTGTCGATGACGGACATGGCGTTCATCGAGAGCCACGGCATCGAGCTGTACGTCGGCGACCCGGCCGAGACCGTGGACCGCGAGACCCGCAAGGTCACCGCGAAGTCCGGGCAGGTCTTCGAATACGACGTCCTCGTCCTCGCCACCGGCTCGTACCCCTTCGTGCCGCCCGTCCCGAACAAGGACGCCGAGGGCTGCTTCGTCTACCGCACCATCGAGGACCTCCTCGCGATCGAGGAGTACGCGGGGAGCCGGGCGCGGGTGGGTGCCGTGGTCGGCGGCGGTCTGCTCGGTCTGGAGGCCGCGGGTGCGCTCAAGGGGCTCGGGATCGAGTCGCACATCGTGGAGTTCGCGCCGCGGCTGATGCCGGTGCAGGTCGACGAGGGCGGTGGCGCGGCGCTGCTGCGGACCATCGAGGAGATGGGCCTGTCCGTGCACACCGGGGTGGGCACCCAGGAGATCGTCGTCGGCGAGGACGGCGCGGTCACCGGGATGAAGCTGTCCGACGGCTCCGAACTCGCCACCGACATGGTGGTGTTCTCCGCCGGTGTCCGCCCCCGCGACCAGCTCGCCCGCGACTGCGGTCTGACGGTCGGCGAGCGCGGCGGCATCACCGTCGACGAGCAGTGCCGTACGGTCTGTGACCCGCATGTCTTCGCGATCGGCGAGTGCGCGCTGGCCGCCGACGGCCGGGTGTACGGCCTGGTGGCCCCCGGGTACGAGCAGGCGGAGACGGCCGCCGCGGCCATCGCCGCCGACGACGCTGAGCAGTTGTCGTTCACGGGTGCCGACCTGTCCACCAAGCTGAAGCTCCTCGGGGTGGACGTGGCGTCCTTCGGTGACGCGCACGGCACCACCGAGGACTGCCTGGACGTCGTCTACTCCGACTCCCGCTCGGGCCTGTACAAGAAGCTGGTCATCGGCCGGGACGGCACGCTCCTCGGCGGCATCCTGGTCGGCGACGCGGAGGCGTACGGCACGCTGAAGGCGTTCACCGGGTCGGTCCCGCCGGTCTCCCCCGAGTCGCTGGTGCTGCCCGCGGGCGCCGGGGAGTCCGCCCAGCTCGGCCCGACCGCGCTGCCGGACGACGCGATCATCTGCTCCTGCAACAACGTCCGCAAGGGCACGATCCGCGAGGCCGTCACCGAGCACAAGTGCACCACCGTGCCCGAGGTGAAGAAGTGCACCAAGGCCGGTACGACCTGCGGCTCCTGCGTCAAGGTCCTCGGCCAGCTGGTCAACGCCGAGCTGGAGGCCGGCGGCGTCGTCGTCGACAAGGGCCTGTGCGCCTGCTTCTCGCAGACCCGCGAGGAGCTGTACGAGATCGTCCTGGCGCTGCGCATCAACACGTACCAGGACCTGCTGGACCGTTACGGCCGCGAGGAGGCCCGGGGCGGCGACGGCTGCGAGATCTGCAAGCCGGCCGTCGGCTCGATCATCGCCTCCCTGGCCCCGACGATCGGCGCCGACGTCTACGTCCTGGACGGCGAGCAGGCGGCCCTCCAGGACACCAACGACCACTTCCTCGCCAACCTCCAGAAGAACGGCTCGTACTCGGTCGTCCCCCGCATCCCCGGCGGTGAGATCACCCCCGAGGGCCTGATCGTCATCGGGGAGATCGCCCGCGACTTCGGCCTCTACACCAAGATCACCGGCGGCCAGCGGATCGACATGTTCGGCGCCCGAGTCGAGCAACTCCCGCTGATCTGGACCCGGTTGGTGGACGCCGGCTTCGAGTCGGGCCACGCGTACGGCAAGTCCCTGCGCACGGTGAAGTCCTGCGTCGGGCAGACCTGGTGCCGCTACGGCGTCCAGGACTCCGTCCGCATGGCGATCGACCTGGAGCTGCGCTACCGGGGTCTGCGCTCCCCGCACAAGCTCAAGTCGGCGGTCTCCGGGTGCGCCCGCGAGTGCGCCGAGGCCCAGTCGAAGGACTTCGGCGTCATCGCCACCACCAACGGCTGGAACCTGTACGTCGGCGGCAACGGCGGCGCCACCCCGCGCCACGCGGACCTCCTGGCGCAGGACCTCTCCGACGCCGAGCTGATCCGGCTGATCGACCGCTTCCTGATGTTCTACATCCGCACGGCGGACCGCCTGGAGCGTACGTCGACCTGGCTGGAGCGGATCCCGGGCGGACTGGACCACGTACGGGACGTGGTGGTGGAGGACTCCCTCGGTATCTGCGAGGAGCTGGAGTCGCTGATGGCCGCGCACGTCGCCCACTACCGCGACGAGTGGGCCGACACCATCAACGACCCCGAGAAGCTCGCCCGTTTCGTGTCCTTCGTGAACGCGCCGGACACCCCGGACCCGGTCGTGGGCTTCGTGCCCGAGCGCGACCAGATCAAGCCCGACCTGCCGCTCCTGTCCATCGGCCTGCGCCCCGCCGAAGACGTCCTGGAAGGAACCGCCCAGCGATGACCCTGGCACCCGAGACGACCGACCTGAAGGTCCAACTGCGGCTCACCGACGGCTGGCTCACGGTCTGCGACCTGAGCGCCCTGCTGCCGGGCCGCGGTGTGGCTGCCCTGCTGCCCGACGGCGAGCAGGTGGCCCTGTTCCGCGACCGCGCGGGCACCCTGTACGCCATCGACAACCGCGACCCGTTCGGCGGCGCGGCGGTCCTCTCCCGCGGCCTCACCGGCTCGCACCAGGGCCGGCCGTTCGTCGCCTCCCCCCTGCTGAAGCAGCGCTTCGACCTGAGGACCGGGCAGTGCCTCGACGACGAGGCCGTACGCATCAGGACGTACGAGGTGCGGGCGTCGTAGCCCCTCCCCCGTCGTGCGTGGGCGCCGGAACGGGCACGGACCGTTCCGGCGCCGCCGCGTTCACCGCCGACGGCTAGGGGGCGCCACGGCGCCGACTCAGGACTTCAGCTGGTCGAAGGTCACCCCGGTCAGCCGCTCCGAGCGCTCCCAGAGGAGTTCGCCGGCCCGGTCGTCGAGGGTCCAGGGGGCGCGCGGCGACCTGGCGGGCGCGCCGCGCCACATCAGGAACCGGGGGCCGATGAAGGAGTCGGGGGCGACGCCGGGCGCGGTGGCCGCGTACAGGGTGGGCAGGGCGCCCGCGTCGGCGGACTGGGCGAAGAACCGGTTGCCGACCCGCATGAACCGCTCGGTCGCCTTGCGGCCCTCCGCCTTGGCCCCGGCGGTCTGGAGGTTCGTCGCCGCGTACCCGGGGTGGGCGGTCGCGGCGACGACGTCGGAACCGGCCGCCGCGAGCCGCCGGGCCAACTCGTGCGTGAACAGCAGATTGGCCGTCTTGGAACGGCCGTACGCCAGCCAGCGCCCGTACTCGCGCGCGGTGTCCAGGTCGTCGAGGTCGATGTTGGCGCGCAGGTGCATCCCGCTGGAGAGGGTCACGACCCGCGCGCCGGAGGTGGCGAGCAGCAGGGGCGCCAGCAGGCCGGTGAGCGCGAAGTGCCCGAGGTGATTGGTGCCGAACTGCGTCTCGAACCCGTCGGCGGTACGGCCCTCGGCCACGGCCATCACGCCCGCGTTGTTGATCAGCAGATCGAGCCGCTCGTACGTCTCCTCGTACGCGGCGGCGAACTCCCGCACGGAGGCGAGGTCCCCGAGGTCCAGCCGCAACAACTCGACGCGGCCATCGGGCACCTCGCCCCTCATCCGCTCCAGAGCGGCAAGACCCCGCTCCTCACTGCGGCAGGCGAGCACGACCCGGGCCCCGCGCCGGGCGAGTTCACGGGCGGCGACGTACCCGATGCCACTGTTGGCACCGGTCACGACGGCGGCACGACCACGCTGGTCCGGAATGTCGCCCACGTTCCACCCCGCCATACCGCCACCCTCCCGGAAGCGACCGTCTTCGACACCGCCAGCGTAGGAGCAGGCGGGACGGTTGTCTGCGGGTGAGACCCCGTGGGGGCCGCGGGGAAGCGGGGCGCAGCCCCGGCTTCTCAGGGGCGCGGAACTGCGTGAGCGGCCAGGACGGACGCCGCACTCGCCGACGCGCCCCGCCCCGGGCTGGAAGGCGCCCTACCAGCCGCCCCGAGCCTCCTCCACACCCTCCGGCATCGGCCGCGTATCGAGATAGAACCACTCGGCATCGGGCCCAGGCCCGGCCGACCCGGTCGGCACCTGCACCGCCGCCGGCACGGGCACCGGCACCTGCACCGCCCCCGGCACCGACATGGGCCTCGACACCGGCGGAGCCTCCGGCCGCGGCGGCACGGCTCCCCGCCCCGTACCCCGCCCCTCGGGGACCGACCCCGTCGCCGTCAGCTCCGGCATCAGCAGTTCGACCCGCACCCCCGCTCCCCGCTGCTGCGCCACGAACTCCTCCACCTGGCTGCGGCACGCATGGTCGAGATGCGTGACCCCCAGCAGATCGAGCCGGATCCGCGGCTTCCCGGAGGCCGCCGCGTTCTCCAGCGCGTCGATCAGCCGCGGCAACCGCAGAAACGTCGCGTTGCCCGCCATGACGACCTTCGCCGTGTCGTCCTCGATGTGCTGCCGCACCACGGTCTGCGACATCCGCAGCGCGGCCAGCACGACACCCGCCGCGAGTCCGAACAGCACCCCTTCGAGCAGCGCCGTCGCCGTGATGACGAGCGTCGTCAGCGTCATGACGGCGAACTCCCCGCGGTCCTGCCGCCACATCTTGGGGAACTCCTCCGGCGCGAACAGTTTCCACCCGCTGTGCACCAGCACGCCCGCGAGCACGGAGATCGGAATGAGGGCGAGCACCTGCGGCAGCAGCAGCGCGAAGGCGAGCAGCCAGAGCCCGTGAAGCGTACGGGAGAGCCGCGTCTTCGCCCCGGCCTGCACGTTCGCCGAACTCCGGGCGACGACGGCGGTGATGGGCAGGGCGCCGAGGAGACCGGCGACCGTGTTGCCCGCGCCCTGTGCGATCAGCTCGGTGTTGTAGCGGGTGCGCGGCCCGTCGTGCATCCGGTCCACCGCGGCGGCGGTGAACAGGCTCTCCGCCGAGGCGATCACCGTGAACGTGAGGATCGCCGTGACGATCCCCGCGTCGGCGAGCCCGGCGAGCTGTGCCGGTCCGGGTACGTCCACGGAGGCCAGCAGGTTGCCGACCTGGAGCGTCCGCACGTCGACGCCCGGCAGGGAGGCGACGGCGATACCGATGCCGACCGCCACGAGCGCGGCCGGGACCTTCTTGACGGCGGCCGGACCGGGCAGCCGCTTCCACAGGAAGCTCAGCACGACGGTGACGATGCCGAGCCCGGCGGCGACGAGCGCCTGCGGATCGGTCAGGGTGTCGGCGATCAGACCGGGGACTCCGGCCATGTTCTCGAAGGGGGTGCCCGGCGCCTTGGCGTCGGTCATCGGGTACAGCTGGCTGAACATCAGCGGCAGTCCGATGCCGGCCAGCATGCCCTGGACGACGGCGAGGGAGATCGCCTGGAACATCCGGCCCAGTCTCACCAGGCCCAGCACGATCTGGAGGATGCCGGAGAAGAGGACGATCACGCCGAGCATGGCGACGCCGAACTCCATCACCGTCTCGGCGACCAGCGCGGCGAGCCCGGCCGCCGGCCCGCTGACCTGGAGGGTGCTGCCGCGCGCGGCGCCGACCACCAGACCGCCGATCACCCCGGAGATGATGCCCAGCTCGGCGGGGACCCCGGAGGCGACGGCCACGCCGATGCAGAGCGGCAGCGCGACGAGGAACACGACGAGGGAGGCGGTGATCTCGGTAGCGAGGTCGCCCCGCCCACCACCCCGGTCGGCACCCCGGGCCCGCCCGGCACGCCTTGTCGGGGCGGAGGCGGCGGGAGCCTCCGGTAACGGCGCCTCGGGCGGCCCCCACTCCGCTCCTCCGGGGCCGCCGCCCCAGTCGGTCGCGGGGGGCCTGCGGTGGGTGCCCGCCGCGTGCCGGCCGTGGGCGCCGCTCATGAGCCGTGCACCTCGAAGCCGCCGTCCTCGTCGAGTTCGTGGATCGTGCCGGTGTCGATCTCGTAGTACCAGCCGTGCAACCGCAGCCGTCCGGCGTCCAGTTGCTGCCGGGCGACGGGGTACTCGCGGAGCACGGCGAGCTGGTTGCGGATGTTCAGCTGGACGACCTCGCGCAGAGCGGGGTCGTCGGACACGGCGGCGACCCCCGTGGCGGGCCCGTCGTCACCGTCCGCCCCGCCTCCGTCGCGCAGGACGGGGGCGAGCGCCGGCCGGGCGTAGTCGAGCCACGCGTCCACCCGGGGCAGCCCGGACAGGTCGGCGCGGTACTTCAGCGCGCCCATCGCCCCGCAGTGCGAGTGACCGCAGACGACGATGTCCTGAACGCCGAGCACCTCCAGTGCGTACTCGATGGTGGCGGCCTCGCCGGAGGCCGCTCCGTACGCGTCGTGCGGCGGCACGATGTTGCCCGCGTTCCGTAGCTCGAATATCTCTCCGGGGCGCGCTCCGGTGATCAGCGCGGGAATCACCCGTGAGTCCGAGCAGGTAATGAACAACGCCTCGGGGAATTGCCCGACGGCGAGTTTCCGGTATTCGTCGCTCTCGAAGTCGACCCGGCGCCTGAACGACCGGGCGCGATCCAGCAACGCCTTCATCCTGCCCTCCTTGCTGCTTCCGACCAGGTAGGACGACCGTAGGGGGGCGATGACCAGAGGAAGGTTAAGCGAACACTAAAACGCCGCCAGGGTTTCCACAGATTTCAGCCAGGCCGCCCTTCTCCGCAGGTCGACCGGCTGAATACAAGCGGTTTCTGAGGGTCATTTCACAATGCTCCGGATTCACTGCGCATCACTGTTCGGTCTCTTGTAGCGTGGTCGATCCCACAGCACGGGAACCGTGTTGTACGGACCCTTTGGAGAGACAGGACGCCATGGGCGTACGAGTGCTGCTCATCGAGGACGACGAGACGATCGCCGAACCGCTCGCCGACGGGCTGCGCCACTTCGGCCTGGCGGTCCATCACGTGGCCACCGGCGCGGACGGGTTGAGAGGTCCGCACGGCGATGTCGTCCTGCTGGATCTCGGTCTGCCCGACATGGACGGCATCGACGTCTGCCGCGGCATCCGCCGGTCCTCCGACGTCCCCATCATCATCCTCAGCGCGCGGGGCGAGGAGGCCGACCGCGTCCTGGGCCTGGAACTGGGCGCCGACGACTACCTGGCGAAACCATTCAGCATCCGCGAGCTGGTGGCCCGGATACGAGCGGTGTCCCGACGGCACCGACGGCCCGGGCCGGAGGAGGGGACACCGGACGCGACCGGCGCGCGGCGCGGCATCGGTGCCTCGCCCGAGTACGACTGGGCGACGGCGTACGAGACGCCCGCGCACGGCACCCGTGTGGACGAGGCCCCTGTCCGCGACCACACCGTCCACGAACCCCCCGCCTACCGAACTCCCGCCTACCGGTCCTCCGCCTACGAACCACCCGCCTACGAGCCCCCTGTCCACGAACCACCCGCCTACGAGCCCCCTGTCTACGCACCCCCCTCCTACGAACAGGCCCCGGCCGAACCCCGTGACGCCTCCGCCGTGGACGGCACCGGCAGCGAGGGCGACCGTTCCGTGTCGTCGCCCGGGCCGCTGGTCGTGGACCGGCGGACGCGGCAGGTGTGGGTGGGGGACGTGCCGGTCGCGCTGACGCCGAAGGAGTTCGAGCTGCTGGCGCTGCTCACCGAGGACCCCGGGGCGGTCTACTCCCGGCAGCAGATCCTCAACCGCGTCTGGGACGACCACTACCAGGGCCCCACCAAGACCCTGGACGTCCATGTCGCCACCCTGCGCCGCAAGCTCGGCGACCCGGCGTGGATCCAGACCCTGCGCGGTGTCGGCTTCCGGCTCGCCGTCCGCGGGCCCGGGCCGGGGCAGGGCCGTGGGCCGGGACCCGGTCCGGGCCGGCACCACACGCCCGAGGCGGCGGCCTCATGACCCGCCGGCTGCTGCTGAGCTACCTCAGCCTCGCCGCCCTCGTCCTGCTGGGCCTGGAGATCCCGCTGGGCTTCGTCTACTCGCGGGCCGAACGCGAGCGGATCGTCAACTCCGCCAATGACGAGGCGGAGTCGGTCGCCGCGTTCGCCGCGCTGTCCCTCGCCGCCCGGCGTCCGGACGAACTCGCCGAACGAGCCGCGCACTGCGCCGAGCGCATCGGCGGCAAGGTGGTCATCGTCGACGCGCGGGGGAACCTGTTGGCCACCTCGCACGACCTGTCCGAGGCGGAGAGACGGGACCTGGCCTCCCTCCCCGAGATCTCCGCCGCGCTCAAGGGCCGCGCCACCACCGACGTACGCACGACGACGACCGGCGGGGTCCACTACCTGTCCGTGGCGGCCCCCGTGGGCCACACGGCCACGGCCACAACCGCCGACACCGCCCCAGCCGCAGCTACGACCCCCCGCTCCGCCGTGCGGACGGCCGCCGCTGCCGGCCCGGCCTCCGGCGGAGCGACCCAGGGTGCCGTGCGCGTCACGCTGCCCACCACCATGGTGCACGCGCGCGTGTTCGCGGTGTGGCTGCTGCTCGTGCTGGCCGGGCTGGCGGTGCTCGCCGGTGTGACGGTGGCGGCGTTCGCGTTCGCGCGGTGGGCGGGGCGGCCCATCCGGCAGTTGGAGGAGGCCACGCACCGTCTTGCCGAGGGCGGGGCGGCCACCTCCGTGAAGGTCACCTCGGGCCCGCCGGAGGTGCTCCGCCTGGCGGCGGCCTTCAACACGACGGCCGCCCGGCTGGAACACCTGCTGGCCTCGCAGCGGGCCTTCGCGGGGGAGGCGTCGCACCAGCTGAAGACGCCGCTGGCGGCGCTGCGGCTGCGCCTGGAGAACCTGGAGCCGGACATCGCCCGGCCCGCCCGGCCGAGCCTCGACGCCGCCGTCACCGAGACCGACCGGCTGGCCCGGATGGTCGAGGGACTGCTCGCGATGGCCCGCCTGGAGGAGGCGGCGGCCATCCCGGTCCAGGTCGACGTGGGCGCGATCTGCGCGGAACGGCACCGCACCTGGGGCCCGTTGTTCGAACGCGAGGGTGTCTCGCTGGTCCTCTTCGCCGGCAGCGTGGGCCCCGTGACGGCACTGCCGGGAGCCGTGGAGCAGCTCCTCGACAACCTGCTCTCCAACGCGCTGCGGGCCTCGCCGTCCGGCAGCACGGTCACCATGGAGCTACGGCTCCACGCCCCCGCCCGTCGGGGCCTGCGCGACGCCCGGCCCGCCTGGGTCGACCTCCATGTCACCGACGAGGGGCCCGGGATGACGGCCGAGCAGCGGGCCCGTGCCTTCGACCGCTTCTGGCGCGCCCCCGGCGCCCCCAAGGGCGGCACGGGGCTCGGTCTCTCCCTCGTCCAGCGGCTCGCGCACGCCAGCGGCGGCGAGGTCACGCTCCACGAGGCGGCCACGGGCGGTCTGGACGCCGTCGTCCGCCTGCCTTCGGCGGAACCGCCGGTCCCGCCCGGCGGCCACGGTTTCGGTACGCGTCCCGGTCCGCGCAGGCGCGAGGCGCCGCCGCTGCCCGCGTGAGCGGGCGCCGCCCGAGAACGCCGCCGCACGGTCATTGATTGTCCATGCCCCGTCCATCACGCTCCCCTAAGTTCCGTCACCGCGCGACCCCGCCGCCGACCGGCAGGCGGGCCGGTCAACGCACCTTTGGAGCGACAGTGGAACGTCGTACCCTGCTACGCGCGGCCGTCCTCGGCGGCACCTCGACCGCGTTCGGCGGAACCCTGTGGCGCGGCGCCGCGTACGCCGCGCCCGCCCAGCCCGGCGCGGGCCCGTACGGTGCGCTCGGCGCGCCGGACGCCAACGGCATCAGGCTCCCCAGCGGTTTCACCAGCCGGGTGATCGCCCGCTCCGGCCAGCGGGTCCCCGGCACGTCGTACACCTGGCACAACGCGCCCGACGGCGGGGCCTGTTACGCGGACGGCAGCGGCTGGATCTATGTCTCCAACTCGGAGATCAGCCCGTCCGGCGGTGCGAGCGCGGTGCGGTTCTCCTCGACGGGCGCGGTCACCTCGGCGTACCGCATCCTCTCGGGCACCCGGACGAACTGCGCGGGCGGGAAAACGCCGTGGAACACCTGGCTGTCCTGCGAGGAGGTCGACCGGGGATACGTCTACGAGACCGACCCGTGGGGCGTGAAGGCGGCGGTGCGCCGGGACGCGATGGGCCGGTTCAAGCACGAGGCGGCGGCCGCCGATCCGGCGCGCGGGGTCGTCTACATGACGGAGGACGTCACCGACGGCTGCTTCTACCGCTTCCGGCCGACGACCTGGGGCGATCTGTCGTCGGGCACGCTGGAGGTCATGGTGGCCGGCACCGGCACCAGCGGCCCCGTGACCTGGGCCAGGGTCCCCGACCCGTCCGGCGCGACCGCCACCCGCAACCAGGTGTCCGGCGCCAAGCGCTTCAACGGCGGTGAGGGCTGCTACCACGCCGACGACACCTGCTGGTTCACGACGAAGGGGGACAACCGCGTCTGGCAGTACGACGCGGCCGCGCAGACCATCGAACTCGCCTACGACGACTCCCTGGTGACCGGCGGCAACGCCCCGCTCACCGGCGTCGACAACGTCACCGGCACGGCCTCCGGCGACCTGTTCGTCGCGGAGGACGGCGGCACCATGGAGATCTGCGTGATCACCCCGGACGACGTCGTCGCCCCCTTCCTCCGCGTCGACGGCCAGTCCGCCTCGGAGATCACCGGCCCGGCCTTCTCCCCCGACGGCCGCCGGCTGTACTTCTCCAGCCAGCGCGGCACCAGCGGCAGTTCGTCCGGCGGCATCACGTACGAAGTGACGGGGCCGTTCCGCACCTGAGCAATTCCCGAAGGGAATCCCGAAGGGGAATACGGAGAGGAATCCGGAGGGGAAATCTCGAACCCATTTCCACGCCAAACCCGTTCGATTTCCCTTCTGCTAGGTTCTGCGCGTGGTCTTGCCCAAAGAATCGGGGCCGGCGAGCCCCGGAGACGGCATCCGCCCGCGCAAGGTTCTCCTCGCGGCATGCGGTACCAGCGAGGACGTGCGGCCCTTCCTCGCACTGGCCGTGGCGCTCCGTCGCCACGGCCACACACCGTTATTGGCCGCTCCGTCGCCGTACGCGTCCGAAGCGGCCGCGTACGGGGTGGATTTCGCGTCGATCGACGACGGACCCACCCGGATTCTCGACGAGCCGGAAACCCGCCGGATCATCGACCACGGGCTGCTGGGAGTACGTGGGAACATCGCGGCCGCGAGAACGGTCGCCCGTCTGAAGAAACTACTGATTCCCTCGCTTCAGGACGTGGCAGCGATCGCCCACGATCACGGCGACGTGGCGGCCGTGGTGCATTCGGCGGCGTTCCCCGCCCAGCATGTGGCCGACATGCTGGAGGTGCCCGCCGTCGTCGTCGCCCTGCAGCCCGGCTGGATTCCCACCGATGAGTTCCCCTGCTCCCTGCTGCCGTTGCCGCGGGTACCCCGTTTCCTGAACCGGAGCACCTACGCCGTGGTGACGGCGACCCAGCGGTCCCGTGAGGTGGAGCGCTGGCGGACGACGGAGCTGGGGCTCGCGGCGCGCAGGTACGGCGCCCGGGGGTGGCTGCGCGATCCCGAGGGCAAACGGCGGCAGGTTCTCCAGTCGTTCAGCCGGCATGTGATGCCCGTCGACCCCGTCTGGGGCGACGCCGTGCACACCACGGGCTTCTGGTTCATGCCGGCGCGCCACGACTGGACGCCGCCCGCGGAGCTGACCCGCTTCCTGGACGAGGGACCGGCACCGGTCTGCATCGACTTCGGGAGCATGTCCGACACCTGGGCGCCCTCGTACAACGCCCTGGTCATGGAGGCGGTCCGGCTGTCCGGGGCGCGGGCCGTCGTGGCGACGGGGCGCGGCGGCATCGAGCAGTCTCCCCCGTCACGGGACGTCCTGACGATCGACGCGGCGCCCCACGACTGGCTCTTCCCGCGTACGGCGGCGGTCGTCCACCACGGTGGCCCCAGCACCGTCGCGGCCGCCCTCGCCGCCGGTCGCCCCCAGGTCCTCTGCCCGCACATGGGCGACCAGTCCCACTGGTCCGAACGGATGCGGGCGCTGGGCGTGGCCCCCGCTCCCGTCCCCGCCCAGCGCCTCACGGCGGAGAGGCTCGCGGAGGCGATCGGCCGGGCGGTCGAGGACCGGCACCTGTGGTACCGGGCGACGGAGATGGCCCCCTTGATCCGCGCCGAGAACGGCGTCAACGCGGCGGTGAGTTCTCTGCTGGCCCGACTCGCTTGACGTGTTTGTCCGGTCCCCGGTCCTCGCGGGAAATCCGCACCCCTGCCCCCGCCCCCCCGCTCCCTCCCACGCACACGAACAGAGAGCCTCGGAGTGCTACAGATTCCTTTCACCGAGACCCGAATCGCGCCCGGCACCCTCGTTTCCTGGTCCCTGCGCGCCAAACACACCCCGCGTTCCGGGGGAGACGATCCGGCCGCCGTGTCCAAGTCCGCGTCCTTCAACCAGGACAAACATCATTCGTCGTTCCAGGCGACGCGGAGCACGAGTGACTGCATCGCCAGTTCCATCACGATCACCTTCGAGATCGAGGGCCGGCTCGACCTCGCGGCGCTGGAATCCGCCTTCCTTCTCCTCGTACGCCGCCATGAGGTGCTCCGCTGTGAATTCCGGCGGCCGGCCGGTGATCTGACCTGCACGGCCCTCTCACCCGAATCGGTCTCGCTGGAGGCGGAGCAGGTCGGCCATTTCCACACCGCGGAGGGACTGCACACCCATCTGGACAAGGAGTTCAAGAGCATCGACACGCTGTCCTGGCCGCTGCTCCTGATGGGCGCGGTGGTCCGGGAGTCGCGTTCCACGGTCTATCTCTGTTTCGACCACCTCGTGTGCGACGGCATGTCGATGCCCGTGGTGGTGAACGAGATCCAGACGGCATACGCGGCGCACACGGCCGGCCGTCTCCCCGAACTGCCGCCAGCGGCCAGCTATCTGACCTTCGGGGACGCGCAACGCCGCCGCTGGTCGTCCCTGCGGCCCGACGACGACCGGCTGGACTACTGGAAGGGATTCACCGCCCGGAACGGTGGGTTCTTCCCCCGGTTCCCCTTCGACATCGGGGTGGCGGACGACCGCCTGTACCCGATGGCGAACCGCAGCCGCCGGTTGCTGGACGCCGACGAGACGAAGGCACTGGCCGCGGGTGCCCGTGCGGCTGGGGGCAGCGTCTTCACCGGTGTCCTGGCGGCGGTCGCGACGGCGCTGCGCCGTTTGGGAGGCCCCGCGGTGTACCGGGGGCTGCTGCCGGTCAGTGAGAGGAACGCGGAGGTCTGGGAGCATTCCCTCGGCTGGTTCGTGAACACGATGCCCATCGAGTTCGAGGTGGGCGAGGCGGGCGTCGGGGGCCTTGGCGCCACCATCGCCGGGGCGGGCGCCGCCTATACCGAGATGCAGCGGCACGTGGACGTCCCGTTCGTACGGGCCTGGGAGCTGCTCGCACCGGAGGCCTACTGTCTGCACCACTGGCCGTACGCCGTGAACTTCTTCTCGTACATCGACTTCCGCAGGGCTCCGGGCGGCGAGCAGCACCCCCTGTGGAACCCCAAGCTGCACGTGTGGGCGGCCCGCGGCAACGGCATCAGCCACTGGTTCCACCGGACCGCGGCAGGCCTGCACGTCAACACGCTGCACGTCGACACACCCGAGGCACAACAGATCAACGACGCGCAGCACGACGAACTCGTGGCGGTGCTGCGGGAGATCGGGGGCGCTCAGCGGAACTCGTGAGTGACCTCGATGGGGCCCACGATGTGCGCGTTGAACTCGTCGAGCTCCTCGGCGGGCACCCACAGCTCCAGGATCGTCTCGCCGCCGGCCCGGCGCACCGGGTAGCGGCGCAGGAACGCGGTCTCGACCTCGAACCGGGTCACGAAGCCGGCCCCGCTGTGCTTCACGTTCCAGTCCCGCGCGATCCTCACGGCGTAGTCCTCGTTGAGGACGGGGTAGAAGATCGGCTGCTCGGGAAGGCGCGGCGGCCAGGCCCTCCAGCCCGACTCCCGCACCAGCGCGAGCTCCTCGGGGCCGGTGGGACGCCACAGCGTGGTCGTCCCGGACGGCGTCTCGTACGGCGTCGGGCGCGGCGTACTCACGGAACTCACCCTCGGGGAACGGGCCGACTGCCCGGCGCGGTCGGCGGTCCCCCGACGCTACCGACAGCCCGGCCCCACGGGCCACGGAGTTTTCCTCGCACGGAGGGCGGCACCCCCCGCACGGGGTGCCGCCCTCTTTTCGTGATCCGGAACCGCCGCCCATCGGTGAGGGTCGGTCGGGGACAAGCGGCGGTTCCGGGGTCCGGGGTGCGAGGCGGATGCCTCGCGGTGCCGGCTAGCGGTGGTCGCTGCCCTCCGACTGCGTCGCCGCGCGGCCGGCCTCCAGACGGGCCACCGGGATGCGGAACGGGGAGCAGGAGACGTAGTCGAGACCGACCTCGTGGAAGAAGTGGACCGACTCGGGGTCGCCGCCGTGCTCGCCGCAGACGCCGAGCTTGAGGTCGGGGCGGGTGGCGCGGCCGGCCTCGGCGGCCAGCTTCACCAGGGAGCCCACACCGTCCTTGTCGATCGTCTCGAACGGGCTGACGCCGAAGATGCCCTTCTCCAGGTAGGCCGTGAAGAAGCTCGCCTCCACGTCGTCCCGGCTGAAGCCCCACACCGTCTGGGTGAGGTCGTTCGTGCCGAAGGAGAAGAACTCCGCCGCCTCCGCGATCTGGCCGGCGGTCAGCGCGGCCCGCGGCAGCTCGATCATCGTGCCGATCGCCAGCTTCAGCTGCGTACCGGTCGCCGCCTCGACCTCCGCGACGACCTGGTCGGCCTCCTCGCGGACGATCTCCAGCTCCTGCACCGTCCCGACGAGCGGGATCATGATCTCGGCGCGCGGGTCGCCCTTGGCGTTCTTCCGCTCGGCCGCCGCCTCCGCGATGGCCCGCACCTGCATGGTGAACAGGCCGGGGATGACCAGGCCGAGGCGGACACCACGCAGACCCAGCATCGGATTCTGCTCGTGCAGCCGGTGGACGGCCTGGAGGAGCCGGAGTTCGTTCTCGTGGGGCTCCTGGCGGGACTCCGCCAGGGCGACCCGGACCGACAGCTCGGTGATGTCGGGCAGGAACTCGTGCAGCGGCGGGTCGAGGAGACGGATCGTCACCGGCAGTCCGTCCATCGCCGAGAACAGCTCGACGAAGTCCTGCTTCTGCAGCGGGAGCAGCGCCTTCAGGGACTCCTCGCGCTCCGTCTCCGTGTCGGCCAGGATCAGCCGCTCGACCAGCTCACGCCGGTCGCCGAGGAACATGTGCTCGGTGCGGCACAGTCCGATGCCCTGGGCGCCGAAGCGGCGGGCGCGCAGCGCGTCCTCGGCGTTGTCGGCGTTGGCCCGGACCCGCAGCCGGCGCTTGCGGTCGGCGAAGGCCATGATCCGGTGGACGGCCTCGACCAGTTCGTCGGCGTCGTTGGCGCCGGCGTGCATCCGGCCCTCGAAGTACTCCACGACCGGGGACGGGACGACCGGGACCTCGCCCAGGTAGACCTTGCCGGACGAGCCGTCGATGGAGATGAGGTCGCCCTCCTCCACCACGTGCCCGCCGGGCACGGTCATCCGCCGGCGCTTGGTGTCGACCTCCAGCTCCTCGGCGCCGCAGACACAGGTCTTGCCCATGCCGCGGGCTACGACGGCCGCGTGGGAGGTCTTGCCGCCGCGCGAGGTCAGGATGCCCTCGGCGGCGATCATGCCGTCGAGGTCGTCGGGGTTGGTCTCCCGGCGGACCAGGATGACCTTCTCGCCGGACCGGGACCACTTCACGGCCGTGTACGAGTCGAAGACGGCCTTGCCGACGGCCGCGCCCGGCGAGGCGGCGATGCCCCGGCCGACCTGCTGGACCTTCGCGTCCTCGTCGAAGCGCGGGAACATCAGCTGCGCGAGCTGCGCCCCGTTGACGCGCTGGAGCGCCTCGGCCTCGTCGATGAGGCCCTGGTCGACGAGCTGGGTGGCGATCCGGAACGCGGCGCCCGCGGTGCGCTTGCCGACGCGGGTCTGGAGCATCCACAACTGGCCGCGTTCGATGGTGAACTCGATGTCGCAGAGGTCCTTGTAGTGGTTCTCCAGCGTCTCCATGATCTGCATCAGCTGGTCGTACGACTTCTTGTCGATCGACTCCAGCTCGGCCAGGGGGACGGTGTTGCGGATGCCCGCGACGACGTCCTCGCCCTGCGCGTTCTGCAGGTAGTCGCCGTAGACGCCCTGGTGGCCGGAGGCGGGGTCACGGGTGAAGGCGACGCCGGTGCCGGAGTCGGGGCCGAGGTTGCCGAAGACCATGGAGCAGACGTTGACGGCGGTGCCGAGGTCGTGCGGGATGCGCTCCTGGCGGCGGTAGAGCTTCGCGCGGTCGCCGTTCCAGGAGTCGAAGACGGCCTTGATGGCCAGGTCCATCTGCTCGCGCGGGTCCTGCGGGAAGTCCCGGCCGGCCTCCTTCTTGACGATCTTCTTGAAGGTGGTGACCAGTTTCTTGAGGTCGGCGGCCTCCAGCTCGGTGTCGACCGTGACGTTCTTGGTCTCCTTGGCCTTGTCGAGGGCGTCCTCGAAGAGTTCGCCGTCGACGCCGAGGACGGTCCTGCCGAACATCTGGATGAGCCGGCGGTAGGAGTCCCACGCGAAGCGCTCGTCGCCGGCCTGGTCGGCGAGGCCCTTCACGGACTTGTCGGAGAGGCCGATGTTCAGGACGGTGTCCATCATGCCGGGCATGGAGAACTTGGCGCCGGAACGGACCGAGACGAGAAGCGGGTCGTCGGCCTGGCCGAGCTTCTTGCCCATGCGCTTCTCGAGCGCCTCCAGATGGGCGCTCACCTCGTCACGCAGTGCCGCGGGCTCGTCACCGCTGTCCAGGTAGACCTTGCAGGCCTCGGTGGTGATGGTGAAGCCGGGAGGCACCGGAAGACCGAGGTTGGTCATCTCGGCGAGGTTCGCGCCCTTGCCACCGAGGAGGTCCTTGAGGTCCTTGTTGCCCTCGGTGAAGTCATAGACGAACTTCACGCCCTCAACGCTCCGAGCTACGTGGCCTACGTGGGGATCTTTGTTTTCCGACACAGGTCCCAACTCCTTGAGGACGCGGTGGCTGCCCTGACGGCCAGGAACATACCCAGATCGAAGGCTCCTGGGTACGTCCACTTGTGCGTCATGCGCCTGTAACCACCCGTCCGCCAGCAGATCGAAAGTCAAGGCTTGGCAAGGTGTTGAACGCTGATGTGTTCACCTCTTGAAGGCGACATGCCCCGAGACCCGCGATATCCGCTCAGATGAGCGGCAATCAACACGTCTGAGTTCGCGCGATGAACGATCAAGGGGTGGCACTGAGTGCCACCCCTTGAAGACCCGGAACCGCCCAAGATCCGCTCATCTGAGCGCAACCCTTATCAGGGGTGGCGAGAATCACGCGTTCACGGAGGCCGGGATTTCACCATGCGGACCGCCGCACGGGACGGAAACCCGCCTGTCACACGCCCGGCGGAGGCACCCGTCACACCCCCAGGGCCGCGAGCCGCTCCTCCGCTCGTTCGGGCGCGTACAGGTATTCGACGACCAGGGCGCCCGCCCCGACCAGCCCCGCCCGCTCCCCGAGCCGGGAGGTGACGACGTCCAGGTGGGCCGTCGAGCGCGGCAGCGCCCGCTGGTAGAGCAGTTCGCGCACGCCCGTGAGGAAGGGGGTTCCGGCCAAGTCCCCGGCGATCATCAGGACGCCGGGGTTCAGCAGGGTCACCACCGTCGCCAGGACGTCGCCCACGGAGCGGCCCGCCTCCCGTGCGAGCGCGGTCGCGCCGGGGTGCCCGGCGACCAGCAGATCGCGCACATCGGAGCCGGACGCCGCCGGAACCCCGGCCTCGCTCAGCCGCCGCGCGACGGCGCCGCCGCTCGCGACCGCCGCCAGACAGCCGTAGGACCCGCACTTGCACTGGGCGTCCGCGCCGTCGGGCACCCGGATGTGGCCGATGTCGCCGGCGCCGCCGTCGACGCCCCGGTAGATCGAGCCGCCGACCACCACGCCGGCGCCGATACCCGTGGACACCTTGACCAGGGCGAACGCCGAGCAGTCCGGGTAGCCCGTGCGCTGTTCGCCGTACGCCATGAGGTTGGCGTCGTTGTCGACGAGGACGGGGACGCCGGGCGGGCCGGCCGCGTGGTCGGCGAAGGCGCGGGCCAGCCGGCCGCGTATGTCGTAGCCGTCCCAGCCGGGCATGATCGGCGGCTGCACCACCCGGCCGGTGTCCATCTCCACCGGTCCGGGCACGGCGAGCCCGATGCCGCAGACCGCGTCGGCCGACTGCCCCGCCTTTTCCAGCAGTTCGGCGAACCAGTGCCCAAGGCCGTCCAGGACGGCCTCGGGACCGTCCTCGATGACGAGAGTGCCGCTGTGCTCGGCCTGTATCTCGCCGGTGAGGGAGACGACGGCGGCGCGGGCGTGGCGGGTGTCGAGGTCGGCGGCGAGGACGACCGCATGCTCGTCGTCGAACTCCAGTGTGATGGAAGGGCGTCCACCCAGCGGGGAGCCGACCGGACCGCCGGCGCCCTCACGGAGCCAGCCCGCGCGGAACAGCCGGTCGAGACGCTGCCCCACCGTGGCCCGGGACAGGCCCGTCGCCTGCTGGAGCGCGCCACGGGTGGTGGCCCGGCCGCTGCGGACCAGCTCCAGCAGATCTCCTGCACCGGCGTGACTGCCCACCTTCACGACCTCCCGTTCGCGTGGTCCCTCACCCGATCATCCCCGCCCCGGCGGCCGGACGACGCACCGCTCCCGCGATCGTCCGCGGACCGTTCCGCGCGACCGCTTGCGCTCACCCTCTTGCGTTCCCCAACTCTGCATTACATATTGAGTTTTGCGTGTTAAATAGACGTAACCCTACGGTACCTACTGCCGAACCGGTCGGCACCTTGTTCTCGGGGAGCCCTGAGTGGATCGCACAACCCAGCTCACAGCCCGCCGACCAGGCACGGGCGTCCGTCCTGAAGGCGCTGTATACGATCCGGGCGTCCGGGGCGGATCGCTGCACCGCAGGGCATCCGAGGTGCTGGAGGGCAACTGGACGGGGACGTCCACGGTGCCCTCCCACCGGCTGTACCCCCACCAGTGGTCGTGGGACTCGGCGTTCATCGCGATCGGGCTGCGCCACCTGTCGCCGCTGCGGGCGCAGACCGAGCTGGAGACCCTGCTCGACGCCCAGTGGGGTGACGGACGGATCCCGCACATCGTCTTCAACCCCTCGGTGCCGCTGGAGGCGTACTTCCCGAGCCCCGACTTCTGGCGCTCCTCGACCGCGGGGCGCGCTGCGGGCGCCCCGCGCACCACCCAGACCTCCGGCATCGTGCAGCCGCCGGTGCACGCACTGGCCGCGTGGCTGGTGCACCGCTCCGACCCGGGGCTCTCCCGGGCCCGCGGCTTCCTGCCCCGGGTGTACCCGCGGCTCGCGGCCTGGCACCGCTATCTGCTGCACCGCCGGGACCTGGGCGGCGGCGGGCTGGCCTCGGTCGTCCACCCCTGGGAGCAGGGCATGGACAACAGCCCCGCCTGGGACGCGCCCCTGTCCCGGGTGACCCCGGCCCCGACCCGCTCCTTCCGCCGCGCCGACCTCGACCACGGCGCGGCCGAGGACCGGCCGACGGATCTGGACTACGGGCGGTACGTGCGGCTGGCGACGGACTACCGGGACGGGGGATACGCCGACGGGCGCGGCGAGTTCGCCGTCGAGGACCCCGCCTTCAACGCCCTCCTCATCGCCTCCGAGCACGCCCTGGCCCGTATCGCCGCGGAGTTGGGGGCGACCGGCACGGCCCGCGACGCCCGCGCGGAGCGGCTGACCGCCGCCCTCGTGGAACGGCTGTGGGATCCGGCGGAGGAGATGTTCCTGTGCCGGGACGTCGTCGGTGGCGGCCTCGTCCCCGAGCGCGGTGTCTCCGGACTGCTGCCCCTGCTCGTGCCCGGTCTGCCCCGCGAGATCGTCGCCGCCCTCGTGCGGACGGCGCACGGACCGCACTTCGGGCTCGGGGACACCACCCGTCTCGTGCCGTCGTACGACCTGCTGGGCGAGGCGTTCGATCCGCACCGGTACTGGCGGGGCCCGGCCTGGTTCAACACCAACTGGATGCTGGAGCGGGGCCTGAGGCTCCACGGGGAGCTGGGGCGGGCGGACGCGCTGCGGTCGGCGCTGCTGGAGACCGCGGGCGCCTCCGGTTTCGCCGAGTACGTCGACCCGTACACGGGCGAGCCCTGCGGCGCCCTCGGCTTCAGCTGGACCGCCGCGCTCGCCCTCGATCTGCTGCACCAGGACGACCACGGCCGCCGAAGCGGCGACGGACCGGACCGCGACGACGACCGGCACCACGACGACCGGGCCGGATTCGACACGTGCGACATGAGTGACCAGGGAGGGGACCGGCGATGACGGACCGGCATCACCTGCTCGTGCGCGGCGGCACTTTCGCCGCCGTGGGCGACGGCGGCGACATCAGCGGGCGGCGGGGCGGCAGTTCCCCGGACGGCTTGTTCGTACGGGACGCACGGCATCTGAGCCGGTGGCAGCTCACCGTGGACGGCGCCGTCCCCGAGACGCTCACCCCGGTCGGCGACGGCGACACCGCGCGGTGTGTGCTCGTCCCCCGGGGCGGGCGCCAGGAGCCGCCCGCGTACACGATCTTCCGGGAGCAGGCCGTCTCCGACAGCGCGTTCGTCGAGGCGCTGCGCGTCACCAGCAACCGTCCGGTGCCGGCGACGGTCCGGATCGCGCTCACCGTGGACGCCGACTTCACCGACCAGTTCGAGCTGCGCTCCGACTTCCGTACGTACGCCAAGATCGGCGCCGTCAGAAAGCGTGAGGTCCTCGACGACGGAGTGGAGTTCAGCTACCGGCGCGGTGAGTGGCGGTCCTGCACGACGGTCACGGCCGAGCCCGCGCCGGATGCCGTGGAGGAGACCGGGACGGGCGCGCGACGCCTCGTCTGGGCGCTGGACCTGGAGCCGCACGGCTCGGTGGAGCTGACCCTGCGGGTGATGGCCCGCCCGCACGGCGACCGGCGGCCCCTGCGCGTCCCGGCCTCCCCGGCCGCCGTGACGCACCAGGTCCTCGCCTCCGAGGGCGCGTTCATGGAGGGTGTCGCCTTCCCGACCGGCTGGCCGGAGCTGGCCGCGGCCTGTTCGCGGGGCCTCGCCGATCTCGCCGCGCTCCAGGTCCCCGCGACCGGACCGGACGGCGAGAGCCTCCGGGTGCCGGCGGCCGGGGCGCCCTGGTTCCTGACCCTCCTCGGCCGCGACGCGCTGCTGACGTCGCTGTTCACCCTCCCCTACCGCCCGGAACCGGCCGCCGCCACGCTCCTCGCGCTCGCCGCCACCCAGGCCGCCGAGGTCGACGTGGACGCGGTCGCCCAGCCCGGCAAGATCGTCCACGAGGTGCGCCACGGCGAGCTGGCCCACTTCGGGCAGGTGCCGTACGGCCGCTACTACGGCTCGGTCGACGCGACCCCGCTGTTCCTGGTGCTGCTCGGCGCGTACGTGGAGCAGACCGGTGACGTCACCCTGGCCCGGCGGCTTGAGCCGCAGGCGCGGGCCGCGATCGGCTGGATGCTGGACCACGGCGGCCTCACCTCCCGCGGCTACCTCGTGTACCGCGCCGACCAGGGCGGGCTCTCCAACCAGAACTGGAAGGACTCCCCCGGCGCCATCTGCTCCGCCGACGGCAGCCGCCCGCCCGCCGGGCCGGTGATGGCGGCGGGCGCCCAGGGCTACGCGTACGACGCGCTGCGCCGGACCGCCGCGCTGGCCCGGACGGTCTGGGAGGACGAGGTCTACGCGGCGCTCCTGGAGCAGGCCGCCGGTGACCTCCGGGACCGTTTCCAGCGGGACTTCTGGATGCCGGAGCACGACTTCCCGGCGCTGGCCCTGGACAGCGAGGGCCGCCGCACGGACGCGCTCGCCTCCGACGCGGGGCATCTGCTGTGGTCGGGGCTGCTGGACAAGGAGTACGGCAAGACCGTCGGCCGGCGGCTGCTCGAACCGGACTTCTTCTCCGGGTGGGGCGTGCGGACCCTGGCCTCGGGGCAGCCGGCGTTCCATCCGCTGTCGTACCACCGGGGCTCGGTCTGGCCCCACGACAACGCGCTGATCACCCTGGGCCTGGCCCGGTACGGGCTGCACGACGAGGCCCGCACGGTCGCGGGCGGGCTGGTGGACGCGGCCACGGCCATGGGACACCGGCTGCCGGAGGTGCTCGCCGGGTACGGCAGGAACACGCATCCGGAGCCGGTGCCGTACCCGCACGCGTGTGTGCGGGAGTCCCGGTCGGCGGCGGCGCCGCTGGCGCTGCTGACCGCGGTCGGGGGCGCGTAGCCGCGCGCCGGGCGCGCCTCAGGGCAGGTCGACGAGGAGCCTGCCCGCGGTCTCCCTCGCCTCCGCCTCGGTGCCCGCCCAGGCCACGGTCGCGCCCGGTGCGGTCGGGGGCCGGTGGGCGGTCCAGGTGTCCCAGTAGCTGCGGATCTTGCCGTAGCGGTCGGGGACGAGGACGTGCGGCAGGGCGAGGAGCAGACCGAGGACATGGCCGTGGAGGCGGTCGGTGACGGCGACCCGGCCGGACGTCAGCAGGCGGCAGCCGCGCGCGAGTTGGAGACGGGCGAGGCCGTCGTAGGCGGTGAGGAGACCGGGGGCGGCTCCGACGGGGTCGCCCGAGGAGGCCCGGCACAGGGCGCGGGCCCGGCCCCGCCACAGGGTCTCCTTCGCCTGCCGCCACTCGGCGTCCGTGGCCTCGCGTGCCCAGTCGAAGACGTACGGGCCGCCGCACCCGCCGCCGATCGCGCCCCGCCCGGCGGGCGGGCCCTTCGCGGACTCCTTGTCCTCCCGGGCCAGCCAGACGACGTCATGGCTGGCCGTGCCGCCGGTCAGCGCGTCCGGGGGCACGGCGAACGCGAGGTCGGGCACGAGCAGCGCGGGCGCCTCGAAGACGGTGCGGCAGCGGTGCAGGCTGTGCCGGTCGCGCAGCAGCAGGGTGAGGTCCGGATGGGCGTCGAAGACCCGGCGGGCGCGGGTGAGGTTGGCGTGGTCCGTGAAGTGCACGGACTGGGCCAGCTGGACGATCCGGCGGTCGGGGAAGTCGCGCAGCACCCGCTCCCGCAGCAGCTGGCTGTCCTCCCACAGGTCGCCGAGGGTGCCGCCGCCGGTCAGCATGATCGGCCCCTCCGGCACGCAGGCCGCGAGGTGGGCGGCGTCGTACGACACCAGGTCGCAGGCGTAGCGCACCTCGGCGCCGAGCGCGGCGAGCAGGGCGCGCTGGCCGAGCCAGATCGCGCTGTCGCCGACGTTGGAGTTGAGCGGGGCTCCGATGACCGCGCACCGGGTGCCGACGGGCACGAGCCGGTCCAGGACGGTCAGGAGGTAGGAGACGTGGTGGGAGCAGTGCGGGACGTAGGACGGCGGGGGCGGGGCTCCCGCGGGGGGCGGGGCCGGCCGGTTCGGCCCTGCCGCCGGTTTCCGCGCGATCCGGCGGGTGGGCCGCTTCGCCGTCTTCTTCGGGGTCCTGAGGGTCTTCGGGGTCTCGTTCGCTCCGCACACCGAAGCGCGCTACCCGGACATTTCCCCACTCATTCCGAGATGACGGAAACCGGCCGCACAACGACCGGAACGACGACGAAACGGGTCAACAGGCCCTCGGTCGTGGCCAGTTGCGGGCACTTGCGGCCGGGGCGTTGGCCGGGCGGTGGCGGCCGGGTGGCGGTGGCCGGGTCAGCCGCCGGAGGTGTCGAGTTCGGCGTCCTCGCCGACGCCCGCGCAGTCGTAGGGGTCCTTGAGCCAGCCGTCGGGCAGGACGACGCGGTTGTTGCCGGAGGTGCGGCCGCGCGGTCCGTCGGCACCGGCCGGCCACGGCTGGTCCAGGTCCAACTCGTCGAGTCCCGCGCGGAGTTCGGCGAGGGACGAGGTGATGGCGAGCCGCTTGCGCATCTCGGAGCCGACGGCGAAGCCCTTGAGGTACCAGGCGACATGCTTGCGGAAGTCGACGACGCCCTTGGACTCGTCGCCGATCCACTCGCCGAGGAGGGTGGCGTGCCGGACCATGACGTCGGCCACCTCGCGCAGCGACGGGCGCGCGATGTCCTCGGCACGCCCCTCGAAGGCGGCGACGAGATCGGAGAACAGCCAGGGCCGGCCCAGGCAGCCGCGTCCGACGACGACTCCGTCGCAGCCGGTCTCGCGCACCATCCGCAGGGCGTCCTCGGCGGACCAGATGTCTCCGTTGCCGAGCACCGGGATCTCGGGCACGTGCTCCTTCAGCCGGGCGACGGCGTCCCAGTCGGCGGTGCCGCCGTAGTGCTGGGCGGCGGTGCGGCCGTGCAGGGCGATGGAGGTGACGCCCTCCTCGACGGCGATACGGCCGGCGTCGAGGTAGGTGATGTGGTCGTCGTCGATGCCCTTGCGCATCTTCATGGTGACGGGGAGGTCCCCGGCGCCGGAGACGGCCTCGCGCAGGATCGCGCGGAGCAGGTTCCGCTTGTACGGGAGGGCGGAGCCGCCGCCCTTCCTCGTCACCTTCGGCACCGGGCAGCCGAAGTTCAGGTCGATGTGGTCGGCGAGGCCCTCCTCCGCGATCATGCGGACGGCCTTGCCGACGGTCACCGGGTCCACGCCGTACAGCTGGATCGAGCGCGGCTTCTCGGTCGCGTCGAAGTGGATCAGCTGCATGGTCTTCTCGTTGCGCTCGACCAGCGCCCTCGTCGTGATCATCTCGCTGACGAAGAGGCCCTTGCCCCCACTGAACTCCCTGCACAGGGTGCGGAAGGGCGCGTTCGTGATCCCGGCCATGGGGGCCAGGACGACGGGCGGGGTGACGGTGTGCGGACCGATCTGGAGAGGCGCGGCGGCCGCGGTCGAGGGCGTGGACATTCCCCCATTGTCCCGCACACCGGGCGAGCCCTGTGCGGCGGCCGGTGGCGGCTCCCGGACGCCACCGCGTTCGTGAGCGACGACACCGCATTCATTAGTTAGGCGCACTATTGACTCGGGCGTACGATGGAGGACATGCCCGAGCTCAGCCGTCGCCACCGTCTGCTGGTGCTCGCGATCTGCTGCACCAGCCTCCTGATCGTGAGCCTGGACAACACCGTCCTCAACGTCGCCCTGCCGACCCTCCAGCGCGACCTGGACGCGAGCGTCGCCGGTCTCCAGTGGACGATCGACGCCTACACGCTGGTCCTCGCCTCGCTGCTGATGCTGGCGGGCTCCACGGCGGACCGGATCGGACGCAAACGGGTCTTCATGGCGGGCCTCGTCGTCTTCACCCTCGGCTCGCTGCTCTGCTCCCTCGCCCCGAATCTCGACGCGCTCGTGGTGTTCCGCATGGTGCAGGCGGTCGGCGGTTCGATGCTCAACCCGGTCGCGATGTCGATCATCACGAACACGTTCACGGCCCCGCGCGAACGGGCCCGGGCGATCGGGGTGTGGGGCGCGGTGGTGGGCATCTCGATGGCGGCGGGGCCGATCATCGGCGGTGTCCTGGTGGAGTCGGTCGGCTGGCGCTCGATCTTCTGGATCAACCTCCCGGTCGGTCTGGCCGCACTCGCGCTGACCTGGCGGTTCGTCCCGGAGTCCCGGGCGCCGAAGGCCCGCCGCCCCGATCCGGTGGGGCAGCTCCTGGTCATCGCGCTGCTGGGTTCGCTGACGTACGCGATCATCGAGGCGCCGACCGCGCCCGTGGGGCGGACGCTGGTGTTCGGCGGTGTCGCCCTCGCCGCGCTGGTCGGCCTGCTCCGGTACGAGCCGCGCCGGGACGAGCCCCTCATCGACCTGCGTTTCTTCCGTTCGGCGCCGTTCAGCGGGGCGACCGTGATCGCGGTCAGCGCGTTCGCGGCGCTCGGCGGTTTCCTGTTCCTGTCGACGCTGTACCTGCAGAACGTCCGGGGGCTGGACGCCCTGCACGCCGGGCTGTGGATGCTCCCGATGGCCTTCCTGTGCTTCGTGTGCGCGCCGGTCGCCGGGCGGCTGGTCGGCAGCCGGGGCCCACGGCTGCCGCTGCTCGTCGCGGGGGTGACGATGACCGCGAGCGGGGTGCTGTTCGCCGCGTTCGAGGCGGAGACGGCGAACGTCACCCTGGTCGTCGGATACGTGCTGTTCGGTATCGGCTTCGGCTTCGTCAACGCGCCCATCACCAACACGGCGGTCTCCGGCATGCCCCGCGCGCAGGCCGGTGTCGCCGCCGCCGTCGCCTCCACCAGCCGGCAGATCGGCCAGACCCTGGGCGTCGCCGTGATCGGGGCGGTGCTGGCGGCGGGCGTGGGGGCGTCCTCGTACGCCGAGTCGTTCGTGTCGGCGGCCCGCCCCGCGTGGTGGATCGTCGCGGCATGCGGCTTCGCCGTCCTGACCCTGGGCGCCCTGACCACCGGCCCCTGGGCCCGAGCCACCGCCGAACGAACGGCGGCCCGCCTGGAGTCGCCGGAGGCACGGGACGCGGCGGGTATCGGGGCGCCCTAGAAGTCGGGGCGCCCTGACAGGAGGGGCGCGGAGCCGGCCCAGGTGCCCGGCGGTCCGGTTCGCCGCCCCGCGTTTCTCGTGGGGGTGGGTGGCGTCACCACAGGTGGAGGAAGCTGCGGACGTCGTCGTAGCCGTCGAGGGCGCGGCCGTCCACGTCCGACGGGTCCGCCTCGGCGCGCGCCGCCAGTGACTCCGCCAGGGCGCGGGCCTCGTCGCCGAGACGCCCGAAGCGTCGGGCGGTGTGACCCAGGCACAGCCCGGCCAGCCCGAGCAGCGGACTGCCCGGCACGGCCCGGGTCCCCACCTGCACGCACCAGTGCTCGACGAACCCCGCGTCGTCGTCGTGCAACGCGGTGCCGACCAGCACCCCCGCCGCCTCCCCCTCCGCCGAACGGTCACGCAGGGCCCGCTCCAACGTCTCGACCACCACCCCGTGAGGCAGCGCGGGAGGGTTCTTGAAGCGCCGGTGGACATGCATCCCGCGAGCCTACGCGGGCCGCGTCCCCCGCCGGGGACCGTCGGGTCGGCGGCGCTGCTCAGGCGCCGTTGCCGACCCGACGGTCCCGGTCCGCCAGGGCCTCCTGGCGGTATTCCGTGGGTGGGGCGCCGTAGGCCGTGCGGAAGGCTCGGGTGAAGTCGGAGGCCCGTGGGTAGCCCCAGCGGGTGGCGATGACGTGGACCGGGGTGGTGCGCAGGGAGCGGTCGGCGAGGTCGCGGTGGGCGCCCTCCAGGCGGCGGGCCCGGATCCACGCGGCGACCGTCTCGCCCCGGGTGTGCTGCTGGAAGACGCGGTGCAGATAGCTGACGGAGATGTGGTGCGCGGCCGCGATCACCGGCGGTGTCAGCTCCGGGTCGTGCAGGTTCTGCCGGATGAACGCGGTGACGCGCCGCGCGAGGGCCTCCTGGCGGGTCTCCGGCGGCAGCGCCGCCTCGGCGTCCAGCGCCTGGCCCAGCACGGCGGACACCAGGTCGAGGACGACCGTCCCGAGGCGCGGCGCGTCGGCCGGGCCGAGGGTGTCGGCCTGCCGTTCCAGACCGAGCAGGAAGTCCGTCAGCAGCGCGGCGACACCCTCCCGGCCCGGAATGCCACGGCCCAGCAACTCCCCCACACGGTGCGGAGGAAGGGGCAGCAGCGACTTGGGGAAGTCGACGCCCACACCCCGGACGGGCGCGGGCCGCAGATCGTCCGCCGGCCGGAGGTCGTACGGCTGCGAACTGTCCGCGAGGTGCAGGTCGAACGCGCCGAACGCGCCGCTGCGTCCCGCGTGGTCGAGGGTCAACTCACCGTCCAGCAGCAGCGACAGGTGATACAGCTCGGGGTCGGACTGCCGCACCATCCGCTGGCTGCGCCGGTAGCGCGTCGGCAGGAACGAGGTGGGCCACACGGTCACCGGGCCCAGCTCCATCAGCCGGAACTCCGCCCAGAAGTCGGTGGTGTGGGCGCTGATGATGTCGCTGGGCGAGCGCATCCGGCCGACCATCTCCCGCCAGTGGTCGAACCTGTCGTCCGCCGGCACGTCCTCGCTACGGAACACCGTCCCGATCATCGCGTCCCAATCTCCGCCGCCCCGACCGTCTCAAAACAGCCGTCGTCCTCGAACAGCCGTCATCCTCGCACGCGGTACCCGCACGGCCGGCACGCGGGGAGCACGGCGGCAGCGCATACGGAGGGCACGGGTCCGCCGACCCGGCCCGACCGGCGCCCGGGTGGGACAACTCATGGCCGAATCGCCCCTGTTGATGTTGGTCGTGCTGCACACTCCTCACGGGCAGCGGTCGGTGAAAGGCCGACGACCCTCGACGTGTCGGCTGGAGACCTGATGTCGGAGAACAAGTCGAGCAACTCGAACAACGCGAGCAAGGTGAGCCGTTGGGACCAGCACGGGCGACAGCACGTCGTGCGGGTCCAGCGCTCCGGGGTGCAGCGCACGATCAGGTGCGACACGTGCGGCTGGCGCAAGGGCGCGCAGTTCCTGCCGTGGCTGAAGGCGCAGGAGCACCTCGCCGAGGCCCACCAGGCGACGGTGGACCCCGCGGCCTCCTGAACCGGCCGGGCGGTCAGGCCCGTACGTCGAGGGCCTGCGCGACCCGGTCCAGCACGCGCCGCCAGTGCTCCCTGCGCCGCTCGCGTTCCCCGGCGCTCGCCATGCGCTCCTGATGGAACCGGAGGACCGTCCTGCCCCCGGCGGCGGCCGAGACGGTGACCTGGACGGTCGTGTCGCCGTACGTCACCCGGATCCGTTCACCGGGCCGGTACCCGCGCACCTCGCCGCCGATCCCCGCGTCGGTGGTGTACGGGGCGCCGCGCTCGGGGGTGAGCCGCGCCCCGGCCCCGAGCCACAGCGCCAGCCCCCGCGGTCCGCTGACGAACTCCCAGACGGCGGCCGGCGGTCGGTCGAGGGTGCGGGAGACGCCGATCTCCCATCCCGCGTCGCGGGTCAGTCCGGTGGCGGCCATGGCGATCACTCCTCGTTCGGGGCGGGCTCGTCGGTGCGGCGCGCGCGGTGGGCGCGGTGGGCTCGCACCTTGCTGCGGTTGCCGCAGTGCTCCATGGAGCACCAGCGGCGGCGGCCGGGCCGCGAGGTGTCGACGTAGATCAGGTAGCAGCGCTCGCCGGAGCACATGCGGACGCGGTCCGCGTACGGCCCGGTGAGCAGGTCGACGGCGTCACGGGCGACGGTGGAGGCGAGCTGGACGCCGCTCGCCGGGGCGGGCGACCAGCGCCGGGTGCCGTCCTCGCCGAGGGCGGGGGCGAGCGGAGGCTGCGCCGCGGCGTCGTTGATGACGCGCAGGTCGGCGGGGCCGGCCGCCGGGATGTCCAGCGGGGGCAGTCCGCCCGGGTGGAGGCGCGAGACCACCGTGCGAAGCAGCGCGTCGCGCAGTCGCCGTACGTGCTCCACGTCGGCGTCGGTGAGGTCCAGGGTGCCCGGCGTGGGGGTGAGCCGGGACCCGCCGACCCAGGCGGCCAGGTCCTCGGGGGTGTGCAGCACCTCGTAGCGGGTGAGGGCGCCGGGTCCTCCGGTGACGAGGAGCTCCAGACAGAGGGCGCCCGGATCGAAGCGGAAGACATGGCCGGTGTACGACCGCAGGGGGATTCCCGGCCCTTCCGGGGACCCGGAAAGGGCCCCTTCCGGCGTGGCTGACGTGGACGACGAGGGCATGTAACCACTATAACCGGTTACATGACTGCCGCACTGAGCTGGAAACTGGTCATCGACACCCGCGACGCGCAGCCCCTGGCCGATTTCTGGGCAGCCGCGCTGGGCTACGAGGTGGAGGATCCGAGCGCGCTGATCGCCCACCTCCGCTCCACGGGCGGCCTTCCGGAGGAGGCCGTCGGCGAGCACGCCGGCCACGCCGTGTTCCGCGGCTACGCCGCCGTCCGCCACCCCGACGACCCGTACGACCCCTTCACCGGCATCGGCCGGGGCCGCCGCCTCCTCTTCCAGGACGTCCCGGAGCCGAAGACGGTGAAGAACCGCCTCCACATCGACGTCCACGCCGAACCGGGCGGTTTGGACGACCTGGTGGCCCGCCTGGAGACCCTGGGCGCCACCCGACTGCACGAGGTGGACAAGGGCCCGGCCGGCCACTGGTGGGTGATGCACGACCCGGAGGGCAACGAGTTCTGCGTGGCCTAGAGGCCCGTCGCGCAGGCGCCGTGCTCCGCCCCCTCAGGCCCGCAGCCCCCGGACCACCAGGTCCACGACGGCCTCGAACTGGTCCTCGATGTCCGGCTGGTCCCAGTCCTGGGCGTAGCCGGGATCGTGGAAGCGGGCGGTGGCGTGGAAGACGGCGCGGGCGGTGATCGCCGGATCGGTGGCGGTGAAGGCACCGGTGTCCGCCCCGTCGCGGATGATCCGGGTCAGCTGCCCGGTCAGGTCGGCGATGTGGGCGCCGACGGCCTCGACGTTCTCGCCGGTCAGGACCTGGTACGTGGCGAACAGCTCGGGGTCGTCGCCCGCCTTGCGCCGCTTGGCCGTGAACAGGGCGGCGAGCCATTCGCGCAGCCGGGCCTCGGGATCGCGGGCCTCGGCGGCGATCCCGGTCAGGGACGCGGACGTACGGTCCAGCCACCGCTTGGTGACCGCCTCCCGCAGCGCCGCCTTCGTGCGGAAGTGGCGGTAGACGCTGCCGTGGCTGACGCCGAGCGCGCGGGCCACGTCGACCACGGTGGCCTTGGCCGGGCCGTGGCGGCGCAGGACCTCCTCGGTCGCTTCGAGGATGCGCTCGGCGGTCAGGGTCTCGGTGGTCGGCGTCATGTCCGGAACCGTACCCGGAGTGGGGTTCAGCGTTCGCTGTCGAGGTGTGCCATCTGGGCCGCCGGGTAGCGGTCGCCCGCCGCCGCGCCGGCCGGGACGGCCTCCTCGATCGCCGCCAGATCGGCCTGGTCGAGCCGTACCTCCAGCGCGCCCAGCGCCTCGGCCAGCCGGTCGCGGCGGCGGGCGCCCACCAGCGGCACGATGTCCTCGCCGCGCGAGAGGACCCAGGCGATCGCGATCTGCGCGACGGTCACGCCCTTCTGCTCGGCGATCTTCCGCAGCGCCTCGACCAGGTTCAGGTTGTGCCGGAGGTTGTCGCCCTGGAAGCGGGGCGAGAACGAGCGGAAGTCCCCGGCCGCGAGCTGCCGGTCGGGGGTGAAGTGGCCGGAGATCAGACCGCGGGAGAGCACCCCGTACGCCGTGACGGCGATGCCCAGTGCGCGGGCGGTGGGGAGGATCTCGTCCTCGATGCCGCGCGAGATGAGGGAGTACTCGATCTGGAGGTCGGTGATGGGGGCGGTGGCGGCGGCTCGGCGGATCGTCTCCGCGCCGACCTCGCTGAGGCCGATGTGGCGGACGTACCCCTTCTCGACGAGTTCGGCGATCGCGCCGACCGTCTCCTCGATCGGGACGTCGGGGTCGACGCGGGCGATCCGGTAGACGTCGATGTGGTCCGTGCCGAGCCGCTGGAGCGAGTAGGCGGCGAAGTTCTTCACGGCCGCGGGCCGGCCGTCGTAGCCGGCCCAGCCGCCGTCCGGGTCGCGCAGCGCCCCGAACTTGACGCTGATCAGGGCCTGTTCCCGGTGCGCGGCCGGTGCGGCGCGCAGGGCTTCGCCGATCAGCAGCTCGTTGTGCCCCATCCCGTAGAAGTCGCCGGTGTCGAGCAGGGTCACCCCTGCTTCGAGGGCCGCGTGGAGGGTGGCGATGGACTCGGCCCGGTCGGCCCCGCCGTACAGCGCGGACATGCCCATGCAGCCGAGACCGAGGGCGGAGACCTGAGGGCCGGTGGTTCCGAGGGTGCGGGTTCGTGTCGTCATGCCACCACCCTGACATGACAGCTGACAGATTTCAATATCTGTCATCTGCCACTTGTCAGCCCTCCTTGGTCACCAGCCCTCCTTGGTCACCAGCGCTCCCTGCTCACCCGCGCTCCCTGCTCACCAGCGGACCTCGCCCACCCGGGTCAGCCCTGCCGCAGCGGTATCGCCAGATCGATCACCTGCCTCGCCCTCGGGAAG
Organism: Streptomyces sp. NPDC030296; assembly: GCF_055572815.1. Classification (NCBI taxonomy): domain Bacteria; kingdom Bacillati; phylum Actinomycetota; class Actinomycetes; order Kitasatosporales; family Streptomycetaceae; genus Streptomyces; species Streptomyces sp. NPDC030296. Next base: position 178,515 of record NZ_JBVICQ010000001.1, read on the forward strand.
CTCCCCAGTTCGCGCGCCCGCCCGGTCAGCAGGTCGACGCCGTACACCCGCGACCCCGTCACCGCGTATCCGGCGTTCACCCCGTTCCGGCCGGTGCCGTAGATGTCGAACCCGGCGGTCGGCGGCAGGTCGACGCCGAGCCCGCCGGTGGGCGCGAGGTTCCCCGCGTTGGCCGGGGACTGCACGGAGATCCGGTCCAGGGCCGTGTCGAGGTCGAACAGCGTGGTGGCCGTGCCGGCGTCGAGGTCGTTGTTGGTGTACGCCGCCCCGGTCACCCCTGGCGCGGTCGCGCCGCCGGTGGCGGGCGGGACCGGCGGGTTGGTGAGGGTGCCGTCGACGGCGGTCGTCCCGGCGGCCGGGGCGCCCTGTGGGTCGTCGAGGTTGTGGCGGAGGTTCTGCCCGGTGTCGCTGATCACCCGGAGCCGGTTGGCTGCGGGGTTGAAGTCGACGCCGTACGACCGGCCCTGGAGCGGAACGGAGAGCTGGGAGACCTTGGTGGCCTTGGCGCCCACCTCCCGCAGCGTGTAGACGCCACCCTTGTCCCCGACGCCGTACAGCTTGTTGTTCTGGACGCGGTAGTCGATGCCGACGAGCCGGGTGTCGCCCTTGAGCCCGCGGACCCCGCCGAGCGGTACGGCGGCCCCGGGCCTGTCGATCCGGAAGACGACGAGCCGCTGGTCGGCGGTGAGCCCGACGGCCTTCAGCCCGTTCGGCACCCGAGCCCCGCCGACCGGCACACCGCCTTTGGCCTCGATACCGGTACCGCCGCCCGAACCGGCCGCGTCGCCCGCCGCCGCGGACGCGACCGCCCCGGACATCGACGCACTGGACGTCGCCCCGGACCCCGACGACGAGGCTCCGCCGAGCGCCCCCGATCCGACCGCACCGACCGTGCCGACCGCGACGGCCATGGTGAGTACGCCGATGACTGCCTGCTTGCGCATGTACGCCCCCGTGGAAGATGCGCGGCCCGCCCCCTGCGGGCCTCATGACCTCTCCTTCGGAGCGGGGACGGATGCGGATGGGTGCCGCTTACGAGAAATTTCCGGGAACGCCGGAAGTCGCCCTGACGTTCCGTTGGACACGTTTCCTCCGCTCTCCGACAATCGGACCATGCGAACGGTCGGCGCGCGGTCACCGCGCCCCGGCATCGGCCGCGCGGCTGCCTGGAGGGCGCATGACGATCCGCATCGCCACGTTCAACGCCGAGAACCTCTTCCGTCGGCCGAAGGTGTTCGGCCTCCAGGACCCCGAGCGGCGCAAGGAGATCCTGGACGACTTCAACGAACTGGTCGCTCTCCTCGACAAGGACATCTACGAAGAGGCGGACAAGGAGCGGATCGCCGAGCTGATCGTGAAGCACGGCGCCCACGACCCGGCCGGGGGCGGCGACCACCCGTTCCTCGTCAACCAGCCGCGCGGCGGCGCCAAGTTGTTCACGGTCGGGCCGTCGGGCGGCTCCGGTATCCGGATCGTCGCCAAGGGCCGCTCGAAGTGGGCGGGTTGGGCTGAGATGACGCGCGGCGACCTCAGCTGGCAGGCCGTGGAGAACACCGCCCGCGTGATGGCGGAAGTCGACGCGGACATCCTCCTCACCGTCGAGGTGGAGGACCGCGTCACCCTGGACCGCTTCAACTCCCAGGTCCTGGGCGGGGCGTTGGGCAACCGCCCCTACCCGTTCAACCTGCTGATCGACGGCAACGACAACCGGGGCATCGACGTGGGTGTCCTCAGCCGGTTCCCCATCACGTCCGTGCGGTCGCACATCTTCGATCCGGGCGAGTCCGGGCAGCCGGTGTTCAGCCGGGACTGCCCCGAGTTCGAGATCGAGGTCCCGGGTGAGCCGCTGTGGATCCTCGGCAACCACTTCAAGAGCAAGGGCTTCGGCCGCGCCTCCGAGAACGACAAGCGCCGCAAGGCCCAGGCCCTGCGCGTCAAGGAGATCTACGAGGCGGCGCTGAGCCGCTCGCCCCGCGTCGTCGTCGCCGGTGACCTCAACGACTCCCTCGACAGCGCCCCCGTCAAGCTCCTCCTCGACGCGGGCCTGCGCGAGGCCATGACCCACGAGAGCTACGAAGGGGTCCTGCCGGGCACCCACGGCACCGGCAAGCGCGACGAGCAGAAGCTCGACTACCTGCTGCTCTCCCCGGAGTTGTGGGACGCGGTGACCCATGTGGGCGTGGAACGCCGGGGCATCTGGGCCCCCAGGACCTTCCCGTCCTTCACCACGGTCACCTCGAAGATCGACCAGGCCTCGGACCACGCGGCCCTGTTCGCGGATCTGGACCTGTAGGGCCCTGAACGAACAGTTCCCCGGCCCCGGTAGGGGCGCGGGGAACTGCGCGACCAGCCACGGACAACCCGCAGCCGGCCGAAGTCACGAGCCGGGCGGACGCCGACCCCCGAAAAACGGCCTAGCAGCCGATGAGACGCGCCGCGAGGTACCCCTCGATCTGGTCCAGCGACACCCGCTCCTGCTTCATCGAGTCCCGCTCACGCACCGTGACCGCGTTGTCGTCGAGCGTGTCGAAGTCGACGGTCACGCAGTACGGCGTACCGATCTCGTCCTGACGGCGGTAGCGGCGCCCGATCGCACCCGCGTCGTCGAACTCGATGTTCCAGTGCTGTCGCAGCGCCTGCGCGAGCCCCTTGGCCTTCGGGGACAGCTCGGGGTTGCGGGACAGGGGCAGGACCGCGACCTTCACCGGGGCGATCCGGTGGTCGAGGCGGAGCACCGTCCGCTTCTCCATCTTGCCCTTGGCGTTGGGCGCCTCGTCCTCGGTGTACGCGTCGAGCAGGAACGCCAGCATCGTGCGGCCGACACCTGCGGCGGGCTCGATGACGTACGGGGTGTACTTCTCGCCGAGCTCCTGGTCGAAGTAGACGAGGTCCTGGCCGGAGGCCTTGGAGTGCGCGGAGAGGTCGTAGTCCGTGCGGTTGGCCACGCCCTCCAGCTCACCCCACTCGTTGCCGCCGAACTGGAAGCGGTACTCGATGTCGGCGGTGCGCTTGGAGTAGTGGGAGAGCTTCTCCTTCGGGTGCTCGTACCACCGCATGTTCTCCTCGCGCAGACCCAGGCCGGTGTACCAGTTCCACCGCTCCTGCATCCAGTACTCCTGCCACTTCTCGTCCTCACCCGGCTTGACGAAGAACTCCATCTCCATCTGCTCGAACTCGCGGGTGCGGAAGATGAAGTTGCCGGGCGTGATCTCGTTGCGGAAGGACTTGCCCATCTGCGCGATGCCGAACGGGGGCTTCTTGCGCGAGGTGGTCTGCACCTGGGCGAAGTTGGTGAAGATGCCCTGGGCGGTCTCGGGGCGCAGGTACGCGATCGAGCCGGTGTCCTGGGTGGGGCCGAGGTGCGTGGAGAGCAGACCCGAGAACTGCTTGGGCTCGGTGAACTGACCCTTGGTGCCGCAGTTCGGGCAGTTGATGTCCGCGAGGCCGTTCTCCGGCAGGCGGCCCTTCTTCGCCTCGAACGCCTCCTCCAGGTGGTCCGCGCGGAACCGCTTGTGGCAGGAGGTGCACTCGGTGAGCGGGTCGGAGAAGGTGGCGACGTGGCCGGAGGCGACCCAGACCTCGGAGGCCAGGATGACGGACGAGTCGAGACCGACCACGTCCTCGCGCGACGTCACCATGTAGCGCCACCACTGACGCTTGAGGTTCTCCTTGAGCTCGACACCCAGCGGTCCGTAGTCCCAGGCGGCACGCTGGCCGCCGTAGATCTCGCTGCACGGGAATACGAAGCCACGGCGCTTGCTCAGGCTGACGATGGTGTCGATCTTGTCGGCGGCCACGGTGCTCTCTTCATTACGACGACGGGCGACGAAGCGATGCGCTTCAGAGCGAATGCTTCAGGTTACCGGCGGAGGCTGCCCTCCAATCAAATCGGTTCGGGACCAGAACGGACATAGGCCTTACCCAGGGCTTACCAACAGGCTTGTTGACAATCGTTTCCAGAAAAGCTGAAAATGACTGTCATGAACGTAGTACGACGACGACTCCTGATACCCGCGGCGGCGACCGCGGCCGCCGCCCTGAGCCTCACGACCCTTTCGGCCTGCTCCACCGACAGCGCCGCCGCGGGCAACACGGACAAGTTCGACGTCGTCGCGTCGTTCTACCCGATGGCCTTCCTCGCCGAACGGATCGGCGGGAAGTACGTGAACGTCACCAACCTCACCGAGCCCGGTCAGGAACCCCACGACCTGGAGATCAGCGCGCGGCAGACCGCGCAGCTCCAGGAGTCGGACGCCGTCCTGTACCTCAAGGGCCTCCAGCCCGCCGTCGACGACGCCGTCGACCAGTCGGAGATCAAGACGAAGATCGACGCCGGCTCGCTGACCTCCCTGGAGGAGCACGGCGACGAGGTCGGCGGGCACGCCGCCGAGCACGACGACCACGAGCACGAGGAACTGTCCGGCAAGGACCCCCACGTCTGGCTCGACCCGGTGAAGTACGCCGAGATCGCCAAGGGCGTCGGCGCCGCCTTCGAGAAGGCCGACCCGGACCACGCCTCCACGTACAAGACCAACACCGAGGCCCTCGTCGAGAAGCTCGGCGCGCTGAACGACCAGTACGAGAACGGCCTGAAGGACACGAAGACCAAGGTCTTCATCACCACCCACGCCGCCTTCGGCTACCTCGCCGAGCGCTACGGTCTCATCGAGGAGGCCATCTCCGGCCTCGACCCCGAGTCCGAGCCGAGCGGCGCCCGCGTCCGCGAACTGGAGAAGATGGCGAAGGCCGACGGCGTCACCACCGTCTTCTACGAGACACTGGTCAGCGACAAGACCGCGAAGACCATCGCCGCCGACGCCGGGCTGAGGACGGACGTCCTCGACCCGATCGAGGGCATCACTGAGAAGTCCCGCGGCAAGGACTACTTCTCGGTCCAGGAAGCCAACCTCAAGGCGCTCCAGACGGCCCTGGGAGCCAAGTGACCATCCGGAGGATGCAGGCATGACCGAGCCCGTCATCTCGCTGCGCGGGGTACGCGCCGAACTGGGCTCGCGCACGGTCCTGCGCGGCATCGACCTCACCGTGAACCGCGGTGAGGTCGTCGCCCTGCTCGGCGCCAACGGTTCCGGCAAGTCCACCGCCGTACGCACCGTGATCGGCCAGGTGCCGGTCACCGACGGCGAGATCGAACTGTTCGGCACCCCCCGGCGCCGCTTCCGCGACTGGCGGCGGCTCGGCTACGTACCGCAGCGCACCACCGCCGCGGGCGGCGTGCCCGCGACGGTGACGGAGGTCGTCGCCTCCGGCCGGCTCTCCCGCGCCCGCCTCGGCATCCTCCGCAAGTCCGACCACGAGGCGATCCGCCGGGCCATCGACCTCGTCGGCCTCGCCGACCGGGCCAAGGACTCGGTGAACGCCCTCTCCGGCGGCCAGCACCAGCGCGTCCTCATCGCCCGCGCCCTCGCCTCCGAACCCGAGCTGCTGATCATGGACGAGCCGATGGCGGGCGTCGACCTCGCCAGCCAGGAAGTCCTGGCGCGCACCCTGCGGGGCGAGGTCGCCCGCGGCACCACCGTGCTGCTCGTGCTGCACGAGCTCGGTCCGCTGGAGCCGCTGATCGACCGCGCGGTCGTCCTGCGCGACGGCTGCGTCCTGCACGACGGCCCGCCCCCGAAGGCGGTCGGCCAGCACGCGCTGCCCGGCCACGACCACGTCCACCCGCACGCGGCGCCCGGCACCGAACCGGTCCGCACGGGTCTGCTGAGCTGAGAAGGCACCCATCATGGACTTCCTGAACTACGCCTTCATGCAGCGGGCCCTGCTCGCCGCCGTCCTCGTCGGCATCACCGCCCCCGCGATCGGCGTCTACCTCGTCCAGCGCCGCCAGGCCCTCATGGGCGACGGCATCGGCCATGTCGCGATGACCGGCGTCGGCCTCGGCTTCCTGCTGTCCTGGTCGCCGGTGTGGATGGCGACCCTGGTGTCCGTGCTGGGCGCGGTGCTGATGGAGTTGATCCGCTGGTACGGCAGGACACGCGGCGACATCGCCCTCGCCATGCTCTTCTACGGCGGCATGGCGGGCGGTGTGATGCTCATCAACCTCGCGCCCGGCGGCACCAACGCCAACCTGATGTCGTTCCTGTTCGGCTCGCTGTCGACCGTGTCGCAGGAGGACATCACCGCGATCTGCGTCCTCGCCGCGTTCGTGATCGTGATGACGCTGGCGCTGCGCCGGCAGCTGTTCGCGGTGAGCCAGGACGAGGAGTTCGCGCGGGTCACCGGTCTGCCGGTGCGGGCGCTGAACCTGCTCACGGCGGTCACGGCCGCGGTGACGGTGACGGTCGCCATGCGCGTCGTCGGCCTGCTGCTGGTGTCCGCGCTGATGGTGGTGCCGGTCGCGGCCGCGCAGCAGCTCACCCGCAGCTTCGCGGCGACGTTCGCGCTCGCCGTGGCCCTCGGGGTGACCGTGACGATCGGCGGCACCGTCGCCTCGTACTACCAGGACGTGCCGCCCGGCGCGACGATCGTGCTGCTCGCCATCGCCGCGTTCATGCTGCTCACGGCGCTGGCGACGCCGCTGGCCCGGCGGCGCGCGAAGGCGGCGGTGACGGCCGCGGCCGACCCCGCGGAGTGTGTGATCCCGGGAGCCGCCGAAGCCGCCGGGGCGGGGGTCGCCAAGGACACGATTCCGGCCGGCCGGGGCTCCGCCGAGGGGTCCGCCGGGTGACCGGCGTCTGACCGGGGTGCCGCCGGGCTGGCACAATGGCCCGGCAAGACCGCGACGTGAGGAGGCAACGGTGACGACCGCTGGACCTGTACGAGGTCGTTCCACCCGGCAGCGGGCCGCCGTGGCCGCGGCACTCGACGAGGTCGACGAGTTCCGCAGCGCGCAGGAACTGCACGACATGCTGAAGCACCGTGGCGACTCGGTGGGGCTCACCACCGTGTACCGCACGCTGCAGTCCCTCGCGGACGCGGGCGAGGTCGACGTCCTGCGGACGTCCGACGGGGAGTCCGTGTACCGGCGGTGCTCCACCGGGGAGCACCATCACCACCTGGTGTGCCGCATGTGCGGCAAGGCCGTCGAGGTCGAGGGGCCCGCGGTGGAGAAATGGGCCGACGCGATCGCCGCGGAGCACGGGTTCGTGAACGTGGCCCACACGGTGGAGATCTTCGGCACGTGCGCGGAGTGCGCGAGCGCGTCCGCGGGTGCCGAGTAGGCGCCGTTCGCGTCCGTGGGTGCCCGGTGAGCGCCGTTCGCGACCGCGGGTTCGTGGGGGCTGGGCGCGCAGTTCCCCGCCCCCCTAGGTGGGCGAGCCGAGCCTCTGGTCCAGGAGTGCTCGGAGAGCCTCCACATCGCTCGTGACCCGCTTCGGGAGCAGGATGGGCGCCGGGGCGTACTCGTGCCCGTCCAGGAGGACGAAGGTGCCGCGGGTCTCCGCGTAGCGGGTGATCTCGCTCCAGCGGGACATACGGGGCGCGCCCCGGTCCGTGGTGGTCGTCACGCCCCAGAGGTCCAGCACCGTGCGGTGCACGCCCCTGGCCTCGGCCCGGCGGTGGAGGCGACGGGCCTGGGCCCGGGGCAGCACGACCAGGCCGCGAGGGCGGCGGCCAGGCCCACGAGGGCCTGGGCGCCCGGGGTGCCGCCGAGCACCAGGGGGACCGCCGTGACGAGGGCGCCCGCGCCCGCGGCGAAGAACAGCAGGCCCCGCCCCCACCGGCCGGCGACCGAGGCGCGCGTGGCGACGCGCAGCGCCTCACGGAAGTCCCCGACCGTCGCGCGGTACACCAGCTCGACGTGCTCCCCACCGGCCTCGGCCACGGGTCAGTCCTCCTGTCGCCCTTCCATGGCCAGCAGTTCCTCGTTCGGGACGGCACCGCCGAAGCGGCGGTCGCGGGAGGCGAACTCCACGCAGGCGCGCCACAGGTCACGGCGGTCGAAGTCCGGCCAGAGGACGTCCTGGAAGACCATCTCCGCGTACGCGCTCTGCCAGAGCAGGTAGTTGGAGGTGCGCTGCTCGCCGCTGGGCCGCAGGAACAGGTCGACGTCCGGCATGTCGGGGTAGTACAGGTACTTCGCGAAGGTCTTCTCGGTGATCTTGGAGGGGTCGAGACGCCCGGCGCGGATGTCCTCGGCGAGGGCCTGCGCGGCGTCGGCGATCTCGGCGCGGCCGCCGTAGTTCATGCAGAAGTACAGGGTCAGCAGGTCGTTGTCCTTGGTCTGCTCCTGGGCGACCTGGAGTTCCTTGGCGACGGACTTCCACAGCTTGGGCATCCGGCCCACCCAGCGGACCCGGATGCCGAGTTCGTCGAGCTGGTCACGGGTCTTGCGGATGAAGTCGCGGTTGAAGTTCATCAGGAAGCGGACCTCGTCGGGCGAGCGCTTCCAGTTCTCGGTGGAGAAGGCGTAGAGGGAGATGTTGCGCACGCCGATCTCGATGGAGCCCTGGAGGACGTCGAGGACGCGCTCGGCGCCGACCTTGTGGCCCTCGGTGCGCGGCAGCCCGCGCTCCTTGGCCCAACGGCCGTTGCCGTCCATGACGATCGCCACGTGCCGGGGGACGAGTTCGCCGGGGAGCTTGGGCGCGCGGGCACCGGACGGGTGCGGCTCGGGCGTCTTGTACTCACGGCGCTGACGCCCCAGGAACCCGCGTACCACCATGTGTTTCTCGTCTCCTCTGAGGTGCTTGCGGCGCTGTGGCCGCTCAGGACTTTTCCACGTACCGAAGGGAGCGCAGGCCGCGCTCCAGATGCCAGTGCAGATAGGCGGACACCAGTCCGCTCCCCTCCCTGACGTACCGCGGCTCAGCGGCGTCCGCGGTCGCCCAGTCCCCCGTCAGCAGCGCGCCGAGGAGTTCCAGTGCCTGCGCAGAGGGTACGACGCTGCCGGGCACCCGGCAGTCCCCACAGACGGAGCCCCCGGCCCCCACCGAGAAGAACCGATTGGGTCCGGGCAGACCGCACTTGGCGCAGTCGCTGAAGGTGGGGGCGTAGCCGTTGACGGCGAGGGAGCGCAGCAGGAAGGCGTCGAGGACGAGATGCGGGGCGTGTTCGCCGCGGGCGAGGGTGCGCAGACCGCCGACGAGCAGCAGGTACTGCTGCACGGCGGGCTCGCCCTCGTGGTCGGTGAACCGCTCGGCCGTCTCCAGCATGGCCGTCCCGGCGGTGTAGCGGGCGTAGTCGGTGACGATGCCGCCGCCGTAGGGGGCGATCGTCTCGCTCTGCGTGCACAGGGGCAGCCCGCGGCCGATCAGCTCGCTGCCCCGTGCGAAGAACTGCACGTCCACATGGGAGAACGGCTCCAGCCGCGCCCCGAACTTCGACTTGGTGCGCCGCACCCCCCGGGCCACGGCCCGTACGCGTCCGTGACCGCGGGTGAGCAGCGTGATGATCCGGTCCGCCTCGCCCAGCTTCTGGGTGCGCAGCACGATGCCGTCGTCGCGGAACAGACTCATGGGCCCATTCTCGCCTACGACGGCGCCGCGGCGGACCGCTCAGGGGCCGTACTTCAAGGGACCTCCCCCCGGCCGCGGGCGTTCTCGTGGGCGGTCACGGCGCGCAGCCGCTCCATCGTCGTCGCGGCCCGTACGGACCGGGGCGGGCAGTCCCACTCCCGTCCGCCGCCCACGGGCCGCAGTTGGACGTAGGGCCCCTCGTGGCCCATGACGCGGCCGACCTGCCCGGTGCGGGTGTCCACCGCGTAGGTGCCGATCGGCGGCTTCTTGCCGTTGCCGTTCACCGCGGGGCCGCCGCCGGGTGCCGGGGCGCGGGCCGTGCTCCCGCGGTTCTCGCGGGTCCCCGCCGCAATTCCTCCACCGTGTCCTCCGCCTCACTCGACGCACCGCGCCGGGTCTCGTCCCCCGAGCCCTTCGCCCATTGCCCTCACGGTGCTACCCCCGCCGCATCGAGTTTCACTCTTCGCATCCCCTCGGTGACCTGCTGTGTCTAGACTCGGTAGGAGTCTGTGCTCCACGCCCGCGGGAGCCGTCGAGGGGGCATGATCGGCGCCGCGCGTGGCACCTCGTCCTCATGCAGACCTCGCGAGTCCGGTGCGACGAGCCCGTCACCACCGTGTTCACCTGGCAGGTGCGGCCGGGCAAGGAGGACGTCTTCGAGGAGTGGACCAAGGGCGTCACGCGCAGCGCCTCCCGGTTCCCCGGCAACGAGGGCGTCGCCTGGCTGCGGCCGGAGGAGGGGCACCGGTTCCACGCGGTGCTGCGCTTCTCCGACCCGGAGCGGCTGGGCGCCTGGCTGACCTCGGACGAGCGGGCGCGCTGGCACGCGCGCATCGACGGTGTCGCCACGGAGGTGAGCAGTGAACGGCAGTCGACGACCGGCATGGAGACCTGGTTCGATCTGCCGGGCACGACCGGGCCGGCCCCGCCGCGCTGGAAGATGGCGCTGACGACGTTCCTGGGCGCCTATCCGTTCACGCTGCTCATCCAGTGGCTGGTGACCCCGCACACCGCCGACTGGCCGCTTCCGTTGCGCGCGGCGCTCTTCCCCCTGGTCCTGCTGCCGACGCTGACCTTCGTGGTCATGCCGTTCCTCAGCAGACTGCTGCGGAGATGGCTCTATCCGTCACCCTCGTCCGTGCGATGACGCACACTGGCCCGCGTGACCGCCGCCGATCCGCTGACCGCCACCGCCGAGCCCCCTCTGCGCCCCCTGCCCGAGCGGGCCGCCGCCCTGCTGCGCGACCTCGGGGCCTCGCCCCGGCTCGCCGCGCACCTCCGGCTCGTGCACGACGTGGCGGTCGAGCTGGCCGACTGGGTGGAGCGGCGGTACCCGGAGCTGCCGTTCGACCGGGCGGCCGTGCTGTTCGGGGCGGCCACCCACGACATCGGGAAGACGGCGCACGTCGGGGAGTTGTCCGGCCCCGGCTCCGCGCACGAGGAGGCCGGACGCCGACTGCTGCTGGAGCGCGGGGTCGAACCGGAACTGGCCCGGTTCGCGAGCACCCATGCCGCGTGGGCGGCGGACCCGGACGTGGGCTTCGAGGACCTGCTGGTCGCCCTGGCCGACAAGGTGTGGATGAACAAACGGGTGTCCGGGCTGGAGGACCTGGTGGTCGCCCGGCTGTCCGGGGCGAGCCGTCGTCCCGTGTGGGAGGAGTTCCTGGCCCTCGACGACCTGCTCTCGCCCCTGGGCGCCGACGCGGAGCGGAGGCTGGCCTTCCAGGCGGCGTATCCCGTACGCCCGTAATCCCCGCCTCCGCCACATCACTCGCACAGCCCGCCCACGAGGGCATGTCGAATCTCCGTGTCGTCCACCTAAGATTCCCTGTGGTTACCCCGTTTTACGACAACTCTCTGGCGCATCACGCGTCCTGGGAAACCACTCGGCGTGCATGAGCGTCGAACGTTGCGTGAGCAGCCGCTGTCCCGGCGGTCCGACGGCACGGAAGATGGGGACCCGTGGAGCTGGAATTCCGACTGCTCGGCCCGGTCGAGGCGTGGCATGCGGGGAGACCTCTGCGGCTGGGCGGCCCCAAGCCGCGCGCGCTGCTGGCCGTGCTGCTGCTGCGGGCCGGGCAGGTGGTGCCCGCGGACGTGCTGGTGGACGCGGTGTGGGGCGAGGATCCCCCGGACACCGCGCGGGCGTTGGTGCAGACGTATGTGTCGGCGCTGCGGCGGGCGCTGCCCGGGGACGCGGCGGACGCGATCGAGACTCGGCCGCCCGGATATCTGATGCGGCTCGGGGTCGGACGGGTCGATCTGGCGGAGTTCGAGGCGCTGACGGCGGAGGGCCGGCAGGCCGCCGCCGCGGGAGATCACGAGGGCGCGGCGCTGCTGCTGCGGGCGGCGGCGGCGCTGTGGCGCGGTCCGGCGCTCGGCGGGGTCGGGGACGCGCTGCGGGGTGAGGCCGGGCGGTTGGAGGAGGCCCGGCAGGCGGCGCTGGAAGAACGTATCGCCGCGGAGCTGGAGGCCGGGGGCCACGAGGCCGAGCTGGTCACCGAGCTGACCGCGCTGGTGGGGGCGCATCCGACGTGGGAGCGGCTGCGCGGGCAGCTGATGCTGGGGCTGTACCGGCTGGGCCGGCAGGCGGACGCGCTCGCCGTCCACGCCGAGGGGCGGGCCGTGCTCGCCGAGGAGCTGGGCCTGGACCCCGGCCCGGAACTGACCGGGCTGTACGAGGCGATCCTGCGGGCCGACCCGGAGCTGCTGGCGCCCGGCACCACCGCCGCCGCCCCGCGGGGCGCCGCCGTGCCCCGGACGGTGTCCCTCCTGCCGCCCGCCATCGGGGACTTCACCGGGCGCGAGGAGGAACTGGCGGCGGTCGTCGCGGGGTTGTCCGGGGAGCGGGAGGCGATGCCCGTCGTGGTGGTGTCGGGGGCCGCCGGGGTCGGGAAGTCGGCGCTCGCCGTGCAGGCCGCGCACCGGGTGGCGGCCGCGTACCCCGACGGGCAGCTCTACGCCGAACTCCACGGTTTCAGCGAGCCCGTGCCGCCCGCCGAGGTGCTGGGCCGGCTGCTGCGGGCCCTCGGCGCCGATCCGCCGGAGGACACCGCGGAGCGCGGTGATCTGTTCCGCTCCCTGGTCGCGGGGCGGCGGATCCTGCTGGTGCTGGACGACGCGGGCGGCGAGGCGCAGGTCCGGCCGCTGCTGCCGGGCAGCGCGACCTGTGGGGTGCTGGTCACCTCGCGGGCCCGGCTCGGCGGCCTCATCGGGGCGCGGCGCACCGACCTCGGCGTACTGGACGACGTGCGCGGCCTGGAGCTGCTGACCCGGGTGACCGGCCCGGAGCGCACCCCGGGCGAGCCCCGCGAGGAGGCCGCCGCCCGGCGCATCGTCGAGCTGTGCGGCGGGCTGCCGCTGGCGCTGCGGATCGCGGGCGCCCGGCTGGCGACGCGGCGGCACTGGACGCCCCGTGTGCTCGCCGAGCGTCTCGCCGACGAGCACCGCAGGCTCGACGAGCTCGCGGTCGGCGACCTGGCGGTACGGGCCAGCCTCGGCCTCAGCTACGAGGCGCTGGACGAGTGCGCGCGCCGGGTGCTGCGGCGCATCGCCACGCTGGGCTCGGCCGATGTCGCCGTGTGGGCGGTGGCCGCGCTCGCCGACACCTCGGAGGACGAGGCGGAGGAGATCCTGGAGCGGCTCCTCGACGCCCAGTTGATCGACTGCCCCGGCACCGACCACGTCGGGCAGCCCCGTTACCGCCTCCACGACCTGGTCCGTGTCTACGCCGCCGAACGCGCCGAGGCGGAGGATCCGCCCGGCGACCGCACGGCGGCGGTGGGCCGGGCGCTGTCCGCGGGGCTGTGGCTGATGGACCGGGTGACGAAGGCGGCGCCCTCGGGCGCGGTGGTCCTCCGGCAGAGCTTCGCCCTCAAGGGGCGCGGGACCGTCCCGTGCGCGCCCCCGTCACGGGAGCGTGCGCATCCCGGTGGCGGCGAGCAGGCCGAGGCGCCGCCCCCCGTGGGCGCCCGCACCACCCGCCTCGCCCTGGAGGACCCCTTCTCCTGGTTCGACGCGGAGGCGGACGCCCTGACCTCCGCCGTCGAGCGGGCGGCGGCGATGGGCCTGCACACCCTCGCCTGTGAGGCGGCGGCGGCCCTGTGCTCCTCCTCGTTCGCCATCAAGAACCGCTTCGACGCGTGGTGGCGCAGCCATGACGCCGCGCTCGCAGCGGCCCGCCGCGCCGAGGACCGCTCGGGCGAGGCCCTGCTGATCATCGGTCTCGGGCAGCTGCGGTACGAGCAGGACCGGATCGCGGAGGCCCAGGAGTACTTCCGCACCGCCGAGCGGATCTGCACCGAACTCGGCGATGTCCGGGGCCGGTCCGCCGCGCTCGCCGGGCTGGGCAGCGCCTGCCGTGAGGTCGGCGAACTCCGCGAGGCGGAGCGGGCGCTGACCGACGCGGCCGACGGCTTCCGGCGGGTCGGCGACGACACCGGGGTGGGGGTGGCCTGCCGGTACGGCGGCTCCGTACGGCTCGAACTCGGCGACCAGGAGGGGGCGTTCCCGCTGCTCGACGAGTCGCTGCGGGCCTACCGGCGGCTCGGCAGCCGGCGCGGTGAGGCGCTGGCGCTGCGCACCCTCAGCCTGGTGCACCGCTCGCTCGGCGCGTACGAGGAGGCGGCGCGGGTGGCCGAGCAGGCGCTGGAGATCCTGCGCGCCCTCGGTGACCCGCACATGGCGGCGTACGCCCTGCGGGCCCGCGCCAAGGCCCGGCTGCGGCTGGGGCACACACGGGAGGCGGAGGCGGAACTGCGGGAGATCCTGGAGGTCTGCCGGGTCCACGAGGACCGGTTCGGTGAGGCGCTGACGCTGCGCACCCTCGGCGAGTGCGCGTTCGCCGAGGGCCGGGCGGCGGACGCGGACGGTCTGCTGACGGCGTCGGCCGCCCTCTGGGAGGTCCTCGCCCTGCCCCTGCCCCGTGCCCGCGCGCTGCGGAACCTGTCCGCGGTGCGGGCCGCCCTCGGTGACCCGGAGGGCGCGGCCGCGTTGCGCGCGGAGGCCATGGCGGTCTTCGAGGCGTGCGAGGCCCGGGAGCGGTACGAACCATGGCCGGGGGCGCCGGCGTAGCCCTTTCGGAGCTGGTCACGGCGGTGGCCGCGGGGGCGGGCGGCTGCTTCCGCGCGGCTTGAACTCGCTTGCGGCCGACTTGCAGAGAACTTCCAGCGGGGCCCGGCATTCTCGTGGTTCTCGGGGGAACAACGGATCGGCCGGGCGACCACCGCCCGGCCGGTCGGCCCACCGGAACGCACAGGGGACGGACCGGCGGGATCATGAACACAGTGGGATCAGAACGGCAGAACGGACGGGTTGTACCACCGTCGCCAGGCCACAGACCACCACTCAAGGGGGGAAGCCCCCGGGGAGGGACATCAGGGGATCAGGTCCCTCCCCGGGGCGCAGCCTCATCCCCCGCGACACACCTCCGGTACGAGGCCCAGGAAGCACTCGGGACTCGTGGACCCTGTGGAAGACGACGCATGCCTTCGATCATCCTGATGAGCGACCCCGAGGTCGCCCGCGTCCCGGTCCGGGACTGCGGTGAACCCCTCGTCGATCTGAGGGAACTGCCCTTCGTGGTGGTCGACCCGCGCCAGGCCGACCCGGCGGGCGCGTTCGCACACCTGCGCGAGGGCGTGGCCTGGCGGCTGGCCAGGGCCGCCCGGCTGCTGCCGGACGGGCTGCGGCTGCTCGTGACCGAGGGGTACCGGCCGCTGGCCCTGCAGATCGAGTACTTCGAGGCGTACGCGGCCGAGTTGCGGCTCGCCAACCCGGACTGGCCGGAGGAGTATCTGCGCGAGCAGACCAGCCGTTCCCTCTCCCCGCCGGAGATCGGGCCGCATGTCGCCGGGGCGGCCGTCGATCTGACCCTGTGCACCGCCACCGGCGAGGAGCTCGACATGGGGACGGCGGTCGACGCCAGCCCCGAGGAGAGCGACGACGCCTGCTACACCGACGCGCCGCACATCTCCGAGGCGGCCCGCGGCAACCGCCGTATCCTCTCGGCGGCGCTCACCACGGCCGGACTGGTCAACTACCCCACCGAGTGGTGGCACTGGTCGTACGGCGACCGCTACTGGGCGCTGATGACCGGGGCGCCCGGCGCGCTCTACGGGCCGGCCGAGTTCGGCGGCCCGTAGCCGGGAGGGTCCGGGGACCTGGGGGCCCGGGACCCTCTCCCGCCCCCGCCGTCCCTACCCGTCCCATCCCCGAGGGCTGTACCCCGAACCCCTGTTGTCGCCTTGGCGGCAAACCCCGTAGCGGGGGCTCATGGGCAGCACCCTGCGGATGGGGCGGGCAGGGACGGCGGGGGCTTCGTCTTGTGCGGAGCCACCCGGCTCCGCGGCGCACCGGGAAGTACTCGCGCGGGCTCACGCCGACGGTGCGGTGGCAGGCGCTGACGAAGGAACTGGCGGAGGCTTGGCCGACCCGGTGCCCGTCCGTCCCGCGCGACGGCCGGCACCCCACCGCGACCCGCGGCGGGAGCGACGCGGTCTCCCCGCCCGGCTGGAGGGGGCGGCCTTAACGGATGTGGCCGTGCCCGAGGGCGGTGGCAGCCTCCGCTTCCGCGCCCGGCGGCCCTGACCGCGCCGCCGCCCTCGCGTGCGTCAGGGTGCGAAACGGCGTACGTAGCGCCGCTGCCACGGGGTCTCCACGGCGTGCCGGTCGTAGTGCCGGCGCACATAGGCGACGGCCTCCTCGGGCGGTACGCCGTCCAGGACCGCCAGGCAGGCGAGCGCGGTGCCGGTCCGGCCCCGGCCGCCGCCACAGGCGACCTCGACGCGCTCCCCGGCCGCCCGCTCCCGGACGTCCCGGAACACCTCCGCGGCCTCCACCCGGTCCGCGGGCAGCCGGAAGTCGGGCCACCGCAACCAGCGGGCCTCCCAAGGGACTTCGGGCGGCTCCTTGCCGAGCAGATACACCGCGTACGTCGGCGCGGGACCGTCGGGCAGCGGATGCCTGAGCCCCCGTCCGCGCACCAGCCGCCCGGACGGCAGCCGCAGCACGCCGGGGGCGTCCGGGCTCCAGGGTTCGATGGGGTCGGTCATCCGGTCAGCGTCTCAAATCAGCTAAGTGATCCTGTGTCAGACATGGTGCCTGGCAACGGGTGATCGTCGTCACGCCCTGGTGCCGGTGGGCCGGCAGGCGGGCGGCGCCCGCCTTGCCGCGTTCCGTGCCCGGCCCCTGGACGACGTCCACTTCCCGTACGTCTGCCTGGACGCCACCCACTGCGAGGCGAGGGTCGAGCACCGGATCCCGGCCCGTGGTCCGGAGAGCTCCACGCCTTCCCCGCTGTCACCTCTTCCGTCGTGTTCCAAGGGTCGTGCGGGGGTTGCGCCTCCTGAGCCTCGCCCGCCTGCGCGGGTCGCGGGCAGCCGGGGTCAGGCGCCAGTATCCGTACGGGTTGTGGAAGAAGTCGTCGTCCTCGAACCGTTCGCACTCCACACGGTTCATGATCCAGCGCGGGGCGTCCTGGGCGATGCGGAAGCCCTCGCCGTTCTGGACTCCGTGCTCCGGCTGTTCCGTCAACAGGTAGTACGACGCGATCTGCATGGTGGCCATCCAGTCGAGCAGCAGCTTCGGCTCGGGCACCCCGGTGGTTCCGTGGGCCAGCTCCACGTCGGCCTCGCCCAGGAGGTGCATGCCGCAGCTGTAGTAGACCTCCCCGTCGTAGATCATCGGCACGACCCAGGCCCGGACGAGGGCGCCGGCCAGGTCGTCCACGGTCTCGGCGGCCGCCGCCTCGCTCGCCAGGGCCAGCCACCGCTCGCGCCCGCAGGCCACCCCGCTGGACTCGTTCTTCACCGCGGTGGCCCCGTTGGCCAGCAGGGCCGCGGTGACGGCCAGCGCCCGGCGGGACACGTCGAGACCGGTGGCCTGGGAGATCGGCGGCGACAGGACGTAGGCGACCGAGTCGTGTGCGTCCACCGCGGCCCAGTCGCTCTCGCCGAACCCGTCGTCGCCGGTGATCTGGCGGGAGGCGAGCGCGGCGTCGAACGCCTCCCGCATCCGGAGGTCCGGCTCCTGCTGGAACTCGTCGAGTTCGAAGTCCCCGCCGCCCGCCTCCTCGACCACCCGGCTGATGACATCGGGATCCAGGCCCACGCCGACCGCGCACAGCACGTGCCTCGGCGTCACACCGGACGCCGGGACCACGAAGCGCGTGCCCTCGATGACGTGCCCTTGCCACAGCTTGCTCATCGGGCCAGCATCGCAGATGTGCGTACGCCGTTGTGATCTTTTTGGCACCAACAGGCATGGTGGGTCCCGCAGTTGAGCTTTCCGGTGTTCGCCGCCTGCTTCTGGCGGAGACAGACCCGCCCCGGCTGAGCGATCAGCAGACAGTGGCGATGAACCGCAGGTGGGACGAGGCCGTCGCAGCGAACCCGTCGCTCTTCGACGGGCCCACAGTGGTATGCGCAGGGCTGGAGCGGAAGGACTCGCAGACCCTGCTGTTGACCTGGTACCGGGCGACCTACCGCCTGTACCTCCTGCGGCTGGACCCGGTCCACGCCGTGTCCGCCCCGTCGGTGTTCGTGTCCGTCACGCAGCCCACGGACGACGGGCGGCTGATGGTGGGGCGCATGGCATCGTCCACCGCGCATTCCGGACGCTGGCAGCTGCCCGGCGGAACCATCGAACCCCCCAACGTGGGCGCCGCCCTGGACCTGGAGTGCCTGCGCCGGCACGCCGCACTCGAGCTCGCGGAAGAGGCCGGACGCGACGTCGCCTCCGAGGACCTGGAGCTGTGGACGGTGACCCGCGGCGACAAGGGCAACGTGGGCGTGCACTTCCGCGCTCCCGCCTGCCCGGCCGACACACTCACCAGCCAGTACACGCAGCTCGTCGCCGCCGAAAGCACCCAGGGCGCGCCGGCCATCCACTTCCGGCGATCGTCCCTGCCTCCGTACCCGGCGCTGCTGCACACCCTCCACCGGTACCGGCCGACGTCGGAGGCGTGGCACCCGTGGATGCTCCGCATTCTCGACCTGGAGGAAGCGGTGCGGCTGCGGGGCTGGCCGGATGACCTCGACATCGCCTTGCCTGTAGACATCGCGAGCGAGGACGGCGGAAGCTGGGACCAGTACCTGCTCGAAGTGAAAGGCGGTGCTGGCCAGCTCTGTTCGCCTCCGGGACCGGGCCGTCCACCTGGAACCGAATCCGCCAGGCGGCCGGCGCCTCGTCTCGAACCGGCTCAGATGCGCCGGTGTCGCTGCCCTCCAGCAGAGCCGCCGTGCGGTCCAGCCTTTCCAACGCCGCCTCCTGGGCGGCACCCGGTGCGGGACCGCGGCCGAAGAGACGGGCCGTCCGCTCTCGGAAGCCCCGCCGGTATGCCTGACGGATCTGACCGCGGACGCCGTGGCAGATTGCGCGCCAGGCGGTGGCGGGACTCCTGCACGGCCAGCTGCCGGCTCATCAGCCGGCGGTAGGTGTCGTCGACCGGGCCGACCAGGGCGAGCAGGTGCATGGTCTTCTCGATCCGTCCGTACTGGGCGAAGGCGGCGCCGAGCGGGGTCGGGCGTCCGGGTGACGCGCTTGTCTCGCCGCACAGCGCGATGCGCGGCGACACGCGAATGACCGATTAGCGAAATTTGACACTGTTTCAGTTGCTCTGCACTCTGCTCTGGGAGGCGAACGAGTCAGGAGGGTGATGCGATGGGCACGGCGAACCGGTTGCGAGGAGAGCCAGGCCGCGAAGCGACTGCGGGTTTCCCGTTGCTGCCTTCCCGGCAAGCGGCGCGCAGGGCACCTTTCCTCGCCGGATGCCTCCTCCGGTTCCGCCCGGTGGTTCATCGGCCGCAGACCACTGACGGAGCCGAGTGGAAACCCGGATGGCTCACTGCGCCATCCCGCTCGGGGCGCGCCTGCCTCGTCGGCGCGAGAGTCCGCCCACGCGAGAACCTGTGGAATCGACGGCCGACCACACCCCGCTCGCACCGGACCATGTGAACCGAGCGGCCGACTGGCCCGAGTGACCGAACGGTCCAGTGGCCGAGCGACTCCTGCCGCACAGCTTGGGCGTTTCGGAACCTGAAACCTAACTCCGGGAACCATGAAAAAGATCTCCATGCGACGGTGCCAGCCGTTAGCGGCACTCGTCGTCCTGTTCCTGGCACTGCCGGGCACCGGGGCGCTCTATGCCACGTTCGCGCCCACGAGCAAGGCGCGGGCCCATCAAACCGCGCAGTCCGTCGCCATCGAGGAGGGCAAGGAGCTCTACGCCGTGGGCTGCGCGACTTGCCACGGCACCGGTGGTCAGGGCACCACTGACGGGCCCAGCCTGGTGGGCGTGGGCGCGGCGGCCGTCGACTTCCAGGTCGGCACCGGCCGTATGCCCGCGCAGCAGCCGGGCCCGCAGGTTCCGCAGAAGCGGAACATCTACTCGCAGGCCGAGATCGACCAGTTGGCGGTATATGTCGCCTCGCTCGGCCCCGGCCCTGACATCCCGACGGAGAAGCAGTACAGCCCTGAGGGGGCGAACATCACCGCGGGCGGTGACCTCTTCCGTACCAACTGCGCGCAGTGTCACAACTTCATCGGCAGGGGTGGTGCGCTGACCCGCGGGAAGTACGCGCCGAGCCTTGAGGGCGTCACGCCCAAGCACATCTACGAGGCCATGCTGACCGGCCCGCAGAACATGCCCTCCTTCCCCGACAGCACACTGACCGAGCAGAACAAGAGGGACATCATCGCCTACCTGAACGCGGTCAGCGGCGAGGACACCGTGAGCCCCGGCGGCATGGAGCTGGGCGGACTCGGTCCGGTCCCTGAGGGGCTGTTCGGCTGGATCTTCGGTCTCGGTGGGCTCATCGCCGCCGCGGTGTGGGTCGCCGCCCGAACCGCGAAGGCCAGGAAGTCATGAGCGGCAAGGACTTCCCCGAGGGGGATCTGCCCGCTCAGCGGGATGCCGCAGAGAGCGCGCTGGACGTCACGGACGAGGAGAACCCGTTCGCGGATCCGGGCCTGCCGCCCCATGAGCACCGGATCCAGGACGTCGACGAGCGAGCCGCCAAGAGATCACAGCGCACGGTCGCCCTGCTCTTCACCGTGTCGGCACTGTCCACCATCGGTTTCATCGCCGCATATGTGACGATCCCCATCGAGCGCTCCATCTACGTCTTCCCGCTCGGCCACATCAGCGCGTTGAACTTCGCGTTGAGTCTGACCCTCGGCACCGCGCTGTTCACCATCGGTGTGGGCGCGATCCACTGGGCCCGCACCTTGATGTCCGACGTGGAACTCGCCGACGACCGTCACCCGATCGAGGCCCCCACCAGGACGCGCGCGAGGGTCCACGCCGACTTCAGGCAGGGTGCCGAGGAGTCGCAGCTGGGCCGCCGCAAGCTGATCCGCAACACGATGCTCGGCGCGCTCGCACTGGTGCCCCTCTCCGGCGTCGTCCTGCTGCGCGACCTCGGTCCGCTGCCCGGGGACAAGTTGCGCCACACCCTGTGGGCCAGGGGCAAGGTGCTCGTCAACATGAACACGAACGAGCCGCTGCGTGCCTCCGCCGTCACAGTCGGCTCGCTGACCTTCGCCAAACCCCAAGGCCTGGAGGAGACCGACCACGGGTTCCAGAACGAGATCGCCAAGGCGGCCCTGCTGGTCATCCGTATCCAGCCGGACGACTTCAAGGACAAGCGCGAGCTGGAGTGGTCCCACGAGGGCATCGTGGCGTTCTCCAAGATCTGTACCCACGTGGGCTGTCCGGTCTCCCTGTACGAGCAGCAGACGCACCATGTCCTCTGCCCCTGCCACCAGTCCACCTTCGACCTCGCCGACGGAGGCCGGGTGATCTTCGGCCCGGCCGGTCACGCTCTGCCGCAGCTGCGCATCGGCGTGAATGACGATGGCTACCTCGAAGCGCTCGGCGACTTCGACGAACCGGTCGGTCCTTCCTTCTGGGAGCGCGGATGAGCACGGCGAAGAACATCGGGTCCCATTCTCGCGGACAGGCACCGGCCGGCGAGCGGCTTGCCGACTGGGCCGACGGTCGCCTGGGGATCTACGCCCTCGCCAAGGCCAACATGCGCAAGATCTTCCCCGACCACTGGTCGTTCATGCTGGGCGAGGTCGCGCTCTACAGTTTCATCATCATCATTCTCACCGGTGTGTACCTGACACTGTTCTTCCACCCGTCGATGAATGAGGTGGAGTACCACGGCAGTTACGTCCCGCTGCAGGGACAGCTGGTGTCCGAGGCCTTCAGCTCGACCATGGACATCAGTTTCGAGGTGCGCGGTGGTCTGCTCATCCGGCAGATCCACCACTGGGCGGCGATCATCTTCCTCGCCGGCATGTTCGTGCACATGATGCGGATCTTCTTCACCGGTGCGTTCCGCAAGCCCCGCGAGGTCAACTGGCTGTTCGGATTCCTGCTGTTCGTCCTCGGCATGTTCACCGGTTTCACCGGCTACTCGCTCCCGGACGACCTGCTCTCCGGCACCGGCGTCCGCTTCACCCAGGGTGCGATCCTGTCGATCCCGATCGTCGGTACGTACCTCTCGATGTTCCTGTTCGGCGGCGAGTTTCCGGGCGACGACTTCGTGGCCCGGTTCTACTCCATCCACATCCTGCTGCTGCCCGGCATCATGCTCGGCCTGGTGGTCGCGCACCTGATCCTGGTCTTCTACCACAAACACACCCAGTTCGCGGGCCCCGGCAAGACGAACAAGAACATCGTCGGCATGCCGCTGCTGCCGGTTTACACGGCCAAGGCGGGAGGCTTCTTCTTCCTGGTCTTCGGTTTCACCACTCTGATGGCTGGCATCGCGTCCATCAACCCGATCTGGCTCCTGGGTCCCTACCGTCCGGACCAGGTCACCACGGGCGCCCAGCCCGACTGGTACATGGGCTTCGCCGAAGGCCTGGTCCGTGCCATGCCGGGCTGGGAGATCAATTTCTGGGGGCACACGCTCGCCCTGGGCGTTTTCATCCCGCTGGTTCTCTTCGGAATCTTCCTCGGCCTGCTGGCGGTCTATCCGTTCATCGAGGCCTGGATCACTGGGGACAAGCGCGAACATCACATCCTGGACCGGCCGCGCAACGCTCCGACCCGTACCGCCCTCGGTGTCGCCTGGGTCACCGCGTATCTCATCATGTTGATCGGCGGTGGCAACGACATCATCGCCCTCCGTCTGCGGCTGTCGATCAACGCGGTGACCTGGTTCGTCCGCATCGCCTTCTTCCTCGGCCCCGTGATCGCGTTCGTCGTCACCAAGCGCATCTGCCTCGGCCTCCAGCACCGCGACAGGACCAAGGTGCTGCACGGCCGTGAGGCGGGCATCATCAAGCGCCTGCCGCACGGTGAGTTCATCGAGGTGCACGAACCGCTCAGCCAGGAGCAGATGTATACGCTCACCGCGCACGAACAGTACGACCCGGACCGAATGGGCGCGCCCATGGAGGAGCACGGCCTCGAGCGGAAGGTGACGAGGCTCGAAAAACTGCGCGCCAAGCTCCGCCGCGCCTACTACGGCAAGGGCGCCCAGATCCCCAAAGCGACCGTCGAGGAGTACAAGGAGATCACGAGCGGCCACGGCCACCACTGACTCCACCGCTTCCCAGCCGTGCTCATCGCCTGCGGCACAGGCGATCGGCCTGCCACACGGACACTGCCTGCGCCCGGTCTCGCCGCCCCTTCCCGCGGTCGTGGCCGCGTGGGCGCCTTCTCACCGTTGACGGTGAACGGGACGGAGCATAGATGCGGAGCGTGGTCGGCCGTGAGCGATCGTGAGGGGGCGACCCGACGGACGGGTTTGTTGCTTGTGCTCACCGATCTGATTGCGTAGATCATTGAACAGCTCGTCGAACTCGGCGCCGGTCACCGGATCCGACCCCGGGAAGCTCATCTGGACGGACGCCCGCTCGAAGAACCAGCCCTCAGGACGCTGAAGAAAGGACTCGGCGTACCGGCGCTCGACGGCCAGGCTTGCGTAGCCGAGCAGGTCTTCCCTGATGGAGTCCATCCCCGGTGCGTTACCGATGACCTCGATCCGGCTGATGAGCTCGGCCCGGCGTATGCGTCCCGAGCGCGTCGAACGCCTCGAAAGCCTTGGCTGACGTCGTACTCTTCGAGGACTGCCGCGCCTGGACGAGGAGGGCCTCGGCCGCCTGCTCGTTACGGTGTCCGCTGGCCTTGGGTTGCAGGAGGAACCCCGCGCTGTCCTCCGGCAGCTCTGCGGTGGTAATCAGGTAGAGGCTTGTCTCGGCAAGATCGATTTGCCCCTCGGTGACGGCGTGTGACCAGACCCTGAGTGTCTTCCACAGGTCCGAGGTGGAAGGCAGACCCTACGAACAACCGGATGCTCCAGCGGTGCGGATGGTCGGGATCGGTGGGGCAAGCGAAGAGGTCGAGCTCGCCGGAGCGGCCGACGGTGACCTCGGTGGGAGTTGCGGACCGAAAGGCGGGCAGGTCCCGGTCCTAACGGCCGGCCGTAGGCGTGACCGTCGGGTGCCACTCGCGGCGGAGGAGGCCGAAGACCCAGGAGTCGGAGACGTCGCCGTTGACGACGCAGTCCTCGCGGAGGGTGCCTTCGCGCACAAAGCCGAGCTTCTCCAGGACCCGGGCGGACGCCACGTTGCGGGTGTCGGTCTGGGCCTGGACGCGGTTCAGGCCCAGGGTGTCGAACGCCCACCGCAGGACGGCGTGCGCGGTCTCCGTGGTGTAGCCGTGGCCCCACGCGGCGGCGTCGAAGACGTAGCCCAGGCACGCGCTGCGGAAGTCCGGGTTCGTTACCGTGCCGGCCATGGCGCCCAGCAGCAACCTCTCCGTGCCAGTGCTGCTGTCGAAACCCGTGAACATTTCGATTCCCTCTGGGGTGGCGGCTGCCTCCCGAACCGGTGTACATCCGCTGCCGTTCTCGCGGACACGGACAAACCGAAGCGGAAGAAGGCCACCACGGACGACAACGGCGCCGATGAAAACACGGCCGGGGAGACGGACAAGCTCCCCGCGCTGCCGAAAGCGGCACGCACTGCCGTACTCACCGCGCTCGCACCGCGCGACGCCATCGACATCGCCCTGTACGGCCGCTTCCTCGCCGAGATCGCCGAGCGTCGGCCCACCCTGCCGTGCCGGGCCGGGAGTGGGTGCCCTGACCACTACACCGCCCCAGAAAGGGAAGGACTATCCGTTGACTTCTGTGCGGTGGGGACTCTAGCTTCGGCGTCGATCTGTTCGGCAAACCGAGCATCGTTCGACATACCGGTCAACCGTGTGCGGTTGTCGTGCCTGCGAAAGGAACCCGTATGCCCCTCCAGCAGTGCGTCCCCCGTGCAAGACGCCTGGCCAGAGCCGTCCTTGTCCGTGCGTCGGTGCTGGCGATGGCCGGGGGTGCGCTGGTCGGTCTCCAGCACCAGCAGGCCACCGAACTGGACCGGGCGGAACCGGTCGCGGTGACGTCCAACCAGATCGCGGTGGACCCGGCGCCGATGGGCTGGGCCTCTTGGAACACCTTCGCCGCGAAGATCGACTACAACGTGATCAAGGCGCAGGTCGATGCGTTCGTCGCGGCCGGTCTCCCGGAGGCCGGGTACAAGTACATCAACCTCGACGAGGGCTGGTGGCAGGGTACCCGCGACAGCCAGGGCAACATCACCATCGACGAGTCCGAGTGGCCCGGCGGTATGAGCGCGATCGCCGACTACATCCACAGCAAGGGCCTCAAAGCGGGCATCTACACCGACGCGGGCAAGGACGGCTGTGGCTACTACTTCCCGACGGGCCGCCCGGCCGCGCCCGGCAGCGGCAGCGAGGGCCACTACGAGCAGGACATGCTCCAGTTCTCCAAGTGGGGCTTCGACTACGTCAAGGTCGACTGGTGCGGCGGCGACGTCGAGAAGCTCGACGCAAAGACGACGTACCAGGCCATCAGCGACGCCGCCGCGAAGGCGTCGGCCACCACGGGCCGCCCGCTGACCCTGTCGATCTGCAACTGGGGCAAGCAGAACCCGTGGAACTGGGGCGCCGGCATGGCCGCCCTGTGGCGTACCAACACCGACATCATCTTCCACGGCAACGCGCCCTCGTGGGACAGCATGCTCGCCAACTTCGACGCGAACGTGCACCCCTCGGGCCAGCACACCGGCTACTACAACGACCCGGACATGCTCATGGTCGGGCTGGACGGCTTCACCGCCGCCCAGAACCGCAGCCACATGAACCTGTGGGCCGTCTCCGGCGCACCGCTCCTGGCCGGCAACAACCTGGCCACGATGAGCACGCAGACGCGTGACATCCTCACCAACCCCGAGGTCATCGCGGTTGACCAGGACCCGCGCGGCCTCCAGGGCGTCAAGGTCGCTGAGGACAGCCCCGGACTGCAGGTCTACGGCAAGGTCCTGTCCGGCACGGGCAAGCGGGCCGTCGTCCTGCTCAACCGCACCTCCAGCGCGCAGAACATGACCGTGCGCTGGTCCGACCTCGGCCTGACAGGCGCCTCCGCCACGGTCCGCAACCTCTGGACGCGCTCCAACGTGGGCAGCTTCAGCACCAGCTACACCGTCTCCGTGCCCGCCAAGGACTCGGTGATGCTCACGGTCACCGGCGGTACCGAGGCCGCGAGCTCGACGTACGAGGCCGAGGCCGCCGCGAACACCAAGGGCGGCTCCGCGGCCAACGCGGCCTGCGCCAACTGCTCCGGCGGCACCAAGGTGGGCAACGTCGGCAACAGCGCCGCCAACACCCTGCGCTTCAACAACGTCACGGCCGACGCTACGGGCACGAAGGTCGTCGACATCGCCTACACCAACGGCAGCAACGCGGCCCGTACGGCCGTCCTCCAGGTCAACGGACAGCAGGCCACCAAGGTGTCCTTCCCGCCGACCGGCTCCTGGACCACACCGGGCACCGTCTCCGTCGAGGTCTCCCTGAAGAAGGGCTCGTCGAACACGCTGGCCTTCTCCAACTCCACCTCCTGGACACCGGACTTCGACGCCATCGAGGTGCGCCCGCTGCCCGGGGCGAACAGCGCCCAGGTGGTCGGACAGCAGTCGAACCGCTGCCTCGACATCAACAACAACACCATCCTCAACGGCACCGACGCACAGCTGTGGGACTGCAACGGCGGCGAGAACCAGTCGTGGGCCCACGTCACATCCCGCAAGCAGCTGGTGGTCTACGGCAACAAGTGCCTGGACGCCTACAACCGCGGCACGACCAACGGCACCCGGGTCGTCATCTGGACCTGCAACGGCCAGACCAACCAGCAGTGGAACGTCAACGCGGACGGCACCATCACCAACGTGAACGCCGGCCTCTGCCTGAACGCCAACGACGGGGCAACCGCCAACGGCACCAAGCTGGTCCTGTGGACCTGCAACGGCAGCAACAACCAGAAGTGGACCCTTTCGTAGTCCGCGCGGCGCCGTGAAGCGCGAGGGCCCGGTCCGAAGCGGACCGGGCCCTTCGCCGTTCCCTTTCCCTCCCTGAGGCGGGACCTCGCCACGCGTGCGTGATGTGAGCGTCGTAGCCCTTGAGGTGACCTCCCAGCGTGGAGGCATTGGTGACTCCAGGATCCGGCGGGCTCAGGCCCGTCGGGCCGCTCGTGATGCTGCAGAAGATCTTGACGCTCGGATGGGGGCTTGTTGGTGTGCGGGGTGGCGGCTGGCCTGGGGTGTTGCTGGTGTGCGGGGTGGCGGGGTGAGCGGTTCCTGTGAGGAGGTCAGGGTGTGTGAGCTGGGGTTGTGTGTTGTGTGTTGAGATCTTCGCTCGGCTCCCAGACCATCCCGGCCAGGTGGCCGAGCGTCTGCCGGGCGGGAACATGCAGGCCCTGCAGCAGTTCGTGAGCCAGTCGCCGTGGGATCCGCTGCCGGTCCGGCGGCGGATCGCCGAGCGGCTGTGTGGGGTCGTCATGCCCGAGGTGTGGGTGATCGACGATGTGTCGTTCCCCAAGTGCGGCAAGGCGTCGGTCGGGGTGGCCCGCCAGTACTGCGGAGCGGTCGGCAAACGGGCGAACTGCCAGGTCGGGCGGTCAGTGTCCATGCCGCCACCGACACCGCCTCGTGCCCGCTGGAGTGGCAGTTGTATCTGCCGCGTGAGTGGACGGACGAGCCGGACCGGTGCCGCAGGGCGGGAGTCCCCGGCGACGTGGTGCACCGGGAGAAGTGGCGTCTTGCGCTCGGCCTGCTGGACACACTCGCCCAGTGGCAGGTGAAGGCGCCGGTCGTGGTCGCCGATGCCGACTACGTCGTCAGCACCCCGTTCCGGCTCGGTCTCGAGGAGCGGGGGCTGTCCTATGTCCTGGCCCTGACCGGGAAGGAAGTCGCCCACCCGGAGGATGCCGAGCCGCACCGGCCTGCTTACGGCGGGCTCGGGCCGCCCACCCTTCCCCGCAACCGCAACCGCACCCCACCGCGAGCCGTTTCGGTCCTTGCGGGGGAAGTGGGTGCTCAGCGGTTCACCGAGGTGACCTGGAGGCAGGGCAGCAAAGGCGCGATGACCTCGCGGTTCGCGGTGCTGTCCGTGCGGCCCGCAGGCAAGCAGTCCCTGGCCGCAGTGCAGGAGGCGGGCGGCGGCCGCAACCGGTGGGACGGCGTCCTGCCCGCCCGGACGCTCCTGGTCGAATGGCCGGACGGCCAGGACACTCCGACCAACTACTGGATAACGAACCTGCCCGCCACGGCACCGGCCGCTGGCCTGGTGCGATGGGCCAGGATGCGCTGGCGGATCGAGCGCGCCGCCGCCCAGGCGTTCCTCACCCTGCGGCGGCTCGACCCAAAGTCCGCACACCGGCCTGACCCTCTATCAGGTCCTCGACGTTCTTCAGGACCTGCTGAGGTGCTGGACCGGTACCTGCACCACCTGCGGACGGCGCCTGCCCAGCCCTCCGACCAGCCACAGACGGGCCAGAACCTAACGAAGCACTACTACGGCCGCGCGTCGTGGCTCGCCGCCCGCTCGGGGGAGGCCGTCGCCGCGCGGGCCTCGATGCCGCGGAAGTGCTCCGACATCGCCCGCTGGGCGCCCTCGACGTCGCGGGCGCGCAGGGCGGCGACGATGTCGCGGTGGCGGCGGACGGTCAGCTCCGGGGTGGGGTCGTCGGTCCAGCCGCGGGCCCCGGCCACCCGCAGGAAGACCGTCCAGAAGGCGCCGAGCAGCTGGGGGACGAGCGCGTTGCCGAGGGAGGCGTAGAGCAGCTCGTGGAAGTCGCGGTCGAGTTCGGCGACGGGCTCGCCCGCCCGGCCGGCCGCCTCCATCCGGTCGACGACGGCCGCGAGGGCGTCCAGCTCCGCCTCGGTGAGCGTGCCCGCGACCCGGCGGACGAGCCCCTCCTCCAGCACCTCGCGGATCTGGAGGACCTCGGCGAGCGCGGCGGTGTCGCCGTCGGGCCGGGCGAGCGCACGGAAGGTCAGGCCGTCGACGAGGGGCGTCAGGGACGCCTCGCCGACATAGGTGCCGTAGCCGTGCCGGATGTCGACTATGTCGAGGGCCTGGAGCGCCTTGAGTGCCTCGCGCACGGAGTTGCGGCTGACCCCGAGGTCCTCCATCAGCTCCGTCTCGGTGGGCAGCGGTGCCCCCGCCCGCAGTTTGCGGTCGAGGATCAGCTGCGTCACCGCCCGCTGGACCTGGCCGCTCACCCGCCGCTCGGGCCGGCGCCGGCCGCCGCTCTGCTCTGACATGCGCCGCATCGTACGCTCGCCGGACATCCGACGACCCACCTCCGGACGGGAACCACGGGAAGGGACCGGGGGAACACCGGGTGAACACCGGGTGGCCACCCCGGCGAATTCTCTCCCAACGGGGCCTCAACCCTCCTTATTTCCTACCGGTGTTGCCCCGTCATTGGTCGAACCTCTGGCGGCTACGCCATTCGTGTGCGATCCCTTGACCGCCCCCACGGGCGCTCCTAAGGTCACGCTGCCCCCTGTGGGACGTAGGACGTCGTACCTCTGTCATCGAGCCCCCCACCGCTTCGCTCCCCCGCTGCCTCTTTGGAGGAACCGTGCGCGATGTGACCCATGACGCCCCGGCACCGGCCCGACGGTCGTTCCTGAAGCACTCCGGTGCGCTGGGCGCGGCCGCGGCCCTGTCGCCCGCGCTGGCCGCCTGTTCGGCCGGGCCGGAGTCCACGAACGACACCGGCGGTGGCGGCGGTAGGAACGGCACCCTGACCGCCGTCATCGGCTACGGCAACGACGGCAGCTGGGACCCGACGCAGACCGCGTCCGCGTTCTGCATGGCCGCCAACAACCACATCTACGAGGGCCTCCTCGACACCGACCCGCTCTCCCGCGAGCCGTACGCGGCCCTCGCGACGGCCGTGCCCGGCGACCTCGGCGGCACGTCGTGGCGGTTCGAGCTGCGGCCCGGCGCCACGTTCCACGACGGGAAACCGGTCACCGCCGACGACGTGGTCTTCGTCTACGAGCGGATCCTCGATCCCGGCACCCAGACCCTCGCCAAGGGGTTCTTCGCGAGCTGGCTGAAGGAGGTCCGGAAGGTCGACGCGCGCACCGTCGAGCTGGTCCTCAAGTTCCCCTTCCCCGACGGCGTCTCACGGCTGACCCTGGCGAAGATCATGCCCAAGCACGTCTTCTCCCGGCCGGGCGCCTGGGAGGAGGCCATCAAGGGCAAGGCGATCGGATCGGGGCCGTACCGGCAGACGGCCCACCACCCGAAGTCCAACACGACGTTCGAGGCGTACGCCGACTACAACGGGCCGCGTCCGGCCGCGTTCCGGAAGATGAACTGGCTGACCATCGTGGACGCGGCACCCCGGGTCGCGAAGATCTCCGGGGCGAGCGCGGGGGCGCAGATCGCCGACAACATCCCGTACGCCAACATCGGGCAGTTGGAGAAGGGCGGGATGACCGTCCAGGGCGGCTCCGGCATGAACAACCTCTTCCTGATGTTCAACACCAAGCACAAGCCCTTCGACGACGTCCGCGTCCGGCAGGCCCTGCACTACGCCGTCGACCGCGACAAGATGATCGAGGTCGCCCTCAAGGGGCACGGGAAACCGGCGAGTTCCTTCCTCAACGAGGAGAACCCCAGCTACCGGCCGGCCAAGACGGTGTACGGGTACGACCCGGAGAAGGCGAAGGCGCTGCTGGCCGAGGCGGGCGTGCGCGGGCTCAAGGTCGACATCCTCGCGGTGAACGTGAGCTGGATCGTCGACTGTCTGCCGACCCTCAAGGCGTCCTGGGACGCGATCGGCGTCGAGACGACGCTCTCGCCCCAGGAGACGACCGCCGTGTTCACGAAGATGGACCAGAAGCAGGACTACCAGGTCGTGGCCGCCGCCTCCAACCCCAACCAGTTCGGCCTCGACGCGGACCTGATCATGCGTTACAACTACGGCCCGCAGAACCTGTGGATGCGGTACGCGCGCTGGGCCGACGCCCCGGTGGCCAGGAAACTCTTCGGGGACATGGACCGGGCCACGAAGGAGCCGGACGCCGACCGGAAGAAGGCGATGGTCCAGGACTACATCGACGTCGTCGCCGAACAGGCCGTGCTCTACCCGGTGGTGCACAACGAGCTGATGACGGCCTGGGACCCGAAGCGGCTGTCGGGGATAAGGGCGCAGCCCTATCCGGGGATCAACCTGCTCCAGGCCAAGTGGGTCTAGCGTGATCGCTGTCCTGCGCGTCCTGCTGCGGCGGATCGCCCTGCTGGTCCCCCTGCTGCTCGGGATCGTGCTGTTCGTCTTCGTCGTCATGCGGTTCTCGGACGTCGACCCGGCGTCCGCGTTCTTCCAGGGCGCCAACCCGACCCCGGAGCAACTGCACGAGTTCCGGGAGGAGAACGGACTCCTCGACCCGCTGCCCGTGCGCTACGTCGGCTTCGTCGGGGATCTGCTCCACGGCGACATGGGCACCAGCGCGCTCACCCGGGCCCCGGTGGTCGAGCAGGTCACCACCGCCCTTCCGCTCACCCTCCAGCTGACCTTCCTGGGGCTGGGGATCGCGGTGGTGCTGGCCCTGCTCGGCGGGATCACCGCGGCGATCCACCGGGACCGGCTGCCGGACCAGATCATCCGGGTGGTGTCGCTGACCGGGGTCGCGGCGCCCGGCTTCTGGCTGGCGCTGCTGATGATCCAGTACCTGGCGGTGGACCTCGGGTGGTTCCCGACCGGCGGTTACGTCAATCCGGCCGACTCCTTCACCGGGTGGCTGAAGACGATGACCCTGCCCGCGTTCGCCCTGTCGCTGCCGGTGGCCGCGCAGCTCACCCGGATCGTGCGGACGGCCGTGGTGGAGGAGCTGGACAAGGACTACGTGCGCACGGCGATCGGGAGCGGACTGCCGCCGCGGGTCGTCGTGGGCCGCAACGTCCTGCGCAACGCGCTGATCAACCCGCTCACGGTGCTCGGGCTGCGCGTCGGCTATCTGCTGGGCGGCGCCGTCGTCATCGAGACGATCTTCTCGCTGCCCGGCATGGGCAAGTTGATGATCGACGCCGTGAAGAACGGCGACCCGGCGGTCGTCCAGGGTGTCGTCCTGACCACGGCCGCGGGGTTCGTCGTCGTCAACCTCGTCATCGACGTCCTCCACCTGCTGGTGAACCCGCGACTGAGGGATGCGAGCTGATGCGCTGATGTTCGGCCTGATGGTGACCACGCGCAAACGCCTGACGGACGCCCTGTCCCGGCCGGGCCTGCGGTTGCGCGCCTGGCGGGGGCTGCCGGTGCCGTCGCGGATCGCCGTGTGCTTCCTCGCGGTCGTGGTCCTCACCGCCCTGCTCGCCCCGGTGCTCGCCCCGCACGACCCGCTCGACCAGCAGAGCCTCGTCGGCGGCACGGGGGCGCCCTCCGCCGAGCACTGGATGGGCCAGGACAGCCTCGGCCGGGACATCCTCAGCCGGCTGATGCACGGGGCGCGCTGGTCGCTCGCGATCGGGCTGGGGGCCACCACGATGGCCCTCCTCGTGGGCGCGTTCGTGGGGGCCGTGGCCGCGACCTCGCGCAAGGCGGTCGACGAGACCCTGATGCGCTGTCTGGACGTCGTCATGGCGTTCCCCGGCATCGCGCTGGCCGCAGTGCTCGTCGCGGTCTTCGGCGGCGGCATCGAGGTGCTGATCTGCGCCATCGCGTTCCTGTTCACGCCGCCGGTCGCCCGGGTCGTGCGGGCCAACGTCCTCGACCAGTACGGCGAGGACTACGTGACCGCCGAGCGGGTCATCGGGGCCCGCACCCGGCACATCGTGGTCCGGCACGTGGCCGTCAACTGTGCCGCACCCGTCCTGGTGTTCTGCACGGTGCAGGTCGCCGAGGCCATCGTGTTCGAGGCGTCCCTGTCGTTCATCGGCGCGGGCGTACGGCCGCCGGACCCGTCATGGGGCAGCGTCATCGCGGACGGCAAGAACATGGTGCTGACGGGCGGCTGGTGGGCGACCGTGTTCCCCGGTCTGCTGATGCTGGTCACCGTACTGTCCCTGAACGTCCTCTCCGAGGGCGTCTCCGACGCCTGGGCGGCACCGGCGGACCGGGACGCGGAGCACCGGGCGGAGGACGGAACGCCGACCGGCGACGGGACTCCGGCCGCGGAGGGGCGTCCGACGGCGGAGGGGCGTCCGGCGGCCGTCGTGGCCGGCCTCCGGGAACCGGCAGCGGACCACCCGGAGGCCGTCGCCGACGAGGCCGCGCTGCCGGGGCTGGCGCAGGCGGCCCGGCGGCTGCGGGCACGGGCGCGGCCCCTGCCCACCGGGCGGCCGGTGCTGGCGGTTCAGGACCTGGCGATCGGCTTCGAGAAGCGGCACGGGGGCGTGGACATCGTCGACGGGATCAGCTTCGAGGTCCGGGCCGGTGAGGTCCTGGGCCTGGTCGGCGAGTCGGGGTGCGGCAAGTCGCTGACCGCGCTGACCGTGATGGGGCTGGAGCCGAAGGGGGCGCGGGTGCGCGGCCGGGTCGTGTTCGGGGAGCGGCAGCTGGTGGGTGTGCCGATGCGGGTGCGGCGCCGGCTGCTCGGCCACGACATGGCGATGGTCTACCAGGACGCCCTGTCGTCGCTGAACCCGGCGATGACGATCCGCGCCCAGCTGAGGCAGGTAGTCCGGCGGGGCGGCGGGCGCGCTCCGGCCGCGTTGCTGGAGATGGTCGGCCTCGACCCCGGCCGTACCCTCCGCAGCTATCCGCACGAACTCTCCGGCGGTCAGCGCCAGCGCGTGCTGATCGCGATGGCCCTGTCCCGCGACCCGCGGCTGATCGTGGCCGACGAGCCGACCACGGCCCTGGACGTGACGGTCCAGGCGCAGGTCATCGAGCTGCTGCTGCGGCTGCGCGCGGACCTGGGCTTCGCGCTCGTCCTCGTGTCGCACGACCTGGCGCTGGTCGCGGACGTCACCGACCGGGTGGCCGTGATGTACGGCGGGCGGATCGTCGAGACGGGGGTGACGGCGGACCTCGTGGAGTCACCGGCCCACCCCTACACGCGCGGTCTGCTGGGCAGTGTCCTGTCGCTGGAGTCGGCGGCCGAGCGGATGACGCAGATCCAGGGGGTCGTCCCCTCCCCCGCCGACTTCCCGGCGGGCTGCCGCTTCGCCGACCGCTGCCCCCGCGCGAGCGAGGTGTGCCGTACGACCGTCCCGGCGCTGCTGGGCTCCCCCACCCACACGGCGGCCTGCCACCACCCGGCGGTGGACCTGACCACGACGGAGCACGAGGTGACCCCGTGAGCAGCCCACTCGTGCAGGTCTCCGACGCCCATGTCGTCCACCGGGCACGCGGCGGCGGCCTCTTCACCCGCGACCGGGTGTACGCCCTGACCGGCGCCGATCTGACGATCGCGCCCGGCGAGACGGTGGGCGTGGTGGGCGAGTCGGGGTGCGGGAAGTCCACGCTGGCGAAGGTGCTGGTGGGCGTGGAGCGGCCGACGGCCGGGACGGTCTCCTTCCGGGGGCGGGACCTGTGGTCGATGACGCCTGCCGAGCG
Source organism: Streptomyces sp. NPDC030296 (assembly GCF_055572815.1). Taxonomy (NCBI): domain Bacteria; kingdom Bacillati; phylum Actinomycetota; class Actinomycetes; order Kitasatosporales; family Streptomycetaceae; genus Streptomyces; species Streptomyces sp. NPDC030296. The sequence goes on from NZ_JBVICQ010000001.1 coordinate 212,809, forward strand.
GCGGGCGACCGTGGGCGGCGGCACCGGCATGATCTTCCAGGACCCGTCGACGGCCCTGAACCGCCGGCTGACCGTCCGCCGGATCCTGCGCGACCCGCTCGATGTGCACCGGCGCGGCACGCCCGCCGAACGAGAGGAACGGGTGCGGGAGCTGATGGCGCTGGTCGGCCTGCCCGCCGTCCTGGCAGACGGGCTGCCGGGCCGGCTCTCGGGCGGGCAGCGGCAGCGGGTCGCGATCGCCCGGGCGCTCGCCCTGGACCCCGGCCTCGTCGTGGCGGACGAGCCGACGAGCGCGCTGGACGTGTCGGTGCGCGCGCAGATCCTGAACCTGCTGCTCGACCTGAAGGAGCGGCTCGGGCTGGCGCTGGTCTTCGTGTCGCACGACATCCAGACGGTGCGGCGGATGAGCGACCGGGTGATCACCATGTATCTGGGGCGGATCGTGGAGGAGGCGCCGGCCGACGCCGTCACCGGACGGTCGCGGCACCCGTACACGCGGGCGCTGTTCTCGGCGACGCCGGGGCTGCTGGACCCGATCGACCCGATCCCGCTGACGGGCCCGGTGCCGTCGGCCACGCGGCCGCCGAGCGGCTGCCCGTTCCGTACCCGCTGCTGGCGGGCGGACGAGGTGTGCGCGGAGGTGATGCCGGGCTTCGCGGCCGCGTCGGCCCCCGGACACCGTTTCCGCTGCCACCATCCTGTGCAGGAGACGGAGTGGACAGGGGCCCTGGTCGCCGAGGCCGCGTCCCGGTCGGCGTCTGTGTCCCCGGCCACCGCCATGGCCGTGCAGGAGCGTGCCGTACGAGATACCTAAGGGAGCAGCCATGACCGTCCCCGCCCCGCTGACCGGTGTCATCCCGCCCGTCTGCACCCCCCTGACACCGGACCGCGAGGTGGACGTCCCCTCACTGGTCCGTCTGGTCGACCATCTGGTGGCGGGCGGTGTGGACGCGCTGTTCGTGCTGGGGTCGTCGTCGGAGGGGGCGTTCCTCACGGACGGGCAGCGGCGGACGGTGGTGGAGACGGTGGTGGGGCATGTCGGCGGTCAGCTGCCGGTGCTCGCCGGGGCGATCGACATGACCACGCCCCGCGTCCTCGACCACGTCCGGGCCGTGACGGCGGCCGGGGCTCAGGCGGTCGTGGCGACCGCGCCCTTCTACACCGCCACCCACCCGGCGGAGATCTCCCGCCACTACCGTCTGCTCGGCTCCCGCTCCCCGGTCCCCGTCCTCGCGTACGACATCCCCTCGGCCGTGCACACCAAGCTGCCCGCCGAGGTGGTGCTGGAGCTGGCGGCGGACGGGGTGATCGCCGGGCTGAAGGACTCCAGCGGGGACCTGGCCGGGTTCCGTACGGTCGTCACGGGCGCCCGCGACGACGCCCGTGTCACCGGCTTCGCCGTCCTCACCGGTTCCGAGCTGCTCGTCGACGCGGCGCTCGCCATGGGCGCGGACGGCGCGGTCCCGGGCCTCGCCAACGTCGACCCCGCGGGTTACGTCCGGCTGCACCGCCTGTGCCGGACGGGCGACCGGGACCGGGCCCGCGCCGAGCAGGAACGGCTGTGCGCCCTCTTCGGCATGGTCCGCACCGGCGACCCGCGGCGCATGGGCACCGGCTCCGCCGCTCTCGGCGCCTTCAAGGCGGCCCTGCATCTGCGGGGCGTCATCGCGTGCCCGGCGACGGCGGAGCCGCAGGTGCCGCTCTCGGACGACGAGGTCGAGCGGGTGGGCAAGTTCCTGGCGGCGGCGGGTCTGCTGTAGAGCGCGGCGGGCGGGCGTCAGGACGGGGTGCGGGCCGCCGCCAGCAGCCGGGTCACCTCGTCCGCGCAGATGGTGAGCGCCGCGCCGACGGTGGACAGGACGTCGCGTTCGGCGGGGGTGTAGGGCCCGTCGGCCAGGGCGATCCGGGCGCCTTGGAGGAGGATCGCCTCGCGGCCCGCGGGGGCGAGGTGCGGGGCGAGCGGGTCGAGGGCCTCGTGCAGCTCTATGGACAGCCCGGCCGCCCCGCAGGGTTCCCCGAAGAGACGGCCCGTGTCGGCGGCGAGGGCCTCGACGAGGGCGTCGAGCTGGTCCTCGGTGCAGTCGTCGAAGCCGGCGGAGCGCACGGCGCCCGCGGCGACGCTCAGGGACGTGCGGGTGCGGGTGCCGCCGGCCGCGAGGACGGCCAGGGCGACGGTGTGGACGGCGTCGCGGAGCATCGCCGAGAGGCGGACGGTGGTGGGGTGGTCGAGGACCTCCGTGCCGTAGTGGTGGCGGCAGGCGGCGCACTCCACGACGGGGCCGGTCTCGCCGCGCGGCAGCACGGGGACACCGAGGAGGGTGAAGCGGCGGCGTCCGGTGAGGCGCTGGTAGTTGCGGTCGCCTCCGCAGCCGGGGCAGAAGAACTCGCCGTCGCCGACGCCGGTCCACGCGATCCGGGTGCCCATGAGACGCGTGAGCCGCGCGGCGCCTCCGGTCGGTCCGGCGCTCCCGGCCTCCCCGCCGCGCGCGAGCCCGGCGGCACGGCCGATTGGTCCCCGTCCTGGCAGCACGTCGCACCTCCGTTACTCCACGGCAACATCGCCGCGCTTGCGTGATGTTAGCCACATCGGTGAGGCGGAGTCAGTACTCCGGACGATGCCTTCCCGTGACCTCCACAGGGTTTGGCCGGTAAACGACGCGCCCCGCCCGCCGGAATTCGGCGAACGGGGCTTTCAAACCGCCGGTGAGGCTGGTCAGCGCGCCGCGCGGTTGACGGCGGAGACGACGGCCTTCAGGGAGGCGCGCGTCGTGTTCGCGTCGATTCCGATGCCCCACATGACCTTGCCGTCGATGGCGACCTCGATGTACGAGGCGGCCTGCGCGGAGGCGCCCTCGCTCATCGTGTGCTCCTGGTAGTCCAGCAGCCGGGCGTCGACGCCGATGCCCTGGAGGGCGTCGAAGAACGCGGAGATCGGGCCGTTGCCGGTGCCCACCAGCGTGGTCCGCGCGCCGTCGACCTCGGCCTCCACGGTCAGCGTGTCCACGCCGTCCTTGTCGGTGGTCGACTGGTTGTTGCGGACCTGGATGCGGCCCCACGGGTTGTCCGGGTTCGGCAGGTACTCGTCCTGGAAGACCGCCCAGATGTCGGAGCCGGTGACCTCGCCGCCCTCGGCGTCGGTCTTCGCCTGGATGATCTTCGAGAACTCGATCTGCATCCGGCGCGGCAGGTCCAGCTTGTGGTCGTTCTTCAGGACGTAGGCGATGCCGCCCTTGCCGGACTGCGAGTTGACGCGGATGACGGCCTCGTAGGAGCGACCGACGTCCTTGGGGTCGATCGGCAGGTACGGGACCGCCCACTCGATGTCGTCGACGGTGACGCCCTTGGCGGCCGCGTCGGCCTCCATGGCGTCGAAGCCCTTCTTGATGGCGTCCTGGTGGGAGCCGGAGAAGGACGTGTAGACCAGGTCGCCCACGTACGGGTGGCGCGGGTGGACCTCCATCTGGTTGCAGTACTCCCACACGCGGCGGATCTCGTCGATGTCGGAGAAGTCGATCTGCGGGTCGACGCCCTGGGAGAACAGGTTCATGCCCAGGGTGACCAGGTCGACGTTGCCGGTGCGCTCGCCCTGCCCGAACAGGCAGCCCTCGACGCGGTCGGCGCCCGCCATCAGCGCCAGCTCGGCGGCGGCGACGGCCGTGCCACGGTCGTTGTGGGGGTGGATCGACAGGCAGACGTGCTCGCGGCGGGACAGGTTGCGGCCCATCCACTCGAAGCGGTCGGCGTGCGTGGACGGCGTCGAACGCTCCACGGTGGCGGGCAGGTTGAGGATGATCTCGCGGCCGGGGCCGGGCTGCCAGACGTCCATGACCGCCTCGCAGACCTCCAGCGCGAAGTCCAGCTCGGTGTCGGTGAAGATCTCGGGGCTGTACTGGTAGCCGAACTCGGTCTCGGGGCCCAGCAGCTTCTCGGCGTACTCCATGACCAGCCGCGTACCGTCGACGGCGATCTGCTTGATGTCGTCCTTGGAGCCGCGGAACACCACGCGGCGGAAGACGGGGGCGGTGGCGTTGTACAGGTGCACGGTGGCCCGCTTGGCGCCCTTCAGCGACTCCACGGTCCGCTCGATCAGGTCCTCGCGGGCCTGGGTCAGTACGGAGATCGTGACGTCGTCCGGGACGGCGCCCGGCTCCTCGATGATCGACCGCACGAAGTCGAAGTCGGTCTGCCCCGACGCCGGGAAGCCGACCTCGATCTCCTTGTAGCCCATCTTGACCAGCTGGTCGAACATCCGGCGCTTGCGCTCGGGCGACATCGGGTCGATCAGGGACTGGTTGCCGTCACGCAGGTCGGTGGAGAGCCAGCGGGGGGCGACGGTGATCCGGTTGTCCGGCCAGGTGCGGTCGGGGATGTCGACCTGCTCGTACTGCCCGTACTTGTGGATCGGCATGGACGTGGGCTGCTGGCGGTTCGCCATGATGCGTGGGCTCCTCGATGGTCCGAAAGGACGGCCGACAACGCAACGCCAGAGCACCGCGGGGAGGGGGTCGGCCTCGACTACAGGCCCTCGCCGCGGCAGCTAAGGAGAAGCAGCCCGAAACGCATGATGCGAAGCAGCGTAGCCGAGTCTCTTCTGTCGCGCGGGGTCGTATCAGTATGCGGGACCAAGGAACCAACAGGGACAAAAAGGTGCGCAATGCCACACCGGGCGCGCGGGGCGCCACCCAAGGGACGCGGGGAACCGCGCGATCAGCCCCCACCCACCCACACCCCGAAAAAAAACCACCCTCAGTAACACGGCGATGACGATTCGCAACCCATACGGCGACATTTCACCAATCAAGGTCGCCCCTAGTGACACGCCCCTAACGGAGTGCAATCGTGCGACTCATGACGACAAACGGGGGCCAAGAGCCCGTCTTCTGCACAGTCGTACCGCCCCACGTCCTCGACAAGCTCGCCCAGGCCGAGGACTCCGCGCTCTCCGGCGCCGCCCGCCGCACCCTGGAGCGCGACGCACTCGAGCGCACCCGCCGCCGGCTGACCACCGTCATCGGCGCCCCGGCGATCACCGCGCCCGTCGGCGCCGAGCCCGGCACACCCCACCGCACCGTCTACGACGCCCGGCACGGCACCACCCTGCCCGGCCACCAGGTGCGCGGCGAGGGTGAGGACCCCGGCAAGGACGCCACGGTCAACCGTGCCTACGCGGGCCTGGGCGCGACGTTCGAGCTGCTGCTCAAGGCGTACGGGCACGACTCGATCGACGGCAGCGGGCTGCCGCTGGACGCGACCGTGCACTACGACCGCGACTACAACAACGCCTTCTGGAACGGCGAGCAGATGGTGTTCGGCGACGGTGACGGCGAGATCTTCCTCGACTTCACCATCCCGGTCGACGTGATCGGCCACGAGCTCAGCCACGGTCTCACCCAGTACTCGGCGAACCTCACCTACTTCGGTCAGCCGGGCGCGCTCAACGAGTCGATGTCGGACGTCTTCGGCGCCCTCATCAAGCAGTACACGCTGGGCCAGACCGCCGCCGAGGCGGACTGGCTGATCGGGGCGGGGCTGCTCGCGCCGCGTGTCACGGGGGTCGCCCTGCGCTCGATGAAGGCCCCGGGCACCGCGTACGACGACGACGTGCTCGGCAAGGACCCGCAGCCGGCGACGATGGACGACTATGTCCGCACGGGCCGCGACAACGGCGGCGTGCACATCAACTCCGGTATCCCCAACCACGCGTTCTACCTGGTGGCCACCGCGCTCGGCGGCTACGCCTGGGAGCGGGCCGGGCAGATCTGGTACGACGTGCTGACCGGCGGCGAACTCAAGCAGCAGGCGCTGTTCGTGGACTTCGCGACGCTCACGGTGAAGGCGACGAAGGAACGGTACGGGCAGGGCGACGAGCTGACGGCCGTGCTCAAGGCCTGGGAACAGGTGGGCGTGCGCACGCTGTAGTTCCGTACTAGACATGACCCATGCGGATTGAGGTGCGGCGCACGGGCGGTTTCGCGGGCATCGAGCGGCACGCGGCGGTGGACACCAGCGGGCGCCCCGATGCCCTGGAGTGGCGTGCTCTGGCCGAGCGGGTGCTGGCCGCCGGTCGGGGCACGCCGCCGCTGGGGGTGCCGGACGGGTTCTCGTACGAGATCACGGTCGACGGCAGGACGGTGTACTGCGCGGATCCCGGGCTTACGGAGGAGCAGCGGGAGCTGATCAGAAGGGTGCTCAAGGAAGGGGCGTGAGGTGCGGGCTCCTGCTGATACCCGGCGGTAACAGGGCAATCGTTCGCGGCCGTTGACTTCCGTTACCCGTGGTACGGATGATCCGCGCATGGCGACGAACCCGATACCCCAGTTCCCGGCCGGCTTCCTGTGGGGCGTCTCGACCTCCGCGCATCAGATCGAGGGGGCCGCGGACCAGCGCGAGCCCTCCGTGTGGGACGCCTTCACGGCCGAGGAGGGCCGCGTCAAGGACGGCTCGAACGCGGCCGTGGCGTGCGACCACTTCCACCGCTACCCCGAGGACGTGGCGCTCCTGCGTGAGCTGGGCGTGGACGCGTACCGCTTCTCGGTGTCCTGGCCCCGGGTGAACGCCCCCGGCGGACTGGACTTCTACGACCGGCTGGTGGACGAGCTGGCCGGGGCGGGCGTACGCCCCGTGCCCACCCTCTTCCACTGGGACCTGCCGCTGTCGCTCCAGGAGGCGGGCGGCTGGCTGAACCGGGACACCGCCGAGCGGTTCGCCGAGTACGTCGCCGTCGTCGCCGACCGCCTCGGTGACCGGGTCAGCAAGTGGATCACCCTCAACGAGCCCGCCGAGCACACCCTGCTGGGCCACGCGCTGGGCACCCACGCGCCGGGCAAGCAGCTGATGTTCGACGCCCTCCCGGCCGCCCACCACCAGCTGCTGGGCCACGGTCTGGCCGTACGGGCGCTGCGCGCGGCCGGGGCCTCGGACATCGGCATCGCCAACTCGCACGGCCCGACGTGGGCCGCGTCCGCGGAGCAGCCGGACGTGGAGGCGGCGGCCTTCTACGACCTGCTGTTGAACCGGCTGTTCGCCGAGCCCGTGCTGCTGGGCGAGTACCCGGACGGGATCGGCGAGCTGATGCCGGGCGACGACGTCTCGGCGGACCTGAAGGTGATCTCCGAGCCGATCGACTGGTACGGCGTCAACTACTACGCCCCGACCCGGGTGGGCGCCCCCGAGGGCACCGACATCGAGTTCGGCGGGGTGACGATCCCCGCCGAACTCCCCTTCACCGTGAAGGAGATCGAGGACGTCCCGACGACGGACTTCGGCTGGCCGGTGGTGCCGTCGGGCCTGACGGACCTCCTCACCGCCTTCCGGGACCGCTACGGCGACCGGCTGCCGCCCGTGGTCATCACCGAGAACGGCTGCTCGTACGAGGGCGTCGACGACCAGGAGCGCATCGCCTACCTGGACGGCCACGTCCGGGCGCTCCACCGGGCCGTGGAGGCGGGCGTCGACGTCCGCGGGTACTTCGTGTGGTCGCTGCTCGACAACTTCGAGTGGGCGGAGGGCTACGCCCGCCGCTTCGGGCTCGTGCACGTCGACTACGCGACGCTGGAGCGGACGCCCAAGGCGTCGTACGGGTGGTACCGGGACCTGCTCAGAGCGCAGCGCCGGGCATGACGACGACGCAGCCGGTCGACGCCCTCGCCGAACCCGTCGCCCGGGTCGGCGGGGGCTGGACCGCCACGCTGGCGCTGGCCAACGGGGCCATCTGGGTGGGCTGGTACGGCCCGCTGCAGATCCTGCTGGCCTCCCAGGCGGAGCACTTCGCGCCGGGTGCCGGGATGTCGAAGGAGACGATGCTGGCCTGGGTGACGGGCGCCGGCGCGGTCGTCTCCCTGGTCGCCACACCGCTGTTCGGCGCGCTGTCGGACCGTACGACGTCGCGCTGGGGGCGCCGTACGCCGTGGATCGTGGCGGGCGCGGCAAGCGGCGCGGTGGCCCTGCTGCTCCTCGCGGGCGCGAGCGGGCTGTGGACGACGGCGGCCGGCTGGTGTCTGGTCCAGCTGACCCTCAACGCGTCCTGGGCGGCGGTCACCGCGGCCGTGCCGGACCGGGTGCCGCGACTCCAACGGGGCGCCGTGGGCGGCTGGCTGGGCGCCGCGCAGATCCTGGGCGTGGTCGGCGGCACGGGGCTCGCGACACTCGGCGGGGGTGTGGGCACGGGGTACGCGGCGTGCGCGGTGTTCACGCTGGCGGGCGTGCTGCCGTACGTCCTGCGCAACCCCGATCCGCGGCTGCCGGTGGCGGACCGGCCGGTGTGGTCGTGGCGGGGCTTCCTCGCCGGGTTCTGGCTGAGCCCGCGCCGCCACCCGGACTTCGCGTGGGCGTGGCTGACGCGTTTCCTGGTGAATCTGAGCAACGGCATCGGCCTGCTCTACCTGCTCTTCTACCTGCGGGACCGCGTCCGGTACCACGACCCCGAACAGGGGGTGCTGATCCTCACGGCGGTGAACGCGGTGATGCTGCTGGCGACGGTGGTGGTCGCCGGGGTGTGGTCGGACCGGGTGGGGCGCCGCAAGCCGTTCGTGTACTGGTCGGGGCTGCTGATGGCGGTCGCGACGGCGCTGATCGCGCTCTGGCCGACCTGGCCCGGCGCGATCGTCGCCTCGGCGCTCCTCGGGCTCGGCTTCGGTGTGTTCTCCTCCGTCGACTTCGCCCTCATGACCGACGTGCTGCCCGAGGCGCGCGACCGGGGCAAGGACCTGGGCGTCGTCAACATCGCCAACTCCCTTCCCCAGGTGGTCGCCCCGGTGATCGCCGCGCCGATCGTGACGTACCTCGGCGGCTACCGGACGCTGTACCTCGTGGCCGCGGTGATCGGGCTGGCGGGGGCGGTGTTCGTGGGGCGGATCCGGGGAGTTGAGTAGATCACCGGACGCACAGTCGGCGTACAGGGAACGGATTTCCCGGTTCGGCCCTCTTCTGTGACGACCACCCACGTTGCCGAAGGGACGCCCTGTGCGCACGCGTTCACCGAGATCCGCCCTCACCCGCCCCGCACGCCGTGCGATAGCCGTGCTCGCCGTCTCCGGCACCCTGCTCGCCGTGCCGTCGCTCGCGGCGCCCGTCGCCTTCGCGGACGGGGCGCCGCCCACCGATCTGAGGGTGGACGCGAACCGGGACGGCCAGGTCGACGTCACCGGCACCACGGACAACGCCGGTGAGAACGGCTGGACGGTCGGTCGCGGCGCGCTGATGCTGCCCAACATCGACGACGACACCAAGCGCTGCCCCACCAAGGGCGCGGGCGGCAAGCCGCTGTCCGACGCGAAACTGGCCGCCTGCAACGACGCCTCCGACACCAAGGTGAACGGCACCGCCGACGCCGCCGACCTGGCGCGGGTCCGCTCCGTGCCGATGAGGAGCCTGCCGTCCGGCGCGCAGGGCACGGTGAAGGTGACCGCCGGCGCCGACAAGGCGCGCGTCTTCCTCAAGCGGGCCGACAAGTGGGTGCCCGTCACCGCCAAGACCCGGCTGACGCGTGCCGAGCTGCGGGCGGGCGTGGAGTTCGGCGTCGAGGCGCGGGACGTCATCCGGGACACCGCCAAGTGGGACGGCACCGCCCGGATCCGGCTGACCGTGAAGTCCTCCGCCGGCACGTCCTCCGACACGGTGACCCTGCGGGTGGCACCGCTCCTCACCCACCACCACCTGCAGAACACCCAGCAGCTGATGGTCACCAAGATCGCCGGCACCGAGGGCTACGCGAAGCGCAACCGCATCTTCCGCGAGGGCCTCGACAAGGAGGCGCGGGCCGCCGGCATCACCAAGCCGACCATCAACTTCACCAAGTACGAGGACATCTGGGCGCAGGACTTCGTGGAGCCCGGCTACGTCAGCATGACCGGCGCGGACGGGCGGCGGCAGGTCATGCGGGTGATGCTGCGCTCGGCGCAGATGGACCGCGAGGCGGGCCGGGAGCTGTTCGAGAAGCTGCGCGGCCCGAACGTCGGCGCCGTCCAGGTGACCGGTGCCCGCCCCTCCGAGGAGTGGACGCTCAACTCCATGGGCAACGTGGAGACCATCCCGCCCTACGCCCACGGCGACCGCTCCTTCCCGGCGGGCCGGATCATCATGGGGCACCGCCCGGACAGCGGCTCCAAGCCCGCCAAGGTGATGCGGACCTTCCTGAAGTCGCAGGGGTTGCAGGACCCGCTGTTCCTGGACACCTCCTGGCTGCACGTGGGCCACGTCGACGAGTTCGTGCAGTTCCTGCCCGCCGACACCCCGCGCGGCTGGAAGCTCGCCGTGGCGGACCCCGAGGCGGGCCTGAAGCTGCTGCGGGACGCCAAGGCCGCCGGGCACGGCTCGAAGCGGATGTTCTCGCTGCCGGTCGGCCCGACCGAGACGATCAACCAGGCCCTCGCCTCGAAGACGCTGGTCTCCGACAACAACCTCGCCACGCGCCGCATCGAGGCCAACCTCGCGATCCTCAAGCGCGAGACGGGCGTCACGGACGCCGAGGTCGTGCGCGTCCCGGCGCTGTTCACCCAGGGCCGTGAGCAGCGGGGCGAGTCGGGTGACGAGAAGCTCCGCCTGCCCCGGCTGAGCCGCCTCGGCGCGGGCGCCGAACTCCCCGACGTGGCCCGTGACCACGGCCAGCAGCGGATGCTCGACCGGGCCGTGCCGGGCAGCGCCGCCCCGTCCGCGAACGGCGCCGTCGGCAGCCCCGCCGCCCCCGCGCCCTCGGTCATGACCAGCGCGTACGTCCCCGGTGCCGTCAACGGCATCGTCCTCAGCCGCACCCACTACCTGGCGCCGCGCCAGTGGGGCCCCGTCATCGGCGGCAAGGACATCTTCACGGAGGCGGTGACGGCCGCGTACACCGCCGCCGGCATGAAGGTGTCGTACATCGACGACTGGGAGACGTACCACCAGGGCATGGGCGAGATCCACTGCGGTACGAACACCCTCCGCGACGCGTCGGCCGCCTGGTGGACGCGCTAGCGGACCCCGCGCACCCGGCCTGAACGTGCCGTCGCCCCCGACCGCCGGGGGTGACGGCACGTTCGGGTTCCGGCCTCGGGGAGGTGAAGTGGGTTGCCGCCGGGGGCTCCTGATGTGTGGTCACTAGGATGGGCGCGCAACGTGACGGGGTGACGGAGGGCGGGTCATGGCGAGCGGTGGTCGGGGCGAGGACTGGCTGGACCTGGCCGATGCCGTCGAGGTGCTGCGGACGCAGCTGGCGGAGGCGCAGCGGCGCGGGCAGGGATCCCCGCTGCGGTTCGTGGTGGGGGAGATCACCGCGGAGTTCGAGGTCGAGCTGGTGCGGACGCGCAACGGCGGCGGGGCGCTGCGGTTCGGTGTCGTGGAGGCCGACGCCCGCGGGGAGCGCTCGTCCCGGTCGGTGCAGCGGGTGACCCTGACGTTGAAGCCGGAGCAGCACGGCGGCGGCGACGTCGCCGTGGGCGACGTCGAGTAGGCCGGGGCACGCGGGGGCCGCACAGTGGAGGAGACGCAGGTCGTCCAGGTCCGCGCCGGCGCGGGCTTCGGCAGCGGCTATCTCGTCGCGCCCCGGCTGGTGCTGACCGCCGCGCATGTGGTGGCCCCGGAGGCGGACGGCGCGATCACGGTGTCCCTGCCGGGCGGGGCGGAGCGGTTCCCGGTGGTGGTGCGGTGGCGGCGGGACGACGGGGAGACCGTGGACGCCGCGCTGCTGGAGATCCCCGCCGACGACGGGCGGTGGTCTCCGCCGAGCACGCTGCGCGGGGCCTTCGGCCGCCGCCCGCAGCGCTGGGGCCGGTGCGTCACCGTCGGCACGGAGATCCCGGTCGCCGCCCTGGGCTTCCCCCGCCAGCAGCGGACCGCGGCCGGCCGCCGGGACCGGGAGGTGCTGATCGGCCGGGTGCGCCCGCACGCCGGCCCGCCCCACGAGATCCTCGACGACGCGGGCCCCCTCCGGGCGGACCTGTCGGGCCTGGACGGTACGACCGCCGCGCGCACCACCTCGTGGTCCGGGATGTCGGGCGCGGCCGTCTTCGCGGACGGCGGGGCCCTGCTGCTCGGGGTGGTGCGGTACGACCGCCGGCCCGGCCAGGGCACCCGGCTGACGTACACGCGCAGCGAGGACCTGCTGGCCTTCGACGGGTTCCGGGCGGTGGTGAGGCAGGCGACCTCCGTCGACCCGCAGGCCGAACCCACAGCGTCTGCCGACGTCGAGGAACCCGTTCGCCCTGGACTGACGGGCGGGTGGGTCAGAAGCCGAGGCGGCGCAGCTGCTTGGGGTCCCGCTGCCAGTCCTTGGCGACCTTCACATGGAGGTCGAGGAAGACCGGGGTGCCCAGCAGCGCCTCGATCTGCTTGCGGGACTTGATGCCGACGTCCTTCAGACGCTTGCCCTTGGGGCCGATGATGATGCCCTTCTGGCTGGGCCGCTCGATGTAGACGAAGGCGTGGATGTCGAGGAGGGGCTTGTCGGCGGGGCGGCCCTCGCGGGGCAGCATCTCCTCGACGACGACGGCGATGGAGTGCGGCAGCTCGTCGCGGACGCCCTCCAGCGCGGCCTCCCGGATGAGCTCGGCGATCATGACCTGCTCGGGCTCGTCGGTGAGGTCGCCCTCGGGGTAGAGGGCCGGGCCCTCCGGCAGGAGGGGGACGATCAGGTCGGCGAGCAGGTCCACCTGCTTGTCGCCGACGGCCGACACCGGGACGATCTCGGCCCACTCGAAGCCCAGCTCCTTGCCGAGCTGGTCGATCGCGATGAGCTGCTCGGCGAGCCGCGGCCCCTCCACGAGGTCGGTCTTGGTGACGATCGCGATCTTCGGCGTCTTCTTGATGGACGCCAGCTCCTTGGCGATGAACCGGTCACCGGGGCCGAGCTTCTCGTTCGCCGGGAGGCAGAAGCCGATCACGTCGACCTCGGCCCACGTGGTGCGCACGACGTCGTTGAGGCGCTCCCCCAGCAGCGTGCGCGGCTTGTGGAGGCCCGGGGTGTCGACCAGGATCAGCTGGGCGTCCGGCCGGTGCACGATGCCGCGGACCGTGTGCCGCGTCGTCTGCGGCTGGTTCGCCGTGATCGCCACCTTCTGGCCGACCAGAGCGTTCGTGAGGGTGGACTTGCCCGCGTTGGGGCGGCCCACGAAGCAGGCGAAACCGGCACGGTGGGCGGCCTCGGCCGGCTGCTCGGATGACTGGGTACGAACGCTCATGGCGCCCATTCTCCCTGATCCCCGGAGCCGCCCCGTACCGGACGTCTCCGGTGAGCTTTCGGAAACCCTCACGCAATGAAACGTCACGGAAACACACCCGTACGCGACCGGAAACGAGGGGCGGTGAATCTCTGACGAGCCCCGCACCCGTATCCGCTGGAGAAAGGCCGTGACGACCGTGACCCTGGCCGCGCCCCTCGCCGCGCCCCTGGCCGCGAAAGGCATCGACACCGGCGACACCGCCTGGCTGCTCGCCGCCACCGCGCTCGTACTGCTGATGACCCCGGGCCTGGCCCTCTTCTACGGCGGCATGGTCAGGACGAAGAGCGTCCTCAACATGCTGATGATGAGCTTCGTGTCGATCGCCCTGGTCACCGTGGTGTGGCTGGCGGCCGGGTACACGCTCGCGTTCGGCGACGACGCGTTCGGCGGCCTCATCGGGAACCTCGACCACCTCGGCATGGCCGGCCTCGGGCCGGACAGCGTCCAGGGCACCGTGCCCACCCTGCTGTTCGCCACCTTCCAGCTGACCTTCGCGATCATCACGGCCGCCCTCATCAGCGGCGCCGTCGCGGACCGGGCGAAGTTCGGGGCGTGGCTGGTCTTCGTCCCGGTGTGGGCGCTGCTCGTATACGTTCCGGTCACCCACTGGGTGTGGGGTCCGGGCGGCTGGATCGTGAGCGACCTCGGCGCCCTGGACTATGCGGGCGGTCTGCCGGTGGAGATCACCTCCGGCGCCTCGGGCCTCGCGCTGTGCCTGGTCCTCGGTCCCCGCCTGGGCTTCAAGAAAGACGCCATGCGCCCGCACAACCTGCCGATGGTCGTGCTGGGCGCGGGTCTGCTGTGGTTCGGCTGGTTCGGCTTCAACGCCGGCTCCGCCCTCGGCGCGAACGGTATGGCCGCCGCCGTGTTCCTCAACACCCTCGCCGCCGGCTGCACCGGTCTGCTGGGCTGGCTGTTCGTGGAGCAGCGGCGCGACGGCCACCCGACGACGCTGGGCGCGGCCTCCGGCGCCGTCGCGGGTCTCGTCGCGATCACCCCGTCCTGCGGCTCGGTGTCGCTGCTCGGCGCGCTGGTCGTCGGCCTCGCCGCCGGTGTCGTGTGCAGTTACGCGGTGAGCTGGAAGTTCAGGCTGAACTACGACGACTCCCTCGACGTCGTCGGGGTCCATCTGGTCGGCGGGATCATCGGCACGGTGCTCATCGGTGTCTTCGCCGTCGAGTCGATGACCGGCGGTCCCGAGGGCCTGCTCCACGGCGGTGGGCTCGGCCAGTTGGGCAGGCAGCTGGTGGCCGTGGTCGCCGTCGGGGTGTACGCGTTCCTCGTGACGTACGGCGTCGGCAAGCTGATCGACAGGCTGCTGGGCTTCCGCGCGGACGAGGAGCACGAACACACCGGCCTCGACCTTACGGTCCACGCCGAGACGGCATACGATCACGGCGTCCTGGGCCACGGTGCCCCGGTCACCGCGTCCGTCCCGTCCACTTCCTCCACGCAGAAGGCCAGGGCTTAAGGCATGAAGCTCATCACCGCGATCGTCAAGCCGTACCGCCTCGACGAGGTCAAGACCGCCCTCCAGGAGATGGGCGTGAACGGTCTGACCGTCAGCGAGGCCAGCGGGTACGGGCGGCAGCGCGGCCACACCGAGGTCTACCGCGGCGCCGAGTACCAGGTCGACCTGGTCCCCAAGGTGCGCATCGAGGTCGTCGTCGACGACGCGGACTCCGAGGCCGTGATCGAGGCGATCGTGAAGGCCGCGCAGACCGGCAAGATCGGCGACGGCAAGGTGTGGGCGCTGCCGGTGGAGACGGTCGTACGGGTGCGGACGGGTGAGCGGGGTCCCGACGCGCTCTGAGGCGACGGAACCGACATGAGGGGTGGTGCGGCCCGCGGGTCGCTCCACCCCTCACTCATGGGCGCTCGGCTCAGTCGAACACGAACGGGCCGGGCGACTGCGGCCCGCTCGCCGTGCAGTTCACGGGGAAGCCGAAGACGACCATCCGCAGGGAGCCGCCGTACGCCTCCAGGCTGTCGCCGGGGGCGACGGTGCCGGTGAGCGGACCGACGACCATGCCGTCGCCGGCGGCCAGCGCCGGGTTCTCGGTGCCGGTGAAGGAGGTGGTGCCGCCGCCCGCCTTCACGAAGGTGAGCGTGGACTGGATGGAGTCCTCGGCGAAGGCGATCGGTGCGGTGATCTCCGAGGAGGAGAGGGTCACGGTGGCGGACGTGCCGTCCTGGGTGGCCGTGAGCGTGGCGGCGCCGGAGCCGCCGATCGCACAGCTGGCGTTGATCGTCGCGGACTGCGGGGTGACGGCGGCGGCGCTGGGGGCGAGAGCGAGGCCGGTGACGGCGAGCGTCCCCGCGGCGAACGCCGCGCCGACTCCGAGTCGTATGCGTCTCATCGAGCGATTTCCCTTCCCTTGCACGGGAGTCGCACGGGGCTTGGGGACAGCCCCGTACGGCCCGGTACGGGCATTGCCATGTGGGGGCGGAACAACGCGCGGCCGCGCGGCGGAATCTGACGGTCCGCCATAGGAACGGCTCCATTGAGACGCGCGGCGCCTGAGATTGCAAGAGAAGCTCTGCCGATCGCACCCACGGTCGACAAAGTGGCCGAAGCCTTACGTCGGTTGCATGCTCAACCACCGCGGGAGGGGCGCACGCGCGGGCGTTTGGTCCCGTCCCGCGCGGGATGTCGACGGCCGGAAGCGGCTGTCCACTCGCCCGCGCGTGGAACTCGCGCCGGCCCGGACAACTGTTACCGGCCGTAACACTAGAGTGGGGACGGCCCCGGCGGGGCTCAGCCCGCCGTCACCGTCGCCCGTACCGTGCCGTCAGGACCGGCCAGCAGCACCGGGGTCCCCGCGCCGCCGAGGTCGCGCACGGCCGCGCGGTCCTCGTCGGAGACGGCGTCGGAGTCGCTCACCACGGCCGCCGCCTCCAGGGACTTCGCACCGGAGGCCACCGCCATCGCGACCGCGGTGCGCAGCGCGCTGAGCCGCAGCGAGTCCAGGGCGACGGTTCCGGCGACGTACGTCCGGCCCGTCTCGTCGCGTACGGCCGCGCCCTCGGGCACGCCGTTGCGGGCCCGCGCGGAACGGGCCAGGGTGACGATCTTGCGGTCCTCGGGGTCGAGCGCGCTGCTGTCGGTCATGATCCGAGCATACGTAGCCGCGCGGCCGGCACCCGCGCTCACCCCGCCACCGGGTACAGGGCCCCGCGCCTGCCCTTCGGCGAGACCAGCCGCTCCAGCTTGGCCGCGGTGTCCGCCTCGTCCAGCGGGGTGTGGAGCACGATGGTCAGATCGGGGCGGGCCGGCATCTTCATCACACTGGACTCCAGACAGAGCAGCCCGAGCACCGGATGGTCGAGCTCCTTGCGGATCTGCCCGGCGTCCTCGATGTCCCGCCGCTCCCACAGGGCCGCGAACTCGGGGCTCGCCGCCATGACCCGGGCCAGCAGCTCCCGCAGCCCCTCGTCGTCGGGCGTCGCCGAGCACGCCGCCCGGAACTGGGCGACGACCGAGCAGGCGTTCGCCTCCCAACTCCGGGACCGGGAGCGGTACATCGGGTCGGTGAAGAAGTCCATCAGGCAGTTCTGGGTGACACCCGGCCGCATCCCGAGGACGAGGGCGGCCGCGTCGTTGTGGAGGACGCTGTTGTAGTACCGGTCCATGATGTGCGCCGGGTACGGCATCCACGCGTCCAGCATGCGCCGCAGACCGTCGCACATGTCGCGGCGCTCGGGCTCCGGCTCGGGGACGGGCGGGTTGAGCCCGGCGAGGAGGTACAGGTGCCGCCGTTCGGCGCCGCTGAGCCGCAGCACCCGGGCGACGGCGTCCAGGACCTGCGGGGAGACGGAGATGTCCCGCCCCTGCTCCAGCCACTGGTACCAGGAGGCGCCCACGCCCGCGAGGACGGCGACCTCCTCACGGCGCAGACCGGGCGTACGGCGCCGGGGCCCGCCGTCGGGCAGCCCGGCGTCGGCCGGGGAGACCCGGGCCCGCCTGCTCATCAGGAACTCACGCAGTTCGGTGCGGCGGTGCGTCCTGCCCGCCGCGGTCCCCGCGACCGCTGCCACGTGTCGTACTCCCCCGGTTCGACGGCATGCCGGCACCCGCCCCGCCGCCGGCCGACGGGTGGTGGTGCCACCACCAGGACAACTGCCCGCTCCCCACGGCTATTCCGGCCACCGCACTGTCTTCCCATGGCAATCGACACCAAGTCCCCGGCCGCCGCCCCCGGCGGACGCACCACCCTGTCCCCACGCGACCGTCTCGTCCTGTTCGTCCTGTGCGCCGCCCAGTTCATGGTCGCGCTCGACTTCTCCGTCCTGAACGTGGCGCTGCCCCTCCTCGGCCCGGACCTCGGCATGAGCCCGTCGGCGCTCCAGTGGGCGGTGACGGCGTTCGCGCTGCCCTCGGGCGGCTTCCTGCTCCTCTTCGGCCGGGTCGGTGACCTGTACGGCCGCCGCCGGCTGTTCCTCGCCGGACTGGCCCTGTTCGGCGCGGCCTCGGTGCTGGCGACGTTCGCCTGGGACCCGGCGTCGTTCCTGGCGGGCCGCGCGCTCCAGGGTCTCGGCGCGGCGGCGATCGTGCCGACGGGCATGTCGCTGCTGACGACCACGTTCCCGGAGGGGCCGGCCCGTGACCGCGCCCTCGGTGTCTCGGGCACCGTGCTGTCGCTGGGCTTCACCTTCGGGATGGTGGCCGGCGGGGTGATGACCGACGCGCTCGGCTGGCGCTCCACGATGGGTCTGCTCGCCGTCTTCGCGCTGCTGGTGCTGCCGCTGGCCCCCGGTCTGCTGCCCGAGTCCCGCACCCCGGAGCGCCCGCGGCTGGACGTGCCCGGCGCGATCACGGTCACCGGTGGTCTGCTGGCCGTCATCTACGCCCTGTCCACGGCGGCGGAGCGCGGCTTCGGCGGCGCCGACGTGATCGGCACGCTCGTCGTGGGGCTCGCCCTGCTGGTGGCCTTCGTCCGCGTCGAGTCCCGTGCGAAGGAGCCGCTGGTGTCCCTGCCGATGCTGCGGCGCCGGACGGTGGCGTGGGGCAACCTGGGCGGTCTCGTCACCTTCTCGATGATGTCGACGGTGGTCTTCGTCCTGACGCTCTACCTCCAGGAGACCCTGCGGCTGTCGGCGTTCGAGACGGGCCTGGTCTTCGGCACCCAGGGGGTGCTGTCGGCGGTGGCCGGCACGTACGCCCCCCGGGTCATCGGCCGCTTCGGCGCCCGCCGCACCCTGGTCGTCTCCCTCGCAGGCCAGGGCCTGCTGACCGCCGCCCTGCTGGGGACCGGCGAGGCCGGCTGGTCGGTGTGGCTCGCGGTGACCGCGGTGTCCCTGGCGAGCATGTGCCACCTGGGCGCGATCATCTCCTACGGCCTGACCGTGACCTCCGGTGTCCCCGACCACGAACAGGGCCTCGCCACCGGCCTGGTCACCTCCACCCAGCAGGTCGGCATCACCGTCGGCATCCCGCTCCTCGGCGTCCTCGCCACCACCTCGGGCGACCTGCTCGCCGGGGTCCACCTGGTCCTCGCCCTGGACACGGCGATCGTCCTGGCGGCGGCGGTCCTGGTCGCGGTGGGCCTGCGCGTGCGGCGCGGCGCGTCAGGGGCGGTCGAGGCGCAGCCGCTCGGCTCGCGGTAGCCCGGCCACGACCAGGTCGTACGAGTCCTCGATGAGCTCCCGGACAACGGCGTCCGGGAGATCGCCGTCGACCGTCACCGTGTTCCAGTGGCGCTTGTTCATGTGGTAGCCGGGGGCGATCAGGCCGGGGTGTTCACCGCGCAGCCGGACCGCGTCCTCGGGGTCGCACTTGAGGTTGACCTTCAGGGGCCGCTGCTCCGTCCAGCTCAGCGCGAACATCTTGCCGAGGACCTTGAAGACGGAGATCTCCGGACGGAACGGGAAGTCCTCCACGGCCTCGTCGAACGACAGGCAGAAGGCGCGCAGTTCGTCGGGGGTCATTCCGTCTTCGTCTCCTCCAGTGGCGGCTCGACCGGGCCGATCGGCTCCACCAGCACCGTGACGATCTTGTTCCGCCGGCCGGCGGCGGCCTCCGCGGTGAGCCGCAGTTCCCGCCCGTCGGGCAGTTCCACGACCGAGGAGGCACCGGCGATGGGCACCCGGCCCAGCGCCTTGGCGAGGAGACCGCCGACGGTCTCCACGTCCTCGTCGTCGTAGGCGTCGAGGCCGTACAGCTCGCCGAGGTCGGTGATGTCGAGGCGGGCCGTGACCCGGTGGCGGTCGTCGCCGAGCTCCTCCACCGGGGGCAGCTCCCGGTCGTACTCGTCGGTGATCTCGCCGACGATCTCCTCCAGGATGTCCTCGATGGTGACGATGCCGGCGGTGCCGCCGTACTCGTCGATGACGACGGCGACGTGGTTGCGTTCCTGCTGCATCTCGCGGAGCAGGTCGCCGGCGTTCTTGGTGTCGGGGACGAAGACCGCGGGGCGCATGGCGGTGGAGACCAGTTCGTTCTCGGCGTCGCGGTTGATGTGCGTCCGGCGGGCCATGTCCTTGAGGTAGACCACGCCGACGATGTCGTCCTCGCTCTCCCCGGTGACGGGGATGCGGGAGAAGCCGGACCGCAGGGCGAGGGTGAGCGCCTGGCGGATCGTCTTGTACCGCTCGATGACGACGAGGTCGGTGCGCGGGACCATCACCTCGCGGACGAGGGTGTCGCCGAGTTCGAAGACCGAGTGCACCATGCGGCGCTCCTCGGCCTCGATCAGCGACTCCTGCTCGGCGAGGTCGACCAGTGCGCGCAGCTCCGCCTCGGAGGCGAACGGGCCGCGGCGGAAGCCCTTGCCGGGGGTGAGCGCGTTGCCGATGAGGATCAGCAGCGCCGGGACGGGGCCCATGATCCGGGCCAGCGGCAGCAGCACGTACGCCGCGGCCGTGGCCGTGTTCAGGGGGTGCTGGCGGCCGATGGTGCGCGGGGAGACGCCGACGGCGACATAGGAGACGAGGACCATGACGCCGATGGCGACGGCCAGCGCCTCCCAGGTCGCGTCGAACTCCCGCAGGCACGCGTACGTGACGAGGGCCGCGGCGGCCATCTCGCAGGCCACGCGCACCAGGAGCGCGACGTTCAGATAGCGGGTCGGGTCGGCCGTGACCTGGGCGAGCTTGGCGCTGCCGCGCCGCCCGGACCGTACGGCCTCCTCGGCCCGGAAGCTGGAGACGCGCGCGAGGCCCGCCTCCGCGCAGGCGGCGAGCCAGGCGACGACGACCAGGGCGACGGCACCGCTGACGAGGGATGCGCTCATGACACGGTCGGGGCCGGGGACGGGCCGGTGAGGCCCTTCTCCGCGCGCCAGCCGTCCACGATGGCCGCCTGCAGACCGAACATCTCGGCCTTCTCGTCGGGCTCCTCGTGGTCGTAACCGAGGAGGTGCAGCACTCCGTGGACGGTCAGGAGCTGGAGCTCCTCGTCCATGGAGTGCTGCGTGGCCGCTTCCTTGCCCTGCTTCTCGGCGACCTCGGGGCACAGCACGATGTCCCCGAGGAGGCCCTGCGGCGGCTCGTCGTCGTCCTTCGACGGCGGACGCAGCTCGTCCATGGGAAAGGACATGACATCCGTCGGGCCGGGCAGGTCCATCCACTGGATGTGCAGCTGCTCCATGGCGTCGGCGTCCACGACGATCACCGACAGTTCGGAGAGCGGGTGGATGCGCATCCGCGCGAGTGCGTAGCGGGCGATGTCGAGGATCGCCTGCTCGTCGACCTCGGTTCCGGACTCGTTGTTGACGTCGATCGACATGGCGCTGTGCTTGTCTACTTCCCCTTGTGCCCGGCCCTGCCGCGGCTCTTGTGAGAGCCGTTCTGGGTGCCGTGCTGGCTGTCGTACTGCTCGTACGCGTCGACGATACGGCCGACGAGCTTGTGCCGGACGACATCCTGCGACGACAGCCGGGAGAAGTGCACGTCCTCGACGCCGTCCAGGATGTCCTGGACCTGGCGCAAACCGGACTTCGTGCCGTCCGGCAGGTCGACCTGCGTCACGTCACCCGTGATCACGATCTTCGAGTCGAAGCCGAGGCGGGTGAGGAACATCTTCATCTGCTCGGGCGAGGTGTTCTGTGCCTCGTCGAGGATGATGAAGGCGTCGTTGAGCGTGCGGCCGCGCATGTACGCCAGGGGCGCGACCTCGATGGTCCCGGCGGCCATGAGCCGCGGGATCGAGTCGGGGTCGAGCATGTCGTGCAGCGCGTCGTACAGCGGGCGCAGATAGGGGTCGATCTTCTCGTAGAGGGTGCCCGGCAGGAAGCCGAGCCGCTCGCCGGCCTCGACGGCGGGGCGGGTCAGGATGATGCGGTTGACCTGCTTGGACTGCAGGGCCTGTACGGCCTTGGCCATCGCCAGGTAGGTCTTGCCGGTGCCGGCGGGGCCGATGCCGAAGACGACGGTGTGCTTGTCGATGGCGTCGACGTACCGCTTCTGGTTGAGCGTCTTGGGGCGGATGGTGCGGCCGCGCGAGGACAGGATGTTCTGCGTGAGCACCTCGGCCGGGGTCTCCTGGCCGTCGCCCTTGCCGTTCTCACTCGCTCTCAGCATGGCGATCGAGCGTTCCACTGCGTCCTCCGTCATCGGCTGTCCGGTGCGGAGCACCAGCATCATCTCGTCGAACAGGCGCTGGACGAGAGCGACTTCCGGGGCGTCGCCGACCGCGCTGATCTCATTGCCCCGGACGTGGATGTCGACCGCCGGGAAGGCCTTCTCGATCACGCGCAGGAGGGAGTCGCCGGAACCCAGCACGGTCACCATGGGGTGCGCCGCGGGGACGGTGAACTGCGCTCTCGCCTTGCCCTGCGCGGGGGTGTGAGCTGTGGGTGTCTGAGTCATGGGCCGGCTCTGGGGCCGCACGTCCTCCTTGTAACGGCTCGCAGGCCCTGTGCGGGGGCTGCGCTTGCGATTCAAGGGTACGCCGGGGCACCGACAACGCCGTAGGAGTTTTCGATGGTGCGGATGAGCGCTCGGGGGCCCGGTGGCTCAGCGCCAGAGCGGGGCGCCCGCCGTGCTCCCGGTCGCGGCCTCGATCCGGGCTCTGATCTCCGTCATCACCCGCACGATGCGTTCCTCGTGGACCGGGGTCAGACGGGTGGTCGGCACCGAACAGCTGATGGCGTCCCGCGCCGGGGTGTCGTAGCGCAGGGCGAAGCCGAAGCCGACGATGCCGGGGACGCCCTCCTCCCGGTCGACGGAGTGGCCGCGGGCGCGGGTGGCGGCGAGGTCGGCGACGAGGGCGGCGCGGGTGGTGCGGGTGCGGGGGGTGAGCGCCTCGTACGGGCCCTCGGGCAGCGTCTCGTCGGGGCGCTCGGCGAGGAGGGCCTTGCCGAGGGCGCCGGCGTGGGCGGGGAGGCGGCGGCCGACGCGGCTGATCGTGCGGAGGTACTCGTGGGACTCGCGGGTGGCCAGGTAGGCCACGTCCATGCCGTCGAGGCGGGCGAGGTGGATGGTCTCGCCGAGCGCCTCGGACGCCTCGTCGAGGTACGGCCGTACGGCGCGGACGCGCGGGTCGGAGTCGAGGTAGCCGGTGCCGGTGAGCAGCGCGCGGATGCCGATGCCGTAGAGGGAGCCGGTGGTGTCCGTCCGGACCCAGCCCCGGCCGATCAGCGTCTGGAGCAGCGCGTACATCGAGCTGCGCGGGACCCCCAGCGCGTCCGCCAGTTCCTGGAGCCGGGCCGGCCGGTCGCCGCGCGCGGCCAGCAGCTCCAGCAGGTCGAGGGTACGCGCGGCCGATTTCACCTCACGGACGCCCGCCGCGCCCTCTGTCTCCGCCATGCGCCGATCGTAAGCGGCCCGTTCCCGCCCATTGACGCCTGTCATTCACCTATCTAACCTCCATCCTCATACGTGGAGGACGTCTACATAGGGAGATGACGTTCAGGTGGGCCTCGACTCGGACCTCCGCACGGCCACGGTCCGGCGGCTGCGCGACGGCATGGCGAACGGCGTGCTGTCGTTCCCGCTCACCAGCTTCCGCGCCGACGGCCCCCTCGACCTCGACGGCTTCGCCGCGTACCTCGACGGGCAGGTCGCGACCGGCCCCGGCGCGGTCTTCCCCGCCTGCGGCACGGGCGAGTTCTTCTCCCTGGACGAGGACGAGTACCGGCAGGTCGTGACCGCCGCCGTGGAGGTGACGGCCGGGCGGGTGCCGGTGGTGGCCGGGATCGGCTACGGGTGGGCGCAGGCCGTGCGGTTCGCGCGGATCGCCGAGGAGGCCGGCGCCGACGCGCTGCTGGTGCTGCCGCACTACCTGGTGGCCGCACCGCAGGACGGGCTGGTCGGGCAGGTGGAGCAGATCGCCGCGCGGACCCGGCTGCCGCTCGTCGTCTACCAGCGCGACCAGGTCTCCTTCACCGCCGGCTCGCTCCGCCGGATCGCCCGCGTCCCGAACGTCGTCGGCCTGAAGGACGGGCACAGCGACCTCGACCGGCTCCAGCGCCTCACCCTCGCCGCCCCCGAGGGCTTCCTCTTCTTCAACGGCGCCGCGACCGCCGAGGTGCAGGCCCGCGCGTACGCCACGGTCGGTGTCCCGGCGTACTCCTCCGCCGTCCACGCCTTCGCGCCCGAGATCGCCGGGGCGTTCTTCGGCGCGTTGCGGCGCGGCGACGACCCGGCGGTGGAGAGGCTGCTGCGTGCGTTCTACGTCCCCCTCGTCGAGCTGCGGGACCGGCGGCCCGGGTACGCGGTGTCGCTGGTGAAGGCGGCCGCCCGGCTGCGCGGCCGCCCCGTCGGCCCGGTCCGCGCCCCGCTGACCGACCCCTCGGCCGCCGACCTCGCCGACCTGGAGCGGCTGCTGGCCGCCGGCCTCGCCCTCGCCGCGGACCTCGCCGCCACGACACCCGCCGCCCCCACCGATGCGGCGCCCGACGGCACCGCACCCGCCGCCCCCGCCGTAGGAGCCGCCCTGTGACCGCCGTCCGTGATCTGACCGTCGCCGAGGTCCGGCTGACCCCGATCCTGGTCGCCGACCCGCCGCTGCTGAACACCCAGGGCGTGCACCAGCCGTACACGCCCCGGCTGATCGTGGAGGTCGTGACCGCCGACGGGACCACGGGCGTCGGCGAGACGTACGGCGACACGAAGTACCTGGAGCTGGCGCGGCCGTTCGCGACGCGGCTGGTGGGCCGCTCGGTCGACGACCTGAACGGGCTGTTCGGCGTCGCCGACGAGGTCGCCGTCGACGCCTCACGGACCTCCGGCCAGGTGGACGTGGGCGGCCTGCGCGGCGTGCAGACCGCCGACAAGCTGCGGCTCTCGGTCGTCTCCGCGTTCGAGGTGGCCTGCCTGGACGCCCTCGGCAAGGCGCTGGACCTGCCCGTGCACACGCTGCTCGGCGGCAAGGTGCGGGACAGGGTCGAGTACAGCGCGTACCTGTTCTACAAGTGGGCCGACCATCCGGAGGGCGTCACCTGCGAGAAGGACGACTGGGGCGCGGCCCTCGACCCGGCCGGGGTGGTGGAGCAGGCCCGGAGGTTCACCGAGCGCTACGGCTTCACGTCCTTCAAGCTCAAGGGCGGTGTCTTCCCGCCGGACGAGGAGATCGCCGCGGTCCGCGCCCTCGCGGAGGCGTTCCCCGGCCGTCCGCTGCGGCTCGACCCCAACGGGGCCTGGTCCGTGGAGACCTCCGTGCGGGTCGCGGACGCCCTGGCCGACGTCCTCGAATACCTGGAGGACCCGGCGCTGGGCACGCCCGCGATGGCCGAGGTCGCGGCGCGCACGCCGGTGCCGCTCGCCACCAACATGTGCGTGACGACCTTCGCCGAGATCAAGGAGGCGTTCACGAAGGACGCCGTCCAGGTCGTCCTGTCGGACCACCACTACTGGGGCGGCCTGCGCAACACCCGTGAGCTGGCCGCGATCTGCCGTGCCTTCGGCGTCGGCGTCTCCATGCACTCCAACACCCACCTCGGCATCAGTCTCGCCGCGATGACCCATGTGGCGTCCACGGTGCCGAACCTCCACCACGCGTGCGACTCGCACTACCCCTGGCAGTCCGAGGACGTCCTCACCGAGCGCGTCACCTTCGAGAACGGCTCCGTACGGGTGTCCGACGCGCCGGGCCTGGGCGTCGAGCTGGACCGCGCCCGGCTGGCCCTCCTCCACGAGCGGTGGCTGGCCGACGACGGCTCCCTCCACGACCGTGACGACGAGGCGGCGATGCGGGTGGCGGACCCGGCCTGGAGCACCCCGTCGGTGCCCCGCTGGTGAACGGCCCGACCGCCTGCTGACGGGCGCCGGAGGACCGCGTGTCCGCGGTCGTCGCGGGCCTGGCGGAGCCATCGTGGGGGCCATGGACGACAAGCGTGGCGACGTGTGGGCGGCCGGTGACGCCTACGAGCGGTACATGGGCCGGTGGAGCCGTCCGGTCGCGGAGCGGTTCACGGCGTGGCTCGGCCTCCCGGACGGTGCGCGGTGGCTGGACGTGGGGTGCGGTACCGGCGCGCTGACCGCGACGGTGGCGGCCCACCGCCGGCCGCGCATCGTGGTGGGGCTGGACCGGTCCGCCGGGTTCGTGGCCTCGGCCCGTGCCGCCGCGCCCGCGCCCGCGCGCTTCGTGGTGGCCGACGCGGTGGCGCCGCCGGTGCGCGAGGGGGCGTTCGACGCGGTGGTCAGCGGGCTGGCGCTCAACTTCCTCCCCGCGCCCGGCGCGGCGGTGGCCGCGTGGGCCCGGCTGGTGCGGCCCGGCGGCCTGGTCGCGGCGTACGTGTGGGACTACGCGGAGGGCATGGAGTTCCTGCGGCGGTTCTGGGACGCCGCCGTCGCGCTGGACCCGTCGGCCGCCCCGCTGGACGAGGGCCACCGCTTCCCGGTCTGCCGCCCGGCCCCCCTGCGCGCGCTGTGGACGGAGGCGGGGCTGACCGAGGTGACGGTCACCCCGATCGAGGTGCCCACGGTCTTCACCGGCTTCGCGGACTTCTGGCAGCCGTTCCTCACCGGCCAGGGTCCCGCCCCCGGCTACGTCACGACGCTCACCCCACCCACCCGTGACCGCCTGCGCGACGCGCTCACCAGCACCGTCCCCACCCGACCGAACGGCTCGATCACCCTGACCGCCCGGGCCTGGGCGATCAAAGGACGACGATGAACCCCCCGCCCACGAAGGGGCGCGAGGAACTGCGCGAGCAACCACACACCACCCGCACCCACCCACAAAGCGCGCGCCCCCACCCGCTCACACGCCCCACCCCACCCAGCGGAGCGTTTTGGTGCAGACTGGCCAGATCCACGCACCACCGCCAGGGAGCACACCGTGACCGCGTTCAAAGGGGAGCGTCCACACCACCGGCCCCAGACCGACCCGCTGTCGGCCCTGAGGACCCCGGACGACCCGCCCTGGGACGTGTATCTGACCGGCACCGTCTTCCTGGACATCATCTTCACCGGCCTCGACTCCGCGCCGGTCCGCGGCACCGAGTCCTGGGCCCGCGGCATGGGGTCAAGCCCGGGCGGCGTGGCGAACATGGCCACGGCGCTGGCCCGGCTCGGCCTGCGGACCTCCCTCGCCGCGGCCTTCGGCGACGACCACTACGGCGAGTACTGCTGGGACGCCCTGGAGCAGGGCGAGGGCATCGACCTGTCCACCTCCCGCACCGTCCCCGGCTGGCACTCCCCGGTCACCGTCTCCATGGCGTACGAGGGCGAACGCACGATGGTCTCGCACGGCCACGCCGCCCCCGCGGAGGAGTCCGCGCCGGAGTGCCCGCCGTATGCGCGCGCCGCCGTCGCCTCCCTCGCGCCCGGCGTGCGCGCCCCCTGGATCGCGCAGGCCGCGCGCAAGGGCACCCGGATCTTCGCGGATGTCGGCTGGGACGAGACCGGCGCCTGGGATCTGGCGGGGCTGCCCGACCTCGCCCACTGCGAGGCGTTCCTGCCGAACGCGGAGGAGGCGATGCGGTACACCCGCGCCGACTGCCCCCGCGCCGCCGCCCGCGCCCTCACGGAGCACGTCCCGGTGGCGGTGGTGACGCTCGGCGCGAAGGGCGCGTACGCGGTGGACGGCCGTACCGGCGAGACGGCGGAGGTGCCGGCGATCGCGGTGGAGGCCCTCGACCCCACGGGCGCCGGTGATGTGTTCGTGGCCGGTTTCGTCACCGGCACCCTCGCGGACTGGCCCCTGGCGGACCGGCTGGCCTTCGCGGGACTGACCGCCGCCCTCTCGGTCCAGGAGTTCGGCGGTTCGCTGTCGGCGCCCGGCTGGTCCGAGATCGCCGCGTGGTGGCGCCGGGTGCGGTCCCTCGACGTCCAGGACCCCGCCGCCCTCCGCCGCTACGCCTTCCTGGAGGACTTCCTCCCCGAGGGGCCCGTGGCCCCCTGGCCGCTGCGCCGCGCGGTCCCCACCATCGGCTTCCGCCGCTCGGCGTGACGTGAACTGCCCTGCGGCCTGAAGTGAACCCCCCAGCGCGACAGGGCAGTTGACATCCTCTCCGCGCGACCGCGGTGCGTGCGACTACCCCGCCGCACACGCCCCAAACGCAACGTGACTCACATCACGCGCTTTGCGTTTCTTCCGTGCTCCGCGGCCTTGATACAAATTCTCCGCGCGTCCCTGTCCGTCGACAGCCGCTCAATTCCCTTGCCGGGCCGCGGTCGTCGGGGTCCGGAGCCGCACCCTCGCACGTCCAGGAACGCCCGTGTCCCCCCGCACCCCCACCCTGCCCTGGCCCCTCGTCGCCCTTTTCACGGCCGGGTACCTCGCCGCGTACCTCCTGCCGACCACCGTCGGCCGACTCGACGCGGCCCTCCCCCTCACCGCCACCGAGGCCGGCGCCGTCGGCAGCGCCCTGCTGCTCGGCTCGGCCACAGCCGGCTTCACACTCGCCGCGCAGGTGGAGCGGTTCGGCCCCCGCCGCCTCGCCCGCACCGGCCTGCTGCTCGCGGCCGTCGGCTACGGCTCCGCCGCCCTCACCACCAGCCTCCCCGCGGTCGTCGCGGGAGCGGTCCTCGGCGGCTTCGGCTCGGGCACGGCGACCGCCGTGGCCGCCGCCGGCATCGCCGCGCAGCGCGACCCCCACCGGGTGTCCACGACGGGCCTGCTGGGCGTCTCGGCGCTGGCAGGCGCGCTCTATCTGACGATCCCCCACCTGGGCCCCGGCCACGGCGTGCCGCTCGCCGCCCTCGCCGTCACGGCCCTGCTCACCCTGCCGGCGACCGGTCGCCTCACCACCGCCGTGGCCACCGCCCCCACCGGCGGGGAACGCGGCCCGCTCCCCCACCGCCGCTCGGGGATGGTCCTCGCCGCGACCCTCCTGCTGTGGTCCCTCGCGCAGAACTCCCTGTGGGGCGTGAGCGGCCGCATCGGCACCACCCAGGCCGGGCTCACCGAGGTCACCGTCGGCGCGGTCTTCGCGGCGGCCCTCGGCGCGGGCCTGCTCGGGGTGATCGGCGCGGGCGCGCTGGGCGCGCGGCTGGGCCGGGCGCTGCCCATCGGCGGCGGCACCGCGCTCATCGCGGGCTGTATCGCGCTGAGCGCCTCGGCGACCGACCTCACCACCTTCGCCACGGGCGAGATCGCCTGGAACGTGCTCTACCCGGTCGTGCTGTCGTACCTGATCGGACTCGCCGCCTCGCTCGACCCGCGCGGCCGCTGGGCCGTCCTCGTCGGCTCCGCGTCCTCGCTCGGCACGGCCGCCGGCCCCCTCACCGGCAGTCTGCTCTCCGCGCACGCCGGTTTCCCGGCGATGGGCGCGATCCTGGCCGTGGGCCTGCTCCTGATCGCCGCCCCCATGACGGCCGTGGCCCTGCGCACCACGACCGCCACGACCGAGCACGCCCGCTACCGGGACCGGGCGGCCACGGAGCGGCCGGAGTACCGCCCGGCGGCCTGAGCACGGGCCGCGGGTGAACGGTGCCCGTGTCAGAACTCGTACGCGTCGACCTCGGCGAGATACCGGGCCCGCCGCTCCTCGTCGTCCTCCAGGAAGGAGGCGGTGAAGGAGTTGCGGGCCAGCTCGCGCAGCCGCTCCTCGCTCAGACCGAGGGTGCGGTGCACGGCGTCGAAGTTGTCGCCGACGTAGCCGCCGAAGTAGGAGGGGTCGTCGGAGTTGACCGTGCAGAGCAGTCCCGCGTCGAGCATGGCGGGCAGCGGGTGGTCCGCGAGGGTGTCGACGGCCCGCAGCCGGACGTTGGACAGCGGACACAGCGTGAGCGGGATCCGCTCGCGCACGAGCCGCTCGACGAGGGCCGGGTCCTCCATGCAGCGCAGCCCGTGGTCGACCCGCTCGACACCGAGCACGTCGAGGGCCTCGGTGATGTACTCCGGCGGCCCCTCCTCGCCCGCGTGCGCGACCCGCCGCAGCCCGAGCTGGGCAGCGGCCTCGTACACCTCGCGGAACTTGACCGGCGGGTGTCCGACCTCGGCCGAGTCGAGCCCGATGCCGGTGATCCGGTCGAGGTACGGCCGGGCGGCCCGAAGGGTCTCCATGGCGGAGGCGGCGGACTCGTCGCGCAGGAAGCACATGATGAGCCGGGTGGAGATCCCGTGGGTCTCCTCGCTCTTCTCCAGCGCCCGCCACAGCCCCTCGACGACGGTGCCCATGGCCACCCCACGGGCGGTGTGGGCCTGCGGGTCGAAGAACATCTCCACGTGCCGCACGCCCTGCGCCGCCGCCCGGGTGAGATAGGCGTCGGCGAGGTCCGCGAAGTCCCGCTCGGTGCGGAGCACGGCCATCAGCTCGTAGTACAGGTTCAGGAACGACTGGAGGTCCTCGAACCGGTACGCCTCGCGGAGCGCGTCCGTGTCGGCGTACGGCAGGGTCATCCCGTTCCGCGCGGCCAGCTCGAACGCCAGCTCCGGCTCCAGGGTTCCTTCGATGTGCAGGTGCAGTTCAGCTTTGGGGAGGGACATCGAAGCATGGTACGTCCGGCATGCCGCGATTTCGGATCCACACGGCCGTCACCGCCGTTTCGGCAGCGCCACCCTCATCAGGTCGTGCGCCACGCTCAGCTCCCCCTCGAACCCGGCGGCCCGCGCCTGCCGTTCGAACTCGTCCGGCTCCGTGTAGCGCTGGCTGAAGTGGGTCAGCACGAGGTGCCGTACGCCGCAGTCGCGGGCCACGGAGGCCGCCTGACCGGCGGTCAGATGGCCGTGTTCCACGGCGAGTTCGATGTCCTCGTTGAGGAAGGTGGACTCGATGACGAGCATGTCGACGCCGTCCGCGAGGGCGTACACCCCGTCGCACAGCCGGGTGTCCATGATGAACGCGAACCGCTGTCCGCGCCGCAGCTCGCTCACGTCGTCCAGCGACACACCACCGAGGGTGCCCTCCCGCTGGATCCGCCCGATGTCCGGCCCCTTGACGCCGTGCTCGGCGAGCCGCTCGGGCAGCATGCGGCGCCCGTCGGGTTCGACGAGCCGGTAGCCGTAGGACTCCACGGGGTGGGAGAGCTTGCGCGCGTCGAGGGTGTACGCGGGGGTGGTGGCCAGCACGGCGCCCTCCCCCTCGACGGGGACCTCCGAGATCGGCACGGTCTCCCGGTACGCCGTCGCGTACCGCAGCCGGTCGAAGAACCGTTTGCCGGAGCGCGGGTAGTGCGCGGTGATCTCGTGCGGGACGCGGTCGAGGTTGATGCGCTGGATGACTCCGGCGAGCCCGAGCGAGTGGTCACCGTGGAAGTGGGTGACGCACAGGCGGTTCAGGTCGTGCGCGGCGACACCGGCGCGCAGCATCTGGCGCTGGGTGCCCTCGCCGGGGTCGAACAGCAGGCCCTGGCCGTCCCACCGCAGGAGGTAGCCGTTGTGGTTGCGGTGCCGGGTCGGGACCTGGCTGGCGGTGCCGAGGACCACCAGTTCACGTGAGGACACGGCTCGTCACCCGGGGGGCCACTGGAGGCCGCGGCCGCCGATGACGTGCGCGTGGGCGTGCCAGACGGTCTGACCGGCGCCGCTGCCGGTGTTGAAGACGATGCGGTAGCTCTCCAGCTTGTCCTCGTCCGCGACGGCCTGGGTCTCGCGCAGGACGTCCGCGGCGAGCGCGGGGGCCGCGGTGGCGAGCGAGGCGGCGTCCGGATAGTGCAGCTTCGGGATGACCAGGACGTGGGTCGGCGCCTGGGGGTTGATGTCCCGGAACGCGACGGTCGTCTCCGTCTCCCTCACGATCGTCGCCGGTACGTGCCCCGCCGCGATCTTGCAGAACAGACAGTCGTCCTGCGGCTCCCCTGCCATACGTCGCCTCCGCTCCGCCACTGTGATCACTACGCGCGCCATCGTATCGACCGAGGTGCGCCCCCGCCGCGTATGGGGGAGGCCGGTTGCGCGGCTGCGGGTGGGTGGGGGTTTCTCGCGCGGTTCCCCGCACCCCTGAAAAGCGACCGGGGCTGCGCCCCGTGCTTTTCAGCTGAAGGGCGGGCCGCAGGCCCGATCCCTTCAGGGGCGCGGGGAACTGCGCGAACGGCCCCCACCGACCCGCACCCGCCCAACGAACAGCGCGCCCCCGAGCTACTAGGCGCTCTCGCCCGGCAGCCCCGGTGCCGTCTTCGCCGGTGTCTCCTCCAGCCCCGCCAACGCGATCCGAATCGCCTCGTCCAGCTGCGGATCACGCCCGGCCGCATGGTCCTGCGGCGTCTGCACGACCTCGACGTCCGGGTCGACGCCGTGGTTCTCGACGCCCCACCCGTACCCCTCCAGCCAGAACGCGTACTTCGGCTGGGTCACCAGCGTCCCGTCGACGAGCCGGTACCGGCTGTCGATCCCGACGACCCCGCCCCACGTCCGCGTCCCGACGACCGGCCCGATCCCGAGCGCCTTGATCGCCGCGTTCACGATGTCCCCGTCGGACCCGGAGAACTCGTTGGCGACGGCGACGACGGGCCCCCGGGGCGCGTCGTCGGGGTAGCTGCTCGCCCGCATCCCGCGCGGCAGGTCCCAGCCGACGATCCGCCGCGCCAGTTTCTCCACGACGAGCTGCGAGGTGTGTCCGCCCCGGTTCTCCCGGACGTCCACGACGAGGCCCTCCCGCGCCACCTCGACCCGTAGGTCCCGGTGGAGCTGTGCCCAGCCGGAGCCGACCATGTCGGGCACGTGCAGATAGCCGAGACGGCCGCCGGACTTCTCGTGGACGTAGGCCCGCCGGTCCGCCACCCACGCGTGGTACCGCAGCGGCTCCTCGTCCGCGATGGGCACCACGACGGCGTGGCGCGGGTCGCCGCCCCCGGAGGGCAGGACGGTCAGTTCGACCGCCTTGCCCGCGGTGCCGACGAGCAGCGGGCCTGGCCCGGCCACGGGGTCGACCGGCTGTCCGCCGACGGCGAGGATCGCGTCCCCGGCCCGGACGGCCACGCCGGGCGCGGCGAGCGGCGCGTGCGCGTCGGGGTCGGAGGTCTCGGAGGGCAGGACGCGGTCGATGCGCCAGGTCCCGTCCTCGTGCCGGGAGATGTCCGCGCCGAGGAGCCCCTGCCGCCGGTCGCCGAAGCCTCCGCCGCCGCGCGGGGTGACGTAGGCGTGGGAGGTGCCCAGTTCGCCCTGCACCTCCCACAGCAGGTCGACGAGGTCGTCGTGGGTGGCGACCCGGTCGAGGACGGGCCGGTAGCGGTCGAGGACGGCCTGCCAGTCGACGCCGCCGAGGTCGGGGCGCCAGAAGTTGTCCCGCATGAGGCGCCCGGTCTCGTCGAACATCTGCCGCCACTCGGCGGCCGGGTCGACGGTCTGCCGGACGCGGCTGAGGTCGACGGTGATGTTGCTGTCGCTGTCGTCGTCGCCCGAGGCCCGCCGGTCGCTGGGGACGACCTTGAGTTTGCCGTCGGTCCACAGCAGCACCCGTTTGCCGTCGCCGCTGACGGCGTAGTGCTCGGCGTCGGAGGCGAGGTACTCAAGGCGCCGCTGGGCGAGGTCGTACCGCTCCAGGGACGTCTTCGGGTCGGGGTCGTCGGGGGTGGCCCGGGAGTGGCCGAGGACGCCGGTGACGGGGTGGCGCAGCCACAGCACGCCGTCCTTGGCGGCGCGGAGCGTGGAGTAGCGGGCGGCCTCGACGGGGAAGGGCACGATCCGGTCGGCGAGCCCTTCGAGGTCGATACGGGTGACGGGGGCGCCCTCGCTGTCCGGGGTCTCCTCCTTGTCGGGCGCCTCGAACGGCCGGCCGTGGCGCTGCGGCCCGAAGGGTGACGGGGTGGTCGCGGCGAGCGTGATGAGGTGCGGGCGGGCGCCGCTGACGAAGTGCAGGTCGAAGACGTGTTCGTCGTAGACGGGGTCGAAGGCGCGCGCGGAGAGGAAGGCCAGGTGCTTGCCGTCGAGGGTGAACGCCGGGGAGAAGTCCTGGAAGCGGAGCGGGGTGGCCTCGGTGACGGACAGGTCGGCGGTGTTGGCGAGCTTGAGCTGGCGCAGGGGGCGGGCGCCGGGGTGCGACCAGGCGAGCCAGCCGGAGTCGGGCGAGAAGACGAGCCCGGTCACCTCGCCGTCCTCGCTGCGGTCGACCTCCCGGACCTCGCCCGTCTCCCGCTCGACGAGGAGGACCCGCCCGTCGTGCGCGGCGACGGCGACCCGGCTGCCGTCGGGGGCGACGGCGAGCCCGAGGACCCGGCCCAGTTGTCCGGCGGCGAGCCGGCGCGGTGTGGTGCCGGGTCCGGCTCCCGTCGCGGGGGCGAACTCCAGCGCGTCGTCGCCCTCCGCGTCGGTCACCCAGACCACCCATTCCTCGCCCTCCACCCGGAAGGCGCGCGGCAGCCGGGCCCGCACACCGTGCTCGGCGGCGAGCGCGCGGGCCGGTCCGGAGCGGTGGGTGACCCAGTGGACGGCGCCGCGGACGGCGACCGCGCTGCCGCGGGCGGTGTGGTCGGGTGAGGCGGAGCCGAACCAGCGGGAGGCGTTCACCGGGTACGGCTGGAGGTCGACGCGCTGCCCGCCCAGCCGGACGTCGATCTTGCGCGGCTCGGCCCCGTCGAGGTCGTCGAGCAGCCACAGTTCACCGGCGGAGGAGTACACGACCCGGGTGCCGTCGGTGGCCGCGTGCCGGGCGTAGAAGCCGTCGGTGGGCGTATGGCGCCGCAGGTCGGAGCCGTCCGCGAGTGACGAGTACAGCGCGCCGACGCCCTCGTGGTCGGAGAGGAACGCGAGCCGGTCGCCCACCCACAGCGGGTACTCCAGGTTCCCGTCGAGGTCGGCGTGGAGCCGGACGAACTCCCCGTCACCGTCGCGGTCGATCCACAGTTTGCCGGCGGTGCCGCCCCGGTACCGCTTCCACCAGGCGGCCTCACGGCCCATCGGCGCGGACAGCAGCACGGTGGCCGGGCCGTACGCGACATGGCCGACCGGCCCGTACGGCAGGGTCGTGGCGGGTCCGCCGTCCAGCGGGACGGCCCGCGCCCAGCTCTGCCGCAGGCTGGGCTGTCCCTGGGTGCTGAGAGCGAGGACCTGCCCGTCGGGGGTCCAGCCGC
Organism: Streptomyces sp. NPDC030296; assembly: GCF_055572815.1. Taxonomy (NCBI): domain Bacteria; kingdom Bacillati; phylum Actinomycetota; class Actinomycetes; order Kitasatosporales; family Streptomycetaceae; genus Streptomyces; species Streptomyces sp. NPDC030296. The sequence goes on from NZ_JBVICQ010000001.1 coordinate 247,338, forward strand.
GCACCTGGGTGCGCCAACCGCCCCAGTGGGTGAGACGCTTGGCGGGGCCGCCGTCGACGGGCGCGACATGTACCTCGGGGGCGCCGTCCCGGGTGGAGGTCCACGCGACGAGCGTGCCGTCCGGGGAGATGCGCGGATGGTTGACCGGCATGTTGTCCGCGCTGACGCGCCACGCACGCCCGCCGTCGAGAGGGGCGACCCAGACGTCGTCCTCGGCGGTGAAAGCGAGCAAGTCTCCGTGCAGATGTGGGAATCGGAGATACGCGGACTGAACGGGCTGGACGGACCGGACAGACTGGACGGCCTGCACGGACGGTGTGGACGGTGCGGTCTGAGTCACCCGGTCACTGTAAGCAGCGCACGGGCGTCTGTGGAGACGTTTGGATCATGTCGCCCCCCACGAACCACACTTGCCCCTTTCATGCCCTTTGCCCGTCGGTTACTTCCCCTCCGGCCAGCACTGCGGGTCCTTCTGGCACCAGATGGTCTGGGTGACGGTCACCGTCGCGGTGGGGCCGGGCCGCCCCGGCTGGTCCGGCGTCCCGGGGGTGGGGTCGGGGGCGTTGCAGTTGCCGAGCACGTCGACGCGGAACCGTTGCTTCCCGTCGACCTTGGCGGTCAGGTCACCGCGGACGCACTTGCCGTTGACCTCCTTGGTCACCTTCCCGGTGATCGTGATGTCCCGGCCCTTCTTGTCCTCGCCCTCGCAGTCGACGTTCGCCACGGTGGCGACGGAAGCGGAGGCCGAAGCGGACTTCTTCTTGTCACCACCGTCGCCGCCGTTGTCGCCGTACGAGGCCGTGCAGGTGAGCCACTGGACGTCGACACCGTGCCGCTCCAGTTCCCTGGTCCCCGTCTGGTCCGTGGTGAAGGCGACGGCGCCGGTGTTGAGCCCACCTCCCTCGCAGGCGACGAGCGTGACGACAGCCACGACGCCGAGTCCGGCGCGCGCCATCGTCCGGCGCCCGGCGGGCCGATTCACCCTTACTCGTCCCAAAACCCCCATGGACGGCAGCCTCCCACCACTGGGCCCCACGACGAAAGACCACATGCAGCCACGCTTCCCCAGCCGGGGTGTTCCCCGCGCGACCGTGGATATGCGCCCAATAGCTCGGGCCGGGGGGTTCGTGGGCGGGTGCGGGTGAGTGGGGGTTGTTCGCGCACTTCCCCGCGCCCCTGAAGGGTCGGGCCTGCGGCCCGCCCTTCATCCTGAAAAGCACGGGGCGCAGCCCCGGTCGCTTTTCAGGGGCGCGGGGAACTGCGCGAGAAACCACGAACCACCCGCACCCGCCAAACCGACGCACACCCCCGAGTTACTAGGCGCCGTCAGCCCCAACGCCCCGTACGCGTCAGCAACAGCGCCCCCGCCGCCGTACCCGCCGTGGACGTCCGCAGAACACTCGGCCCCAGCCGGTACGCCCGGGCCCCGGCCTCCGCGAACAGCGCCAACTCCTCCGGGGAGACACCCCCTTCGGGCCCCACGACCAGCACGATCTCCCCGGCGGAGGGAAGTTCGGCCGAGGCCAGCGCAGCGTCACCGCTCTCGTGCAGGACCCCCGCGAAGTCCGCCCCCGCGAGCAACTCGGCGACCTGCTTGCCCGTCGCCAGTTCGCCGACCTCGGGGAACCGTACGCGCCGTGACTGCTTGCCCGCCTCCCGTGCGGTCGCCCGCCACTTCGCGAGGGCCTTGAGCCCGCGCTCGCCCTTCCACTGGGTGATGCACCGCGACGCCGCCCACGGCACGATCGCGTCGATGCCGACCTCGGTCATGGTCTCGACGGCCAGCTCGCCCCGGTCCCCCTTCGGCAGCGCCTGCACGACGGTGATCCGGGGCCGCGCGACCGGCTCCTCGTGGACGGACTCCAGGTCCATCACCACGAGCCGGTCCTTGCCCTCGGCCGCCTTGACGATCCCTTCGGCCCAGCGCCCCCGGCCGTCGGTGAGGACGACGTCCTCGCCGGGCCGCAGCCGCTTCACGGAGACGGCGTGCCGCCCCTCGGGCCCGTCGAGGACGAACTCGCCGCCGCTGCGGGGCGGCAGCTCCAGCGACTCGACGACGAAGACGGGAGCGGTCATCGGCCCTCACCGCCCGCCGCGGCCCCGGAGCCGGCCTCGTCGGAACCGGAAGCGGAACCGGGCGCCGAGGACGACGCGGCGGTCGGCGCGGAGACCGAGCCCGGCCCGGCCGTGCCGATCCCGGCGGAGACGACCGCGGCCCGCGCCTCGGCGATCTCGGCGGCCAGGAGCGCGACCAGTTCCCCGGCGGGCAGCTCCCGCGCCATCCGGTGCCCCTGTCCGGCCCACAGGGCCATGCCCTGCGCGTCCCCGGCCTTGGCGGCGGCCTTGCGCAGCGGCGACGTCAGATGGTGGACCTCGGGGTAGGCGACGGGCGCGTAGGGCCCGTGCTCGCGCATGAAGCGGTTGACCAGTCCCCGTGCCGGGCGTCCGGAGAAGGCGCGGGTCAGCTCCGTCCGCACGAACAGCGGGTCGGTCAGAGCCCGCTTGTGCACGGCGGCGGCCCCGGACTCGGGCGTGGCGAGGAACGCCGTACCGAGCTGGGCGGCGCTCGCGCCCGCCGTGAGGAGGGCGGCGATCTGGCCGCCGCGCATGATCCCGCCGGCCGCGACGATCGGCAGGGCCACGGCCTCCCGGACCTGGGCGACGAGGGCGAGCAGTCCGATGCCGGCGCAGTCCCGCTCGGGGTCGTCCCGGTGGGTGCCCTGGTGGCCGCCGGCCTCGACGCCCTGCACGATCACCGCGTGGGCGCCCGACCGCTCCACGGCCTGCGCCTCCTCCGCGGAGGTCGCGGTGACGAGGGTCAGGGTGCCCTTGCGGGCGAGGGACTCGACGACCTCGGGGGTCGGGCAGCCGAAGTGGAAGGAGACCACCGGGACGGGGTTGTCGAGGAGGACGGCGAGCTTGGCCTCGTAGCCGTCGTCCCGCCCGCTGTCGGGGTCGCCCAGTTCCGTGCCGTACCAGGAGGCCTCACCGGCCAGCTGTTCCGCGTACACCTCGACGGCGGCGGGCTCCGAGTACTCGGGCTGCGGCATGAACAGGTTCACGCCGAACGGGCGTGAGGTGAGCGCCCGGAGCGCGTTGATCTCCTGGTACATCCCGTCGGCCGTCTTGTACCCGGCGGCCAGGAACCCCAGGCCTCCGGCCTCGGACACGGCGGCGGCCAGCGGCGGGACGGAGACACCGCCCGCCATCGGGGCCTGCACGATCGGGAGGGGAAAGAGATCGGTCAGTGCGGAGGAGGACATGGCCGCATGTTGTCACGTCCCCGAACCGCCGCCGAATTGGGTGCGCGGGTGGTTCGGCCGCGGGTGGGTGGGGGCTGGTCGCGCAGTTCCCCGCGCCCCTGAAGAGAACGGGCCTGCGGCCCGCCCCTTCATGAAAAGCACGGGGCGCAGCCCCGGCCGCTTTTCAGGGGCGAGGGGAGTTGCGCGAACAACCACGACGAGCCCGCAGCCGAACAACCAACGGTCAGCGACCGTTGAACGCGTCCTTCAGCCGTGAGAACAACCCCTGCTGCCCCGGCTGGAACTGCCCCGTCGGCCGCTCCTCCCCCCGCAGCGCCGCCAGTTGCCTCAGCAGCTGCTCCTGCTCGGGGTCGAGCTTGGTCGGGGTCTGCACCTCGACGTGGACGATGAGGTCGCCACGGCCCCCGCCGCGCAGGTGCGTGACACCGCGCCCGTGCAGCGGGATCGACTGGCCGGACTGGGTGCCGGGCCGGATGTCGACCTCCTCCAGACCGTCCAGCGTCTCCAGCGGCACCTTCGTGCCGAGCGCCGCCGCCGTCATGGGGATCGTCACCGTGCAGTGGAGGTCGTCGCCGCGCCGCTGGAACGTCGGGTGCGGCAGCTCGTGGATCTCGACGTACAGGTCACCGGCGGGACCGCCGCCGGGCCCGACCTCGCCCTCACCGGCGAGCTGGATGCGCGTGCCGTTGTCGACGCCGGCCGGGATCTTCACGGTCAGCGTCCGCCGCGACCGCACGCGTCCGTCGCCCGCGCACTCGGGGCACGGGTTCGGGACGACCGTGCCGAAGCCCTGGCACTGCGGGCAGGGCCGCGAGGTCATGACCTGGCCCAGGAAGGACCGCGTGACCTGCGAGACCTCACCGCGGCCGCGGCACATGTCACAGGTCTGCGCGCTCGTACCGGGGGCCGCGCCCTCGCCGCTGCAGGTGCCGCACACCACGGCCGTGTCGACCTGGATGTCCTTCGTCGTGCCGAAGGCGGCCTCGTCGAGGTCGACCTCCAGCCGGATCATCGCGTCCTGGCCGCGGCGCGTGCGCGAGCGGGGCCCGCGCTGGGACGCCGTGCCGAAGAAGGCGTCCATGATGTCCGAGAAGTTCCCGAAGCCACCGGCGCCGAAGCCGCCCGCGCCTCCGCCGCCCGACTGGGACAGCGGGTCGCCGCCCAGGTCGTAGACCTGCTTCTTCTGCGGGTCCGAGAGAACCTCGTACGCCGCGTTGATCTCCTTGAACCGCTCCTGCGTCTTCGGATCGGGGTTGACGTCCGGGTGCAGCTCGCGAGCGAGCCTGCGGAACGCCTTCTTGATCTCGTCCTGGGACGCGTCGCGGCGCACGCCGAGTACGGCGTAGTAGTCCGTGGCCACTTAAGACTCCGCCAGGATCTGTCCGACGTACCGTGCCACCGCTCGTACCGCTCCCATCGTTCCCGGATAGTCCATGCGCGTAGGTCCGACCACGCCCAGTTTGGCGACTGCCTCGCCGCCCGAACCGTAGCCGACCGAGACGACGGACGTGGAGTTGAGTCCCTCATACGCGTTCTCGTGACCGATGCGGACGGTCATGCCCGAATCCCCCGCCTCCCCCAGCAACTTGAGGAGGACGACCTGTTCCTCGAGGGCCTCGAGGACGGGCCGGATGGTGAGGGGGAAGTCATGTCCGAAGCGGGTCAGATTGGCGGTGCCGCCGATCATCAGCCGCTCCTCGTTCTCCTCGACAAGGGTCTCCAGCAGCGTGGAGAGCACCGTCGAGACCGTACCCCGGTCCTCGACGTCGAACGCCTCCGGCAGGTCCTCGACCAGCCGGGGCACATCGGTGAACCGGCGGCCCGCGACCCGGCTGTTCAGCCGGGCGCGCAGATCCGCGAGAGACGTTTCTCCGAACGGTGCCGGGCAGTCGACCATCCGCTGCTCCACCCGGCCGGTGTCCGTGATCAGCACGAGCATCAGCCTGGCGGGGGCCAGCGACAGCAGCTCGACGTGCCGCACCGTCGAGCGGGTCAGCGACGGGTACTGCACGACGGCGACCTGCCTGGTCAGCTGGGCGAGGAGCCGTACGGTCCGCGCGACCACGTCGTCCAGGTCGACCGCGCCGTCCAGGAAGTTCTGGATGGCGCGCCGCTCGGGCGCGGTCATCGGCTTGACGCCGGCCAGCTTGTCGACGAAGAGCCGGTACCCCTTGTCGGTGGGGATACGGCCCGCGCTGGTGTGGGGCTGCGCGATGAAGCCCTCGTCCTCCAGCGCCGCCATGTCGTTGCGGACCGTCGCCGGGGAAACGCCGAGGTTGTGCCGCTCGGTGAGGGCCTTCGACCCCACCGGCTCCTCGGTGCCCACATAGTCCTGGACGATGGCGCGCAGCACCTGGAGTCTGCGTTCACTGAGCATCCGCGCACACCTCCAGCTCGTCTCCCGCGCGATATCCCCCTTGGCACTCACCGCGGGCGAGTGCCAACACTCCCCGCCCAGTGTACGGCGGTGGGGTACGCCCCCGGCAAGGCCGGTCCAGCCATGTCGTGCCGACGTGTACCGACCTGTCCGACGATGTCGCACTGCTTCCTACCGGCGGGTACGGGCGGGGCGCGGGGCGTCGCGGCCCGGCGGGGGTGATGTGGGACACGGGTGCGTCGGCGGGTGGCCGTAGCCCCGGACGCCACGGGCACCGCACCGGCCCCTCCCCCGTCCGCTGGCGCTAGCGTCGGGCCATGACGGTGACTTGGGAAGAGTGCGGGTGGGAGGGGCTGGCGCCGCGGGTCGGACGGTGCCGCCTGCCGGGCTGGGACTGCACGGTCGGGCTGGTGGCCGGGGACGGCGCGGCCCTGATGATCGACGCGGGGTCGAGCCTGCGGGAGGGCGCGCGGTTGCGGGGTCAGGCGCGCGAGCTGCTCGACGGCTCCCGTGTGACACATCTCGCGCTCACCCACTCTCACTTCGACCATGTCTTCGGGGCGTCCGCCTTCGCCGGGGTGGAGGTCTTCGGCGCCGTGGGCCTGGACGCCGTCCTGACCGCCGAGCGGGACGCGCTGCGCGCCGACGCCGTACGCCACGGCCTCCCCGTCGAGGACGCCGCCGAGGCCGCTGACCTGCTCGTACGCCCCCGGCACCAGGTCTCCGGCGAGTGGACCCTGGATCTGGGCGGCGGCCTCCAGGTGCTGCTGGCGAACGTGGGCCCCGGTCACACACCGCACGATCTGGTGGTCCTTGTGCCCGGCTCGTCCGCCGCCCCCGAGATCGTCTTCTGCGGGGACCTGGTGGAGGAATCCGGCGAACCCCAGGCCGGCCCGGACGCCGTGCCCTCCCACTGGCCGGCCGCCCTGGACCGGCTCCTGGAACTCGGCGGCGAGGACGCGCTGTACGTGCCGGGGCACGGGGCGGTGGTCGACGCGGCGTTCGTCCGCGCCCAGCGCGAGGCGCTCGCACGCCGCTTCGGCGTGTCGGGCTGAGCGGGGGCGACTCCGGGCGCGGGTTCTCCTATCGTCATCCGAATGCGCCAGTACTCTCCGGATCTGACCCCGCCGTGGAAGAAGCCCAAGCCGGTTCCCGAGGTCCCGGCCGATCCGGGCCTGGTGGTCGAGGAGGCCGACACCGGTTTCTGCGGTGCGGTGATCCGCTGCGAGGCGGGCACGGTCACCCTGGAGGACCGCTTCGGCAAGCACCGGGTGTTCCCGCTTGAGCCGCGGGGGTTCCTGCTGGAGGGGCGGGTGGTGACGCTGGTGCGCCCCTCGTCCGCCGCCCCGCCTCGGCCGACCCGCACGGCGTCCGGCTCGGTCGCCGTCCCCGGCGCCCGCGCCCGGGTGGCCCGCGCCGGCCGCATCTACGTGGAGGGCCGCCACGACGCCGAGCTGGTCGAGAAGGTGTGGGGCGACGACCTGCGGATCGAGGGGGTGGTGGTGGAGTACCTGGAGGGCGTCGACGACCTCCCGGCGATCGTCGAGGACTTCGCCCCGGGCCCCGACGCGCGACTGGGCGTCCTGGTCGACCACCTGGTCCCCGGCAGCAAGGAGTCCCGCATCGCCGCGTCCGTGACGGGCGAACACGCGCTCGTCGTGGGCCACCCGTACATCGACATCTGGGAGGCGGTGAAGCCGTCGTCCCTGGGCATCGCGGCGTGGCCGAGGGTGCCGCGCGGCCAGGACTGGAAGACCGGGGTGTGCCGGGCACTGGGATGGCCGGAAAACACCGGTGCGGCGTGGCAGCGGATCCTGGGGAGCGTCCGGTCCTACAAGGACCTGGAGCCGGCACTGCTGGGCAGAGTGGAAGAACTGATCGACTTCGTCACGGCCGGCGACGGATAAGCCGGTCGCCTCACGAGGTCTCGGAGGCCGACGGAGGGCGGCCGACGAGGGCGGCCCGATCGGCGACGGCCAGCCGGTCGGCCGGCGAGGGCCCGCAGCGCGGCACGCGCCCTGGAGCACGCCCGGCGCCCCCCATGCCGTAAAGGAGCGCGGTGAACTGCGCGAGCGGCCACAAACCGACCCGCGGCCGCAAGATCACAGTCACCCGGCAGACGCGTAGGGTGGCCGGGGCGGCCCGCTCGGGGTCGGTCGGCGGCAGGTGGTCGGTCAGTCCACGAGGTCTCGGACGACCGCGTCGGCGAGGAGGCGGCCCCGGAGGGTCAGTACCGCGTGCCCCTCGTCGTACGGCTCCTTCGCCAGCAGCCCGTCCGTGAGCGCCCGGTGCGCGGCCGCGCGCCCGGCCTCCCGCAACAGGTCCAGCGGCACGCCCTCCCGCAGCCTCAGCTCCAGCAGGATCCGCTCCACCCGGCGGTCCTCGTCCGACAGCAGCTCCCGGCCCGCTCCCGGCGACCTCCCCGCCGCCAGCGCGCCCGCGTACGCGCCGGGGTGCTTGACGTTCCACCAGCGCACGCCGCCGACATGACTGTGCGCGCCGGGGCCCGCGCCCCACCAGTCCGCGCCGCGCCAGTACAGCTCGTTGTGCAGACACCGGCCGGCGTCGGAGGTCGCCCAGTTGGAGACCTCGTACCAGTCGAAGCCGGCGGCCGAGAGCATCTCCTCGGCGATCAGATAGCGGTCGGCGTGCACGTCGTCGTCCGTCATCGGCACCTCGCCCCGCCGGATCCGCCGCGCGAGCTGGGTGCCCTCCTCGACGATCAGCGCGTACGCGGACACGTGGTCCGGCCCGGCGCCGAGCGCCGCGTCCAGGGAGGCCCGCCAGTCGTCGTCGGACTCGCCGGGCGTGCCGTAGATCAGGTCGAGGTTGACGTGCTCGAACCCGGCCGCGCGCGCCTCCGCGACACACGCCTCGGGGCGCCCCGGCGTGTGCGTCCGGTCGAGGATCTTCAGCACGTGCTGCCGCGCGCTCTGCATACCGAACGAGACCCGGTTGAAGCCACCGGCCCGCAGGGTCGCCAGGTACGCGGGGTCCACGGACTCCGGGTTCGCCTCCGTCGTCACCTCGGCGTCGTCCGCGAGCCCGAACTCGTCCCGGATCGCCCCGAGCATCCGTACGAGATCGTCGGCGGCCAGCAGCGTGGGGGTGCCGCCGCCCACGAAGACCGTGCGGACGGGCCGCGGGTCGTCGCCGAGGACCTTGCGGGCGAGGCGGATCTCGTCGGCGACGGTGTCCGCGTAGTTGTCGCGGGACGCGAGCACACCGCCGGTGCCGCGCAGCTCGGTCGCGGTGTAGGTGTTGAAGTCGCAGTACCCGCAGCGGGTCGCGCAGTACGGGACGTGCAGATAGAACCCGAGGGGCCGCTCGGCCGCCCCGGCCAGGGCGTGCGCGGGCAGCGCCCCGTCGTCGGGAACGGGCTCACCGTCGGGAAGTGCGGAAGGCATGCGTTCCATTGTCCAGCACCGGCGCGACGTCTACTCCGCCTGAAGCACCAGCAGCGCCAGGTCGTCCTCCGGGGCGCCCTGGCCGAACTCGTGCACGAGTCGACGGATGCGCTCGGCGATCAGCTGGGCGTTGAGCCCGGCGCAGCCGGCCAGCGCGCTCGCGAGGCCGTCGCCGTCGTCGAACATGACGGGACCGCTGCGCCGCTCGGTCACCCCGTCGGTCACGCTGAGCAGCGTGTCGCCGGGGCGCAGCTCGAACGTCTCGGAGACGTACTCCGCGTCCTCGATCACCCCGAGCAGGGTCTGCGGCTCGGCCACGGTCCGTACGTCGCCGCCGGGCCCGAGGAGCAGCGGCAGCGGATGCCCGGCGGAGGCGAGGGTGCAGCGGACCCCGCCGTCGAAGGGGACGAGTTCGCCGTAGAGGAGGGAGAGGAAGCGGGTCTGGGAGGCCTCGGGGTCGACGAGGCCGGGAGCGCCCGCCGTGACCAGGGCCCGCGCGGCGGCGTCGGCCGTCTCGGTCGCGTCGTCGAGGAGGAGTTGGTTGAGGCGGTCGAGCACGTCGGCGACGCCGTAGCCCTCGCGGGCGAGCAGCCGGAGCCAGGGGCGGGCGAGGCCGATGACGACGGCGGCCTCCGGGCCCTTGCCCTGGACGTCGCCGAGTGCGAAGCACCAGCGCCCCTGGCCCGCCGGGAACAGGTCGTAGAAGTCGCCGCTGGGCCCGCCCTTGTCGCGCGGCTCGTACACGAGGGCGCTGGTGACGCCGGGGATCTCGGCGACCGCGCCCGGGAGCAGCCCGCGCTGCAGGACACGGCTGATGGTGGCCTGGCGGGCGTACTGTCGGGCCGCCCCGATCGCCAGCGCGATCCGGCGGCTGAGGTCCTCGACGAGCCCGGTCAGCTCGTCCGGGAAGCGGAGCAGCCCGGCGCGGCCGATCACGAGCGTCCCGAGCGGTCGCCCACCGGCGATCAGCCGGTACGCGAGCGCCGCCCCGCCCTCGACGCCGCCTCCGGGTCCCCCCTCACCCCGGCCTCCGGACGACGACCCCGGCCCGCCTGCCCGCCGCGACGCGGGAGCCGGCTCGGCGGCGGCCGCGCTTTCGGGCGCGCCCGAGCTTCGCGCAGTGGCTGCACTTCCCGGCGCACCCGTCGCAGCCGCCGCAGCCACCGCTCCCGCCTCGGCGGCCGGAGACGCCGGGGTTGCCGAAGCCGCCGAGGTGGCCGAACCTGCCGCCGCACCCGAGTCCGCCACGACCTCCGTGTCGCCCATCCGGGGCCACGGCACCGGCACCGCACGCGACCGCACCGACTCGGGGAGCCTGGGCGGGTGCTTCTCCAGGGCCCTGCGAAGGTCCTCGATGCGGTTCTCGCTGCCGTGCCAGACCCGGGCGAGCCGGGGCGCGGGGCCGAGCGAGCCGTCGGAGCCGCGCCAGCCGAGGGTCTCGTCCTCCAGCCACACCGCGCACCAGTCGGCGAGGCGGGGCACCAGGAGCTGTCCGGCGAGTGCGGCGACCAGGTCCTCGTCGAGCTGCCCGGCGAGCAGATCGGACGCCTCGGCGAGGAACGAGAGGGCGCCCCGGTTCAGCCACTCCCGGTCCCCCTCCACCCCACGCCGCGGAACCGGCGCGACGAGGTCGGCCGGCCCCCGGTCGACGGGGCCGGGAAGCCCGGTGGAGTCATCGGGGTCATGGAAGCCGTCGGAGCCGACCGGGCTCAGGGAGTGGACTACGTTCACGGGGTTGACCGGACCGCCCGCACCGGCCACGCCAACAGAACCGACCGAGCCGACCGAGCCGACCGGCGCGACCGGCGCGACCGGCGCGACCGGCGCAGCGTCAAGCGAACCGACGGCGTCCACCAAGCCCTCCGGACCACCAGGCCCGACCGGGTCAAGGCCTTCACCCGCCCCCTCACCCCCACGCCCGCGCTCGACCCCGAGCCCAGCCCCAGCCCCAGCCCCAGCCCCACCGGCGTACGCCCGCGCATCACCGCCCCCAGCCCCGGCGTACACCCCGACGCCCGCATCCTCCCGCCCCTCGACCCCGGCGTACGCCGCCGCGCCCCCGCCCTCGGGCCCGACGTACGCCCCCACCCCCAACTCCCCGTCCACCGTCAGTTGCCCTCCGCGCACCGGCAGTTCGCCGTCCACGGTCAGCGCCCCGTCCACCGGCAGCCGGGCCCAGACCGTCTTCGTGCCGGTCCGATACGTGATGCCCCACGCCTCGGAGAGCGCCGCGACGAGGCGCAGGCCGCGGCCGTACTCGGCGGCACCGTAAGGACGTTCGACGAGGTACGGGCGTGCGGCGCCCTCGTCGCGTACCGCACGGGAGGGATGGTGGTCGGAGACCTCGACGACGAGCCAGCCGGTGGCGGTGCGGTCGTCGCGGTCGTAGCGGCACAGCAGTTCGACGTCGGTACCGGCGTGGACGACCGCGTTGGTGACCAGTTCGCTGACCACGACGAGCACGTCCTCGACAAGCCGGCCACTGAACGTGTCCACGCCCGGAAGTTCGACATCCGCCCACTCCTGGAGCGCGCTGCCGACGAAGCGCCGGGCGGCTCCGGGCGCGAGCGGCCCTCCCGGCAGCGACAGCCGCGCCACCGCGCGCCGGTCGGCTCCGGCGCGTACGGAGCCGACGTAGGCCCCGCCGGCGTGGCCCTCGGGGGCGCTCGCGTCCTCCGGATGCGCGGGCGCATCAGGAGAACGCGGCACGGTCTCCCGTTGCGTCGGAATGGCCCCCACTGAGCGGCTCCCTGAGAAGTTCGGACGAATAGGCCTCAGGCGGCACGGACAGAGTGACAGACTGGCCACGCTCATAAGCGCCGAGTTACCGAAGTGGGCAACCATGAGTGAGAACAGTGCTACGCGAGCGCTCGAAGACGGTCAGAAAGACAGCGGAACGGACGGACTGATCCGGGCGTCCGACCTCCGTGCGCTCACCGCGGCCATGACGGCGGCGCGCGACGGCACCTTCATCAAGGCTCCGGAGACGGGTCCCGCTCCGGTCGCCGAGTTGTGCGCCCTCTTCAACCAGATCATCGACCGGAGCACGCACTTCGGCGGGGAAGTACAGCGCGTCAAGCGGGAGTTGGTGCGGCACGGCCGACTGGACGAGCGGCTCTCGGCCAGCCCCGGCCAGGGTGCCTGGGCGACCCGCGTCGACGATGTGAACCAGACGCTCGACGCGCTGGTCGCCCCCGCGGCGAACGCCACGCGGGTGCTGGACGCGGTGGCCGGCGGCGATCTGACCCAGCGTGTCGACCTGCACGACGGAAACCGCCAACTGCGCGGCGACTTACGCCGGTTGGGCCGCGCGGTCAACAAGATGGTGGACCAGCTGTCACTGTTCACCGGTGAGGTGACCCGGGTGGCCCGCGAGGTCGGCACCGAGGGGCGGCTCGGCGGCCGGGCCAAGGTGCGGGGCCTGTCAGGGAGTTGGCGGGACGTGACCGAGGCGGTCAACACGATGGCCTCCCGGCTGACCGCGCAGGTGCGGGACATCGCCCTGGTGACCACCGCCGTCGCGCGCGGCGATCTCACCCGTACGGTGACGGTCGAGGCGACCGGCGAGTTGCTCGAACTGAAGCTCACCGTGAACACGATGGTGGACCAGCTGTCCGCGTTCGCCGACGAGGTCACCCGCGTCGCCCGCGAAGTCGGCACCGAGGGCCAGCTGGGCGGCCGGGCGCAGGTCAGAGGCGTCTCGGGGGTGTGGAAGGACCTCACCGACAACGTCAACTTCATGGCGTCGAACCTCACCTCGCAGGTCCGCAACATCGCCCAGGTCACCACGGCCGTCGCCAACGGCGACCTGAGCCAGAAGATCACGGTCGACGCCCAGGGCGAGATCCTGGAGCTGAAGTC
>NZ_JBVICQ010000001.1:260342-726848 GCF_055572815.1 Streptomyces sp. NPDC030296
GTCGACGATCAACACCATGGTCGACCAGCTCTCCGCCTTCGCCGACGAGGTCACCCGCGTCGCCCGCGAAGTCGGCACCGAAGGCAACCTCGGCGGACGGGCCCAGGTCAGAGGCGTCTCCGGGGTGTGGAAGGACCTCACCGACAACGTCAACTTCATGGCGGACAACCTGACCTCCCAGGTCCGCAACATCGCCCTCGTCTCCACGGCGGTCGCCCAGGGCGATCTCGGCAAGAAGATCACGGTCGAGGCGAAGGGCGAGATCCTGGAGCTCAAGTCGACGATCAACACCATGGTCGACCAGCTCTCCGCCTTCGCCGACGAGGTCACCCGCGTCGCCCGCGAAGTCGGCACCGAAGGCAACCTCGGCGGTCAGGCCCAGGTCAGAGGCGTCTCCGGGGTGTGGAAGGACCTCACCGACAACGTCAACTTCATGGCCCTGAACCTGACCTCCCAGGTCCGCAACATCGCCCAGGTCACCACCGCCGTCGCCAACGGCGACCTCTCCAAGAAGATCACCGTCGACGCGCGCGGCGAGATCCTGGAGCTGAAGGACACCGTCAACACGATGGTGGAGCAACTGCGGGCGTTCGCCGACGAGGTGACGAGGGTGGCCCGCGAGGTCGGCACCGACGGCCGGCTCGGCGGGCGCGCCCAGGTGCTGGGCGTGTCCGGTGTGTGGCGGGATCTGACCGACAACGTCAACTCCATGGCCGACAACCTGACCTCACAGGTCCGCAACATCGCCCAGGTGACGACGGCGGTCGCGAACGGCGATCTCTCCAAGAAGATCGACGTGGACGCGCGCGGCGAGATCCTCGAACTGAAGACCGCCATCAACACCATGGTCGACACCCTCTCCTCGTTCTCCTCCGAGGTCACCCGCGTCGCCCGCGAGGTCGGCTCCGAGGGCCAGCTCGGCGGGCAGGCAAGGGTCGAGGGCGTGTACGGCACCTGGAAGCGCCTCACGACGAACGTGAACGAACTCGCGCTGAACCTGACGACCCAGGTCCGCGCCATCGCCGAGGTCGCGTCGGCCGTGGCCCAGGGCGACATGTCCCGCTCGATCACGGTGGAGGCGCGTGGCGAGGTCGCCGAGCTGAAGGACAACATCAACCTGATGGTGGCCAACCTCCGCGAGACGACCCGCGCGAAGGACTGGCTGGAGTCCAACCTCGCCCGCCTCGCCGCCCTGATGCAGGGCCACCGTGATCTGATGGAGGTCGCCGATCTGATCCTGCGCGAGCTGACACCGCTGGTGAAGGCCCAGTACGGCGCCTTCTACCTGGCCGACCCCGACCAGGACGGCGCGGCGCTGCGCACGGTGGCCCCCGGCAAGGGCCTCGCCTTCATCGCGGGCTACGGGTCGGCGCAGGACGCGACGGTCGAGACCGGCGGTCTGCCCGTGCACGGTCTCGTCGCCCAGGCGGCCCGCGAGAAGAAGCGGATCCTGGTCGAGCAGACCCCGCCCGACTACATCAAGATCAACAGCGGTCTGGGGGAGGCGGCCCCGTCCAGCGTGGTCATCATCCCGATCCTCTTCGAGGACAAGCTCCTCGGCGTGATCGAACTCGCCTCGTTCTCCCGCTTCTCGGATGTCCATCTGGCGTTCTTCGACCAGTTCGTGAACACCATCGGCGTCGCGATCAACACCATCATCGCCAACTCCCGCACGGAGTCCCTCCTCGGTGAGTCCCAGCGCCTCGCCATGCAGCTCCAGGAACGCTCCGACGAGCTCCAGAAGCAGCAAGCGGAGCTCCAGCGATCGAACGCCGAACTGGAGGAGAAGGCGGCCCTGCTGGCGACCTCCTCCCAGTACAAGTCGGAGTTCCTGGCGAACATGTCGCACGAGCTGCGCACACCGCTCAACTCGCTGCTCATCCTGGCGCGCCTGCTCTCCGACAACCCGGACGGCCATCTCTCCGACCAGGAGGTGCAGTTCGCGTCGACGATCCACCGCTCGGGCTCCGACCTCCTGCAGCTGATCAACGACATCCTGGACCTGTCGAAGATCGAGGCGGGCCGGATGGACGTACGGCCGAAGCGGCTGCCGCTCATCAAGCTGCTGGACTACGTCCACGCCACGTTCCGCCCGCTCACCCTCGACCGGGGCCTGGCCTTCGAGGTCACGGTCGGCGAGGACGTACCGCGCGAGATGTACTCGGACGAGCAGCGCCTCCAGCAGATCCTGCGCAACCTGCTCTCCAACGCGATCAAGTTCACCGCGTCCGGCAGGGTCGAACTGACCGTCAGCCGCGTCAAGGATCCCGAGCACCGCTACGCCCGTGAGGACACCGACGAGGTGATCGCGTTCGCGGTCTCCGACACCGGCATCGGCATCGCGCCGGAGAAACTGCCGGTGATCTTCGAGGCGTTCCAGCAGGCCGACGGCACCACGAACCGCAAGTACGGCGGGACCGGCCTCGGGCTGTCCATCAGCCGGGAGATCGCGGGTCTGCTGGGCGGCCGGATCATCGCCGAGAGCATCCCCGGCAAGGGCTCGACGTTCACGCTGTACGTGCCCGTCTTCAGCCCCGGCCACACGGTGACCGGCGGCGCCGAGGACCCCGCCACGGCGCTGGTCCCCGACCAGTTGGCGGCCGAGCCGTACCCGGCCGCACCCGAGGACGACACCTGGCCCGCGCCCACCAAGCTGGAGGCGTGGAAGGCGGGGCGCGCGGGCCAGATCCTTCCGGGCCGCCGGGTGCTGATCGTGGACGACGACATCCGCAACGTCTTCGCGCTCACCCATGTCCTCGGCCGTGTCGGCATGCCGGTCCTGTACGCGGAGAACGGGCGGGAGGGCATCGAGACCCTGGAGCGCAACCCGGACGTCGAGCTGGTCCTGATGGACATCATGATGCCGGAGATGGACGGCTACGAGACGATCTCCGCCATCCGCCGCACGCCCCGCTGGGCCGGTCTGCCCATCGTCGCGCTGACCGCGAAGGCGATGCCCGGCGACCGCGAGAAGTCCATCGCCCGGGGCGCCAACGACTACGTACCCAAGCCGGTGGACGTCGACCAGCTGCTCACCGTGGTGTGCGCCGTCCTGGACCCCGAGGGCGTCGAGCCGTCGCCCGAGAAACGCACCGAAGAGAACGAGGCATCCTCACCATGACCACTCAGGACCGGACCGACGGACGCGCGGGCATCCTCCTCGTCGACGACATGGAGGACAACCTGATCGCGCTGGAGGCCGTCCTGGCATCGCTCAACGAGCCGCTGGTACGGGCCCGTTCCGGCGAGGAGGCCATGAAGGCCCTGCTCCGGCAGCGCTTCGCCGTCGTCCTCCTCGACATCCGCATGCCGGGTATGGACGGTTTCGAGACCGCGGCCAACATCAAGCGCCTCGACCAGACCAAGGACGTCCCGATCATCTTCCTCACCGGCACGGACGCCGAGATGGGCTACGCCTTCCGCGGCTACGCCACCGGCGCCGCCGACTATCTGACCAAGCCCTTCGACCCGTGGGTGCTGCGCGCGAAGGTCAGCGTCTTCCTGGAGCTGCACCGCAAGACCCGCAAGCTGGAGGCCCTGCGGGCACGGCAGAGGGAACAGGCGGAACAGGTCCTGTCCCGCCTGAGCGCCCTGGAGAAACAGCTGTCCGAGGAGTCCCCGGACCTGGCGGAGGCCCGCATCCAGGTCCAGGAACTCCGTTCCCTGGTGACCAGGGACCACACCGGCTGACCCGAAAGAAGCGCGGGGCGCTACTTCTCCCTGGTCCCCGCGTACATCTCGTCGATGAGGTGCTGGTACTCCCTCTCCACCACCGGCCGCTTCAGCTTCAGGCTCGGCGTCAGCTCACCGTGCTCGACGTCCAGGTCCCGCGGCAGCAGGCGGAACTTCTTGACGGTCTGCCACCGCTGCAAGCCCTGGTTGAGCTGGGTGACGTACCCCTCGATGAGCTCCACCGTGGCCGGGGCCGCGATGATCTGCTCGTACGACTTGCCCTCCAGGCCGTTCTCCTTGGCCCAGCCGAGGAGGGCCGGCTCGTCGAGGGCGATGAGGGCCGTGCAGAAGTTGCGGTCGGCGCCGATGACCATGACGTTGGACGTGAACGGGCACAGCGCCTTGAACTGGCCCTCGATCTCGGTCGGCGCGATGTACTTGCCGCCGGAGGTCTTGAACAGGTCCTTCTTGCGGTCGGTGATCCGCAGGTACCCGTCGGGCGACAGCTCGCCGATGTCACCGGTGTGGAACCAGCCGTCCGCCTCCAGGACCTCGGCGGTCTTGTCCGGCAGCCCGTGGTAGCCCTCCATGATGCCGGGGCCGCGCAGCAGGATCTCGCCGTCGTCCGCGATGCGCACCTCGCAGCCGGGCAGCGGCTTGCCGACCGTCCCCGTACGGAACGCCTCGCCGGGGTTGATGAACGACGCCGCGGAGGACTCGGTCAGGCCGTAGCCCTCCAGGATGGGGATGCCCGCGCCGGCGAAGAAGAAGCCGATCTCGGGTGCGAGTGCCACCGAGCCGGAGATACAGGCGCGCAGCCGCCCGCCGAACGCCTCACGCAGCTTCTTGTAGACCAGCGCGTCGGCGACCTTGTGCTTGGCCCCCAGCCCGAACGGCACGGACGCGGTGCCGGTGCGGCGGAAGTTGTCCTGGCTGACCTTGGCGTACTCGCGGGCGACCTCGGACGCCCACTGGAAGATCTTGTACTTGGCGGCGCCGCCCTCGCGGGCCTTCGCGGCGACACCGTTGTAGACCTTCTCGAAGATGCGCGGCACCGCGGCCATGTACGTCGGCTGCACGACCGGCAGATTCTCGATGATCTTGTCGACCCGGCCGTCGACGGCGGTGATGTGCCCGACCTCGATGTGCCCGGACAGCAGCACCTTGCCCATGACGTGCGCGAGCGGCAGCCACAGGTACTGCACGTCCTCCGCGCTGAGCAGACCGGTCGCGGCGATGGCCTTGCCCATGTACGCCCAGTTGTCGTGCGGGAGGCGCACGCCCTTGGGGCGGCCGGTGGTGCCCGAGGTGTAGATGAGGGTGGCGAGCTGGTCCTTGGTGATCGCGCCGACCTTCTCCTTGATCAGGTCGGGGTTCTTCTCCAGGTACGCCGTCCCGCGCTTCTCCAGCTCGGCGAGCGAGAGGATCCAGTCCTCCGAGAGGTCGGCGCCCTCGGGGTCGATGACGATCACATGGGTCAGCTCGGGCAGCTCGGCCTTCTTCTCCCGCGCCTTCTGAAGCTGCTCGGCGTTCTCCGCGATGAGGACCTTGCTGCCGGAGTCGGACAGGATGTACGCCGACTCCTCGGCGTTGGTCGACGGGTAGATCGTCGTATTGGCGGCGCCGGCGCACATGATGCCGAGGTCGCACAGGATCCACTCGATCCTCGTGGCGGAGGACAGCGCGATGCGCTCCTCCGGCTGTACGCCCAGCTCGACCAGGCCGGCCGCGATCGCGTCGACACGCGCGGCGGCCTCCGCCCAGGTCAGCGGCTTCCAGTCCGAAGGTCCCTGGCCTGAGGCCGGCGGCACCGGGTAGCGGAATGCCTCCGCGTCGGGCGTGGCCGCCACGCGCTCCAGGAAGAGGGACGCCATGGACGGCGGGCGGTTCTCGATCAGGGTCTGTGTGTCGCTCACGACATCCTCCGGGGCCCGCGACAGTGCGGCAGGGTCAGCATGGACTGTGCGGCTGGCTCAAAGCGGCTGTTGTTTAACTCGCGAGTAACCATCGAGTGGTGATCAGGGTAGAGCGAGGTTGGCTGGTTCGTAAGGGGCGGCGGGCCGTCACTTTTCACCGAGAACGACCGTACGAGCACGCGGCCGCCGCGCCCCGCAGACATGCGGGCCCGCCGCGCCGAAACGCGACGGGCCCGCATTCTGCCCAAGTTTCCGGGGGTAACAACGGCTACCGCCGGAACCTGAGGAGATCCCCGCAGGTGGCTACTTCTTGCCCTTGGCTCCACCGGCGCTGTCGTCACTGGACAGCACGGCGATGAATGCCTCCTGCGGAACCTCCACAGAGCCCACCATCTTCATCCGCTTCTTGCCCTCCTTCTGCTTCTCCAGCAGCTTCCGCTTCCGGGAGATGTCACCGCCGTAGCACTTGGCGAGGACGTCCTTGCGGATGGCGCGGATGGTCTCACGGGCGATGACCCGGGAGCCGATGGCGGCCTGGATCGGCACCTCGAAGGCCTGCCGCGGGATCAGCTCGCGCAGCTTGGCGACGAGCCGCACCCCGTACGCGTACGCGGCGTCCTTGTGGGTGATCGCCGAGAAGGCGTCCACCTTGTCGCCGTGCAGCAGGATGTCGACCTTGACCAGGGAGGACGTCTGCTCGCCTGTGGGCTCGTAGTCGAGCGAGGCGTAGCCGCGGGTCTTCGACTTCAGCTGGTCGAAGAAGTCGAAGACGATCTCCGCCAGGGGCAGCGTGTAGCGGATCTCGACGCGGTCCTCGGAGAGGTAGTCCATGCCGAGCAGGGTGCCGCGCCGGGTCTGGCACAGCTCCATGATCGAGCCGATGAACTCGGTGGGGGCGAGGATCGTGGCGCGCACGACCGGCTCGTACACCTCGTTGATCTTGCCCTCGGGGAACTCGCTCGGGTTGGTGACGGTGTGCTCGGTCCCGTCCTCCATCACGACCCGGTAGACCACGTTCGGCGCGGTCGCGATCAGGTCGAGGCCGAACTCGCGCTCCAGCCGCTCACGGATCACGTCGAGGTGCAGCAGCCCGAGGAAGCCGACGCGGAAGCCGAAGCCGAGCGCGGCGGACGTCTCCGGCTCGTAGACGAGCGCGGCGTCGTTGAGCTGGAGCTTGTCGAGGGCCTCGCGCAGCTCGGGGTAGTCGGACCCGTCCAGCGGATAGAGCCCGGAGAAGACCATGGGCTTGGGGTCCTTGTACCCGCCGAGGGCCTCCGTGGCGCCCTTCTGCTGGCTGGTGACGGTGTCACCGACCTTGGACTGGCGGACGTCCTTCACACCGGTGATGAGGTAGCCCACCTCACCGACGCCGAGGCCGTCGGCCCCCAGCATCTCGGGCGAGTTCGTGCCGATCTCCAGCAGCTCGTGCGTCGCGCCCGTCGACATCATCTTGATGCGCTCACGCTTGTTGAGCTGCCCGTCGATGACCCGGACGTACGTGACCACGCCGCGGTACGAGTCGTACACCGAGTCGAAGATCATCGCGCGGGCCGGGGCGTCCTTGACGCCGACCGGGGCGGGGACGTCGGCGACGACCCTGTCGAGCAGCGCGTCGACCCCGACACCGGTCTTGGCGGAGACCCGCAGCACGTCGTCGGGGTCGCACCCGACGAGGTTGGCGAGCTCCTCGGCGAACTTCTCCGGCTGGGCGGCCGGCAGGTCGATCTTGTTGAGGACCGGGATGATCGTGAGGTCGTTCTCCATCGCCAGGTACAGGTTGGCGAGGGTCTGCGCCTCGATGCCCTGCGCGGCGTCCACGAGCAGGACGGTCCCCTCGCACGCCGCCAGCGACCGTGACACCTCGTAGGTGAAGTCGACGTGCCCGGGGGTGTCGATCATGTTGAGGATGTGCGTGTTGCCCGGGTCGCCGGTCGGCGCCCAGGGCAGCCGCACCGCCTGGGACTTGATCGTGATGCCGCGCTCACGCTCGATGTCCATGCGGTCGAGGTACTGAGCACGCATCTGCCGCTGCTCGACCACACCGGTCAACTGGAGCATCCGGTCGGCGAGCGTGGACTTGCCGTGGTCGATGTGCGCGATGATGCAGAAATTGCGGATCAGAGCCGGGTCGGTACGGCTCGGCTCGGGCACATGGCTAGGGATCGCGGGCACGCAGGGTCCTGATTCTTGAGGCGTCCGCAGCCGTCTGCGGTCTCGGGTCGGATCTAGCGGGTCTGTACGAACGGGGTCTACCGGGTCTATGCGTAGGCTCCATGGTCCCACGGGCGCGGGGCTGGGGCGGGTTTGGGCCACTCGCGGAGCCACTGGTAGCCTGGGTGGCTGTGTCTCATGCCCTCTCTGCAGGAGGCACATCCCAAAGAAAACCAAAGGTGCCCGGGGTCCGCATGCCCTGCATGTCCTCGGTCGCCAGTAGCTGAGAAGGCTCATTCGTGGCGAACATCAAGTCCCAGATCAAGCGGAACAAGACCAACGAGAAGGCGCGCCTGCGCAACAAGGCCGTCAAGTCGTCGCTCAAGACCGCGATCCGCAAGGCCCGTGAGGCCGCTGCCGCGGGTGACGCCGAGAAGGCCACCGAGTACCAGCGCGCTGCCGCGCGTCAGCTCGACAAGGCCGTCTCGAAGGGCGTCATCCACAAGAACCAGGCCGCCAACAAGAAGTCGGCGCTTGCTTCCAAGGTCGCTTCCCTCAAGGGCTGAGCTTCACCTTTGATCTGACCGCCGGACGGACCCGTAGCGGGCCCTCTCTCATCCGCTCCCGCCCGGCACCCCTGGACCTGCACGCGGCCTGCGTTCGCCACGCGGGTGCAAGTCCACCATCGTGAAACGAGGACCCCGTCGCCCTCCCTTCCCCAGGGAGGGCGACGGGGTCCTCGCGTTGCGCGCCGGTGCGCGCCGGTCTTCGCGTGAGGGGCCGGTGCGCGCCGCGCGGGTGCGCGATCGTGCCGGGCCGCGGGCTCCGGGACCACTCACCCCCGGCGGGACCGCGCCGCCCGAGCGATGGTCACGACCGCCTTCTCCAGCGCGTACTCGGGGTCGTCCCCGCCGCCCTTGACTCCGGCGTCGGCCTCGGCGACGGCCCGCATCGCGACGGCGACCCCTTCCGGTGTCCAGCCCCGCATCTGCTGCCGCACCCGGTCGATCTTCCACGGCGGCATGCCCAGCTCCCGCGCCAGGTCCGCCGGCCTGCCGCCCCGCGCGGACGACAGCTTCCCGATGGCTCGGACGCCCTGCGCCAGCGCGCTGGTGATCAACACGGGCGCCACCCCGGTGGACAGGGACCACCTGAGCGCCTCCAGCGCCTCCGCCGCCCGTCCCTCGACGGCCCGGTCGGCGACCTCGAAGCTCGACGCCTCGGCCCGCCCGGTGTAGTACCGCCCGACCACGGCCTCGTCGATCGTCCCCTCGACATCGGCGACCAGCTGCGACGCCGCCGACGCCAGCTCCCGCAGATCGCTTCCGATCGCGTCGACCAGCGCCTGGCACGCCTCCGGTGTCGCGGACCGCCCGAGCGTGCGGAACTCCCCCCGCACGAACGCCAGCCGATCCGCCGGCTTCGTCATCTTCGGGCAGGCCACCTCCCGCGCCCCCGCCTTGCGCGCCGCGTCCAGCAGCCCCTTGCCCTTGGCGCCGCCCGCGTGCAGCAGCACGAGGGTGATCTCCTCGGCGGGGGAGCCCAGGTACGCCTTCACGTCCTTGACGGTGTCGGCCGACAGGTCCTGCGCGTCGCGCACGACCACGACCTTCCGCTCGGCGAACAGCGAGGGACTCGTCAGCTCGGCGAGCGTGCCCGGCTGCAACTGGTCCGAGGTGAGGTCCCGCACATCCGTGTCGGCGTCGGCGGCCCTGGCGGCGGCCACCACCTCCCGCACGGCCCGGTCGAGCAGCAGCTCCTCCTGCCCCACGGCGAGGGTGACAGAAGCGAGGGGATCATCGTGAGCGGTCTTCTTGGCCATCACGCACAGCATCCCACGGGGCACCGACAACGAGCCCTACGGCTCCTCACGCCACCCCTCCCACTCCCCCGCGAACTCGTCCAGGGCCACCGGGTCGAGCCGCCCGTCCTCGTCGCGCAGCACCAGCAGCCACTGGGCGTCCTCCGCGTCGTCCTCCCCGGCCAGTGCGTCCCGCACCAGCTGGGGCTCCTCGTTCAGCCGGAACCGTTCCCCGAGCGCTTCCGCCGCCTCTTCCGCGGCGTCACGATCGGGCAGCACCAGCACATGTCTCACATCGCTCACTCCCCCATTTTCCGCGACCCGCCCGCCACCCCACGCCGGGCATCCCCACGACGGGCACCCCCACGCCCGGCGCCCACGCCCGGCGCCCACGCCCGGGCCGGCCGGTGGCCGGGCCCGCCCTACTTCGTCCCGCGCACCTCCGGCACCCGCCCCAACTCCATCCCGAAGCGCTCCCGGTACACCGCCAGGACCTCCTCGTCCGTCCCCAGCTCGGTCACCTCCTTCTCGCCCTCCCGGGACGTGACCGTGAGGGTGCGGCCGCTGAGCGTCATCCGTCCACCGTCGTCACCGAGCCGCGAGCAGACCAGCGACCGGGTGAAGTGCGAGGCCGGAGAGGTGCTGTGCCACCACGCCCCGGCCACGAAGTCCCCGAGCACCCGCGGCCGCACCTCCAGCCGATACTGCGGCCTGCCGTCCCGCAGCACATCCAGGTCCCCGAACTCCCGCGCCCCGCTCTGCCGGTCCGCCTCCACCACCCGGAACGTCCCCGCCGGGTCCTCCTGCTCCCCTCTCCCCCCGAACTCCAGCGGATAGTGGCTGTTCGACCCGAACCCCACATCCGCCAGCCAGTCACCTCCGTCCACCGTCCGCACCCGCAGCGCGAGATGGTCGTACGGGATGCCCAGGCGCTTCTCGTCGTCGTAGACCCGTGCGGCGAGCAGCGTCACGTCGAAGCCCAGCGCCGCGAGCATCGCCCCGAACAGCCCGTTCAGTTCGTAGCAGAAGCCGCCCCTGCGCTCCCCGACGATCTTGTCGAGCAGCCGCTTCTCCTCCAGCACGATCTCCTCCCCGAGGTGGATCGACAGGTTCTCGAACGGCACCGTCCGCAGATGGCGCAGGTGCAGTTCACGCAGTACGTCCACGGTGGGCCAGGCCGGGTGCTCGGCTCCGATGCGGCGAAGGTAGGTTTCCAGCTCTGCGGTATCCATGACCTCAGTCTCTCGCCACCAGCAGCTCCTCGGCCGTACCCGCGACGGCGATCGCGCCGTCCTCGTCCGTACGCAGCACCGCGGCGCCCCCGCCCCGCAGCGCCGCGACCGTGCTCGGCGCCGGGTGGCCGTAGGGGTTGTCGGCACCCACCGAGATGAGCGCCAGCCGCGGCGCCATCGCCCGTATCAGGGTCGGGTCCTGATAGGCCGAACCGTGGTGGGCGACCTTCACCACATCCACCGCTGCCAGCTCCGCGACCGCCGGGGATCTCGACAGCTCCCGCTGCGCGGGCGGTTCGAGATCGCCGAGCAGCAGCAGGGTCAGCCCGGCCGAGCGGACGAGCATGGTCACACTGGCGTCGTTCGGCCCGTCCGGGGTGACCGCGTCGCCCGGCGGCCACAGCACCCGCCACGCGAGGCCCCCGGTACGCCGTTCCTGCCCGGCGACGGCGCGGGTCACCGGGACCCGCCGCGCCGCCGCCTCCCTGTGCACGAACTCGGCCTGGTCCGCGGGCTCCTGGAACCCCGTCGTCTCGATCGCCCCCACCGCCCGCCCCCGCAGCACCCCCGGCAACCCGGCCACATGGTCGGCGTGGAAGTGGGTGAGCACCACGAGAGGGATCTCGGTGATGCCGAGGGCCGTCAGGCAGCGGTCCACCAGCACCGGGTCGGGGCCGGCGTCCACGACCACCCCTGTGCCGTCGCCCGCCGCCAACACGGTCGCGTCTCCCTGCCCTACGTCGCACATCACGAACCGCCAACCGGGCGGGGGCCATCCCGTGATCACCCTCGTCAGGGGCGGCGGCTGCACCACGGCCAACAGGAACACCAGCAGGCAGGCCCCCACCAGCCACGGGCGGCCCACCAGCCGCCGCCCGAGGAACACCGCCACCACCGTGACGAGGGCCAGCAGTGCCGCGCCGGTCAGGCTGCCCGGCCAGTCCACCCCGGCGCCCGGCAGGGACGCCCCCGTGCGCGCGATGTCCGCGATCCATCCGGCGGGCCAACTCGCGCACCAGGCGATGCACTCGGCCACGGGCATCGCGATCGGCGCCGCCGCCAGCGTGGCGAACCCCAGCACCGTCGCCGGCGCCACGGCGAACTCCGCCAGCAGATTGCACGGCACCGCCACCAGGCTCACCTTCGCCGACAGCACCACCACGACCGGCGCGCACACCGCCTGCGCGGCCCCCGCCGCCGCCAGCGCCTCGGCGGGGCGGGGCGGCACCCGACGCCGCTGGAGCGCCGTGCTCCACCGCGGGGCGAGCAGGAGCAGCGCCCCGGTCGCCAGGACGGACAGCAGGAAGCCGTAACTCCGGGCGAGCCACGGGTCGTACAGCACCAGCAGCAGCACGGCCGTCGCCAGGGCGGGCACGAGCGATCTGCGGCGTCCCGTCACGATGGCCAGCAGCGCGATCGACCCGCAGGCCGCCGCGCGCACCACGCTCGGCTCCGGCCGGCACACGATCACGAAGCCGAGCGTCAGCGCACCGCCGACCAGCGCGGTCGCCCGCAGCGGGATCCCCAGCCGTGGCGCGAGCCCCCGCCGCTCCGCCCGCTGGGCGAGCCCCGGCGGGCCGATGAACAGGGCCAGCAGGATCGTGAAGTTGGCACCGCTGACCGCCAGGAGATGAGTGAGGTCCGTCGCCTTGAACGCCTCGTCCAACTCGGCCGGCACCCGCGAGGTGTCCCCCACGACGAACCCCGGCAACAACGCCCGCGCATCCCCGTCCAGCCCGTCCGTCGCCTCGCGCAGCCCCTCCCGCAACCGCCCCGCGAACCGCTGCGCCGCACTCGCCCCCTCCACCACCTCCGGGGGCCTGCCCCCTCGCACCCGCAGCACCGCCGCGACCCGGTCTCCCCCGGCCAACGCCGGTACGGCCCGCGCGGCCACCCGCACCCGCGTCGACGGCAGCAGCGTGAGCCACGGCGAACTGCCCCTCTCTCCCGCCGGCGACCGCCGTGCCATGTCGACGATCACCAGTACCGGCGTCCGTGTGTCCACGACCGCCCCGTCCGGCCCCTTCACCCTTCGAACCTCGGCCTGGAGGAGCACGGCCGTCGGGTTGGCGTGATTGCCGTTGATCCGCGGGCGGGTGAGCCGGGGATCCGACGTCAGCTCGACCTCAGCGGTGACCGGCGCGTACCGCTCGGCCAGCCGGGGAACCGGGCCACGCCGCAGATCCGCCCCGTGCAGCCCGGCGGAGACAGCCGAGGCGGCGACACAGAGCAGCACGGCGGCCACGGACACCTTCGCTCCCGCGGAGCAGGACGGCAGACGGGCCGAGACCCGATTCACCAGCGGCAAGGGATCCACCAACGGCACAGGGCCCACCTGCGGCTCGGGACCGCTCCTCGGCTGCGGGCACACGTGTGGGTTCGGGCCCACCTGGGGCTCCGGCGTCACTCCGGGTTCCGGCCTCATGCGAGGCTGCCGCCCGCCCCGGGGTTCCGGCCTGACGGGTGGCTGCCGCCGGGTCCGAGCTTCCGACCCCAGGCTAGGCGGCCGCCCGCCCCGAGGTTCCGGCCTCACACGAAGCTGCCGCCCGACCCGCGACGCCAACCCCCGCCCGCGGTGGGCCACGAGCAGCCCGACCCCCGTGACCAGGCTGACCGCGACCACGCCGACGACCCAGCCGGCCGAGGCGTGCACCATCAGCGCCGCCGTCCCCCACGCCGCCAGCGCCGGTGGCACCAGACGCAGGTCCGTCGGGCCCTCCTGTCTCGGATGGGCGACGCCGAGCCGGTGCTCGGAGGCCGCGTGCACGGCCGGACGGCGCGGACCCACCCGACCCACCCCGCTACGCGACTCGACACGCGCCCCGACCCGCACCTCGGCGGGCACCGACACCCCTGTCTCCGGCGCGCTCATGGCCGTACGAGGGTCCGCAGGTCGGCGAAGCGGCGGTCGCCGATGCCGTTCACCTCGCGCAGCTCGTCGACGGAGCGGAAGCCGCCGTGTGCGGTGCGGTAGGCGATGATGTGCTGCGCGAGGACGGGACCCACTCCGGGCAGCGTGTCGAGTTGCTCCGCGGTGGCGGTGTTGAGCGAGACGGGCGTCGCGGGCCCCGCTCCGGCGACCGTTCCACCAGCCCCGGCCCCGGATCCAGCCCCGGCCACACCGGCACCGCCCACCCCCGAGCCGGCACCCGCACCCGCACCCGCCCCTGCCGCCGCTGCCGGACCGCCGACCAGGACCTGCTCTCCGTCGACGAGGAGACGGGCGCGGTTGAGTCCGTCGGTGTTCGCGCCCGGCCGCACTCCGCCCGCGGCCCGTAGCGCGTCGGCGACACGGGAGCCGGCCGGCAGCCGCTGGATGCCGGGGCGGCGGACCTTCCCACTGACGTCGACGACGATCGACGGCCCGGCCGTGGGCGCACCGGTCCCGGTAGGAGCCCCCGCTCCGGCCGTCGGGCCACCGCTGTCCTCGCCGAACGACGCCGCCGGGGCCGACGGGGCTCCCGCCCGCACGACCTCGGGTGCGCTGACCTGCTGGGTCCGGCCGGCCCAGAAGTGCTGCCCCGCGAACACCGCGGCGACGACCAGCACGACGCTCAGCGCGACCACGCTCTTGCGCTCGATGCCGCACCGCGCCTGCAACCACAACGGCAACCGCTCCCGAACAGCCGGCCCCACCCGATCCCGCCGGCCGTCCCTCACACCTCCGCCGAGGGCATCACCGCCACCGTCGCCGCCAGGGTCCACGCCACCGCCCCGGCCGACGCCACCACCGCTGTCGAAGCCGCCACCACGGTCAAGGTCACCATCACGGCCGAGGTCACGCCCAGGGGCAACATCCCCATCCCTGCCACCTCCACCGCAGGCGTCCCCGTCCCCGGCATCCCCCGCCCCAGAATCCCCATCCCCGGCATCCCCGGCCCCCACGGCCGCCCCACCCCTCCGCCCACCCGGCGGCCCATGCCCCAACTCCCGTGGCTCGGCGGCGCTCTCCGGGAACAGCGCCTCCGCGCGCAACCTCAGCGTCTCCGCCGTGGCCCGGTGGCGGCCGGCACGGCCCCTCGGCCGCCGGGCGCGGTTGCGGGCGCGGCCGTCGGAGGACGGACCCCGCCCCGGCCCACTGGTGACTGTCGCTGTACGTGAACGTGATCGAAGTGCCATGCGACGAGGATGGGCCAATCCCGCACATCCACGATGATCTTGCTGAATTCCCGTGGATTACTACCCAGTTGTGGATAACTCCGTCACCCACACGAGCGACATGCCACACCAACAGCAGCAACCCGCCACCCGCCACCCCTCACCGAGGAGAGACAACCGCCGCCAGCAACCCCGGCCCCGTGTGCGCACCGATGACCGCTCCGACCTCGCTCACATGCAGATCGGCGAGCCCCGGAACCCGCTCCCGGAGTCGCTCCGCGAGCGCCGACGCCCGCTCGGGCGCGGCGAGATGGTGGACCGCGATGTCGACCGGCGCGGCACCGGCCCGCTCCGCGACGATCTCCTCCAGGCGGGCGATCGCCCTGGAGGCCGTGCGCACCTTCTCCAGCGGCTCGATGCGGCCGCCGTCCAGCCGCAGCAGCGGCTTCACCGCGAGCGCGGAGCCGAACAGGGCCTGCGCCGTGCCGATCCGGCCGCCCCGGCGCAGATAGTCGAGGGTGTCGACGTAGAAGAACGCGGACGTACCCGCCGCCCGCTTCTCGGCGGCTGTCACGGCCTCGTCGACCGTGCCGCCCGCCTCCGCGGCCCCGGCGGCGGCCAGCGCGCAGAACCCGAGGGCCATCGCGACCATCCCGGTGTCCACGACGCGCACCGGCACGGGTGCCTCGCGCGCGGCGAGCACGGCGGCGTCGTACGTGCCGGAGAACTCGGCGGACAGGTGGAGCGAGACGATGCCCGTGGCGCCCGCCTCGGCCACCTTGCGGTAGGTCTCCGCGAACAGCTCGGGGCTGGGGCGGGAGGTGGTGACGGGCCGTCGCTTCTGCAGTGCCTGGGCCAGGGAGCGGGCCGAGATCTCGGTCCCCTCCTCGAGCGCCTGGTCGCCGAGGACCACGGTCAACGGCACCGCGATGATGTCGTGACGCTCCATCGTCTGCGGCGGCAGATAGGCCGTGGAATCGGTGACGATCGCGACATGGCGGGACATGAGCTGGAGGTTACCCGCCAAGTCCCGTCGACGGCAGCCCGGCCCCACCGACCGCCTCGCCACCGCGTCGGGCCGCGCCGCACCTCATCAAGTCGTGCTCTCCGGGCGCGGCTTCTTCTGCCACGGATACGTCGGGCGGGGCCCGGGAGGGGTGATCGCCGGCCGGGGCGGCTCCTCGGTGGTGCGGGCCTCGGGGCTCTCCTGCCACTTCTGTCCACCGGAGGCGGTCGGCTCGGGCTTCGGCGCCTCGGGCCAGACGTGCGCGGGCTCGGTCGGATCGGTCGTCCAGTGCCGCAGCGCGCCCGCCTCGACGTCGATCTGGGCGCTGAGCGTCTCCAGGTCGTCCTCGGCGAACTTGCGGGCCCGGTCGTGGGCCGCCCAGCGCAGGGCGTCGGCCGACTTGATGATCTTCTCCGTGCGCGTGCGCAGATCGGGCAGCCGCTGGACCAGCTTCGCGCGGTCCGGCTCGGGCTCCAACCGCCTGAGCTCGTCGTCCAGCTCACGGCCGTGCCTGCTGAGCTGCTGGAACAGGGCGAGGGACTCCTTCAGGGACTCGTCCTCGCCTGCGCCCGCCTGGAGCGCCTCCTGGGTGGCCCGCATCGAGGTGCGCAACCTCAGGCGCAGGTCCGCGAGTTGGCCGACGGGGCCGGGCTGGGCGAGGCTCCTGGCGCGCAGGGTGGTGTCCTCGACCGTCCGCTTGGCCTGGGTGATCGTGCGGTCCACGCCGCGCTTGGCCGCGCCGACCGCCTTCACCGTGGCGTAGGCGCCCAGCACCACGCACAGCACGAAGAGCAGGGCGACGATTGCGATCACGGCTTCCACGGCGCGCTCCTCCTTCGACCGGCACGCCACATACTGCGGCGCTCTTCCACGGTAAACGCAACGGACAGGTCCACAGTTCCAGCAGAACCCCGAACCTGCCCGTAGGGGATCACCCCGAGTGACCGCACCACCGCACGACGCACGACCGCCCTCGGCCGTACGGCACCGGGGCATCGGGGCGCCGGGCCCTGCACAGGTCCGGCGCCCTACCAGCCGCCAGCCCTAGACGACGATGTTCACCAGCTTCGGCGCGCGCACGATCACCTTGCGGATCGGTGCGCCGGCCAGCGCCGCGACCACCTTCTCGTCGGCCAGGGCCACCTTCTCCAGCTCCTCCTCGGAGATGGCCGGCGGGACCTCCAGGCGGGCCTTGACCTTGCCCTTGATCTGGACGACGCAGGTGACGGCCTCGTCCACGACGTACGCCTGGTCGGCGACCGGGAAGTCCTGGTGGACGACGGTGTCGCTGTGGCCCAGCTTGCGCCACAGCTCCTCGGCGATGTGCGGGGCCAGCGGCGCCACCAGCAGGACCAGGGCCTCGGCGACGGACCGCGAGACCGGACCGCCCGCCTTGGTCAGGTGGTTGTTCAGCTCGGTGACCTTGGCGATCGCCGTGTTGAAGCGCAGGCCCTCCAGGTCCTGGCGCACCCCGTCGATCGCCTTGTGCAGCGCCCGCAGGGTGTCCTCGCCGGGCTCGGCGTCGACGACCGTGACCTCACCGGTCGCCTCGTCGACGATGTTGCGCCACAGCCGCTGCAGCAGCCGGAACTGGCCCACCACCGCGCGCGTGTCCCACGGCCGGGAGACGTCCAGCGGGCCCATCGCCATCTCGTACAGACGCAGGGTGTCGGCGCCGTACTCCTCGCAGATGGACTCCGGGGTGACCGCGTTCTTCAGGGACTTGCCCATCTTGCCCAGCAGACGGCTGACCTGCTCGCCCTCGTAGTAGAACGCTCCGTCGCGCTCCTCCACCTCGGCGGCGGGCACCGCGAAGCCCCGGCTGTCGCGGTAGACGAACGCCTGGATCATGCCCTGGTTGAACAGCTTGTGGAACGGCTCGGCGGACGAGACGTACCCCAGGTCGTACAGGACCTTGGACCAGAAGCGCGCGTACAGCAGGTGCAGCACGGCGTGCTCGGCGCCGCCGACGTACAGGTCGACACCGCCGTGCGGCCGATCCTCGCCCGGGCCCATCCAGTAGCGCTCGATCTCGGGGTCGACCATCTGCCGGTCGTTGTGCGGGTCCAGGTAGCGCAGCTCGTACCAGCAGGAACCGGCCCAGTTGGGCATGGTGTTGGTCTCGCGCCGGTACTTCTTCGGGCCGTCGCCCAGGTCCAGCGTGACGTCGACCCACTCCTCGTTCCGCGACAGCGGCGTCTCGGGCTGGGTGTCGGCGTCGTCCGGGTCGAAGGTGCGGGGCGAGTAGTCCTCGACCTCGGGCAGCTCCAGCGGCAGCATCGACTCCGGCAGGGAGTGGGCGACACCGTCCTCGTCGTAGACGATCGGGAAGGGCTCGCCCCAGTAGCGCTGGCGGCTGAACAGCCAGTCGCGCAGGCGGAAGTTGACGGTGCCCTCGCCGATGCCGGACCGCTCCAGCCACTCGGTGACGCGCGCCTTGGCCTCGACGACGCCCAGGCCGTCCAGGGAGACACCCTCGCCGGTGGAGTTGACGATCGTCGCGTCGTACGAGACGAAGGCGTCGTCCCACGTCGACGTGTCCGTGCCCCGGTCGTCCGTGGGTTCGACGACGCAGATGATCGGCAGCTCGAAGGCGCGCGCGAACGCGAAGTCGCGCGCGTCGTGCGCCGGGACGGCCATGATGGCGCCGGTGCCGTAGCCCATCAGGACGTAGTCGGCGATGAAGACGGGGATCTTCTCGCCGTTGACGGGGTTGGTGGCGTAGGAGCCGGTGAAGACGCCGGTCTTGTCCTTGGCCTCGGCCTGCCGCTCGACGTCGGACTTGGAGGCGGCCTGGGCGCGGTAGGCGGAGACGGCCTCGGCGGGGGTGGCGTGCCCGCCGGTCCACACGTCGTGGGTGCCCTCGGGCCAGGCGGCCGGGGTGAACTTGTCGACCAGCGGGTGCTCGGGGGCCAGCACCATGTAGCTCGCGCCGAACAGCGTGTCGGGGCGCGTGGTGAAGACGGTGATGTGCTCGCCGTCGATCGGGAAGTCGACGCGGGCGCCCTCGGAGCGGCCGATCCAGTTGCGCTGCTGCAGCTTGATGGCCTCGGGCCAGTCCAGCTCCTCCAGGTCCTCCAGCAGACGGTCGGCGTACGCCGTGATCCGCATGTTCCACTGGCGCAGCTTGGCCTTGAAGACGGGGAAGTTGCCGCGCTCGGAGCGGCCGTCGGCGGTGACCTCCTCGTTGGCCAGGACGGTGCCCAGGCCGGGGCACCAGTTGACCGGTGCGTCGGAGGCGTACGCCAGGCGGTACTCACCCAGGACGTCGGCGCGTTCGACGGCGCTCAGCGCGTTCCAGGAGCGCCCGCCGGGCACCCCGCGCTCACCCGACTCGAACTGGGCGACCAGTTCGGCGATGGGGCGGGCCTTCCTCGCCTCGTCGTCGTACCAGGAGTTGAAGATCTGCAGGAAGATCCACTGGGTCCACTTGTAGTAGTCAGGGTCGATCGTGGCGAACGACCGGCGCTTGTCGTGGCCCAGGCCCAGCCGGCGCAGCTGGGACTTCATGTTGGTGATGGCTGCCTCGGTGGTGACCCGGGGGTGCTCGCCGGTGGCCACCGCGTGCTGCTCGGCGGGCAGGCCGAAGGCGTCGAAGCCCAGGGTGTGCAGGACGTTGTGGCCGGTCATCCGCTGGTAGCGGGCGAAGACGTCGGTGGCGATGTACCCCAGCGGGTGACCGACGTGCAGGCCAGCGCCGGAGGGGTACGGGAACATGTCCATGATGAACTTCTTGGGACGGGCGGCCAGCTCCGGGTCACCCGCCAGGTCACCCTTGGGGTTCGGTGCCGCGTAGGTGCCCTCGGCGTCCCAGAAGTCCTGCCAGCGTGCCTCGATCTCGGCCGCGACGGCGGCCGTGTAGCGGTGCGGCGCGGTATCCACCGACGCTCCTGCGGCAGCGGGGTTCGTCTCGCTCATGATCCTCAAAGCTCCATCGATCGTCTCTGCCAGCGGTAGGTGTCGTCCGGAAACGAAAAATCCCCTCGCACAGGAGGGGACGCCGCGCCGATTCCGACCACGCCGTTCATCGGCGGTCGGGACTGATCAGCGCGGCTCGCTAAGCAGAAGGCGTACGGCACGCATGGGCTCAGGGTACCCCAGGGCCCACAGCCGTCGCGACGAGGTTCCGGGCTGTCATCGAACGGGACCAGCGGTGTGTCAGCCACCGGATCCGGCCAAAAAAGTTGAACAAAGTTCAAATCTTACTTCGCGTAACAACCACTAAGGGACATCACCGATGTGAGATTGACCCTTGATAACAGCGCAATAACTCAAACCACCTACTGCTCGGTTTGGCACCACTTACAGTTCGACGACGGGACCGCTTTCCCGAACTGTTCGGAGTTGCCCCCATGAACCCTCGTCGCAGTAACAGCACGCTGCCCCAGACCGGCCGTTCGGCCTACGGGATCGCGACCGCTGCCGCTCTGCTGCTGATACCCGTAAGTGTGCTGGTCGGAGGTGACGCGTACCGTGAGTTCCTCGACTTCGGCGCGGGCGTCCTCTCGCTGGTGTCGCTGACCCTGTCGGTGCTCTGGGGGCTCGTCGCCCAGGACCGCACCCTGCTCAGCGTGCGCCAGCGGATCATCGGCCAGGCCGTCCACCGGACGACCGCCATCGCGTCGGTCGCGTTCCTCGTCCTCCACGTCACCGTCAAGCTGGCGCTGGACCACGTCTCCGCGATCGCCCTGTTCCCCTTCGCCCTCGGCGTGACGGGTACGGGCGCACTCATCGGCTTCGGCGCGACCGCCGCGTCCCTGATGATCTTCGTCGCCATCACCGGCGCACTGCGCAGCAACTTCGCCTCCCCGGCGGAGACCGCGGCGCGCTGGCGGGCGATGCACATGCTGGCCTACGCGGCCTGGTGTTTCGCGCTCGTGCACGGACTCTACGCGGGTCGCGAAGCCAAGCCGATCTTCGTCACCCTCTACTCGCTGGGTCTGATCGCGGTGGCCGCGGCGCTGCTGCTGCGGGCGGCCCCCCGTTCGGTGAAGCGGCAGTTCATCGAGCGCATCACGGCCGTCCTGGGCACCGACGGCCAGCGGCCCCCCGAGGTCGAGGAGCTCGTCAAGTCCCGGGCC
Organism: Streptomyces sp. NPDC030296; assembly: GCF_055572815.1. Classification (NCBI taxonomy): domain Bacteria; kingdom Bacillati; phylum Actinomycetota; class Actinomycetes; order Kitasatosporales; family Streptomycetaceae; genus Streptomyces; species Streptomyces sp. NPDC030296. The sequence goes on from NZ_JBVICQ010000001.1 coordinate 281,300, forward strand.
GCCCGCCAGGACCCGGGCGGGCGCCGCGAGGACGGACCGCGCGAGTCCCGGCAGCGGGACGCCGGGCAGTCGCAGCGGGACACCGGGGCGTTCCCCCTGCCGGGCTTCGGCGGCCAGGCCCCGGGCCCCACGCTGGGCGACAGCCTCGTCCCCCCGCCCCGCACGGGCGCGTCGGCCGACGGCCCCGGCTTCGCGGCGGCCTACCGCGCCGTGTCGATGACACCGCGCTCCCCGGAACCGACGGCGCCCTACCTGACCCAGCAGCAGCCCCCGCTGGACATGCAGCCCACGCAGGCCATGCCCCGTCTGGACGACGGTCCGGCCACGGGCACGCGCTGGCCGTCCCCGTCCCCGCCGCCGGTCGGCGAGGCACCCCCGTCGTCGTACGACCCGATGCAGGACACCTTCGCCGGGCAGCCCCTGGCCGGCCAGACCCTCGGCGGACAGGCGTACCCGGGCCAGACGTACCAGGGTGAGGCGTACCCCACGGGGGTCCCGGAAAGTTCCTACGGAACCGCTGAGACGAACGCCCCCTACGGCACGTACAACCCGAACGACACGTACAACAGCGGTCCCGCCACTGAAACGCTGCCCGGATACGACCAGCCGGGCTCAGGCGAACCCTGGAACGCGCCTTCCGGAGGCTTTAAGTGAACGAGGCCCTTCCCGACGTCCCCGAAGTCCGTGTGGTGGGGCTCCCCCAGCTCACCTCGGGCTTCGACCTCGTCGAGAGACTCGATCTCCCCATGCACCTGAAGGTGCACGGTCCGCTCGAACCCATGGGCGGGGAGCAGTTGGCCCAGCTCTCCGAGCGGATCAATCTGAAGGGCAGGGGCGGCGCGGGCTTCCCGTTCCACAAGAAGCTGCGCTCGGTCGCCGAGTCGGCGATCAAGCGCGGCATCCGGCCCGTCGTGGTCGTCAACGGCAGTGAGGACGAACCCGCCTGCCGCAAGGACACGGTGCTGATCAACCGTGCCCCGCACCTCATCCTGGACGGCGCCCTGCTGGTCGCGGAGGCCCTGGGCGCCCGCCAGCTGGTCGTCGGGGTGACACGTGAATCCACCCAGCGGTCGATGGAGGCCGCCCTCGCCGAGCGCGGCCTCGGCAACCGGCGCGGCGCGGCGATCCGCGCGAGCGTGCAGCGCAATCCGGTCCGCATGGTCACGGGCGCGGCCGCCTCGCTGATCCGTTCCATCGACGGGGGCCCGGCGATCCCGCCCGGCCGCAAGACCAGCGCGTCCAAGAGCGGTGTCGGAGGCGCGCCGACCCTGCTCTCGAACGCGGAGACCTTCGCCCAGCTCGCCATCGGCGCCCGCATCGGCGCCGAGCGGTACGGCAACACCGGCCTGTACGACGAGCCGGGCACCGTCATGCTCACCGTCTCCGGCGCGGTCGCCCGGCCCATGGTGATCGAGGCCCCGACCGGCGTGCCGCTGCGCTACATCCTGCAGCTCGCCGGCGCGCCGCCGGTCCCGCAGGGTGTGCTGACGGGCGGCTACCACGGCAAGTGGATCGACGCGGCGACGGTCAACGAGGCGGTGGTCTCCCGCAACTCCCTGGACGCGGTGGGCGGTGCGCTCGGCGCGGGCGCGATCCTGCCGATCAGCCAGGACACCTGCCCGCTCGGCGAGTCGCTCCAGGTCGCCAAGTGGCTCGCCGAGGAGAGCGCGGGACAGTGCGGCCCCTGCTACCTCGGTCTGCCGGCCGCCGCGCGCGGCATGGAGGACATCCTCAACGGCGGCGGACCGGCCGCCCTGGAGGCCCTCAAGCAGGTCGCCAAGAACGTCAAGCGGCGCGGGGCGTGTTCGCACCCCGACGGCTCCGCGATGTTCCTGGAGTCGACCATCAAGGCCTTCACCGACGACCTCGCCGCCCATGTCCTCGGCAACGGCTGCGGGCGGCCCGTGGAAGGTGTCCTGCCGCTGTTCGAGGGCGGCAGGGGACCCACGGGCCTCCCGGGCGGCGCGGGTCAGGAGGAGTCCGGCGCGAGCCGCCAGAAGATCTTCGTCGACTGGACGCTGTGCCGGGGGCACGGCCTGTGCGCGGACATCCTCCCGGAGGTCTTCCAGCTGGGCGCCGACGGCTTCCCCACGGTCGCCCAGGCGAAGGTCCCGCAGTACGCCGAGGCGAAGGCGCTGCGCGCGGTGCGGCGCTGCCCGGCGCTGGCCCTGCGCATCGAGGAGGACACCCGGGGCAACGCCCCGTCCCGCAACCTCCCGGTCCTCTCCCAGGGCCGCGGCCGCCGGGCTCTGGGCAGCGGCCGCTGAGACCCCGCTGAAGCGACGCGAGGGCGGGCCACCCCGGTACGGGGGCGGCCCGCCCTTTTCCGTCCCCCTGGCCACCGTCACAGGCGCTCTCAGGCCCCGTCACACGGCCGGTGGCCGGCACCACGAAACATCGTCAACAACATGAAGACCCCGTCCACTTGGACGGGGTCTTGTCTGTGGAGCTAAGGAGAATTGAACTCCTGACCTCCTGCATGCCATGCAGGCGCTCTACCAACTGAGCTATAGCCCCTTGCTGTTTCCGCCGGGTTCCCCCGGCGACATCGCCAACTTTACCGGTCCCCGCGCCGACCACCAAATCCTTTCCGGCCGGGGCACCTTATGGGCGATTTCAGCACATTACACCCGTTGCCGAGACGTCGAGTTGGCGTCGGGCCGCTCAGGCGGTCACGAACGAGTAGAAACGCTTGAGCGTGCAGTGCTCCTCGAGGAGCCGGCCGTAGATCGGCTCGCCCTCGAGCTCGCGGTACGTCTCGATGGGGTCGCCTTTTATGATCAGCGCCCGTGCGCATTCCTCGCACCAGTACTGGTAGTCGGCGTTGACGGGTTCCATGTCGCGGACGATCGGGGTGCCGCTGCCGCACCAGTCGCATTTCCTCCTGTGTGCGCCCATCGATCAGCTCCAGCTGTGGCCGCAGGCCGTGCACACGTAGGAAATACCTCCGTTGTCACCGAGTACTTGGGCAACGTGGAGCGAGCCGCAGGAAGGGCACAGGAGGGTGGTCTTGCTCCGCATCATCACAGCGGCGGGAAGGTCGTGGACCTTCCCGCGGATGCTCGCAGGCATCGCTTCTCCCTCCCGTCGGGCCGCGCCCCCTTCCGGCCGTTTGATTCTGCCACGGCCGGACCAATACGGTCAGCGACGCCTTCGTACCAGTCCGGACTCGCGGCGGGAAAGAAGGTCGTCCGCAGAGGTATACGCCCGTGGGGCGCCCCGCGCTCAAGGAGGTCACGGATCTCACACGAAAAATCCCGCCCCCTGCCGGGAACGGGATCTTCTGTCCGATTTGTGGAGCTAAGGAGAATTGAACTCCTGACCTCCTGCATGCCATGCAGGCGCTCTACCAACTGAGCTATAGCCCCTTGCCCCATGCGGCCGAAGCCGTATGGTGTTTCGCCCCGCTCGGCGGGGCGAACAAGAAGAACTTTAGCCTGCGACCTGCCGGAAAGTGAAATCCGGGCCGCGGCCCCGCCGCCGGGGGCCCGCGCGCCGCTCAGTCGTCGTCGCCGAGCACCGGCTCGGGGAGGGTGCCGGCGTTGTGCTCCAGCAGACGCCAGCCGCGGGCGCCCTCGCCGAGGACGGACCAGCAGCAGTTGGAGAGGCCGCCGAGGCTCTCCCAGTACTGCGGCTCCAGGCCGAGCAGGCGCCCGATGGTGGTGCGGATGGTGCCGCCGTGGCTGGTGACCACGAGGGTGCCGTTCTCCGGGAGCTTGTCGGCGTGCCGGAGCACCACGGGGGCGGCGCGGTCGGCGACCTCGGTCTCCAGTTCACCGCCGCCGCGACGGACCGCCTCGCCGCGCTTCCACGCGCCGTACTCCTCGCCGTACCGGGCGATGATCTCGTCGTGCGTGAGGCCCTGCCACACGCCCGCGTACGTCTCCCGCAGGCCCTCGTCGTGCGCGACCTCCAGGCCGGTGAGCGCGGCCAGCTCGGCGGCCGTCCGCGCGGCGCGCCGAAGGTCGGAGGCGACGATCGCGTCGGGCTTGAGGGAGGCGAGCAGCCGGGCGGCGCGGCGCGCCTGGCCGAGGCCGGTCTCGGTGAGCTCGACGTCGGTGGTGCCCTGGAAACGGCGCTCCACGTTCCACGAGGTCTGGCCGTGCCGCCACAGGATGATCCGGCGCCCGCGGCCCTTGCTGTCGGCCTGCTCGGCCCCCTGGGTCATCGCAGCTCCCCGCCCAGCTCGGCGGCCTCCTCGGCGGCCTGGAGCTTCGCGTGCTCCGCGGCCTTGCCCTTGGTGGCCTGCGCGTCGGCGGGCAGCTCCAGCTCGGGGCAGTCCTTCCAGAGCCGCTCCAGGGCGTAGAAGACGCGCTCCTCGCTGTGCTGGACGTGCACGACGATGTCGACGTAGTCCAGCAGCACCCAGCGGGCCTCGCGGTCGCCCTCACGGCGGACCGGCTTGGCGCCGAGCTCCTTGTTCAGCCGCTCCTCGATCTCGTCGACGATCGACTTGACCTGGCGGTCGTTGGGCGCGGAGGCGAGCAGGAAGGCGTCCGTGATGGAGAGCACATCGCTGACGTCGTACGCGATGATGTCGTGCGCGAGCTTGTCGGCGGCCGCCTGTGCGGCGGTGTGGATGAGCTCGAGGGAGCGGTCGGTGGCGGTCACTACATGGCTTTCCGTAGGCGGTCAGGAACCCTCACGGGCTACGACAAGGGTCTCACGGACCGCCGACACAGCCCCACGGGTTAAGCGATCAGGCCCCGGAACGCCGCCGTCGAGGCGGCTCCGGGGCCTGATCGCGATCGCTGCCGATCCGAGGGGGGTGAAGGTCAGCCGGTGGTCCCGGTCGTACCCGTAGTACCCGTAGTACTTGTGGCACCCGTGGTGCCGGTCGTACCCGTAGTACCCGCGCCCGTGGTCCCCGTAGTACCCGTGCCGCTCGTGCCCGTCGGGTCCGTCGTCTCGTAGTTCCGGCCGAGGACGACGGTGACGTCGGCGTTGGACGTGGTCTCGCCCTTCTTGACGGCGCTCGCGGGGAGGCCGAGGGTCTTGGCGACCTCGACGGCGTCCTGCTTGCGGGCCGCGTCGGAGTAGAGCACCCGGGAGGTGGCCGAGGCGGTGCCGACGGTGCCGGCGTCGAGGAAGGTGTAGCCGCCGTTGAGCAGGGCCACCCGGGCCTGTTCGGTGGCGTCCTTCTCGCCGGTGGCGTTGCGGATGCCGACCCAGACGGTGTCCCCGGCCTCGGGGCTCCTGGCGGTGCCGCCGAGCAGCTTCTTGACCACGCTGTCGGAGTCCTCGGCGCTGAGGGTGCCGTCCTGCTGGACGGGGAGCAGTTCGGACGTGTAGTCGCCGCCCTTGGCGCGGTCGGCGAGCTTGGCGAGGAACGCGCCGAGATCCTTCTCGCCGAGCGACGGGTCGAGGATCTGGCCGAGGGTCTGCACGGTGACCGTGGCCGCCTGGGCGTCGGAGGACAGCTTGCGCAGCACCCCCTGCATGACCTGCCCGAACCGCTTCAGCTGGGCGTCCTGCGACTCGCCGGAGGCCCTGTAGGTGGCGTACGCGACGGCCATCTTGCCGCTGAGCGTCTGGTTCTCGCCCTTGGTGACGAGGGGCGCCTCGCCCTTCTTCGCCTCCGGGTCCGGTACCGAGGTGTCGGTGTCGAGGTCGATGTTGCCGACGAGTTCGACGAGGTTGCTCAAGAAGGGGGTGTCCAGGCGCCAGGTGCCCTCGATGTCGGTGCCGAGGACGGTGTCGAGTTCCTCGCGGGTGCCGGCGGAGCCGTCGTCCTCGACGGACTTGGCGAGCGTGGTCGTGGTGCCGTCGTCGCCGGTGAGGGCGAGGGAGTTGGGCAGCAGGACGGCCGCGCCCCGCTTGGTGGTGGTGTTGTCGACGAGCAGCGCCGTGGAGGTGCCGCCCTTCTTGGTGTCGTGCAGGTGGACGGCGATGACGTCGCGCTTCTGGGCGCCCGCGGCGGTCGTCGTGCCGGTCTTCTGGCCGGAGGAGGAGCCGGGCAGCACGCCCGCGAACCACAGGTAGCCGACGCCGCCGACCGCGACCAGCGCAAGCACGACCACGAGGGCGATCATGCGGCTCTTGGCGCGCCGCTTGGCCTCCTCACGGCGCTCGGTGCGGTTCTCGGTGAAGTTCAGCCAGTCGATGACGTCCTCGGAGTCGCCGTCGGGCTGGTCGACGAAGGCGAACTGCTCGGTGCGGTACTCCGGGTCGCCGGTTTCCGCGCCGGTCTCGGGACCGCCGTCCTCGGCGGTCTCCTGCGGGCCCGTCTGCTGCGGGATGTGGGCGGTCTGCTCGGTGACCGGGGCCTGAAGGCCGGTGACCGCGGTCTGCTCGTACGGGTCGTACGAGTCGTAGGGGTCGTACGCGGGTGCCGGTGCCTGCTGGCCCGTGTCGTAGGCGGTGCCGTAGCCCTGGGCGGGCTGCTGCTGGACCTGGCCGGTCGCGTACGGGTCGTACCCGTAGCCCTGTCCGTACCCGCCCTGTCCGTAGTGCTGGCCGTAATCCTGGCCGTAGCCCTGCTGCTGCCCGTAGGGGTCGTACGTCTGTTGCTGAGGCACCTGCTGGGGGGGCGCCTGTCGGTACACCGGCTGTCCGAACTCGTCATAGCCGACGAGTTCGTACGGCTGGTCGCCCCCGTGGCCAGCGTCGTATCGGTCGTTCACCGGTGCCCCTCTCGGCTCACTCGCCGCGGTACAGCTGCCGCTTGTCGATGTAGCGCACCACTCCGTCCGGCACCAGATACCAGACGGGGTCGCCCTTCGCGACCCTCGCACGGCAGTCGGTGGACGAGATGGCCAGCGCCGGAACCTCAACGAGCGTGACCCCGCCCGCGGGCAGGCCGGGGTCGGCCAAAGTGTGGCCGGGACGGGTGACCCCGATGAAGTGCGCGAGGGAGAACAGCTCCTCGGCGTCGCGCCAGGTGAGGATCTGGCCGAGCGCGTCGGCGCCCGTGATGAAGAAGAGGTCCGTGTCCGGGTTGAGTTCGTGCAGCTCGCGCAGGGTGTCGATGGTGTACGTGGGGCCCTTGCGGTCGACGTCGATGCGGCTGACGGAGAACTGGGGGTTCTCGGCCGTCGCGATGACCGTCATCAGGTACCGGTCCTCGGCGGCCGACACCGTGCGGTGGGACTTCTGCCAGGGCTGGCCGGTCGGTACGAACACGACCTCGTCGAGACCGAACTGCGCGGCGACCTCCTGGGCCGCGACGAGGTGCCCGTGGTGGATCGGGTCGAACGTCCCGCCCATGACGCCGAGGCGCCTGCGCCCCGTCGGCTTCGTGTTCGACGGGGTGTCTTCCGGTGCCGTGCCGGTGCTGTCGGCCCGGCCGCCGGTGGTCTCGTTCGCCTGGTCGTTCGCCGTGTCGTGCTCCGGACCGGTAGGCGGTTCCTGCTCTCCCATGCGTCGAGACACTACCGGCCCGGCGGACACACTCTGTTCGAATGACCTTTTGCCCGGATCAGCGGTCCCGGTTGAAGCGCGTGGTGATCCACAGCAGCAGGAGCAGGGCGAAGAGGGCTCCGCCGCCGGTCAGGTAGGGGCTGAGACTCTCGTGGTTGCCGCCGTGCTCCCCGCCGCCCTCGGCGGCGAAAGTGACCAAGTCGGCAGCGGTGCTGTGGAAGCTCATCGTCGGCAGGACCTATCCGTGTGGGATCGGGATAAAGACTCGGCCCATCGTAAGCGGGGGCCGCGTCGGCGATCACGCCGACTCCGCCCCTGAATGAACGGACGGGGCTCCGTCTCCGTACCGTCAGTCGTCCCGCTTGTATCCGCGCAGGAGGAACCAGGCCGTCAGGACCGACCCCAGGACCATCACGATCAGCACCACACGCAGCAGGTTTCCCGCGCCCTGCTCCTTGGCGGCGGCGCCCGCGGCCTCGGTGAACCAGGGGGCCACCGTGACATGGGGGAGATGCTCCATGAGATCGCTCCTTACGGTTGATGCCCTGCCACGGTAACTCCGCCTAGGCTGGTCTCCGCTTCGGGGGCAATATGGGCAATCAAACGCATGGGGGAAACATGCCGGACGACAGCCACGAGCAGAACGGGCACGAGAACGTGCCGAGCAGGCAGCGCAGGCGCTTCGAGGGAATCTCCTCGCGGGCGTACGAACACCCCGCGGACCGCTCGGCGCTGGTGGCGCTGCGCAAGCTCAGCGGCTTCGACACGGTGTTCAAGGCACTCAGCGGTCTGCTGCCCGAGCGCAGCCTCAGGCTGCTGTTCCTGTCCGACTCCGTACGGGTCTCGGACCAGCAGTTCGCGCACCTCAACGACATGCTGCGGGACGCCTGTTACATCCTGGACCTGGAGAAGGTCCCGCCGATGTACGTCAACCAGGACCCGCAGCCCAACGCGATGTGCATCGGCCTGGACGAGCCGATCATCGTCGTCACGACCGGGCTCGTCGAGCTGCTCGACGAGGAGGAGATGCGGGCCGTCATCGGGCACGAGGTGGGCCACGCCCTCTCCGGCCACTCGGTGTACCGCACGATCCTGCTGTTCCTGACGAGCCTCGCGCTGAAGGTCGCCTGGATCCCGCTGGGCAACCTCGCGATCATGGCGATCGTGACCGCGCTGCGGGAGTGGTTCCGCAAGTCGGAGCTGTCCGCCGACCGTGCCGGGCTGCTGGTCGGCCAGGATCTGAAGGCCTCGATGCGCGGTCTGATGAAGATCGCGGGCGGCAACCACCTGCACGAGATGAACGTCGACGCGTTCCTCGCGCAGGCCGAGGAGTACGAGGCCGGGGGCGACCTGCGCGACTCCGTGCTGAAGATCCTCAATGTGCTGCCCCGGTCGCACCCCTTCACCACCGTGCGCGCGGCCGAGCTGAAGAAGTGGGCGGAGTCCCGCGACTTCCAGCGGATCATGGACGGCCACTACCCGCGGCGCAGCGAGGACAAGGACACCTCGGTGACCGACTCCTTCCGTGAGTCGGCGGAGCACTACACGAGCCATGTGAAGAGCTCCAAGGACCCGCTGATGAAGCTGGTCACGGACATCGCGGGCGGCGCGGGCGACCTCGGCGGCCGGGTGCGGCGCGGCTTCAGCGGCTTCGCCAACGGCGGCGGCTCGGCGTCGGGCGGCACGGCGTCGGGCGGCGGTACGACCACGGACACCACCGACGACAGGCGCCCGGACGACGAGTGACGCGGCGGACACCGCCGGTGCGCTGAGAGCGCCCGGCCCGGAGGTTCCCCTCCGGGCCGGGCGCTTCGTCATGGTCAGACCTTCGGCATGGGTCACATAGTCGACGTCGTGGTCACACCTTCGGCTGGGCGCTCTGGGCCAGGGAGCCGCACAGGGCCGTGGCGCCGCCGGTGGCGTACGGGTCGGTGCCGGCCGGGCCGCCGGCCTTGTCCCGCTGGCCGGCGAGCAGCGGCCGCAGATGGTTCGTGGCGTCGTCGGCGCAGGCCAGCGGCCCGGCCTGGACGTAGGAGACGACGACCTCGGCCTGGCGGGTGCGCAGGTCGTCCTGGTCGAAGCGGAAGTGCAGCTCGCGCCGCACGGTGAACAGGGACGCCTCGGCCCCGGCACGGGGGCCCGCCGGGCGCAGTGCGTACACGAAGGTGTGCGCGGCGACGACCTCCAGGGTGCCGGAGTCGAGCTCCGCCGCCTGGAGGGTGCCCTGGACGCGGATCCTGGTGTCGGCGAGCTGGGCGCGGGAGGGGTCGAAGCGGACCAGCCAGCCGGTGGGCGCGTGGCGTCCGTCGGCGGTGGGGTGGTCGAAGCTCTGGTCGAACTGGTCGAGCTGGTCGGAGTCGAGCAGCCGTCGTACCGGCTCGACGGTGGTGCCGGCGAGCACCTGCGGGTCGAGCGCGGAGGCGACCAGGTACTCCTTGGCGACGATCAGCGAGGTGACGACCTGGCTGTCGGAGAAGTGCTCGGTGCGGCGGGTGGCCGGCATCGTGATGCCGTCGGCGCCGGTGCGGAAGTGGGCGGCGGGACTGTTGTCGTACAGCCTTTCGGGGTCGGCGGCGCCCGGGACAGGTGCCTGGGGAGCCAGCGGGATCACGGTCATCCGCAGCGGCTCGGTGGGAGTCGTGGCCCGGGGTTGGTACGGATGGCGGACGCCCATGTAGATGGCGGTGCCGAAGGCGACGGCGATCAGCAGGACGAGGACCAGTGCCTGCCGGGAGAAGCCACGGCGCACGGGCGGGCGGCGGCGGACGGCGGGGGCGTGGTCGGTGAGGCGTTCCTGGGCGGAGAACTCCTGGAGACGGGCAGCGCGAACGAACGATTCGTCGAACACGACGGATCGGTATTCGTCCTCGCCTCCACCGCCGGGGGTGCCCTCGGGTGTCCCCTCGGGTGGGTCTCCAGGCCCGCCCATACCTTCAGGGTAGGTCTGCCGGAGCTCCGATAAACGCCGAGGTGCGCGACAACTTGTGACAGGTTCTCACCAGGTTTTCGAACGTCTCGTCGAAGCGGCTGTCAGGGTCGGCGCGGGTCCGCCGAGGCCGCCGGCTGGGAGTAGTCCGCGGAGGCTGAGGGACCGGCCGAGGTGCCCTGTTCGACTCCGGTGGTGGCGGGGGGCGGGACCTCGTCGCCGCGGCTGGAGGAGGCGCCCCGGTAGACGGCGGTGAAGGCCAGGGCGACCATGCCGATGCCCATGACCAGGGCGAGGAGCCAGGCGACGGGGCGGTGCCAGCGGGTCTGCTTGCCGTAGGGCCCGTCGGGGCCGAAGCGGCCCTCCAGGATCTCGGGGTCGTCCAGATCGTCGAGGTCGTGGCCGAAGTCCGGGCCGTCGGCGAAGCCGTCGTCGTAGTCGTCGCCCCGGGGGCCTCTGGAGTGGGCCCTGCGGGCCTCCGCCTCCTGGGCCGCGGCACGGGCCTCCGCGGCGGCGAGCAGCCGCTCGACCGCGGTCGGCTCATGGACCACGGCCGCCCGTACGAAGTCCTCGTCGAAGACCACGGAGGCGAACTCTTCGTCCATACCTCCGCGGTCGCGGTCGTCGTCGGGCTCCCAGCCGTCAGGGAACGGCGTGCCCCCCACGTCCTCCGGCACGGATCCAGAGTAGACCGGGGTGGTCAATTTGGGCAGACGGTAAGGAAATTCATCCGTTCTGCTCAGCGGGTCACCGGTCGTTCCCCGGGAAGGGACCGGCGCCCCACGAGGCGCGTACGCCCCGCCGGGCGCCGTACGCGCCGGGTGTCGGCCGGATGTCAGCGGCGTACGTGCCCGTCGCCCGTGACGATGTACTTGGTGCTGGTCATCTCGGGCAGGCCCATCGGGCCGCGGGCGTGCAGCTTCTGGGTGGAGATGCCGATCTCCGCGCCGAAGCCGAACTGACCGCCGTCGGTGAAGCGGGTGGAGGCGTTGACGGCGACGGTCGTGGAGTCCACCAACTGGGTGAAGCGGCGGGCGGCCTGCTGGGAGGTCGTCACGATCGCCTCGGTGTGCCCGGAGCTCCACAGCCGGATGTGCTCCACGGCCCGGTCCAGCGAGTCGACGACGGCGGCGGCGATGTCGTACGAGAGGTACTCGGTCTCCCAGTCCTCCGTGGTGGCCTCGACGACCGTGGCACGGGTCTCCTTGGCATACGCGAGGACGCGCTCGTCGCCGTGGACGGTGACGCCGGCGTCGGCGAGGGCGTCCAGGGCGCGGGGCAGGAACTCGGGCGCGATGTCCTGGTGGACCAGGAGGGTCTCGGCGGCGTTGCAGACGCTGACCCGCTGGGCCTTGGAGTTGATCAGGATCTCGACCGCCGTGTCGAGGTCGGCATTGGCGTCGACGTAGACATGGCAGTTGCCGGTGCCGGTCTCGATCACCGGGACGGTGGACTCCTCGACGACCGTGCGGATCAGGGAGGCGCCGCCGCGCGGGATGAGCACGTCGACCAGGCCGCGGGCGCGCATCAGCTCGCGCACGGAGTCACGACTCTCGCCGGGGACGAGCTGGATGGCGTCGGCGGGCAGCCCGGCGCCGCCGACGGCGTCGCGCAGGACGCGGACGAGGGCGGTGTTGGACTCGTAGGCGGAGGACGAGCCGCGCAGCAGGACCGCGTTGCCCGACTTCAGGCAGAGGGCGGCGGCGTCGACGGTGACGTTCGGGCGGGCCTCGTAGATGATGCCGACGACACCGAGCGGGACGCGGACCTGGCGCAGGTCGATGCCGTTCGGCAGGGTCGAGCCTCGGACGACCTCGCCGACCGGGTCGGGCAGCGCGGCGACGTCGCGCACATCGGCGGCGATCGCCCGGATCCGCTCGGGGGTGAGCGTCAGCCGGTCGATGACCGACTCGCTGGTGCCGGCCTCACGGGCGCGCTCGATGTCCTTGGCGTTGGCCTCGACGACCTCACTCGTACGGACTTCCAGCGCGTCGGCGATGGCGAGCAGCGCGTCGTCCTTGTCGGCGCGCGGGAGCGGCGCGAGGTCGGCGGCGGCGGCCTTGGCGCGATAGGCGGCCCGGGTGACCGGGGACATGGAGTCGTACGGCGAAAGCGTGGTCATAAAGGAAGGGTAGTGCGCCGCGGGAGACGGCCCCAGTCGCCGTCCCACAAGCCGAGACGCCCCCGGCCGCGCCCCCGCGCGGCGCGCCCTAAGTCGTGTCCGGCCCTAGTAGGGGTGGACGCCTACGCGGGCCGCCGGTGGGGGGCCGCAGCCCTCGGCGACGCGCTGGTGGTAGGTCTGGCGGTCGATGACCTCCAGGCCGACGATCTCCCACGGCGGCAGTCCGGCCGTGCGGCGGTGCTCGCCCCACAGGCGCAGGGCGACGGCGGCCGCGTCATGGAGGTCGCGGGCCTCCTCCCAGTAGCGGATCTCGGCGTGGTCGTTGGCATAGCGGCTGGTCAGCAGGAAGGGATGGTCGTGGGCGAGCTGTTCCAGGCCGCGCCGCACCTCCTTCAGCGGGGCCTCGGGCCCGGAGACGCTCAGCGTGACGTGCCACAGCCGGGGCAGGTCCTGCGGCTCCTCGGCGCCGCCCTCGTACGCGTCCGAGGAGGTGACGCTGGTGAGCGTCCGCTCCTCGCCTGCCGCACGGGAGGTACCACCACCACGGGACGCCGTGGCCCCGGGGCGCACTCGTCTCACGACGGCCTCCTTCGCAACGATGCGGGCTTCGCATGGGGTGGTGCGGAATGCCCCTGGGACAAAGTTGAGCAGGCTCAAGGGCTCCATGGGGCGGTTTTACGGAACGCGCACCGGCGCGGGCCCTGCTGCGGCACCCTTCGCGGGGCGGCTGGTCAGGGGTGCAGGAGCACCAGGTCGTCCCTGTGTACGACCTCTCGTTCGTACGCGGGACCCAGCTCGCGCGCCAGTTCCCGGGTCGAGCGGCCGATCAGCTGGGGGATCTCCTTGGCGTCGAAATTGACCAGCCCGCGGGCCACGGCCCGGCCCGCTCCGTCGCGCAGCTCGACCGGGTCCCCGGCGCTGAAGTCGCCGTCGACGGCCGCGATGCCGGCCGGCAGCAGCGACTTGCGGCGCTCGACGACCGCTCGCACGGCGCCGTCGTCCAGGGTGAGCGCGCCCTGCGGGGTGGACGCGTGCTGGAGCCACAGCAGCCGGTCGGCGGAGCGTTTCCCGGTGGGGTGGAAGTAGGTGCCGGTGTCACGGCCGGCGAGGGCGTCCGCGGCGTGGATGGCGCTGGTCAGGACCACGGGGATACCCGCGCCCGTGGCGATCCCGGCCGCCTCGACCTTGGTGACCATGCCGCCGGTGCCGACGCCGGCCTTGCCCGCGCTGCCGATCTCCACGTGCGCGAGGTCCTCGGGACCCCGTACCTCCGCTATCCGCGAGGTGCCCGGCCTGCTGGGGTCGCCGTCGTACACGCCGTCGACGTCCGAGAGCAGGACCAGCAGGTCGGCGCGGACGAGGTGGGCGACGAGGGCGGCGAGACGGTCGTTGTCACCGAAGCGGATCTCGTCCGTGGCAACCGTGTCGTTCTCGTTGACGACGGGCAGCGCGCCCATCGCGAGGAGCTTGTCGAGGGTGCGGGAGGCGTTGCGGTGGTGGGAGCGACGGCTCATGTCGTCGGAGGTGAGGAGCACCTGGCCGACGCGGATGCCGTAGCGGGCGCAGGAGGCCGTGTAGCGGGCCACCAGGAGACCCTGGCCGACGCTGGCGGCGGCCTGCTGCCGGGCGAGGTCCTTGGGGCGGCGGCGCAGGCCCAGCGGCGCGAGCCCGGCGGCGATGGCACCGGACGAGACGAGGACGATCTCCCGCTCTCCCCCACTGCGGGCCTTGGCGAGGACGTCCACCAAGGCGTCCACCCGGTCCGCGTCGAGGCCCCCGGAGGCCGTCGTCAGCGACGAGGAGCCCACCTTGACGACGATCCGGTGGGCTTGCGCCACTCCCTGCCTTGCCGCTGACACCTGTATCCCCAATGTTCCGAACCAGCCCGGTGTGTGCAGTGCGCAATCTACGGGAGCGGCCGGGCCGGACGCGTCCTCATTTCGAGGGGCGGACGGCACACGTCCACCCGGTCCGGCGCGGAGCCCTCACGGGGCGGGACGTGAGAAACACCTCGGCTTTCCGGGCGATATGCCCGATTGCTGGTGACTGATCTCACGGGAGATTGCTCCTCGACCGCCCTAGGTCATACGGTCAGGATCGGCCTTCCTCATCTCGCGCGGCATTCCTGGGTCGGAAGGCGCCCGGGGGTGCACGCACCGTGGCGGGCCACCCCCACTACTCTCATTCCCCCCTTCCGTCCGTCGCACCCTCCGCAGGAGCCCCGCCCGTGCCCTCCGCAGGCCTCGTACCCCGCCGCGTCGTGCAGCTGTCAGCGCTGTTCGCGATGTTCGCGCTCTTCACGGTCCAGATCGTCTCCGCGCTGCTGCCGAACATTCCCCTGTTCGTCGCCGCCGGCGCGGCGGGCCTCGTCCTGGACACGTATCTGCAGTACCGGGACCCCGGACTCCTCGCGCTGCTGGGCAAGGTCCGCTTCGACGCGCTGGTGCGCCAGCTGCTGCGCGACATGCTGATCCTGGTGGGCCTGCTGCGCATCGACGGCATCGACCCGCTGCGCGAGCAGGCACCCCTGCTGGTCGGCCTGTGCCTCTTCTACGCGGTGCACTTCGCCTGCCAGGGCGTCTCCGTGCTGGTCCGCCGCACCCGGACGCTGCCGATCGTCACGCGCAACATCGACGCCTCCGCGCTGCGCCTGACCGCCGCCCCGCCGCGCATCCTGGCCCGCCGCCAGGCCCACCGGCTGCTGACCTTCTCGCTGCCGATCACCGCCGGTCTGCTGACCACGGCGGCCACGAAGGACGCCACCTGGGGCGGTCTCGGCCTCGGCTTCGGCCTCACCCTCCTCGTCGGGGGCACGGCGTACCTGGCGACCTGGCTGCTGCCCAAGAAGCGGGCGAAGAGCGAGCAGCAGGTCATGGAGTGGCTGGACGCCTGGCTGGAGCGCTACCAGCCGACCGTCGCCATGTACTTCTCCGGCGGCACGACCTCGGCGTACCAGGCGAACATGTGGCTCTCCACGCTGTCCCAGCTGGACAAGCCGCTGATCGTGCTGCGTGAGCGCTTCATGGTCCAGAAGATCGACGCGACCGACGTCCCGATCATCTGCTTCCCGAAGGTCGCGACGATGTTCTCCCTGGAGAACTCGACCCTGAAGATGATGCTGCACCCGGCGAACGCCGCGAAGACCTCCCAGGTGCTGCGCATCCCCACCATCAAGCACGCCTTCATCAACCACGGCGAGAGCGACAAGCTGTCCTCCTGCAACCCGTACGCGAAGGCGTACGACGAGGTGTGGGTCGCCGGTCCCGCCGCGCGCGAGCGGTACGCGCTCGCCGAGGTCGGTGTCGAGGACAAGGACATCGTCGAGGTGGGCCGCCCGCAGCTGGCCCCGATCCGCCCGTACGCGGGCCCGCCGACCGGCACGTACACGACCGTCCTGTACGCCCCCACCTGGGAGGGCTGGGACGGCAACCCCGGCAACACCTCGGTGGTCCTGGCCGGTGAGAACATCGTCCGCGCGCTGCTCGCCGACGACAGGGTCCGGCTGCTGTACAAGCCGCACCCGATGACCGGCTCGGTCGACCCGCGCGCGGGCGCCGCGAACGAGCGCATCAAGGCGATGATCCGCGAGGCCAACACGAAGCGGTCGGGGGCGCGGCCGGGTGCCGAGGCCGCCGAGGAGCTGGCGCGCCGCACGGCCGAGCTGGACAGGCTGACGTCGACGTCGTTCCGGCCCAGCGCGGACGAGATGGAGCGGATGCTGCTCCAGGGCACGCCGAGCGGTGACCGTGAGGCGGCCATCGCCGAGGCCACGCTGGCCTGGGAAAGGGCGTACTGGGCGTCGTTCCCGGAGTGGGAGCACTTGATCATCACCGAGGCCCGGCCGGCGATCTTCGCCTGCTTCAACGCGTCCGACCTGCTCATCAGCGATGTCTCGTCGGTGGTGTCGGACTGGTTGTCCAGCGAGAAGCCGTACGCCGTGGGCAACACCTCCGGGCTGCCGGAGGCGGCGTTCCGCGCGGCGTTCCCGACCGTGTCGGCGGGTGTCGTGATCACGCCGGACGCGCGTGAGGTGCCGGGGCTGCTGGACGCGGTGCGCAACCCGGAGAAGGACCACTTCACCAAGGCCCGCGCCGACCTCAAGGAGCAGCTGCTCGGTCCGTCGGACCCGCCGTCCATCGTCCGGTTCGGCGCGGCCGTCCGGACGCTCTGCGCCAAGGCAGACGACCGCCGGGTCCGTATGGAGTCCCGCCTCGCCAACGAGATCCCCTCCCCGCGCGAGTCCCGGGACGAGGTGATGGCGGAGGGCGAGGCCACCGACGCGGAGGCGCTCCGCTAGGTTCCGCCGAAAAGGGCCTCCGGGGTGAGACTCCGGGGGCCCTTTGCTGTTGCCGAGGGTGGGGGTGGGTTCCGTCTGCCGGGCCTTGGGGGTGCGGTGCGCCCAGGAACTCGGGGGTGCGCGTCGTGCGGCGGCTGCGGGTGCGTTGTGGTTCGTCGCGCAGTTCCCCGCGCCCCTTGGGGGGCTGGCCCCCGGCTTCGCAAGGGTGCCGTGGGGACGGTTGTCCCGTCACGACATGCCCCCGCACGCCGCAGCAGCCCGCCCGCGAGGGCACAGGGCTCGCCCCTGCCCCCGCGAGTCGCACCTGCCCGCTCAGGCCGCACGTGCCCCCTCGGGTCGCGCCTGGCCCCTCAGGCCGCCGCCCCCTCGGGCCGCGTCCGTCCCGTCGGGCAGCCACCGGGCCTCGGGCCGCCCCCCGCCCTCTCGGGTCGTACGTGTCCTCTCGGGTGTCGCCCGCCCCGTCGGGCAGCAGCCCCTGCCCCCTCGGGCCGCATCTGCCCCCTCAGGCCGTACGTGCCCCCTTTAGAAGGGCTCGAAGTCGTCGTACGCCTGGTCGAGTTCGTCGCGTTCCGCCTGGCGGTCGCGGCGGCGTTGGACGGCGGGGCGGGCCTCTTCGAAGCGGTGGTCCTCGCCGCGGCGGCCGAGCATCTCCGCGCCGGCCGTGACGGACGGCTCCCAGTCGAAGACGACCGCGTTGTCCTCGGGGCCGATGGCGACGCCGTCGCCGGAGCGGGCGCCCGCCTTCATCAGCTCGTCCTCGACGCCGAGCCGGTTCAGACGGTCGGCGAGGTAGCCCACCGCCTCGTCGTTGTTGAAGTCGGTCTGGCGCACCCAGCGCTCCGGCTTCTCGCCGCGCACCCGGAAGAGACCGTCCTCCTCGCGCGTGACGGTGAAGCCCGCGTCGTCGACCGCCTTCGGGCGGATGACGATCCGGGTCGCCTCCTCCTTCGGCTTGGCGGCCCGCGCCTTGCCGACGAGGTCCGCGAGGGCGAAGGACAGCTCCTTCAGCCCCGTGTGGGCGACCGCGGACACCTCGAAGACCCGGTAGCCGCGGGCCTCCAGGTCCGGCCGCACCATCTCGGCGAGGTCCTTGCCGTCGGGCACGTCGATCTTGTTGAGGACGACGATGCGCGGCCGGTTGTCGAGCCCGCCGTACTCCTTCAGCTCCTCCTCGATGATGTCGAGGTCGGAGACGGGGTCGCGGTCGGACTCCAGCGTCGCCGTGTCCAGGACATGGACGAGGACGCTGCAGCGCTCCACGTGCCGGAGGAACTCCAGGCCGAGACCCTTGCCCTGGCTGGCGCCGGGGATCAGACCCGGCACGTCGGCGATCGTGTAGACCGTCGAGCCGGCCGTCACCACGCCCAGGTTGGGGACGAGGGTCGTGAACGGATAGTCCGCGATCTTCGGCTTGGCGGCGCTCAGCACCGAGATCAGCGAGGACTTGCCCGCGCTCGGGTAACCGACCAGCGCCACATCGGCGACGGTCTTCAGCTCCAGGACGATGTCGCGCAGGTCCCCCGGCTCACCGAGCAGCGCGAAACCGGGCGCCTTGCGGCGGGCGGAGGCGAGGGCCGCGTTGCCGAGGCCGCCCCGGCCGCCCTGCGCGGCGACGAAGGAGGTGCCGTGGCCGACGAGGTCGGCGAGGACGTTGCCCTGCTTGTCGAGAACCACCGTGCCGTCCGGTACGGACAGGACGAGGTCCTGGCCGTCCTTGCCTGAGCGGTTGCCACCCTCGCCCGGCTTGCCGTTGGTGGCCTTGCGGTGCGGGGAGTGGTGGTACTCGAGCAGCGTGGTGACGGACTGGTCCACGGTGAGGATCACATCGCCGCCGCGGCCGCCGTTGCCCCCGTCGGGGCCGCCCAGCGGCTTGAACTTCTCACGGTGGACGGAGGCACAGCCGTGGCCTCCGTTACCCGCGGCGACATGCAGCTCGACGCGGTCCACGAAGGTGGTCATGGTGGGTGCCTCCAGTTACGCGCAATGCGTGGTGTACGGAATTGTCTTAGCTGTAACACGTCAAAGGCGGACCCGCTTCCCGTACGGGAAGTGAGGTCCGCCTCGACGAAATCGCTCTACGGAAGCCCTGGTCGGAAGACTCAGGCGACCGGAACGATGTTCACGACCTTGCGGCCACGGCTGGTGCCGAACTGCACCGCACCGGCGTTCAGCGCGAACAGCGTGTCGTCGCCACCACGGCCGACGCCCGCGCCGGGGTGGAAGTGGGTGCCACGCTGGCGGACCAGGATCTCACCCGCGCTCACGACCTGACCGCCGAAGCGCTTCACGCCGAGCCGCTGGGCATTCGAGTCGCGACCGTTCCGGGTGGACGATGCGCCCTTCTTGTGTGCCATGTCTTCTCAGTCCCTTACTTCGCAGCCGCGGGGATCTCAGTGACCTTGATCGCCGTGTACTGCTGGCGGTGGCCCTGACGACGGCGGTAGCCGGTCTTGTTCTTGTAGCGCAGAATGTCGATCTTCTGGCCCTTGTGGTGGTCCACGACCTCGGCCTGGACCTTGATGCCGGCCAGCACCCACGGGTCGCTGGTCACAGCGTCGCCGTCGACAACGAGCAGGGTCGAGAGCTCGACCGTGTCGCCAACCTTGGCGGTGGAAATCTTGTCAACCTCAACGATGTCGCCGACAGCAACCTTGTGCTGGCGACCACCGCTGCGCACGATGGCGTACACGCGGATCTCACTCTCTCGCTCGGGAACGGCACCCCCGCAGTCCAGCCACCCGACATGCGTGCGGCCTCTCCCGAGGCGCCCGGCGCCCGGAAGGATGAGGTTTACGGGGATGTGGCGCGTCTGCTTACGGACACGCCGACGGTCAAGGTTACGGGGCGACGCTCGAACGGGTCAAACCGAGCCCCGCCCGGCGCCCGTGGCCTCACCGGGTCGGCTTCTCGCCGTCCGCCGGCAGCGGCTTCACTCCCTTACAGAGGTCCGTGGTGTCGGACTTGCCCGGATGGGCGACCTTGATCACCTGGTCGAAGTGGGCCTTGTACATGTCGTGCACGGCGTCGTCGTCGACCTTGACGATCGACTCGTCGTTCTCGCGCAGCGCGGGACCGGTGTAGTTCCCGGACCCGGTGAAGCTGATCTTGTTGCGCACCCCGTCGTACGCGCCGTCCACCAGGATGTACTTGGAGTGGATGATGTACGGCGTGGTCAGCTTCTGCCCCGGGTTCAGCGGGTCCCGGTCGTCGTTGTAGCAGCGCACGGTCGGCCCGCCGGAGGTGTGCATCTTCTCCCAGGTGCCCGGCGTGCCGCCCGAACTCTTGGCGCTGTCCGACTCGGCGTACACGATGCTCACGTTGCAGCCGGCCTTCTTCAGCGCGACCAGCTTCTCGGCGATCGCCATCCGCGTGATCTTGAAGATCGCCACCCGTACCCACGTCTTCCGGGTGACCCCGGCGGTGTCCTTGTAGGAGCACTGCACGTTGTTGAGCACCGAGTACACGCTGTCGGTGGCCCGTGTGCTCCCCGCCCGGGGGAAGAAGTAGGCCTTGTACAGGCCGTTGCTGACGGTCCGGTACTCCCAGCCCGCCCAGTCCCGGCCCACCATCGTGTCGAAGTAGTCCGCGTAGGCGTCGTACATCGTCGGGTTGTTCGGCAGCAGCAGCGCGTCGTTGAAGAACTTGGTGTGCGCGGAGGGCGTCGAGTTCGAGGTCGTCTGCACGACGACGTTCGTTGCGCCCTCGACCGCCGAGAACAGCCAGAACTTGTTGTGCATGATCGACTGCCCGTACTTCGGGTCGCCGAGGCAGGACCTGTCGACGGGGCAGGTCGCGATGTACGAGCCCTTCGTGCGGTCGGTGCCGAGCGCGGCGACGAGGCTGCCGTACGCGGTGTTGGCGGGGCGGTCGCTGACGCTCGACTCGTCCAGCAGTACCTGGACGTTGACGCCCCGGTCCTTGGCGGCGACGAGCGCGTCGACGACGGGCGCCTCCCACACGTGGTAGACGGCGACCTTGATGGTGGAGCCGGGCAGCGCGGCCGCCGTCAGGTCGATGAGACGCGTACGTATCGCGAGTTGCTCGCTCTCCTCGCCCAACGGGTCGTTGAAGACGGGCCCTTCGGTCCAGGTGGGGGCGGCCTGCGCGGTTCCGGCGGAGACCGCGGTCTGCACCCCGGCCGCCGACAGGACCGTGGCCAGCGCCAGCGCCTTGCGCGCGGCCCCGGCCGGCCCCCCAGGGCGGTGCCGCCTCGTGCTCGTCAGGCGCACACGCGCCATGCGATCCCCTCCCCGTTCCCCGCTCACGGTCCCGGGTGCTCGCCCCCGCAGGCGGACCGTGCGTCGAGGTAGTGCTTCAACGCTCTTGCTCGTACAACTAGGTGAGTTTTGCAGGCGTCTGCGGGTGATCCAAGAGGCAGGGGGTGCTTACGCGCCAAAAGTGTGGCCCAAACCGCCCCAAACATCGCCGCGTTGTGTGAGCTTTCTCGCCCCTGTCCGGGCAACGCGAAGGCCCCCGCCCGGCAGTTGATCCGCCGGACGGGGGCCTCGGTGCGGGGCGGGCCGTGGCCCGCCCCGTGGGGCTCAGCTCTCGTCGGTCGAAGCGGTGACCGTGTTCGACGCCTGCTCGGCGGCGACCGTGGTCTTCTTCGAGGCCGACTTCTTCGTCGCCACCTTCTTGGCCGTGGCCTTCTTGGCGACCGTCTTCTTGGCCGCCGTCTTCTTCGTGGCGGCCTTCTTCGCCGTCGCCTTCTTGGCCGTCTTCCGCGCCGCCGCCTTCTTGGCGGGCGCCTCGGACTCCTCCGCGACCGCGGCGGCGTCCTCGGCCGGAGCCTGCGCCGTCTCCTCCGCGGAGGACGGCACGACCACTACCGCGGTCTCCTCCGACGCGGTGGGCGCCGTCGCCTTGCGCACGGCACGCCGCCTCGGGCGGGCCGGAGCCGCGCTCTCGGCGGGGACCGTCTCGGGCTGCTCCGCCGCCGCTTCCACGACCGGCTCGGCCACGGCCTCGACGACCGGCTCCGCGACGGACTCGGCCACGGTCACCACGGCGTCGTCCGCGGCCGTCCCGGCGGGGGCACCCGCGGGCGCGGAGACCTTCCGGGTCGCCCGCCGACGCGTACGGCCCTTGGGCGCGGCCTCCTCGGCGCTCACCGCGGCCGGCGTCTCGACGACCGGGTCCTCCACCGCGACCGGCTCGGCCTCGGCGGCCTCACGCGACTTGGGAGCCCGCTCCTCGGCGTCCTCGGACGGGGCGACCTCCACGGTCTCCCGGCGCTTCGGCGCACCCGAGGGCGCGGAGGCCCGACGGGTCACCCGGCGCCGCGAACGGCCGCGTGTGACCGCGGCCTCCGCCTCGGCGACGCTGCTGTACAGCTCCTCGTCCGGCTCGAACTCGGGCGAGGGCAGCGCCACGGGCTCGGCGACCTCGGCGGCCACCTCCGCGACCTCGGCCGGCTCCACCGTCTCGGCGGCCTCCGGCTCGACGGCCTCGGGCGCGGCCACGTGCTCGTGGTCCTGCTCCGCGCCGCCACGCCCGCGCTTGCGGCGCTTGCCACCGCCACCGGCGGCCGTCGGCTGGTCCATGTGCACGATCACGCCGCGCCCGTTGCAGTGGACGCAGGTCTCGGAGAAGGACTCCAGCAGACCCTGCCCGACCCGCTTGCGGGTCATCTGCACCAGGCCCAGCGAGGTGACCTCGGCGACCTGGTGCTTCGTACGGTCGCGGCCCAGGCACTCCAGCAGGCGCCGCAGCACCAGGTCCCGGTTGGACTCCAGCACCATGTCGATGAAGTCGATGACGACGATGCCGCCGAGGTCGCGCAGCCGCAGTTGGCGCACGATCTCCTCGGCCGCCTCCAGGTTGTTCCTGGTGACCGTCTCCTCCAGGTTGCCGCCCTGGCCGGTGAACTTGCCGGTGTTGACGTCGATCACGACCATGGCCTCGGTCTTGTCGATCACCAGCGAACCGCCGCTGGGCAGCCACACCTTGCGGTCCAGCGCCTTCATCAGCTGCTCGTCGATGCGGTACGTGGCGAAGACGTCGACTTCGGAGGTCCACTTCTGCAGCCGGTCCGCGAGGTCGGGCGCGACGTGGGAGACGTATCCGTGGATGGTCTCCCAGGCGTCTTCGCCGCTGACGATGACCTTGGAGAAGTCCTCGTTGAAGATGTCGCGGACGACACGGACGGTCATGTCCGGCTCGCCGTACAGCAGCGTCGGGGCGTTGCCGTTCTTCGCCTTCTTCTGGATGTCCTCCCACTGCGCCTGGAGCCGTTCGACGTCACGGCGCAGCTCGTCCTCGCTCGCACCCTCGGCGGCGGTGCGCACGATGACGCCCGCGTCCTCGGGGACGATCTTCTTGAGGATGGTCTTCAGCCGGGCCCGCTCGGTGTCGGGCAGCTTGCGGCTGATACCGGTCATCGACCCCTCGGGGACGTAGACGAGGTAGCGGCCGGGCAGCGAGACCTGGCTGGTCAGGCGGGCGCCCTTGTGTCCGATCGGGTCCTTGGTGACCTGGACGAGCACGGACTGCCCGGACTTCAGCGCGGACTCGATACGGCGCGGCCCGTTGGCCATGCCGAGTGCCTCGAAGTTCACCTCACCGGCGTACAGGACGGCGTTGCGGCCCTTGCCGATGTCGATGAACGCGGCCTCCATCGACGGCAGCACGTTCTGCACCTTGCCGAGGTAGACGTTGCCGACGTACGAGGTGGCCTGCTCCTTGTTGACGTAGTGCTCGACGAGCACGTTGTCCTCGAGTACGCCGATCTGGGTGCGCTCGCCGCTCTGGCGGACGACCATGACGCGCTCGACGGCCTCGCGGCGGGCGAGGAACTCGGCCTCGGTGATGATCGGGACGCGACGGCGCCCCTGCTCACGGCCTTCCCTGCGGCGCTGCTTCTTCGCCTCCAGACGGGTCGAGCCCTTGATGGACTGCACCTCGTCCGACGGCTCGGTCTCCTTGGCGCGCCGCTCACGCGGCTCGCGGACCTTGACGACGGTGCGCTCGGGGTCGTCCGACGCGGCGTCGGCCTCACCGGAGGAGTCCCCGGCGCGACGGCGACGGCGACGGCGGCGACGGCTGCTGCTGGAGCCGGAGGCCTCGTCGCGCTCGTCGGAGTCGCCCTCGTCCTCGGCGTCCTCGTCGACCTGCTCGGCGGTGTCCTCGGCGTCCTGCGCGGCCTGCTCGGCGGCGACCTCGTCGCCCTCGCCCTCGGCCGACTCGCCCCGGCGACGGCGACGGCCGCCACGGCGGCGGCGACGCCGCGACCCGGTGGTCTCCTCCTCGCCGAACTCGTCGTCGGCACCGTCCTCGGACGCCCCCTCGGGCTCCTCGGACTCGTCCGACTCCTCGGCCTCGTCGGCCTCGGTGGGCTCGGGGGCCTCGTCGGCCGTCACGGGCTCCGCCTCGGCGGGCTCGCCGCGGCGGCGGCGCCGACGACGCGACCCGCCGGTGGTCTCCTCCTGGGCGTACCCGCCGGGCTCGGTGGTCTCGTCGCTCTCGGCGACCTCCGCCTCGGCCTCGGCGGCGGCCTGTGCGGCGGCCCGCTCCGGCGTCTGGAACATCGGCTCGGTGAACACCGGGGCACGGAACACGGCCACGGCGGGCCGGGCGGGCCGCGCGGGCGCGTCCTCGGCCGCGGACGCCGTCGGCTCGGAGAACCCGACGGCCGCCTTACGGGCGACCCGGCGCCGGGCGCGCCGCGCCCCGCCGTCCTCGCTCTCGACGGACGCCTGCGCGGCCGGGGCGGAGGGCGCCTGGGCGGGCGCGGGCTCGGCGGTGGCCTGAGCTGTGGCGGCCGGGGTCTCGACGGCGGGGGCCTCGGCCGACGGGGTGCCGGTGGAGGTCTCGCTCTCGGGGGCGCCCGTGGGGGCGGTCACCCGGCGCGTGGCGCGACGGCGTGTCCGGCGCGGCGCGGCCTCCTCGGCCGCCGCCTCGACGGGCGCGGCGTCCTGAGCGGGCTCGGCGGCGGCCTCGTCCGCGACGGCGGCGGGCGCGGCCTCCACGGGGGCCGCGGTCTCCGGGGCCTGCGGGGTCTCGGCGGGGGCCTCCACGGCCTCGGCCGCCTTCGGCTCACCGGCGGGCGCGGAGGCGCGGCGCGTGGCACGACGGCGCGTACGCCCGGCGGGCGTGGCCTCGGCGACCTCTGCGGCCTCGGCGGCGGGCTCGGCGGTCTTGCTGTCGGTTGCCCCGGCGGAGGCGTCGGCGGCGGTCTCGGGCGCGGCCGCCCCGGTGCTCTCGGCGGCGACCACGGTCTCGGCGGCCTGGGGGGCGCCGACGGGGGCCGACGCGCGGCGGGTGGCGCGGCGACGCGGACGTGCGGCGGGGGCGGACACCTCGGCGGGCGCGGCATCCTCGGCGGGGGCGGACACCTCGGCGGCAGCGGACGCCTCGGTGACGGCGGCGCTCTCCTCGGCGGGGGCCGGCACGACGGTCTCGGCGATCTCGGCGGCCTCGGCACCCTTGGGGGCGCCGGCGGGCGCGGAGGCGCGGCGCGTGGCACGACGGCGCGTGCGCCCGGCGGGCGCGGCCTCGGCGACCTCTGCGGCCTCGGAAGACACCTCGGTCTCCTCGGCCTCCTGCGCCTTGTCGGTCGCGGCAGCCGCATCGCTCTGGGCGGCCACGACGTTCTCGTCCGTCACAGCGGCCTCACCGGGGTCGGTGCTCGCGAGGTCCGCGGCCTCCGCCACCGGCACGGTCGGCTCGACGGTCTCGGCGGACGCCTCGTTCGCCGCGGACGGCGGTCCCGCCGGGCGGGACGCGGCACGGCGGCGACGGCGCGGCGGCAGGGTGTCGCTGGGCGTGTTGCGGTCGGAGCCCTGCGCGGACTCCGCGTTCTCGATCTGTTCGGGCATGCGGGCGTTTCTCCCGTCAGGCTCCCGGGCGCCGCACCCGGGTCCGGCGTGGCCGGTGACGTCCGCGGCTCGCGTCGTACGCGTCTGCCGCCGTCCGGGGCGCGGGCGCCGCTCGGGAGCTCTCTGTGTCCTGTCTCGCCGGTTCCGTACGCCGTGTTGCGTACGGCCTGGCGAAAGTCTTGTGGTCGGTGCGCTGCCCGACCCAGGTGGCTCCCGGATACGAGGGCGGCGCTACGACGTCCGTCCTACGCGGGGCCGACCGGCTCCGACGCCTTCGCGGCGGCAGTGGGGGCGGCCGTTGTGAGGGCCGCCGCTGCCTCGCGGTCGGGCGCGAGCGGGTCGGTCACCGAGCCGGTCTCTTCATCGAACAGCCCCTGCGCCAGCCTGGTCACCGCTGCGGGGACCGGCGGCGCCAGGTCGGCCACGGCGCGGAGACCGGACAGGACGTCGTCGGGTCGTACGGCAGGCGTCACGTGCCGAACAACCAGCCGCAGTATCGCACAGGGCTGGTCGGTCGGCCTATCAGCCTCGGGACTCGGCGTCTCGGCGCCGTCGACCCGGTCGAGTTCGACCACGGCGGCACGGGCGTCGAACGTCCGTACGCCGTTCTTGGTCATGCGCTGGACCTCGACGGCGTCGGCCGCGTTGAAGGCCGCCACCGCGCGGGCGGCGTCCGCCGGGTCCACGCCGTCCAGCCGCAGCTCCCAGACGGAGGCCGTGAGCCGGTCGGCGAGGCCGGAGGTGCGGGCCTCGACCGCGTCGACGATGTCGAGCCCGGTGGGCAGCGACTCGTCGAGGAGGATCCGGAGCTTCTCCGGGTCGCGCGCCTCGGTGAGCGCGATCTCGAGGTACTCCGCCTCGCTGCCCGTGCCGGTGGGTGCGGCATTGGCGTACGACACCTTCGGATGCGGCGTGAACCCCGCCGAGTACGCCATGGGCACCTCGGCGCGGCGCAGCGCACGCTCGAAGGCGCGCTGGAAGTCACGGTGGCTGGTGAACCGGAGGCGGCCGCGCTTGGTGTAACGCAGTCGGATGCGCTGCACCGCGGGTGCGGGCGGCGGGCCTTCGGGCTGTCGCTTGCCCAGTGTCGTTCATTCCTTCGTGAGAGCGGTCGTACTGCTACCAAGAGTACGTGCCTCGGCGGCTCGCGGTTCCCGCCGGGCGACCGGCACCGGTTCCATGGGCCGCGCTAGGAGTGCCTGGCGCACACTGGCGCGGGCCTGCCGGAGGGACGCGCGGGCGGTGTCCAGGGTCTGGCGGGCGGTGCGGTCGACGGCGCGGGCGGCAGCGGCGGCGGGCTTCCAGATCATGTCCCGTACGACATGGCCGACGGGGGTGAGGACGGTGCGGTACACCCAGCGCGTCGGCTCGGCGACGAGCCGGCGGAAGAGGGTGGCCAGGGCCCGCCCGACGGCGAGGGAGAGGTGTCCGGCGATCCGCCAGGCATGGCCGAGCGCGTCCAGGACCTCGCGTCCGACGACGGCGAGGGCGCGCCCGACCGGGGCGAGCACCCACCGCCACAGCGCGAGCGCGGGCAGCACGAGCAGGACGCGCAGCGTCCAGTAGAGGCCGAGCCCGGCCCCGGTGAGGATCATCCGTATGAGCCAGAGGACTCCCCCGGCGGTCCACGCGAGGGCACGGCCCACGGGCGTCAGCACCCATCGGTACAGCCACCCGGCCGGTACGACGACGAGGTACCGCACCAGCCAGGCCACGACCGCGAACACCCCGAGCCCGAAGGCGGCGATCCCGCGCCACAGCCCCCTGGCCAGCCAGGCGAGGCCCCGCCCCAGCGGAACCAGCGTCCACCCGTACAGCCACCCGAGCCCGGCCCGGATACCGGTGGCGGCCCAAACCACCCCGGCCCACGTGCCGGTGGCGGCCCAAACCACCCCGGTCCAGACACCGCACGCCGCCCACGCGACGGCGCGGCCGATCGGGGACAGGACGTACCCAAAGAGCCAGACCAGTGGAAGGACGAGCAGCCAGTACCCGAGCCGGCCGAGCCCCTTGGCGGCCGGCACGACGACATGGCGCCACAGCGCCACCCACGGCCACACCAGCACGGCCTCGGCGAGCCACAGCAGGGCCCGCCCCATCGGCCGCAGCACGGTGTCGTCGAGGAACCGGCCCACGACGACGAGCGCGTCCCACGCCATCCGCACCGGGAGGACCAGCACGAGCACCACGATCCGTACGGGAATCCGGATCGCCGCGGTGAGGCACCCCTCGGGCGCCTGCGGTGCGGGCGTCGGCCGCGGGGGCGTCCGGCGCGCCGGCTCGGCGGGCTGCGGTGCGGGCCGTTTCTCCAGGTCCATGACGACGGAGACGCATCGGCGACCTGTCCGGATGCAGCCCAGCCCCCTCGACTTCC
This sequence comes from Streptomyces sp. NPDC030296, assembly GCF_055572815.1. Taxonomy (NCBI): domain Bacteria; kingdom Bacillati; phylum Actinomycetota; class Actinomycetes; order Kitasatosporales; family Streptomycetaceae; genus Streptomyces; species Streptomyces sp. NPDC030296. The sequence goes on from NZ_JBVICQ010000001.1 coordinate 309,194, forward strand.
CCACCGGCCGGGGGGCGGCCGCCCACGCCGGTGGAGTCACTCAGCGCTTCCGCCCCCAGGACCTCGCGGCCTTGCCGGCCGTGGACTTCGGGCGGCGTGTCGCGGTGGCCGGCCGGGCAGCGCGACGGCGTGTTGCGCGGAGGACTGCCGGTTGAACTCGACCTGTCGGTGGACATCCGACATCGGGCGGCACACCCTGACGGGCAACGACGGGGTGGACAGGAACAGACGCCCGGCACCGAACGCCGTCAACAGGCGGGAGCGAAACCGTCGTCACCTGACGGGCCCCGTCCCCGTATCACGCGCGAGACCCCCGGCCGGTCAGGACAGGGGTCTCGCGCACGAGGTGTACCGGGTCGCTCACCCCGCCGGGACGGACTTCTTCACGGTCAGCGGCAGCAGCTTCTTGCCGGTGGGGCCGATCTGGATGTGGGTGTCCATCTGCGGCCATAAACCAACAGGACTAAATCTGAGCTAGCCTGGCGACATGGTGAAGCAGGCGGCACGCGCAGCAGGACAGCGGCAGTACGACGTGGAGACGGAGTGGACGGAGACGGACCTTGCCCTTCTAGAGGAGCTGAAGCACGCGGAGGCGCTGTTACCCGACGACGCCCCGCGCGCACTCCTGTCCGTTCGCCTGTCCGTGCTCACCGAGGACACGACGTCGCCAGTGCGGCAGGAACTCGATCTGCGCATGCTGGCCAGGGAGCGCGGGTGTCGAGTGGTCGGCGTCGCCAGCGACCTGAACGTGTCGGCGACGAAGGTCCCACCGTGGAAGCGCAAGTCCCTCGGGGAATGGCTCAACAACCGGGCACCGGAGTTCGACGAGATCCTCTTCTGGAAGCTTGACCGCTTCGTACGACGGCTCTCCGATCTCAGCGTCATGATCGACTGGTGCCTGAAGTACGGGAAGAATCTCGTCTCCAAGCACGACTCGATCGACCTGACGACGACGGCCGGAAAGATCATGGTCACGGTCATCGGCGGCATCGCCGAGATCGAGGCGACCAACACGAGCACACGCGTCACGAGCCTCTGGGACTACACGAAGACGCAGAGCGAATGGCTTGTGGGCAAGCCGGCGTACGGCTACACGACGAGCAAGAACAAGGACGACAAGACAGTTCTCGTCATCGACCGCGACGCTTACAGGGCGCTGCACTGGTGCCGCAAGGCCACGATGCGAGAGCGACCCGCTTCCGCCCGGCGCATGGTCAAGGTCCTCGTGCGAGCAGGTCTCTGCGGGCCGGGGCTCACAGCGTCGACCTTGCTGCGCCGCCTCAGGAACGCCGCCCTCCTGGGATACCGCGTGGAGGAGAACAAGAGCGGAGGCGTACGCCGGTCCAAGGTCATCCTGGGCAACGACGGGAAGCCCATCCGCGTAGCAGACCCCGTGTTCACCGAGGCAGAGTTCGAGAGCCTGCAAAAGGCCTTGGACAGGCGCGGGAAGAACCAACCGACGCGCAACCCCGATGGAGCGACGAAGTTCCTCGGAGTCCTGCTCTGCGAGGACTGCGGCACCAACATGACCGTGCAGAAGACCAGCAACAAAGGCAGGTCGTACGAATACCTGCGGTGCGGCAAGTGCCGAAGCGGAGGCCAGGGCGCGCCCAACCCGGAGGAGATCTACGGTCAGCTCGTCGACGACGTGCTGAGGGTCCTCGGGGACGAGCCGGTCATGGTGCGCGAGTACCACCAGGGCGCAGAGGCCCGCAGGGAGCTGAAGCAGCTCGAAGAGTCCATCAGCTACTACATGGCTGGTCTGGAGCCCGGAGGACGCTTCACGAAGACCCGGTTCACCAAGGAGAGGGCTGAGAAGACTCTCGACGACCTGATCAAGAAGTTGGAGGCCATTGACCCCGAGTCCACCACCGACCGCTGGGTTGCCGTGCACAACGGCAAGTCGTTCCGGGCCCACTGGGAGGAAGGCGGCATGGAGGCCATGGCTGCCGACCTTCTTCGCGTCGGCGTGAAGTGCAAGATCAAGCGGACCAAGGTCAAGGGCGTACGCGCTCCGCGCATCCATATGAAACTCATGATCCCGAGGGATGTGAGAGACCGCCTGGTGCTCAAGGAAGACGACTTCGCGGAAGCCTTCTGAAACCGCCCAGCCAGTACGCATGCGGAGCCGCCTCCCGAAGGGCAAAGGGAGGCGGCTTCTCGTCTCACGCAGACCAGGATGCGGAGTCAAACGGTTCCTCCGTACCGTCATCGTCGACGATCACGATCTCGCTCTCGATGTGGCTCGCAACCCTGCGGACGCCCGACCGCGACAGCCGCGACCACCAAGGCTCTTGCAGCTCACGTTCAGGCGGAGCGGTTATCGAACCCACTCCCCTCTTTCAGTGCCTCCGCGCCGAGCCGCCGGGACGCCGCAAGGTCGTCGGCGACTCCGGCAGCGATGAGCGCGGCGCCGGGTGTATGACCGGAGCCGATGTAGCGCCATTGACCCTCAGTGACTGCGCCGGGGACTTCGGCATGGCCGACGTGGTGGGCGCGTTCAGCGCGTAGCGCGGCGTACGTCGTCGAGTAAGCGCGGGATTTGGTGAGGATGTGGCCCCGGTAGCCGAGGGTGTGGGCCCAAGCCCGCAGGTGCAGGGGCGCGTACTCGGGGAGGCCGCCGAGGCGCCAGCACGTACGCATGAGGGTGCGGATGTGTCTGCTCACGGGTGCGGTGTCGAGGTCATCGCAGGTGGAGAGCTTGTGGTCGGTGCCGGCGCCTGTCTCGCTGGCTCCCTTGGTGACGTACTTGGCGACGTATGCAGCTACGGCGTCGTCTGCGGACCCGTCGCCGTCGGTGTGCAGGGGGCGCGTGTCGATCTGGGAGCCCCAGTGGAGGGCGAGTTCGCCGACGGCGGGGCTGTAGGGAGTGCGGACGAGGACCCGCTCCGCGGAGGCTTGCACGGCGTCGGCGATCTGGTCGGCGGTGCCCCAGGCTGGGGGTTCGTCGCTGGGTCCGTTCGGGCCATCGAGGCGGACGACGGCGTGCACGTGGACGGCCGCCCGCTTCTGGTACTCGGCGACGCGAGCGAAGGACAGCCGGGTGTGGTCGGAGAAGCGGGACTGAACGAGGCCTGCCGAGGTGGCGAGGTGTCGCCGTACGCCGATGACGAAGCGGTCCCACAGTTTGCCTGCGTGCGCGTGCCAGAGCACGTGGGCTGTGTAGTCGTAACAGTCGGTGCAGAGCGGTTGACCGACGGCAGAAGCGTCCGGGGCGTGGACCGCAGCGCAGCCCGAGGGGCGCCCGTGTTCGCAGGTGCCGCCGTCGCGGCGGGGGCGGCATCGGTCGTTTCCGGCGCGGTGGACCGGGCCGAAGGAGGGAGCGGTGAGGGTGATGAAGAGCCGGGGCCGGTGGCGGACTGTGGCAGGGACGTTCTTGCCACCGGTAAGACCCGCGCGGACGAGATGAAAGGTGTCGCCCGCGTGGAGTCGGGAGCAAGGGGCGCAGACGGTAGCGCGTCTGTTGCGACAGCGGACGAGGAGGCGTTCGCCGGGTTCGCTGCGAGTGTCGTAGTGGTGCAGGATCTCGCCGGTCGTGCCGTCCAGCGTGGTGGTTGAGCCGGAGAGGTGGACGGGGTGGGCGCAGCCACCGGTTGCGGTGATCTGGTCGAGCCAGCGGGCGAACTGGGGATCTTGAGCGAGGCGGATTGCGTCGCGGTCTGTTTCGGGGAGCTGACGCAGGCGCGCCGCGCGGTCGAGGACGGCGCGCCTGTCAGCCGGGGTGTCTGCCGGGGTGATGGTGGGGCCCTTTCGGGGTGGGCCGCCGAAGCGGCACGGGTGAGGGGTGGTCGTGCGCGGTGGGTCATGGGGATCACCTCCGTTGAATGGCTGTGGTGGGTGGGTTCAGCGGATGGTTCCGGTCCCCCGGCAGACGCGGCAGCGGTGGCGTCGGCCGGTCCAGGTCCTACGGGCCCCGTCGCCCTTGCAGAAGGGGCACCTCACGCGCGGCATGGGCATGTCTCGCTCCGTTCTGTCAGGTGTGGGAGAAGCCGGTGATCAGCCAGGTGACGAAGCCGTGGACGGTGTAGATCACGGGTGTCTGGCCGAGGTAGAGGCCGAAGAGTCCGACGCAGACCGCTTCCCAGGCGCGGACGTCACGGGAGCGGACGAGGAGGACGGTGATGATTCCGAAGATCACCGCGAACGTGAACGCCGTTCCTACGCTGATCACTTGTCGTCTCCTTCCAGCGCCGCCAGGGCGCGGCCGAGGTCGGGCAGTTCCGGGACCATCTCCGCGTGCTTCCGGGCGGTCGACACGGCTTGCTCGGTCGTCGTGAGGTGGGAGCGGGCACGGCTCCAGCCGCCGTCAGGGTTGGTGCAGACGGCCACGCCCTGTTCCTCCGCAGTGATCGACTGAGCCACGGCCACGGCGTCCTTGTTCAGGTCGCCCAACGTCATTTCGGCCGTGCCGGGATCGTTGACCCGGTGGCAGATGCGTCCGATGAGCTGCGCCCGCAGCGCGGTGACACCAGGCCCGAGGTCGGAGCCGACGCGTTGCCCGGCGACGACCAGGTGCAGGCCGAGCGCGGCCCCGAGCTGCGCCAGGCGTAGCAGGAGGGTGGAGCACTGTTCGGCTTCTGCCTTGCTCTCGCGGGTGCCGTCCGAGAGGTACAGCTCGGCGATCTCGTCGACGATGACCACGACCGGGACGGGCCGGAGCTTGTCGGGCAGTTCCCAGATGGAGCGGACGCCGGCCGACTGGCAGGCTGCCATGCGGTCCTGCATGTCGACGACGAGTGTGCTGAGGACGGCGACTGCTTCACGGCGGCAGGTCGCGAGGGCGCTCAGCCGCCCGGCGAACAGGCCGAGTTCCATGCCGCCCTTGCAGTCGATGCCGACCAGGGCGACGGGTTGCGGTGCGAGTTGCGTGATGAGCCGGGCCAGCAGGGTGGACTTGCCCGACCGGGTTGCGCCCGTGATGAGCCAGTGCGGGACGAGCCGAAGGTCCATCACCCACGCACCACCGCTTTCCAGTGCACCGATGAGGGCGGACAGCAGAGCAGCGGGCGCGGTGGCTAAGCCGGGCCGGGCCAGTGGATCGGATGCGGTCGCCGTCAGGAGCACGAGGCCGCGTTCTGGCGAGGTGACCCGCACCGCGTGCACACGCCAGGCATGCACGAGCGCGTCCGCCGCTTTCAGATATGTCGCCGGGGTCTGGCCTGCATGCAGCCGTACGAGGACAGTCAGGCCCATGCGTGTGGCACGTGGGAAGGAGATCCGCGGAGCGATCGGGCGCAGTGGATCACCTTTGACCACCACATCCCCGAGCAGCCCGCGCGGCGGGCGCTTGGAGACGGTGAGGTCGTTGAGCATGGCGACCTTGCGCCAGGTGAATATCACCCGGCAGGCGGTCGCCGGATAGCCGGCCAGGTACCAGTGCCAGAGGGGACGGTGCCGACGTGCCAGGTCACCCACGACAAGCACCCACGCCAGTACGGCAAGCCCGAAGGCGAGCACGATGGAAGCGCTCATCACGCGCCACCGCCCTTGGCGGGTGCCGGAGTTGCGTGCACGGGCGTGACGGCGTCGGCGCGGAAACTGATCCCGTGCCGGTCACCCATCGCCCAGGCGAACGCCGTCAGCCCGGTGACCTTGACGATCTGCCCTTCCTCGATCCCCTTCGGCTCACCGCTCACGGCGATCTCGATCACGGAGATGCGCCGCCTGTCCTGCCGCACGGTGACGGCCACGGTGTAGACGGGGTTGCCCTCGCGATCCCTCTTGACCTCCTGTGTCTCGGAGTTGCTGACCTTCACTTCGGGCGCAATGGCGCACCGCAGTACGCCCAGTCGCGCCGTGTCCACGGGAATGGACTGCATGTTGTTCGGCCTCCTTGGCCAGTTCGGACGCCCGACACATTCAGACGTCACTTGTCCTTACGAGTTATGACTATGAGGTCCTGTACGGCGAGAGAGCAACTACTTATGCTGACGAGTGACGTCGAGCGTGCGACGTGCCTATGACCTCAACCCGAAGGTGTCGAGATGACAGAGATCCAGCGCCCCGGAGCCCTGTACCAACAGGTCGCCGCCGCCATCCGCGAAGCGATCCTGTCCGGCGAGTTCGCACCCGCTTCCCTGCTGCCGTCCGAGGCGCAGCTCATGGCGCGCTACCAGGTCTCGCGCCCGACCGTTCGCAACGCGATCGCGGCTCTGCGAGCGGAAGGCCTGATCGACGTCCGGCACGGCAAGGGCAGCTTCGTACGCTCCGAGCCCCGGCCCGTCGTCAGCCTCTCCGGGCATGTAGGCCGAACGCCCGATGCGCGTTTCGTGCTGCATGGCGTGGCCACCTGGGAGCAGGCCGAAGAACCGAGCACCTACCGCACGCATGCCACCGAAGTCACAGCGCACCTGCTGGAACTTGAAGCAGAGGAAGCGCTCTTCGGCTGTGACCGGCTGTTGATCGACCCCGCCACCGGCAGCCGCGCCATGCACCGCACGCTGATCCCGTTCGCCACGGCGGAGGCCGTACCCGACCTCGCCGAAGCACCGGACGCCGAACCCGCGACCGTGTACGCAATGCTGACGAAGGCCGGACACGAGCTGTGGTGGTCCGAGACGGTCCGCGCCCGCATGCCGCTCCCCGACGAACGCACCGCGTTGCGGCTGCCCGACGCGACCCCGGTCCTGCATCTGTCGCGAGTCACGTGCGGCATCGACGACGCCCCGCTGATCCTCGAAGAACTCCGCATCGGCGCGGACCGTGCCGAACTTGCCTACCGGATCACCGCCGACCAGCAGCCCGCCCGACGCACCCGCAACTGAGCACCGACGGCGATCGGTCGAATCTGTCTTCACTTCCTCAAGGGTGCGCCTGCGGCGCACCGGGACGCCCGGCCGCCCCGGCCGGGCGTGCGGCGTGACCGCCGGTCCCGTCCGGACGCCGGTCGCCCCCGGCCTCAGCCGACCCGAGGAGGTAAGGCGTCGACCTGTCGTCACGAGTCGGGGTGTGGGTGGCCGGGGGTCGCCGGCCGCAGAGACTTTAGGCAGCTCCCATGGGGCGAGCCTCGAAGAACAGGGGGCCCATCGGGCACAACCGCGGGCAGGGCAGGTGCCTGCCCGATTCGCCGGGCGAGCGTAAGGCCCCCTGTTCACTCGCCCCATGGCAGCTACCGCCCAAAGTCTCTGCGGCCGGCGACGTGCCCACGCGCGCCACTCATCAGCGGAAACGCTCCTCACGAGGCACCGCCCTCGCCGTCCGTGACGGCCTCCAAGATCACGGCGAGCCGATCCACGGCATCGAGCGAGGCCACCAGCCGCACGACTCCGCGCCCCTCCTCATCCGTCGCAGCGACCGTCCGCGACTCCGACAACTCAAACCCGGCACCCAGCAACGCCCGGTTCAATCGTTCGGCAGACTCCCGAGCCACGCGCCACCCTGCTAGGTAGTCGACGCCCGGAACCCACAGCCCGGACTCCACTCCCCGCACGTCGTCGAGCCCATCTCTCAGCCAGTTCTCACCCGCACCCGTCACTACGTCCACCTCAGCCCAGATCCCACGTGATGGTTCGTCAACTGCCGTGATGCGAGGGCCAGTAGCGACGCAACGCGACGGCCCCGGTACCATCAGGCACCGGGTACCGTCGCGTCCCCTGCCGGGCCACCCTTCGCTTTCCAGGGCTGACGGGGTGGCCCGGTCTCGGTATGTGGTTGTGAGGCGCGGCCCCCTTCTCGGGTGGGGAACCCTCCTGAAAGGAACCGCGCCTCTGGGTCGGGGAAGGTCAGCCCCGGCCCGGATCCGGGTCACCGTCCGCTCCCGATCGCGTAGGAGCAGACCGGCACGGCGACCCGGCGCTTGTCAGCCCCACCTCTCGGACCAGAGCCGCTCAAGGTCCAGGCGAGCCCACACGTGCTTGCCCCCGCCGCTCCGGGGTGACCACCACACCGCGTCAGCCAGGCGCTGAACGATCAGCAGCCCACGGCCCCGATCCGGCAACAAGGCCTCAGAGAAGTCACCCGCCAACTCGGGCGAGATGAACTCACCCGCCGCCAGCTCAGGCGGAGTCGAATCCTCATCACCGACGCCGATGAACAACAGCTCCGGGTACGTCATCAGCGACACGTCGATACGTCGCGCAGCGCCCGGCAGCGTGAGCCGTTGATCCGGCACCGCGTGATGGACGACGTTGCCAACCAGCTCCGACACGATGAGCACCGAGTCGTCGACCGCGTGCGGCAGCTTCCAGGTCTCCAGGTAGGAGCGGACCAGGTCCCGCGTGGCCTTGACGCAGTCCGGTGACTCGGCGAAGAGCGTCAGCGCCCGATAGTGACCAGTCGACGGATCATGTGCCGAGCGACGGCGCGGGGGAGGCACCTCCGAGGCATTCGCCAGGCGTTTGCTCTGCTGCGTTTCCACCGCATTCCCTCCCGAGCATTGACGAGCCCTGTAGCCCGCCGAACTGTGGCGACCAGTGAACGACGCAGAGCCTGCGACCGGGAGCGTTCATCAGGGGGTTCACGTGAACACCGGCAAACGTGAAGGGGGTTCACCAATGAACCCCCAAGACGGTTCGGCTGTGACACGATGAACACTCGCTGTCATTCTCGGGTTGGCAGGGGAGCATGAGCCGAGAGCCGAACGCGCAGTTGATCGCCGTCATGGAAGCGGCTGGAGTCTCGAACAAGGGTCTCGCCAAGCGGATGCGCGATGCCGCAGCGCAGCGGGGCATCCCTCTCGGGACGACCCATGTCGCCGTACAGCGATGGCGAGACGGCGCAGGCATCCAGCCCCAGACAGCAGCGATCGCAGCGGACGTGCTCAGCGCCAAGTTAGGACGCCTCATCACACCCGGCGATCTGGGATTCTTCGGCCCGTCCCGCACGCCCGCTGCACAGCCCGTCAGCTACCCGAGCGATGTCACCGACGTTCTCTCCGCGCTGGGGGAACTCGCCGACGAGCGAGCCGAGGCACCTGCTAGCGATGCCCTACCCGTCGCGGATGCAGATCTCACTTCAGCCGTCCTGTCGTGGATGATCGGGCGCCCCGACGGCGTCCAGGCCGACAGACCCGGTCACCAACGCGTCGGAATGCGCGACGTACGCGCGATCAGAGATGCAGCGGGCATGTTCATGCAGCTCGACTTCAAGTACGGCGGAGGCCACGGCCACAAGGCCTTGCGCCACTACTTCCGCCACGAAGTCCTGCCCCTGCTGGACGCCAGCTACAGCGAGAAGGTGGGCACCGCGTTGTTCGGTGCCGCCGCCGAGGTGTCCCAGTTGCTCGCGTGGACGGCGTACGACACCGGAAATCACCGACTCGCCCACCGTTATCTCACGTCCACACTGCGCCTGTCGCAGGTCATCGACGACCGCGTGTTCGGCGCCCGCATACTCGGCAACCTCAGCCACCAGGCCAACTACCTCGGCAACCACGCCCAAGCCATCCAGCTTGCCCGCGCAGCGGTCGAGGGCGCCAAGGGCCGGGCAACCCCACGAGCCATGGCGCTCAACTCAGCGATGGAGGCCCGCGCACTGTCGAACGCAGGCGACCCAGTCGCGGCCGGCCGCGCGATGAACGAAGCAGAGCGCTACTTCGAGCGTGCCGACGGAGCCGAGGACCCGCTATGGCTCGGATACTTCGACTCCGCCGAACTCATGGGAGAGATCTCCCACTGCTTCCGCGATCTCAAGATGCGCCGCGAGTCGGTCCAGGCCGCACAGCGCGCGGTCGACGACACCGACCCGAAGTACGCCCGCACCCTCGGGTTCTGCCGCATGGTGCTCGCCCAGAGCCACCTACTCAACGGAGAACTGGAAGCCGCCGTCACAACCGCCAGCCTGGCCGTGGACGGCGGAGACAGCATCCAGTCCTCACGCTTCCAGCGCTACGTCACCGACTTCCAGGCCGAGGTGAGCATCCACGCGGCGAACCCAGTCGTGGCCGCCTTCAACGACCAGGTGCAAGACGCACTCGCCCGCCTGGAAGACGACGACGAGTAGCGCCTACCAGGGCCGCCAGTCCCGAGGCGCATCGTCATTGCGCAGACCAGCGATGCGCCGGCGATACTCAGCCGCCGTCTTCTCATCCTCCTGCACGTTTTGCATGAGCCACGTCGTCATCCCGAACTCTTGCAAGCCGCGTAGCGTCTCGTAGCCGTGCCAGTCGTACAGGTCTCGCCCGTACGCAGCCACGAAGTCGGCGTACTGTGCGTCGGTCTGCCACCCAAGGCTGTGGTGCTCAACAGCCGTGACCATCAGATCCCACTCAGGGTGATCGAAGCAGAAGGCCTCGAAGTCGATCAGGATCACGTGCCCCTGGTCGTCCACCATAAGGTTCTGTACGTGAGCGTCCCCATGCACCGGGCCCTTGGTCGTCTCGAACCGCAGCCCGGCGTACTTGTCCCGCAGCTCCCGCCAACGCTTCCGGAGAAAGACCTTGTCGTCCGCCGGGATCACGGCCCGGTCCAACCGAAGCTCCTGCTTGTCGAAGGGGTCGAACGCGGGCAGCTCAAGCCCCTCGGGCACCGTCAAGGAGTGCAGATCCCGAAGGATGCCCCCCAGCTCCCCGTAGGTCGCCTTCCGATCACCCTCAACGATCAGATGCCAGAACGTCACGGGGTGACCGTCGATCACAAGCGGCTGCTCAAGATCCTCGACGATGCGCGCCGCGGGGAACCCCTCTTCCGCCAGCCACCGAGAAACGGCCACCTCTACACGCGCCTTGGGCAGCCACTCCCGCCCACGAGCCACACGCACAATCACTGGCGCTGACGCCAGCCGGAACAACGCGTTCTCCCCGAGCCTGATCAACTCCGCGTCTCTGTCATCGAGCCCCGCCGCCCGGCACGCGGCGATCATCACCCGCGAAGCCCCCGCTGACGTGAACCCCTCTTCCGATCGAGCAGCGTCAACCGCCATGCCCGTACCAGCTCCCCTAGTCGCGCGCGATCAACCAGCGCACGCAATCGGGTGACCAACCCGCGCACGCCGGACACGAGTCGACCGTACCCAGCCGCAGACGATCGAGGCACCGAGGCCTCCAGAAGCCGACCGTCTTGTCTGGCTGGGGGTAGCAGACGATCAGCCTGGCCGGTTGGAGAGTTGGTGACCGGCCTCAGGATCGCGGCTGGGGAACGGGTCAGCTTCTATGCCACGAGGTCAGCCTCGGTAAGAACATGCCCTTGCGGGAGAGTCATTGACGTCTCAATCGCAGTTTTGGCCGCCGAAACATCCGTCGTAAACACGACTACGGCGAGAGAATCAACCGCCCGCGACACGCAGACATACAGAAGGCGTCTCGTTCGCTCAAGGACAGATTCCTTACCAGCCGACAAGTTTCGCTTGTCGGTTTCCGAAAGGCCTCTAATCCCAAAAAGTTTCTCGTAAGAGTAAAGATTATACCTTCCCTCTTCGTCATCCAAAACCACTACCACCTTGGAGAATTCTGCACCCTTCGTGCCGTGCTGGGTAGAGTAGGGAGACTGCTGCCGAATATACTTAAAGTAGGACGGAAGTTCGCGCACATCACACGCCATGAACGAATCCAAGGCATCTGTGATCTTCGAACTCAACACGACTTCTGCATGATCACCTTCCGGTTCCAAGTATGCAGATAGGCGTGGATCTGGAGAAACAAGCCCCGCTGTCACAGCCAACCTGAGGGCAGTTCCCACAGATCCTGGGCCACCCTTTTCCACAGTCGCCCGCAGAAGTGTTACGGCCTCACGAGCAAGAACCAGACTCTTCTTGACGTCGTGATCCGGAATTTCCGACCTGAGCACCTCACCTCTCTCGCGGAGCACTGCGATAACGGACGAAGAATCTACATTGTCCGCCGCGCACACTGGCAGGATGACTTCTTCGAACGGGCGAAGGGGCCATGCCTCCCCCTCATCAAACGCCTCCTTTAAGCTCTTGGAATCGCTGTCATGAAATGCAGCATAAAGGTGCTCAAACCCCATACGCTTGGCAACCATCCGGTGGACGATCATTAGAATCTTCGCACCTTCACCCTGCTCGGGCGAGTCGTCAACCCAGCTACCACTATTGCTATGCCGCCCCAGCCAGACCCTCAACTGATCCAAGCGCTCACTTCGTCGGTCATCCGCAGGGAGGATGAAGAAAAAACACTCTCCCTCTGCCTGCTCGTTCGCCGGGCGACCAGGTACTTGTACCAATCCATCGGCTTCCGATCGCACTTGATTAATAACGCTCAGCACGTTTTTTGAGCTACGGAAATTTTGTGGTTTTTCGATTCGCTTCCAGTCGACCTCGACGGAAATGTCACCCGCACCGCGCTGATATATTTGCTGCATAGGATCGCCGAAGAATCCCAGGCAAACAGTTCCTTTGGCTGCCGCCCCAACATGCTTCAGTGCCGCGACCACGTTGGGAAATGTATCCTGGCTCTCATCGACGAATATATAGGGATGCTTGTTGGCAACGATTCGACCGAGCAGCCTGCTCTCAAGAATCAAGTCGGGAACCATGGTGACGATATCCTCGTGCCCAAGTTTCCCTTTCGCATAGTCACTTCCCGTGCCATAAGAATAATGCGTGACTTCTTTAAGCAAGTTAAGTTGAGTAGCGAACTTCTCAAGATCAGCAGCATCCTTCGCGATAGTCGTGTCTCGAGTGCGTTTCGAGTAGTTCGCCTGCTTTTGCTTGATCTCCTGAATTTCCTCTTCAATGTGGCGACGAACCCATTTGGAGATGTCCCTCTGAAAGGGTTTAATCAGGGACCACAGGAAGCTATGAATAGTAGAGACCGCGACAAGAGGGCTGTTACCGACGTCTGCGTGAATCTCTCTAGCTGCAACTTCGGTGTACGTGATGCAGGCGACCTGTTGAGTCCGAGCTCTCAGGTGGGCGCCATGTTTGGTAACCACGTGGTCTAGCGCTTTCACCAATGAAGTCGTTTTCCCCGAGCCGGCGCCGGCAACCACGACGAAGCAACTGCGTGGTTCTCTGTCTAAAAGATGACGCAGTTCGATATCGGCCGAAGTATCCGGCGCCGAAAGTCGTGAACCCACTACTCCGTCTCCATCTCTGGTGGAAGAATCGAGGGCGGGACCAGCAGGCGATCACTGAGCCAGGCCAAGCCATCGGTGATGTACTTCGGTGCCACCCAACTGGCGTCTCGCTCTGCGATGAGACCCAGGGCAAACCTCGTTTTTTCGAGATTACGAACTCTCTTAAAGATCGCCTCATGCAGCTCATGAAGGGTCAGCTGATCCGCCTTAGAAATATGCAGGCCAAGAGCTTTCCGCATTGGGTCCTGAGTCCAGCTCAGGTTCTCCAAAGCAAATGCCTCTTCTAGAGTTCTCCCAGCGATTTCATCTACAGATTCCCCCCACTGAGCAGGCCTACGGGTCTGATAAGCTACCCTGATGTTACCTTTCTCCCCATCACCGTTCTGCACGATCTTATCGCTGTCTGATAGACCGAGCAGGTCTTCAATCGAAGACTTTGAGAACCAAGCCTTGAGAGTTTCGTTGGACGTGATTGCTCCGGGGACGGTTGTCTTACAAGCTTGACCCCGGTCCGAGTCCTTCTGTTGAGGGCTCTTGTTTTCAGACGGTTCAATGCTGTCTAGATCAGTGATGGCCAGAGTCGTAATCTCCAGAAACTCAAGCAGTTCCCGAAACTTGTGAGCGAATGCTCCTCCTACTTCAAGGATGGTCAGGTGACAAGCCTTGAGCTGAGGGAATCGACGCTCAATGATGAGGGGCAGCAATAGGCGTTCAACATTCCCTTCCACCAGCACAGCACCATCGGCGAAAAAGAGGTCGCAATGCGTGAGCTTCAAGTATTGTTGAAGGAAATCGCGCGTCGCCTCCTCTTCTCCGTTATAGAAGACAGAAAGATTCTTAACCTCGCTACGGTGCAGTGCAGCGGTTCCCTTATCGCGACAGAAATAACGGATCGGCTGAAAGCTGCTTTCGTACAAGATGTGTGACGAATGCGTGGTGACAACCATCTGCGTGTGGAACCCTGGTTTTGCATCAGGTAGGAGTTCGAAAACCCGTCGAATGAATACCTGCTGGAGTTGAGCATGCAGGTGAGCTTCCGGCTCCTCAATCATGATGAGGTGCACAGGCGGGCGTTGGCCGTCTACATCTTCCCAGGCATGGTGGAAGTCGAGGATCTCAACGGCCATATAGATAAGGTTTTTGAATCCCAGGCCATTGTATTGATCTGGCAGCGCTTGCGTCGGTTCCCGGGTGCGTCCGCCGGTGGCAGAAGGAAGAACATAGTGAACACGAGCGCTGGTACTGAGCACATTCTGTACATTGAACGACGCTTTGACTACTAGGCCAGCATTTGATGCGCCTGGATAGCCTAGGTGTTCAATACTTTTCAGAATTGACCCGAAAGCTTGCGCGAAGTGCTCATTGAGCGCGGATTCGGAATTAGCGATCGCCGTGAGAGCTTCGAGGTCGGTCTCAAACTTCTGCAAGTTGCGCTGATAGTATCGGCTGAGCCTCCTGGACAAGTCCTCGGCTCGGCCATGTGATTCTGCATCCGTGAGATGCCGCTGGGCGTTGAGAAAATCGACCCTAATGAGTGCGCTAACCATTGCGCCAGCCCCGGAAGCATTCGTCCCTACGTAGAACGGCTCGTATCCGGGGTTAGGATTGAGCTCCTCGTCACACTCCCGTCTATCCAGTACGTAGTACTTAATCTCATATTCGGTCGTGAGGCGCTTACGTAGGTAGTCCGTTAGATCCAAGGGCCAAGGCTTATAGGTAGCATCCGCATTCTGCTGGGGCAGTTTCCTGTCCATGCGAGCTTGCTGGTAGTTGGCCACCAACGATGTCGGCGCTTGGGGCGCATAGACCATGCGTAACCCCACCGGTTCGCCGTTCCAATCGAGGCCCGGGAGAAGATCGAGCACACGATGTACGTTGTCATCATCGACCTCGAACCAGAGATCAAAGTAAATCTTAGGCAACTCCAGTTCTGCATTTCCAGTTGCAGGGTCGAAACTGTTGAACGCCTCCCAGCAGTCAGCCGTGAAATCGTAAATCTGGAACCTAACCTTGGGGTCCAGAAAGCGCTGGAAGACATGAGTTGCGGATGTCTTTCCGCTATTATTCGCCCCGACAAAGATTGTCGTCTTTTCATCGAGGTCCACTCGGACGTTCTTCAGGCGGCGGAAGTTCTGTACTCGAAATGACTTAATGTGCACTGGAACCCTCAACCTCTTCTTGATCTTGCAAATGTCTTCCTGCCGCGCACGCACACCAGCGGTGCACAGTGATGACTCCTGAAGCGGCTGGCACCCTCCCATCCCGGTTCGCTCAAGCGTTCGATAATCGGCCCTGCTGATGCAGCCGGATCTTGTCGCTTGTGTCCGTCCTCCCCCAAACGGAAGCCGTCAGGCTATCTGACCGACACCATAGGGACGGCTGATTCTTGAGTAAACCCTCCCGTCGCAGGCGCGGGCAGTTACTGAGGGGCCGCACGGGAACTCGCGGCTGCGGCAGAGTCTGAAAACTTCGCCCAAGAAGCAGTCGCCCCTGGCCCCTCGGCCACCCGTACGAACGCTTGGACCGGTGGCAGCTTCTTCCACTGCTACTCAGAGGGCAGTATGCGACTGCGAGCCGCCCGCCGCCAGCTGGCCCTCGATCTCGCCGCACCGCAGCACTGGCATGTGCGCGGCCCCCGCGCGTTGGCGACCTTCGGCCTATCGACGGCCTCAGCATGCTGGAGGTACACAACCGACGGGCTTCGACGGTCCGTCTCACGGGGACTCCGGAGCCTGCGAGAGTTCCTACGCCGGGTCTACTCAATCAACCTGCAGCTACGTCGCGTTCCTTGATTGCTGCCCCTCGCGGATCAGCCGGTCCGCTGCCTGCAACTTGTGCTTGACATCCGTGAGTTCCCCTCGAAGTCGAGCAGCTTCGGCTTCCGCGCGCGCCCTTCGGTCTTCTTCGTAGCGGGCCCAATCGAAGTTCAACATGGCCCGCCGGTCATTGAGTTCGCTTTCATCCTCGAAGAGGACTGCCTTATCCGAATCAATTTCAGCGAGTTGTTCACGCAGATCCTCCAATTGCCGGCCCAGCTCGCGGCGCAGCTGTTCGAGTTCCTCGATCTGCCGCTCCAGTTGTTCGTTGTGATTTCGCTCCTTTTCAAGTAGTTCTGCAAGGCGACTCAGCTCAGCCGTGACCCTGGACTGTTCGCCAAGGACTTGGCGAAATTCGTTGCGCACATGAGTCGCATGCTCTTCGAGATTAGAGAGGATCTCCCGCAGATCCGATTTCGCGGAGTCCAGCTCCTGGAGGGTCGCGTCACCCGACGGGGGCACGAAGTCAATTTGTACTGGTGCGGGCTTGTCAGGGGGACTGCCGTGCTGAACCTCGAGTGGCGTGGATTGCTTGGCCCGGTCATGCAGCTGCACCAAGCGTTTCCAGCGGTGGTCCCACTGCTGCAGGCGGCTGTCACCGAGCTCCACCAGGCACCCGTCCTGCTGGATCAGTAGGACGCGGACCAAGGCGAGTAGAAAGTCTCTGCTTGGCCAGCGCTTCCCGCTCATCACCTCGCTGACCCCGGAAGCCGACAGAGGTACGGAGAGTGAGTGCTTCTTTGAGAGCTTCTCGAAGTCGCGGTAGCGCATGCCGTTCACCAACTTGAGATCCTTCAGATCTCTTGCGAAGACCGCCCGTTCCCTCTGGTACTCGTTCTTCGGCGACTGCTCCGGTCCGCTGCTCCGAGTGATCACATGCCCCCCTGACGACGCGTGGCAATCATGGTAGGGCGACAGCAGCGGGGATGCGGCTAACATCGGCGAACAACGCCGTACAAACGCGTTGTTCGCCGGAACAGCCAGCTTGTTCTGCGGCGTACAGCCCGTGTCCCGTCTTCTGACGCGCATGTTCGCGTTCCTCGCGCATCCGCATGACGAGCTGCTGCACTTGTCGGCATGGATGAGAACAAGAACAACGAGCCCGCCCATGCACGAGGTCGACTGCTCGAACTCGCCGCGCTGTTCGCCCTGATCGGCCTGTCTCTGGTCGTGTACGCCATGGGCGGCCCCACTGCCCTCTCCGCGGTAGGCGGTACGGGGGTGGGCCTGTTCAGCACATGGCGATACCAGAACCGCCCGCCGGAAGGCTGAGTCGTCTTGACCGCCCCGGCAGAACGCGGCCCTGCGCCAATTCGTTGACGGATGCACCGCCATGCGGCACATGACCAGAACGGCGTTGACCAGCAGGCTCCCCGTTATGTTTTTCGCGGTCCTGCAAGAGGGCCGCTGGCCTCCGGGCCCGGCATGACTGTTGCCCCCTGTCGATGGGATGACCTGGGGGGTGGTGTCACCGGGTCCGAGGGGTGCCGTCGGAGACACTGATCAGAGGTCCGGCCACCGCCCGGCCGGGCGCAATGCCTGGCCGCTTGCGGGCGGCAGGTCTGCATAACGTGGATGTGTGAGAACGGCTCCCGACCTTGAGGCCGGCACGCATCGACACATGTGGGGGCACGGTGACCAGCATCCACGGGGTGGGCGTCTTCCTGGGCCTGGACGTCGGCAAGCAGACGCATCACGGTCACGGCCTGACCCCGGCCGGGAAGAAGGTGTTCGACAAGCAACTGCCGAACAGCGAAGCGAAGCTGCGGGCCAGATATCTTGATCAACAGCCCGGGGGCCTCGCTCGTTGCGATTTGAGGGCCGTCACCTGATCGGAGGCCAGCTCGAAGAAGCTCACTGGCCGGCATGTCTGCCTCCTCCGTAGCGGATATCGCCACGCTAGGAAGCCAGGGAGCCCCTCGCGAACGCAGTGCATCCAGTCAGGCGACAGTGGCCGAGCACGGCCCTCTCCCAGGCCATCGGGCCCTCAGACCCACTCCACCTCGGAATGCACAGCCAGCGAGCCTCCAGGAGGCGGCAAGGGCGTTATCGGCGTCTCCCGCACGGCTCCCTGCCGTTTGGACTGCGCGCCGAGCGCCCGGAGGACAGCAGCTGCCTCTTCCTCGCCGCCGTCCCCCAGCACCTCTACGATGCGCCGCAGCGCCTCACTCACCTCAGTGCCCGTGCCCGTGTCCGCTGGTCGCAGCGTCCTTCTTGACCGTAAGCGGAAGTAGCTTCTTCCCGGTCGGGCCCGTTTGTGGCCATGTGTCGAACTGCGGACACACACCGCAGTCGAAGCACGGCGTCCAGCGGCAGTCCTCGACCTCGGTCTCGTCGAGGGCGTCCTGCCAGTCCTCCCACAGCCAGTCCTTGTCGAGACCGGAGTCGAGGTGGTCCCAGGGCAGGACCTCCTCGTAGGTGCGCTCGCGGGTGGTGTACCAGTCGACGTCCACGCCGAAGTCGGCGAGGGCCTTGTCGGCGCAGCTCATCCAGCGGTCGTAGGAGAAGTGCTCGCGCCAGCCGTCGAAGCGGCCGCCGTCCTCGTAGACGGCACGGATGACGGCGCCGATACGGCGGTCGCCCCGCGAGAGCAGGCCCTCGACGATGCCCGGCTTGCCGTCGTGGTAGCGGAAGCCGATGGAGCGGCCGTACTTCTTGTCACCGCGGATCTTGTCGCGGAGCTTCTCCAGACGCGCGTCCGTCTCCTCGGCGGACAGCTGCGGCGCCCACTGGAAGGGGGTGTGGGGCTTGGGCACGAAGCCGCCGATCGAGACCGTGCAGCGGATGTCGTTCGACCGCGAGACCTCACGGCCCTTCGCGATCACGTTCATCGCCATGTCGGCGATCTGCAGGACGTCGTCGTCGGTCTCCGTCGGCAGGCCGCACATGAAGTACAGCTTCACCTGGCGCCAGCCGTTGCCGTAGGCCGTGGCGACGGTCCTGATCAGGTCCTCTTCCGAGACCATCTTGTTGATGACCTTGCGCATGCGCTCGGAGCCGCCCTCGGGCGCGAACGTCAGACCGGACCGGCGGCCGTTGCGCGTCAGCTCGTTCGCCAGGTCGACGTTGAAGGCGTCCACACGGGTCGAGGGGAGCGACAGACCGATCTTGTCCTCCTCGTACCGGTCCGCCAGACCCTTCGCGATGTCGCCGATCTCGCTGTGGTCCGCCGACGACAGGGACAGCAGACCGACCTCTTCGAAGCCCGTCGCCTTCAGGCCCTTCTCGACCATCTCGCCGATGCCCGTGATGGACCGCTCACGCACCGGGCGGGTGATCATGCCCGCCTGGCAGAAGCGGCAGCCGCGGGTGCAGCCGCGGAAGATCTCCACCGACATGCGCTCATGGACCGTCTCGGCCAGCGGCACGAGCGGCTGCTTCGGGTACGGCCACTCGTCCAGGTCCATGACCGTGTGCTTGGACACGCGCCACGGCACACCCGACCGGTTCGGCACCACGCGGGCGATACGGCCGTCGGGGAGGTACTCGACGTCGTAGAACGCCGGGATGTACACCGAGCCCGTCCTCGCGAGGCGGAACAGGACCTCCTCGCGGCCGCCGGGGCGGCCCTCCGCCTTCCAGGCGCGGATGATCTCGGTCATGTCGAGGACGGCCTGCTCGCCGTCGCCGATGATCGCGGCGTCGATGAAGTCCGCGATCGGCTCCGGGTTGAAGGCCGCGTGGCCGCCGGCCAGGACGATCGGGTCGTCGAGCGTGCGGTCCTTGGACTCCAGCGGGATACCGGCCAGGTCCAGGGCGGTCAGCATGTTCGTGTAGCCCAGCTCCGTGGAGAAGGACAGACCGAACACGTCGAACGCCTTCACCGGGCGGTGGCTGTCCACCGTGAACTGCGGCACCCCGTGGTCACGCATCAGCTGTTCGAGGTCGGGCCACACGCTGTAGGTGCGCTCGGCCATCACGCCCTCGCGCTCGTTGAGGACCTCGTAAAGGATCATGACGCCCTGGTTGGGCAGACCGACCTCGTACGCGTCCGGGTACATGAGCGCCCAGCGCACGTCGCAGGCGTCCCACTCCTTGACGGTGGAATTGAGCTCACCGCCCACGTACTGGATCGGCTTCTGCACATGCGGGAGCAGGGCCTCTAGCTGTGGGAAGACCGACTCGACAGACATCGCGGGGATTACCTTCGTGAGCTGACAGGGGTGACCATCTAGCGTAACGCCCCGGGAGCCACCCCTCGCACGCCGGCGTTCACCGCACCCGGCCCCCTCAGAAGGCGCTGTCGGCCTTGATCGTGCGCCACGCCTCCGGCAACGCCGCCTCCGCCAGCTCCGCCCTGCGCTCCTCCCTGCCGTACAGCACCCCGTACGTGAAGGAGCTCTCGCCCGCCTGGCCGGCCTGGAACGCCAGGTCCCGCAGGGCCTCGCGGGCCATCACGCTGTCCTGGTGGTCGCCGAGGAGCGACTGCAGGGCCTTCATGTCCCGCACGAGCTCTTTGGCGGGGGCGCCGAGCAGCCCGGTCGCCGCCTCGGCCGCGTACCGGGCGCGCTTGCCCTTCTTGCGGGCCTCGTGCATGGCGAGGTCCCGCTCGGCGCCGGCCGGCTGGGCCAGGGCCTCCTCCACCAGGTCCGACACCTTGCCGAAGGCCCGTGAGACCGCCTTGCCGATCACCTTCTCCGGATCGCCCCCGGCCCCCTTCAGCAGCGGCGGCTCGGCGATCACGGCGTCCAGGGTCCGCAGGAGCGCCAGATACCGCTCGCCGTCCAGCGCGGCGATCAGAGCGCGCCGGGACCCACTGCGCCCCGCCTCCACCCACGTCCGCACCCGGGTGCGGACCGAGCCGACGACCAGGCTCTCGGGCATCTGGGCGAGCGCCTCGGTCACCCGCTCGGCCAGCACCTCGTGGTCCCGGCCGACGCCCAGCTCCCCCGCCAGCCACTTCAGTTCCCCGCCGATGGGGTCGGTGACGGTCCGGTCCAGTACCTTCCCGTACGACTTGAAGGTGCTCCGCAGCCGGCGGGTGGCCACCCGCATGCTGTGCACGGAGTCGAAGAGGTCCCGGCGGACGGCCGGGTCGAGCTCGACGATGGCGTCCCGCTGGACGCGGATGTACGCGAGGACGTGCTCGGCGGCGCCGCCGGGCTTCCCCGCGCCACCCCCACCCTTCTTGCCCTTCTTGCCCTTCTTCCCTTGCTCGCCCTTCGTGACCTTGGCCTTGTTGGCCTTGTCGTTCTTGCTCCTGTCCTGCCCGGCCTTGCCCTTCTCGGCGGCAGCCGTCTCCCGCAGGGCCCTCGCCAGCTTCGACGGTGACGCGGACGGCCGTACGCCCGCCTTGCGCAGCTTCTTCTCGACCTTGTCGAGGAACGCCGGGTCGCCGTCGTCGGCGAGCTCCACCTCGATCTCGGACCACTGGGCGGTACGGCCGCCGCCGGTGAGCCGCTCGGCGTGCACCGCGTCCACGCTGACCTCGGCGAGGAGGGCGCCGTCCGCGTCGAGCAGGTCCCTGACGTCACGGGTGGACCGGAGACGGACCAGCGGCACCAGCTCCGCCTCCCGGACCCGGGAACGCACGAGCCCCGCGAGATCGCGGGGCAGTGTCTCGGACAGCGGGGCGCGGATCTCGTCCCGCACCCCCGAGGAGACGGGCAACTTCAGATGCCAGCCGGCGTCGTCTCCCCCGGTGCGGCGGCGCAGGGTGATCGAGGCGGCGGCGAGACGTTCGTCGGGGGTGTCGTAGTAGACGGCGTCCAGCTCCGCCACGCCCTTGTCGATGACCGACGCGACCCCGGCCACACCGGAGAGATCGGGCAGGCCGCTCTCGTCGGACTCGTACTTCCGCTCGATCTCGCGCTTCGTGTCCGCCATGAACCGAATCTAGTCGGACCCGCGGCAAAAGGGCAGCCCACGCGCACGCTGAAGGAGCACGTGGGCCGTCGTCCACAAGGGCCTTCGCGGCGTGCGCGGCTACGCCGACATCGGCCGCTCCACTCTGATCGACTGCAGCAGCCCCACCGCCACCCAGACCGCGAACATCGACGAACCGCCGTACGACACGAACGGCAGAGGCAGACCGGCGACCGGCATGATGCCGAGGGTCATCCCGATGTTCTCGAAGGCCTGGAAGGCGAACCACGCGATGATGCCGCCGGCGACGATCGTGCCGTACAGCTCGGTGGTCTCGCGGGCGATCCGGCAGGCACGCCACAGGACGACGCCCAGCAGCAGGATGATCAGCCCGGCTCCGACGAAGCCCAGCTCCTCCCCCGCCACCGTGAAGACGAAGTCGGTCTGCTGCTCCGGCACGAACTGCCCGGTGGTCTGCGACCCCTTGAACAGCCCGGTGCCGAGCAGTCCGCCGGAGCCGATGGCGATCCGAGCCTGGTTGGTGTTGTAGCCGACACCCGCCGGGTCCAGCTCGGGGTTGGCGAACGCCGCGAAACGGTTGATCTGGTACTCGTCGAGCACCCCGAGCTGCCAGACGGCGATCGCGCCGATCGCGCCCGCGCCGATGAGACCGAAGATCCACCGGTTGGAGGCGCCGGAGGTGAGCAGCACCCCCAGCACGATGACCACCATGACCATGACCGAGCCGAGGTCGGGCATGAGCATCACGATCAGTATCGGCACGGCGGCGAGCCCGAGGGCCTGGACGACCGTGCGATGGTCCGGGTGTGGTTTGTCGCCCGCGTCGACCCGCGCCGCCAGCAGCATCGCCATTCCCAGGATGATCGTGATCTTCACGAACTCGGAGGGCTGGAGCGAGAAGCCGCCGCCGATGACGATCCACGCGTGGGCGCCGTTGATGGTCGCGCCGAGCGGGGTCAGCACCAGCAGGATCAGCACGACCGAGATGCCGTAGAGGATCGGTACGGCCGTGCGCAGGGTGCGGTGGCCGAGCCAGACCGTGCCGATCATCAGGGCGAAGCCGATGCCGGTGTTGAGCAGGTGCCGGAGGAGGAAGTAGTACGGGTCGCCCTGGTTGAGCTCGGTGCGGTTGCGGGTCGCCGAGTAGACGAGGGCCGCGCCGATCAGGGAGAGCGCGATGGCCGAGAACAGTATCGGCCAGTCGAGCCGGCGGGCGAGCGAGTCACGGGCGAACAGCCGGGTCCAGCCGGAGCGTTCGGGCCCGTACCCGGAGACGGAGAAGCTGTTGCCGGTCATCGGGACCTCCTCCGTGTGAGCGCTCCGCCGGGGGCGCCGGCGCCCGTACGCCGTCGCGCCGCCCGGTTGCCGCCACCGCCTCGGGTGCTGGCGATCGCCGCCGGTTCGTCGGGCACCGCCGGCCGGGCGCCGGGTTCGGTGACGACGGCCGCCGTGAACGCCGCGGTGGCGACGGGCCCGGTCACCGGTGCGGTGACCGCGCCGTCCGTCCCGGGCGCGTAGGACACCGGCAGGGCGCCCGGCCCCGCGGCGAGGGTCTGGGCGTCCTCGGCGGCCTGCTCCTCCTTGGTCTTCTTCGGCGGGTACGTGTCCAGCTTCGGGGCGTCGATCGAACCGTCGGACTCGATCTTCGGCAGCTTCTTCTGCGGGGTGGGCAGCAGCGCCTTCCGCTTGTCGATCTTGCCGTCCTCGGAGACGCCGTAGAGCGCGTTGTACAGCTTGCGCACGGCGGGCGCCGAGGCGCCGGAGCCCGTACCACCCTGGGAGATCGTCATGACGATCGCGTAGTCCTTGGTGTACGTCGTGAACCACGAGGTCGTCTGCTTGCCGTAGACCTCGGCGGTACCGGTCTTGGCGTGCATCGGGATCTGGTCCTGCGGCCAGCCCTGGAAACGCCAGGCTGCCGTACCGCGGGTGGCGACTCCCTCGAGGGCTTGGTCTATCTCGTCGCGGGTCTGCTTCGTCATGGGGAGCTTGCCGTGCGACTTGGGCGCGATCTCCCGTACATGCTTGCCGTCGGCACTGATGACGGCCTTGCCGACGGTGGGGTCGTACAAGGTGCCGCCGTTGGAGATGGCGGCGTAGATGGTGGCCATCTGGATGGGGGTGACGAGGGTGTCGCCCTGGCCGATGGAGTAGTTGACGGAGTCACCGGCGCGCATGCGGTTGCCTTCGAGGCAGTTCTCGTACGCGATCTGCTCGGCGTACGTGCCGCCCTTCTTGCCGTACTTGCACCAGGCGTCCTTGTTGGCCTTCCAGTAGTCCTGCTTCCACTTGCGGTCCGGGATGCGGCCGGTGACCTCGTTGGGCAGGTCGATGCCGGTCTCGGCGCCGAGGCCGAACTGGTGGGCCGTCTTGTAGAACCAGTCCTTGGGGTTCTTCTTCGGCTTGGTGCCGCCGTCGCGCTTCCATTCCTCGTGGGAGAGGCGGTAGAAGACGGTGTCGCAGGAGACCTCCAGGGCGCGGCCGAGGCTGATCGCGCCGTATCCCTTGGACTCGAAGTTCTTGAAGACCTGGCCGCCGATGGAGTACGAACTGGAGCACTCGTAGGGGCCGTCGAAGGGGTAGCCCGCGTTCACCGCGGCGGCGGTCGGGACGACCTTGAAGACGGAGCCGGGGGCGGACTGGCCCTGGATCGCGCGGTTCAGCAGCGGGTAGTTGGACTTCTTGCCGGTGAGCTTGGCGTAGTCCTTGGCGGAGATGCCGCCGACCCAGGCGTTCGGGTCGTAGTCCGGGTTGGAGGCCATGGCGACGACGCGGCCGGTCTTGGCCTCCATGACGACGACGGCTCCGGAGTCGGCCTTGTAGTGGGTGCCGGTGTTCCGGTCCATCTGCTTGCGGGCCTCCTTCATCGCCTCGTTGAGTTCGTACTCGGCGATGCGCTGGACCCGGGCGTCGATGCTGGTGACGAGGTTGGCGCCGGGCCGCGCGGGGTCGGCCTCGGCCTCGCCGATGACGCGGCCGAGGTTGTCCACCTCGTAGCGGGTGACGCCGGCCTTGCCGCGCAGCTCCTTGTCGTACTGCCGTTCCAGGCCGGAGCGGCCGACCATGTCGGAGCGCAGATACGGCGAGTCGGTGTCCTGCGCCTTGGTGATCTCCTCGTCGGTGACCGGCGAGAGATAGCCGAGGACCTGCGCGGTGTTGGCGCCGCCGGGGCTGGCGTACCGCCGGACGGCCTGGGGTTCGGCGGTGATGCCGGGGAAGTCCTCGGAACGCTCGCGGATCTGGAGGGCCTGCTTGGCGGTGGCCTCGTCGGTGATGGGGATCGGCTGGTAGGGCGAGCCGTTCCAGCAGGGCTGGGGGGTCTTGGAGTCGCACAGCCGGACCTTGTCCATGACCTCCCGGGGCTTCATGCCCAGGACGCCGGCGAGCTTGGTGAGGACGCCCTTGCCGTCGTCGTCCATCTTCAGCAGGTCGGTGCGGGAGGCGGAGACGACGAGTCGGGTCTCGTTGTCCGCGATGGGCACTCCGCGCGCGTCCAGGATCGAGCCGCGCACGGCGGGCTGGACGACCTGCTGGACGTGGTTGCCGGAGGCCTCCTTGGCGTAGGCGTCGCCCTCGCGGATCTGGAGGTACCAGAGGCGGCCGCCGAGGGTGCCGAGGAGGGAGAAGACGAGGATCTGGATGATGACGAGCCGGATCTGGACCCGTGGCGTCCGCCCGGTCTCCGGGATGTTGGTCACTGTCTCCCCCTCTCAGTGCGTGGAACGGTGATGCCGGTACATGGAGTACACCGCTCGCCGGTGATCGGTTCCCGATGGGTGCGCGAGGCGGTGGTCGACCACCGCGGCGGCGGTTCGGCGAGCTTGCTGACGTCCCCTCACAGCCGCTTGACCCCCTTGATGCGGCCCGCGCGGGCCACCCGTGAGCGTGCCGCCCTCATGCGCAGGCCGCCGCGCTGGCCGCCGATGCGCAGGCCGGTGCCCGAGGAGAGCCAGCCGGCGGAGACGTCGGCGGCCTTGGCCGCGTTGTTGGTCTCGGCGAGCGGGTCGTTCTCGGCGCGCCGGGCGAGCGCCATGATGCCGGGGACGACGAACGGCGCGAGCAGCAGGTCGTAGAGCGCGGCGGTGAACAGCAGGCTGGGCAGGCCGACGTGGCGGGCGGCGTCGTCGCCGACGAGGGCGCCGACCCCGGCGTACAGCAGGGTGGCGCCGAGCGCGGCGACGACGACCACGACCATCGGCCCGGTGGCGGACTTCAGGCGGCCCGTCTCGGGCTTGGCGAGGCCCGCGAGGTAGCCGATGACGCAGAGGACGAGGGCGTACCGTCCGGCGGCGTGGTCGGCGGGCGGGGCGAGGTCGGACAGCAGTCCGGCGCCGAACCCGATGAGGGCGCCGCCGACGGGGCCGTACACCAGGGCGAGGCCGAGGACGGTGAGGAGCACCAGGTCGGGTACGGCGCCCGGCAGATGGAGTCTGGCGAGGACGCTCACCTGGATCACCAGGGCGACGATCACCAGGGTGGTGGAGAGCAGCATCCGGTTGAAACGCATGAAGGGGTCAGCTCCTACTGTCCTACGTCTACTGCTCTTGCTGCCCGTCGGCACCGTCGCCGGGTTCGTTCGCGCCCGGGGTGACGGTGACCGTCACGGTGGGCCGCGGGGTGGGCTTCGGTTTGTCGGGGAGCACCGTGTCGCGCGGGTCCTTGCGGGGCGGCTGGACGACGACGCCGACGATGTCGAGCTGGGTGAAGGCGACGTACGGCTTGACGTAGACGGTGCGGGTGAGGTCGCCGCCGGAGGGGTCGACGCGGGAGACGACGCCGACGGGGACGCCGGGCACGAACGGCTTGTCGGCCTGGGAGCCGAAGGTGACCAGGCGGTCGCCCGCCCTCACCTTGGCCTTGCCGTTGAGGAGTTCGACGCGCAGCGGGCGGTCGCCCTGGCCGGAGGCGAAGCCGAGTTCGTCGGTGGCCTCCATCCGGGTGCCGACGGTGAAGTCGGGGTCGTTGGCGAGGAGGACCGTCGCGGTGTTCGGGCCGACGGTGGTGACGCGGCCGACGAGTCCGTCGCCGTTGAGGACGGTCATGTCTCGGGTGATGCCGTCGTTGGTGCCGATGTCGATGGTGACGGTCCAGGAGAAGCCCTGGGCCGCTCCTATGGCGATGACCTCGGCGCCCTTGATGCCGTACTGGCCGTTGGCGGCGCTCTTCAGCATCTTGTCGAGCTGGCGCACCCTGCTGCGGTTGCGGTCGTCGCTGCCGAGCGACGCCTTCAGCTCCGCGTTCTCCTTCTCCAGGGCGGCGAGGCGGTCGTGGCGGGACCCGGACGCGCGGACCGCGCTTATGGCGTTGCCGATCGGGTCGACGGCGGTCGACACCCCGTCCTCGATCGGGCCGAAGACGGTGGCCGCGGCACGTCGGGCACCGTCGACCGGTGAGTCCTCCCCGCCGCGGATGTCCACCGTGATCAGCGCGAACGCTACGGCGATCAGCAGCACCAGGAGCAGCCGGCTCTCTCGTGTGTCCCTCACGTGCGGCGGCCGTGCCTTCCTCATAGGAATTCAACAGGAATTGGGGAATTCGGGTAGCCCCTGGGATTCCCTGGGACGGGAACCGGAGGGGCCCTTTGTGGAGCTTATGCCTCAATATCAACGATCCGCCGCACGAGAGGAGATCGTCTCGTACGGCGGAATCGAAGTGTTACGTCATCTGCGGGGCTGGGCGTCGAGCACCTGCTGCAACGCCTCGAACTCCTCGACGCACTTGCCGGAACCGAGCGCCACGCTGTCCAGCGGGTCCTCGGCGATATGGATCGGCATACCGGTCTCACGGCGCAGCCGCTCGTCCAGTCCGCGGAGCAGGGCGCCACCGCCGGTGAGGACGATGCCGCGGTCCATGATGTCGCCGGAGAGTTCCGGCGGGCATTTGTCGAGGGTCGTCTTCACGGCGTCCACGATGGCGTTGACGGGTTCTTCGATCGCCTTCCGCACTTCCGCGGCGGAGATGACGACGGTCTTGGGCAGCCCGGACACCAGGTCCCGGCCGCGGATTTCGGTGTGCTCGTCAGCGTCGAGGTCGTACGCCGAACCGATCGTGATCTTGATCTGTTCGGCTGTCCGCTCACCGAGGAGGAGGCTGTACTCCTTCTTGATGTGCTGGATGATCGCGTTGTCCAACTCGTCGCCCGCGACGCGGATGGACTGGGCGGTGACGATGCCGCCGAGGGAGATGACCGCGACCTCCGTGGTGCCGCCGCCGATGTCCACCACCATGTTGCCCGTGGCCTCGTGGACCGGCAGGCCGGAGCCGATGGCCGCGGCCATGGGCTCCTCGATGATGTGCACCTGACGCGCGCCGGCCTGGGAGGACGCCTCGATGACGGCGCGCCGCTCGACACCGGTGATGCCGGAGGGCACGCAGACGACGACCCGGGGCCGGGCGAGATAGCGCCGCTTGTGGATCTTCAGGATGAAGTAGCGGAGCATGCGCTCGGTGATCTCGAAGTCGGCGATCACACCGTCCTTCAGCGGACGTACGGCAACGATGTTGCCGGGCGTCCGGCCGATCATCTTCTTCGCTTCCGCGCCGACCGCGAGGATGCCACCGGTGTTGGTGTTGATCGCGACGACTGACGGCTCGTTCAGTACGATCCCGCGACCCCTGACGTACACCAGCGTGTTGGCGGTCCCGAGGTCGACAGCCATGTCACGGCCGATGAACGACATTGAGTTCCCCATCAGGATTCGTCTGGCCTTCCCTGGTAGAGCGCTGAGGGCTTTTGAGGGCGTTTCAGGGCTTTTCCGGGTCGGCGAAGTGGGTGCTGTGACGTGAAGGCTTACATCGTAGTCTCGCCCGCACGAACACTGCGCGAGGGTCTTCGCCATTGTGGGCACGCGATGCGCCGCCTCGCCTCTGGAGACGAGCCATCGGGGGTGCGCGTTCCCCCGATCGCCACGCATATGCCGTTGAACCGCCGGGTTTTCGGCGGTCCGGCGGTTCGGCAGGTCGGGCGGGGAGTGGGCCGTGTGGGTGGTGGCCGGATACCGCGGTGGGACAAGGACGGTGGGGGCGAGCGGACGTCACCGCCCCCGCCGCCGCGAAGAGTACTACGCCCGACCGGGGAAGAAGATCTTGACCTCGCGCTCGGCCGACTCTTCGGAGTCGGAGGCGTGAATGAGGTTCTCGCGGACGATCACGCCGTAGTCACCACGGATGGACCCGGGCGCCGCGGCGATCGGGTCGGTCGGACCGGCCAGCGCCCGCACGCCGTCGATGACGCGCTCGCCCTCGACGATCAGCGCCACGACCGGACCGGAGGACATGAACTCCACCAGCGGCTCGTAGAACGGCTTGCCCTTGTGCTCGCCGTAGTGCTGCTCCAGGGTCTCCTGGTCCAGTGTCCGCAGTTCCAGCGCGGTGATGCGCCAGCCGGCCTTCCGCTCGATTCGGCTGATGATCTCGCCGGTCAGGCCACGCCGGACGGCGTCGGGCTTGAGGAGGACGAGGGTGCGCTGGCTCACGGTGGTGACTCCTTCATTTCACAGGCGTGCGGAGCTCAGAGGCTACAGGGCGGGCCCGACCGGGCGTTACGCAGCGTCAGGAGGCTCCCGCGCCGGCGTCGGCGGAGGCGGCCTGGGCCGCGAACCGGGCCTTCGCCTCGTCGATCTTGCGGCCGTAGTGGACGGACGCCCACCACAGGGCCGCGAACACCGCGCCCAGGAAGAACATGGTCGGCACGAAGAAGCCGGACAGGATCAGCGCGATCTGCAGCGCCCAGCCCAGCTGGACTCCGCCGGGCCGGGTGACCAGCCCGCACAGCACGACGCACAGGAACATGGCGACACCGCTGACCGTCCAGACCGTCGACATGGCCAGGTCCGGGTCCTTCATGGCGACCAGCCCGGCGAAGCCGATCACGAAGAACTCCCCGATCAGGGTGGAAGCACACAGGGTACGCATGGATGAGATCAGCCCTTCCCCAGCAGCAGCCGGGCCTCGCCGACAGTGATGACGGAACCGGTGACGAGAACACCGGCGCCCGCGAACTCGCCCTCCTCCTCGGCGAGCGTGATCGCCGCCTCCAGGGCGTCCGGCAGCCGCGGCTCGACCTGCACGCGCTCGTCGCCGAAGACCTCCACCGCGACCGCCGCCAGCTCGTCGGCGTCCATCGCGCGGTGGCTGGAGTTCTGGGTGATCACGACCTCGGCGAAGATCGGTTCGAAGGCCTCCAGGACACCCCGTACGTTCTTGTCGTCGCTCGCGCCCACGACCCCGATGAGCCGGCTGAAGTCGAACGCCTCACCGACCGCCTCGGCCGTGGCCAGCGCGCCCGCCGGATTGTGCGCCGCGTCCAGCACGACCGTCGGGGACCGCCGTACGACCTCCAGCCGGCCCGGCGACGACACCGACGCGAACGCCTTGCGGACCGTCTCCGCGTCCAGCGGTTCCGGCCGCTGCGACCCGACGCCGAAGAACGCCTCGACGGCGGCCAGGGCGACCGCCGCGTTGTGCGCCTGGTACGGGCCGTGCAGCGGGAGGTACACCTCGGGGTACTCGCCGCCGAGGCCGCGCAGGGTGAGCATCTGCCCGCCGACGGCGACCTGCCGCGAGACGACCCCGAACTCCAGACCCTCACGGGCCACGGTCGCGTCGACCTCCACGGCCTTCTTCAGCATCACCTGCGCCGCGTCGACCGGCTGCTGCGCGAGGATCACGGTCGCGTCCTGCTTGATGATCCCGGACTTCTCCACGGCGATCTCGGCGGGCGTCGAGCCCAGCCGGTCCGTGTGGTCCAGGGCGATGGGGGTGATGACCGCGACGTCCCCGTCGATGACGTTGGTGGCGTCCCAGGAACCGCCCATCCCGACCTCGACGACGGCCACGTCGACCGGGGCGTCGGCGAAGGCGGCGTACGCCATGCCGGTGAGCACCTCGAAGAAGGAGAGCCGGTACTCCTGGGAGCCGTCCACCATCTCGACGTACGGCTTGATGTCCTGGTACGTCTCGACGAACCGCTCGGCGGAGATCGGGGCGCCGTCCAGGCTGATGCGCTCGGTGATCGACTGGACGTGCGGGGAGGTGTAGCGGCCGGTGCGCAGTTCGAAGGCGCCGAGCAGGGCCTCGACCATGCGGGCGGTGGAGGTCTTGCCGTTGGTGCCGGTGATGTGGATCGAGGGGTACGACCGCTGCGGCTCGCCGAGCACGTCCATCAGCGCGGCGATCCGCTGGACCGACGGCTCCAGCTTGGTCTCGCCCCAGCGGGTCGCGAGGTCGGCCTCGACCTCGCGCAGCGCCTTGTCGACCTCCGGGTCGGCCGGCCGGGACGGCACGTCGGACTGGGGGGCGCCGCCCTGCGCACGCAGGGTGCGGCTGCCGGCCTCGATCACCGCGAGGTCCGGGTCACGGTCCGTCTCGGCGGCGATGATCTCCTCGAAGGGGTCGATCGGGTCGGGCTGCTGGTCACTGCGTTCGCTCACGGGGCCAGTCTACGGAGGACCGACCGCCGGGTGCCCCATGGCTCGGGGGTACGCGTTGGAGGGCGCGTGCGGGTGGTGTTTGGTCGGCCGCGCAGATCCCCGCGCCCCTGTGTCCGGCGGTCACAAGTCACCTCGTTCGGCTGCGGGCAGTCGTGCCGCGAGGGCGGCACGGGTGGGCGCAGGCGGACGCCTCGTGAGCGCCGAGTGGCGCGGCCCGCCCCGGCAAGCGGAAACCCCCGGTGCCCAGGAGCACCGGGGGTCTTGGCTGCCTACCAGCGGCTACGCCTGCGGGAGACGGTCCAGCTGGGCGGTGATGCGTGCGATGTCCTCGTCCGCCTTGGCGAGGCGGCCGCGGATCTTGTCGACCACCTGGTCCGGGGCCTTCGCGAGGAACGCCTCGTTGCCCAGCTTGGCCGTGGCCTGGGCCTTCTCCTTCTCGGCGGCGGCGAGGTCCTTCGCCAGCCGCTTGCGCTCGGCGGCGACGTCGATCACACCGGAGAGGTCCAGCGCGACCTCGGCCCCGGCGACCGGCAGGGTCGCCGTCGCCGAGAAGCCCTCGCCCTCGGGCTGGAGGCGGAGCAGCTGGCGGATCGCCGCCTCGTGCGGGGCGAGCGCCGTGCCGTCGAGGGTGAGGCGGGCCGGGACGCGCTGGCCGGGCTGGAGACCCTGGTCGGCGCGGAAGCGGCGGACCTCGGTGACGACCTGCTGGACCAGCTCGATCTCGCGCTCGGCGGCGTCGTCGCGGAAACCGCCCGGAGTGTCGGCGCCCGGAACGGACACCGCCTTCGGCCAGTCGGCGACGACCAGGGACTCACCGCCGGTCAGCGTCGTCCACAGCGTGTCCGTGACGAACGGGACGATCGGGTGCAGCAGCTTCAGGGTGACGTCGAGGACCTCGCCCAGGACCCGCTTGCTGACCTCGGCCGGCTCGCCGCCCGCCTGGAAGGTGGTCTTGGACAGCTCCACGTACCAGTCGAAGACCTCGTCCCACGCGAAGTGGTAGAGCGCCTCGCTGAGCTTGGCGAACTGGAAGTCCTCGTAGTACGCGTCGACCTGCTCGATCGTCTCGTCGAGGCGGGTGAGGATCCAGCGGTCGGTCGCCGACAGCTTCGACGCGTCCGGCAGCGGGCCCTCGACCGTCGCGCCGTTCATCAGCGCGAAGCGCGTGGCGTTCCAGATCTTGTTGGCGAAGTTGCGCGACGCCTGGACCCAGTCCTCGCCGATCGGGACGTCGGTGCCCGGGTTGGCGCCGCGCGCGAGGGTGAAGCGGAGCGCGTCGGAGCCGTACTTGTCCATCCAGTCGAGCGGGTCGACGACGTTGCCGAAGGACTTCGACATCTTCTTGCCGCGCTCGTCGCGGACCAGGCCGGTCAGCGCGATGGTCTTGAAGGGGACCTCGCCGTCCATCGCGTAGAGGCCGAACATCATCATCCGGGCGACCCAGAAGAAGATGATGTCGTGGCCGGTGAGCAGGACGTCGGTGGAGTAGAACTTCCGCAGGTCCTCGGTCTGCTCGGGCCAGCCGAGCGTGGAGAACGGCCACAGGCCGGAGGAGAACCAGGTGTCGAGGACGTCGGTGTCCTGGGTCCAGCCCTCGCCGGTGGGCGGCTCCTCGTCGGGGCCGACGCAGACCGTCTCGCCGTTCGGGCCGTACCAGACCGGGATGCGGTGGCCCCACCAGAGCTGGCGGGAGATGCACCAGTCGAACATGTTGTCCACCCAGTCGAAGTAGCGCTTCGACATGTCCTCGGGGTGGATCCTGACCCGGCCGTCGCGGACCGCGTCGCCCGCGGCCTTGGCCAGGGGCGCGACCTTGACCCACCACTGCATCGACAGCCGCGGCTCGACGGTGGTCTTGCAGCGGGAGCAGTGGCCGACGGAGTGGACGTAGGGGCGCTTCTCGGCGACGATCCGGCCCTGCGAGCGCAGCGCGCCGACGACGGCGGAGCGGGCCTCGAAGCGGTCCTGGCCGAGGAACGGGCCGTGGACGGTGATGACGCCGTGCTCGTCCATGATCGTCATGGACGGCAGGTCGTGGCGCTGGCCGATCGCGAAGTCGTTCGGGTCGTGGGCCGGGGTGACCTTGACGGCGCCGGTGCCGAACTCCGGGTCGACGTGGGTGTCGGCCACGACCGGGATGGAGCGGTCGGTCAGCGGCAGCTTGATCAGCTTGCCGATGAGGTGCTTGTAGCGCTCGTCGTCCGGGTGGACGGCGACGGCGGTGTCACCGAGCATCGTCTCCGCGCGCGTGGTGGCGACGACCAGGCTGTCCTCGCCCTCGCCGTAGCGGATGGAGACCAGCTCGCCGGCGTCCTCCTGGTGCTCGACCTCGATGTCGGAGATGGCCGTCAGACAGCGCGGGCACCAGTTGATGATGCGCTCGGCGCGGTAGATCAGCTCGTCGTCGTAGAGCCGCTTGAAGATGGTCTGGACGGCCTTGGACAGGCCCTCGTCCATCGTGAACCGCTCACGGTCCCAGTCGACCCCGTCCCCGAGCCGGCGCATCTGGCCGAGGATCTTGCCGCCGTACTCCTCCTTCCACTGCCAGACGCGCTCGACGAACTCCTCGCGGCCCAAGTCGTGGCGGGACTTGCCCTCTTCGGCGAGCTGCTGCTCGACCTTGTTCTGCGTGGCGATCCCGGCGTGGTCCATGCCGGGGAGCCACAACGCCTCGTAGCCCTGCATGCGCTTGCGGCGGGTCAGAGCGTCCATGAGGGTGTGCTGGAAGGCGTGGCCGAGGTGCAGGCTGCCGGTGACGTTCGGCGGGGGGATGACGATGGTGTACGCGGGCTTGTCGCTCTTGGCGTCGGCCGCGAAGTACCCCTCCTCTACCCAGCGCTCGTACAGCGTCCCCTCTACCTCGGCCGGCGCGTACTGGGTCGGCAGATCGGTGGCGGGCGCTGGAGGCTGCTGCTGAGCGTTCTCGGTCACCCGGTCAGTTTAGGGGTGTCACGGGGTCGTCCCGAAACCGGATTCTTCCGTAACGGTGTGACCCCCGGTGCGTGGGACCCATCGCGTTTGCGCCAGGATGTCAGGAACACATAAGCATCTGGAGGGGAACCCAGAACATGAGTCACAACCAGCCGGGCCCGTACGGCGGGCAGCCCCAGCAGCCCGGGCCGTACGGTCAGCCGGGCCCCTACGGCCAGCAGCAGCCGCAGGCCGCCCCCCAGCCCGGCTACGGCTACCCGCAGCAGGCGCCCCCGCAGCAGCCGGGCTACGGGTACCCGCAGCAGGCCCCCCAGGGTGTTCCGCCCCAGACCCCGCCCTACGGCCAGCCGCAGGCCCCGTACGGCGGCCAGCCGGGTTACCCGACCGTGCCCCAGCCGCCGGTGGCTCCCGGCGGTGGCGGCAAGAAGGTCGGCATCATCCTGGGCGCGGTCGCCGTGGTCGCGGCGGTCGCGGTCGGCGCGTACTTCGTCTTCGGCGGAAGCGGCAGCGCGGACATCGCGGACGACGGCCCGCACAAGCTGACGACGCCGGCGACGGTGCTCAGTGAGTACAAGAAGAAGGAGAGCGGCGGCGGCGCGCTGTCCGACAGCGACGTCAAGGACGCCGAGAAGTGGGGTGTGAAGAACCCCAAGGACGTCAGCGCGTCGTACGTGGCCGGCAACGAGAACAACCCGATGGCGCAGAAGCAGCTGCACTTCAGCGGCGTCTACGGGGAGATCGAGGACCCGGAGGCGGTCGTCGACGCCATGCTGGACCACATGCAGTCCGAATCCGGGAAGGACGACGACGACGTCAAGGTCACCATGGTCGGTGACCCCAAGTCGTACGACTCCGCCGAGGGCGCCGTCCTCAAGTGCCAGGACGCAAAGATGGAGCCCATCGACGGCAACTCGAGCGGCGGGCCGAGCGAGATGAACCTCTCGTTCTGTGTGTGGGGCGACTACAGCACGGTCGGCATGGTGATGCCGATGGACCTCGCGAGCATCATGGCCGAGAAGGCCACGGACCAGTCCACCGCCGCGGACACCACCGCGAAGCTCCGCGACGAGGTACGCGTCAAGGCCTGACGGGTGTTCACGGAGGGGCGTTCCGCAAGCATGCGGGGCGCCCCTCCGCCGTCTTCTTCAGGCCCGAGTGCAAGCTTGCGTAGCGTGCCGAACCGTCACACCAACACCTCGGAGATCGGCTATGCAGGCAGGGCTGGGGCCAAAGATCAGATCCTTACCGCACGCCTCCGTCACAACCGGGCCAACTCTGTACCCCTTGCTCTTGAGGTACTCGACGCAATCGAACGCGTCAGCATGCGCCGTACCCGCCGTGACCACGGGCATGACCCCCGCCGCCGCGACCACGCTGAGCGCTGCCAGGAAACGCCTTGCCTTCAACGTCAGAATCCTTCCGTTCACGTTCTCGGGGTGGTCGGCCCCGAGGCGGACAGAAGATCACTTGAGGTGCTCATGGCGCCAGCGGATACATGGCGCCTGGCCGGATCCCGTCGCAGATCAACGCAAGAGGGCACCCAAGGCAATGCCTCGGGTGCCCTCTTCGTGCAAGTGAGCGGCGGTTACGCCGTCTTCTGCTCGCCCGATCCCCGGCCCCGCGCGTCCCTCGGGATGAGGGTCGGGTTGACGTTGGAGTGGACGACGTCGGCGGTGATGACCACGCGGGCCACGTCCTTGCGGGACGGGACCTCGTACATGACCGACATCAGGACCTCCTCCATGATGGCGCGCAGGCCGCGCGCGCCGGTCTGGCGGAGGATGGCCTGGTCGGCGATGGCCTCCAGGGCCTCGCGCTCGAAGTCCAGCTCCACGCCGTCGAGTTCGAAGAGGCGCTGGTACTGCTTCACCAGGGCGTTGCGGGGCTCCACCAGGATCTGGAGGAGGGCTTCCCGGTCCAGGTTGTGGACCGAGGTGATGACCGGGAGGCGGCCGATGAACTCGGGGATCATGCCGAACTTGACCAGGTCCTCGGGCATGACGTCCTCGAACTGGTCCTTGGACTCCAGCTCCCGCTTCGAGCGGATCGTCGCACCGAAGCCGATGCCCTTGGCACCCGCCCGCGACTCGATGATCTTCTCCAGGCCGGCGAACGCGCCGCCCACGATGAACAGGACGTTCGTCGTGTCGATCTGGATGAACTCCTGGTGGGGGTGCTTGCGGCCGCCCTGCGGCGGGACCGAGGCCGTGGTGCCCTCGAGGATCTTGAGCAGGGCCTGCTGCACACCCTCGCCGCTCACGTCCCGTGTGATCGACGGGTTTTCACTCTTCCGCGCGACCTTGTCGATCTCATCGATGTAGATGATCCCGGTCTCGGCCTTCTTGACGTCGTAGTCGGCCGCCTGGATGAGCTTCAGGAGGATGTTCTCGACGTCCTCGCCCACATAGCCGGCCTCCGTCAGCGCCGTCGCGTCCGCGATGGCGAACGGGACGTTCAGCATGCGGGCCAGCGTCTGGGCGAGCAGGGTCTTGCCGGAGCCGGTGGGGCCGAGCAGCAGGATGTTGGACTTGGCCAACTCGATCGCGTCGTCACGGCCTTGGCCGCCGCCGTTCTCTCCGGCCTGGACGCGCTTGTAGTGGTTGTACACCGCGACCGACAGGGCCTTCTTGGCGGCCTCCTGGCCGACCACGTACCCCTCGAGGAACTCGTAGATCTCACGCGGCTTCGGGAGTTCCTCCCAGCGGACCTCACTGGTCTCCGCGAGTTCTTCCTCGATGATCTCGTTGCAGAGGTCGATGCACTCGTCGCAGATGTACACACCGGGCCCTGCGATGAGCTTCTTGACCTGCTTCTGGCTCTTGCCGCAGAACGAGCACTTGAGCAGATCGCCGCCGTCACCGATGCGTGCCACGGTGTGCTTCCCCTTCGCCTGGGAGACGCCTGGACGATTGGAATCCAGCGGCTCCTGGTGCTGCCTTATGTCGACGGTACCTTGCCGGGCCCCCCGTTCGGGCCCCCCTTGGCACGGTTCGCTTTGACGTGCACCTTGTCGTGCACTGGGTCAAACGGTGCCAACCATGCCAAGGGGCGGCGAACAATACAGGCTTTCCGCCGTCAGCGGACGTCCGCGTTGTTCATCTTCCGCGTCGAGATGATCTGGTCGATCAGACCGTACGAGAGCGCGTCCTCCGCCGTGAGGATCTTGTCGCGCTCGATGTCCTCGCGGATCTTCTCGATCGGCGTGGTGGAGTGCTTGGCCAGCATCTCCTCCAGCTGCGCACGCATCCGGAGGATCTCGTTGGCGGCGATCTCCAGGTCGGAGACCTGACCGCGGCCGGTCTCGCTGTACGGCTGGTGGATCAGCACGCGCGCGTTCGGCAGCGCCATGCGCTTGCCGGGCGTACCGGCGGCCAGCAGGATCGCCGCGGCGGAGGCCGCCTGGCCCATGCAGACCGTCTGGATGTCCGGCTTCACGAACTGCATCGTGTCGTAGATCGCGGTGAGCGCCGTGAAGGAGCCGCCGGGGCTGTTGATGTAGACCGAGATGTCACGGTCGGGGTCCATCGACTCCAGGCACAGCAGCTGCGCCATCACGTCGTTGGCGGAGGCGTCGTCGATCTGTACGCCGAGGAAGATCACCCGCTCCTCGAAGAGCTTCGCGTAGGGGTCGTACTCGCGGATGCCCTGCGAGGTGCGCTCGACGAAGCGCGGGATCACATACCGGGACTCGGCCGTGGGGCCGGTGTACTGGGAGCTCGCACGGTCGTAGAGGCCGTGGCCGGGGAAGTCGTTCACTGTGGGTCTCCTGGGAGCCTGAGAGGGGCTGAGGCGGTCGGCTGGGGCTTTCGGGGGTGCGGGTCGGCTGCCGCCGGGCTGCGCGCCGTCGTACGTCCGTGACGGCCGTCGTACGGCCGCCGGGCGCCCCGTACGGCGCCCGGAGCCGGTCCTTCCGCCGCGGGCCCTCCTACGGGCTCCTGCGGCGTCCGGACGCGGCCGGGCTCGCGTACGGCGACGCGCGGCGCGGCGGGTGCCGTTACGCCTGCCCGGCCCCGGTGCCGCCGCCGCCCGGCATGCCGGCGGCCGTGGCGATGACGTCGTCGATGAGGCCGTACTCCTTGGCCTCGAAGGCGTCGAACCAGCGGTCGCGGTCCGAGTCGCGGGTGATCTGCTCGACCGACTGACCGGTGTGCTGCGACGTGAGCTCGGCCATGCGCTTCTTGGTGTGCAGCAGCCGCTCGGCGTGGATCTTGATGTCCGAGGCCGAGCCGGCGAGGCCGGCGGAGGGCTGGTGGATCAGGATCTCGGCGTTCGGCAGCGCGAAGCGCTTGCCGGGGGTGCCCGCGCTGAGGAGGAACTGACCCATCGAGGCCGCGAGGCCCATGGCGATGGTCACCACGTCGTTCTTGATGTACTGCATGGTGTCGTAGATCGCCATGCCGGCCGTGATCGAACCGCCCGGGCTGTTGATGTACAGGTAAATGTCCTTGTCCGGGTCGGCGGCAAGGAGCAGCAGCTGTGCGGTGATCTTGTTCGCGATGTCGTCGTCGACCGGCTGGCCGAGGAAGATGATCCGCTCGTTGAGCAGCCGGTTGTAGACATGGTCGCCGAGGCCACCGCCGATGGAAGGTTCGCCGGCGGCGGAGGGCATCAGATTCGTCACGTATCCACCTGCTCGTCTTACGACGGCGCCGGGCCGTCTCACGTTTCCCTGCGGGGGCCTCCGGCGGTTTCGCCGAGTGCTCCGGCCCCGTATTCATGGACCCTAACGCGGAGGCTCCGCCGGGGAATCCCGCAAAGGGAACTGTTCGCTGTCAGCGCATGCGCTCCGCTGCGGGAACAGGGGCGTCGTGTCACCCCCCCGGCCCCGCCCGGGGCAGCGCGTCACGCACTGCCCCGCCCAGGGGCGCGGGCGCGAAGAGGCCCCGGAGCTCGCGCTCCGGGGC
Source organism: Streptomyces sp. NPDC030296 (assembly GCF_055572815.1). NCBI lineage: Bacteria > Bacillati > Actinomycetota > Actinomycetes > Kitasatosporales > Streptomycetaceae > Streptomyces > Streptomyces sp. NPDC030296. The sequence goes on from NZ_JBVICQ010000001.1 coordinate 348,073, forward strand.
CTCTTCGTGCGGATCAGAGGTGGTACGAGGCTCAGGCCTCGTTCTTCTCCTCGGCGGCGGCCCCGGGGGCCTCCTCGGCGGCCTCGGCGGCGGCCGGGGTCTCCTCGGCGGAGCCCTCCGTGGTCTCGTCCTCGTCCTCGTCGTCGAGGTCGACGAGCTCGCCGTTGGTGTCCTTGACCGTGGACGCCTCGACGACCAGGGCCAGGGCCTTGCCGCGGGCGACCTCGCCGACCAGGAGCTGGACCTGGTTGTTCTGGACGACGGCCTGGGCGAACTGGTCGGGGGACATGCCGGAGGAGGCCGCACGCCGCATGAGGTGCTCGGTGAGCTCCTCCTGGTTGACGTTCAGCTTCTCCTTGGCGACCAGCTCGTCGAGGACGAACTGGGTCTTGATGCCCTTGACGGCCGCTTCCTTGGTCTCGGCGTCGAACTCCTCGACCGTCTTGCCCTGGATCTCGAGGTACTTCTCGAGGTCGAGGCCCATCTGGCCGAGCTGGTGGTGCTCCAGGTTGTGCTTGCGGGTGTTGATCTCGTCCTCGAGCAGCTTCTCGGGGACGGGCACCTCGACGAGCTCCAGCAGCTTCTCCAGGACGCGCTCCTGGGCCTGCGTGGCCTGGTCGTACTGCTTCATGTTCTCCAGGCGCTTGCGGCTGTCCGCGCGCAGCTCCTCGAGGGTGTCGAACTCGGAGGCGAGCTGAGCGAACTCGTCGTCCAGCTCCGGCAGCTCACGGGCGGCGACCTGGGTGACCTTGACGGTGACCTCGGCCTCCTTGCCCGCCGCCGAGCCGCCCTTCAGCTCGGAGGTGAAGGTGGCCTCGGCGCCGGCCTCCAGGCCCTTCACGGCGTCGTCGATGCCGTCGAGCAGCTCGCCCGAGCCGATCGTGTAGGAGACGCCCTCGGCGACACCGTCCTCCAGGACCTCGCCGTCGACCTTGGCCTGCAGGTCGATCGTGACGACGTCGCCGTCCTCGGCGGCCCGCTCGACCGGGGAGGTCGAGGCGAAGCGCTCACGGAGCTGCTCGACCGCCTTGTCGATGTCCTCGTCGGTGACCTCGACGGCGTCGACCTCGACCTCGATGCCGGAGAAGTCCGGGATCTCGATGGTCGGGCGGACGTCGACCTCGGCGGTGAAGTTCAGCGTCTCGCCGTCCTTCAGCTCCGTGATGTCGACCTCGGGCTGGCCGAGGACGTTGAGCTCGGCCTCGTTGACCGCCTCGGTGTAGAGCTTCGGAAGCGCGTCGTTGACAGCCTCCTCCAGCACGGCGCCGCGACCGAACCGCTGGTCGATGATCCGGGCCGGGATCTTGCCCTTGCGGAAGCCCTTCACCGTGACCTGCTGGTTGATCTTCTTGTACGCCGCGTCGAGGCTGTCCTTGAGCTCCTCGAAGGGCACCTCGACAGTGAGCCGAACCCGAGTCGGGTTCAGGGTCTCCACGGCGCTCTTCACGGTTCGGTCTCCTTGTGGCTGACTTCTTGGGGTTCTGCTGGGCCCCCTGCCGGATCCGGCAGAGCCTCAGCGGATTCGCGGCCCTTGAGAGACGTGAGAGTGCAGACACACGGGCGCGCAGCTTGCATAGTAACCGCAGGCGGTACACGCCCCAAAAGGTGATCTTGAGACACCGGGTGCCCCGCGGGTCGTGCCCCGGCAGGCCCCGGCCGGTCGGCCCGGCGGGTCCCGGCTGGTGGTCGGGGTGGCGGGATTTGAACCCACGGCCTTCCGCTCCCAAAGCGGACGCGCTACCAAGCTGCGCCACACCCCGTCTGGTGCGACACGTAGGGTACATGTCCCGGGCCAGGGGAGCCGCCGTATTTGCCGAGTGCGCGGGCGCGTGCGCGGGCGGGCGGGCGGGGCGGCCGGAAGGGGTGTGCGGCGAGGGCGCCCGACCCGCTACGATGCCTTCAGTGCCGCGGTCTCCCGACCTGCGGCGCGACCTGTGCGGGCGTAGCTCAATGGTAGAGCCCTAGTCTTCCAAACTAGCTACGCGGGTTCGATTCCCGTCGCCCGCTCCACCGGCCTCCGGCCCGGTTCCGAGGGACTCCCTCGGAACCGGGCCGGAGGTCTTTTCGCGCGTCATGCGTGGCGCGGCGCCTTCGCGGCGCGTGTCGCGGCGCCTCCGCTAGAACTGGATCGAGTTGATCGTTTCCGCTATCGAGTTCAGGAAGCGTTGGATGTCGTCGGCCATGCCGGTGGAGGCGAGGAAGAAGCCGAAGAGGATGGCGACGACGGCCGGGCCGGCTTTGATCGTCCCGCCCCTCATCAGGACGATGAGGATGATCCCCAGCAACAGAACCACTGACAGCGAAATGGCCACACAGATCACACCCTCGGTCGGTCCGCACTCCCGGCCCGGGGCGCCGACCCCACGCGCACCCCGCCAGAACCATCGTGCCACCAACCTGGCCGTCCTATGCGGCAGGTGAGGCATCGTCGGCCACAGTGACGCGGATCCGCGGGCGCGCCCGCGACCGGCGAGAGGGCGCCGGGAGTGAATTCACGGTGATCGTTTCCGTGCACACACATCCCGTTCGCAGGTAATTCGAATTGTTGCTACAGACACATCAAGGGTCGTACGTAGAAGGGTAATTAACCGGACATTCCGCCGGAGTCGCCCGAGCATGTTATGCACCGTTTAGTCCGGATGTATACGGACAGAAGGGTTCCGCGGCATGCCGCTTCGGTGCACGGACGGTGACGCTCTGACTGGTGCTCACATCGCCGAATCCCGGGTACCCGGAGAGGACACGTACTCACCAATACGGGATTAACGTCGATGGTTTTACTGACTCGCACAGACAACGCTAGGGTGCCTCAGATGTTCACCGCTGCCTCGTCCCCCCCTTGCGCAGCGAGTGCTCGGACCGGCCCGCCTCGTTCACGGCGGGAGGGTCTGTGACGAACTCGCTGCGACCGCATGGCCACACCAGCGCGCCGCTCCCCCCGGCCCAGTCGTCGGCGGACGGAGTGCCGAGTCCGCGCTCGCTGAAGTCCTCGTCCCCCCACCCGGCCACGAGCGCCGCGTCCCCGGACACCAGACCGGCCAGACAACGCGACGCGTTCTTCGACAACGCCAAGTACCTGGCCATCGTGCTCGTCGCGATGGGGCACGCCTGGGAGCCGCTGACCGACCACAGTCGCGCCGCCGAGGCGCTGTACATGGTCGTCTACACCTTCCACATGCCGGCGTTCATCATCATCTCCGGCTATTTCTCCCGCAGTTTCGACATGCGTCCCGACCGGCTGCGGCGGCTGGTCACCGGCATAGCGGTGCCGTACGTGCTGTTCGAGATCGCGTACTCGGTCTTCAAGCGGTACGCCGACGACGACCCGTCGCACCCGATCAGCCTGCTGGACCCCTGGTACCTCACCTGGTTCCTGATCGCGCTGTTCGTCTGGCGGCTGACGACGCCGCTGTGGAAGGTCGTGCGCTGGCCGGTGCCGCTCGCGCTCGCCATCGCGGCGCTCGCCTCCGTGTCGCCGGACATCGGTGACGACCTCGACCTCCAGCGCGTCCTGCAGTTCCTGCCGTTCTTCGTGGTGGGTCTGTTCATGAAGCCGGCGCACTTCCAGTTCATGCGCCGCCGTGAGGTGCGGATCCTGTCCGTGCCGGTGCTGGCGAGCGCGCTGGCGATGGCGTACTGGCTGGGCCCTGACATGAACTCGGCCTGGTTCTACCACCGGGACAGCGCCCAGGAGCTGGGGGCGCCGTGGTGGGCCGGTGTCGTGATGACCTTCGCGCTGTTCGGCTGCTCCATGGTGCTGACCACGTGCTTCTTCGCCTGGGTCCCTCGGCGGAAGATGTGGTTCACCGTGCTCGGCGCGGGCACCCTGTACGGCTATCTGCTGCACGGGTTCCTCGCGAAGGGCTCGCGCTTCTGGGACTGGTACGACATCAACACGTGGATCTACCAGCCGCTCGGCGAGCTGTTCGTGACCTTCTTCGCGGCCGCCGTCATCACCGTGCTGTGCACGCCGCCGGTGCAGCGGATGTTCCGGTTCGCGATGGAGCCGAAGATGGAGTGGGCCTTCAAGCGGGACGCCACCGAGCTGGCCCGCGAGCGCGGGAAGGCCGGCACGAGGACCTGACTCTCAGCCGTCCTGCTCGTCCCTGACCTCCTCGGTCGCCGGTTCGTCCGGCAGGCCGAGGAGGTTTCTCATGCGGGCGTACTTGTGGGTCAGCCGGGCCCGGGTGAACTCGTCGAGGACGGCCAGGCGGGCGGGGTTCGCGTTGTGGGCGAGGTCGGACTGCTTGACGAGGACGGCGCCCGGGGTGGCGAGGATGCGCGCGGCGTACGCCTCCGGGGCCTCTCCGGGGCGCTTGGTGAGGGCCAGCACGATGTTCTTCGTACGGGCGGTCAGGGGGGCCTCGGCGAGCCAGTCCTCGGTGAGGGCCTCGTCCTCGATGGCGTCGTGCAGCCAGGCCGCGGCGATCTGGTCCTCGTCCCCGCCGCGGGCGGCCACACCGTGGGCGACCGCCTGGAGGTGCTCGGCGTAGGGGCGGCCCGCCTTGTCGGTCTGGGCGGCGTGGGCGCCGCGGGCGATGGCTTCGATGTCGGCGAGGGAGAGGGGCATGCGATGGGCTCCTGTGGTGTGTCGGGCGGGCGGGATCCCGGTGGCCGGTTCGCCCGGTCCCGGCGGCCGCTGATGGCTGGTACGGCCGGTCCCCGCGGCCCCTGGTGGCCGGTTCGCCCAGGTCCCCTCGGCCTCCGGTGGCCGATTCGCCCGGTCCCCGCGCCTCTCGGGGGGCGCCCTGTCACTTCGGGGCCGTGGGGCCCTCTCGGCAGATCAGGAGCAGGGCCCGGTCGTCGTTGACGTCCTTGGCGACGGCTTCGATGAGGTGCCAGGCGGCTCCGTGGAAGCCGCCGGGGACGTAGCGGTCGGCCTCGCCGGTGAGGCGGTCGATGCCCTCGACTATGTCGCGGTCGGCGGTCTCGACGAGGCCGTCGGTGAACAGCATGAGGACGTCGCCAGGGCGCAGCGAGCCCTTCACGGGGTCGAACTGGGCGCCGTCGTAGACGCCGAGGAGCGGGCCCTCGGCGGCCTTCTCCTCCCAGCGGCCGGTGCCGGCGCTGAGCTGGAGGCCGGGCGGGTGTCCCGCGGAGAAGAGTTCGTAGTCGCCGGAGTCGAGATCGAGGACGAGGTGGATGGAGGTCGCGAAGCCCTCGTCCCAGTCCTGGCGGAGGAGGTAGCCGTTCGCCGCCGGGAGGAACGCGTGCGGTGGGAGCGATCCCAGCAGGCCGCCGAAGGCACCGGAGAGGAGGAGGGCGCGGGAGCCGGCGTCCATGCCCTTGCCGGAGACGTCGGTGAGGACGACTTCGAGGGTGCGGCCGCCGTTGGTGCGGGCCGCGACGACGAAGTCACCGGAGAACGACTGGCCGCCGGCGGGGCGCAGCGCCATCTCGCGGTGCCAGCCGGCGGGCAGCTGCGGCAACTTGCTCTGCACCCGGATGCGTTCACGGAGGTCGAAGAGCATGGTGCCGCCGCGCCGCCAGGGGACGCCGACGCGGCTGCGGAACTGGGCGATGAGCAGGCCGAAGAAACCGCAGGCGGCGACCACGAGCACGATGCCGGGTGTCACTCTCGCCGGGCCCTCGGTGTAGGGGCCGAGCTTCACGGACTCGATGATCAGCGCGGTCGCGGCGGCGGCGTACAGGCCGAGCAGGCTGGCGGGACGCAGCAGCAGGCCGCCCGCGACGATGGGCAGGACGAGCGCGGCGGGCGAGAACCACACCGGGTCGACCATGGTGAGCATCGCGATGAGCGGGATCATCAGCAGCAGGCCGGCCAGGGCGACCCAGTCGGAGCCGTCGCCCCGGAAGTAGTCGACGGCGGATTTGCGCACGCCGGTGCGGACCCGGTGAACCAGCTTCTTCATCCGGGCCGTGAACGTATCGGCCGCCGCGCGCCGCTCTCGTCCTGCTGCCATTGTTCGGGACCTTATCCATCGGACCAGCCCCTGTGCACGGGAGGTCCTACTTGTCCCCCTTCCGAGGGCGGGTTCACGACGAATCTCACACAGATCTCACACGGGAGCCGTCCTGCGGCCCTCGCGCGGCACCTGTGAAGGATCCCACGCTGCCCCGTGCGGCATGGGGAAATTAACTCGCTCGTGACGAAGGGCGTTGCTACGCACGGCACATGACGACTGAGCTGCGGGTGTTGGCGAAGGACGACTGGAATGTCTGGTACGCGAACCTTCTGCGGGCCTTCGGGGGGATGCGGGCTCCGGCCGAGGAGCGCGACCTCGACGCGTCGCTCCTCGACCACGGCCGTGCGCCCGGCGCCTGGGACGGCGGCCAACGCGTGGGGACGGCCGGGGCGTTCGACTTCCGGGTCACGGTTCCCGGTGGCGCGGCCGTCGCCGCGGCGGGCGTGACGATGGTGGGTGTCGCCGCCACACATCGGCGGCGTGGAGTGCTGACCTCCATGATGCGGCGGCAGTTGGCGGACGTCCGCTCCTGGGGCGAGCCGCTGGCGTGCTGGTCGCGTCGGAGCCGGCGATCTACGGCCGGTTCGGGTACGGCGTCGCCACGCACCGGCTCGGTGTCAAGGTCGACAGTGGTGGCGGAGCGGGACGGGGACGAGGGGCTCGTCGGGTACGCGCGGTTCCGCGTCTCAAACCGGACTGGGGGCCGGGCGGGGCCGCGGGGGTCGTCCGGCTGAGCGCCCTGGAGGCGGTGGATCCGGCCGCCCACGCCGCGTTGTGGCGGTTCCTCTTCGACATCGATCTGACGTCGTCGGTCGTCGCGTACCGGCGGCCCGTGGACGAGCCGTGGCTGCACATGGTGTCGGACGTCCGGCGGTGCGGGCTACGGGTGCAGGACGATCTGCATGTACGGCTCGTGGATGTCGGGGCGGCGTTGGGGGCGCGGACCTATCAGGCGCCGGTGGACCTGGTGTTGGAGGTGGAGGACGCCTTCTGTCCCTGGAACGAGGGGCGTTGGCGGATCGTCGCAGACGCGCGGGGGGCGAGCTGCGAGCGGACCGAGCGGGCCGCCGATCTCGCCCTCCGTGCGGGAGTTGGCGTCGGCCTATCTGGGTGGGGTGAGCCTCGCGTCGCTGGGTGCGGCCGGGCGGGTGCGGGAGCTGCGGCCGGGGGCGCTCGCTGAGGCGTCCGTCGGGTTCTGCTCGTCGACCGTGGCGCCCTGGGTGCCGCACTCGTTCTGAGGCCGGGTGCCCTCCCGGGACGTCAGCGCTGCTGACAGGTGGGGCACCAGAAGAGGTTGCGGGCGGCGAGATCTGCGGTGCGGATCTCGCCACCACAGATGTGGCAGGGCAGGTGGGCCCTGCGGTACACGTACACCTCGCCGCCGTGGTCGTCGACGCGGGGCGGGCGGCCCATGGCTTCCGGGGTGTGGTCCGGGCGGACGGTGTCGATGCGGTTGTTGCGAACGCCCTCGCGCATGAGGGCGACGAGGTCGGCCCAGATCGCGTCCCACTCCGCCGCGCTGATGTCCCGGCCGGCACGGTACGGGTCGATGGCGTGCCGGAACAGGACCTCGGCGCGGTAGACGTTGCCGACGCCCGCGATGATCTTCTGGTCCATGAGGAGCGCGGCGATCGTCGTACGGCTGCGGGAGATCCGGGCGTACGCGAGGGCCGGGTCGGCGTCCGGGCGCAGCGGGTCCGGGCCGAGGCGGGCGTGGACGGCCTGCTTCTCGGCGTCCGTGATCAACGCGCAGGTCGTGGGGCCGCGGAGGTCCACGTACGACGTGTCGTTGCGCAGGCGGAGGCGGACGGTGTCGGTCGGCGGGGGCGCCGGCGTGGGGCCGAGGTCGACCTTGCCGAAGAGGCCGAGGTGGATGTGGACCCAGTCCTCCGCGTCGGGAGCGCCGAAGTGGAGGAAGAGGTGCTTGCCGTGGGCCTCGGCGGCGGTGAGGGGGGTGCCGTCGAGGAGGGCGGCGGCGTCGGCGAACTTGCCCTGGGGGCTGGTGACGTGGATGGCCGTGCCGTCGCCGAAGTGGGAGAGGTAGTCCTCGGCCAGGCGATGAATCGTGTGGCCTTCCGGCACGGGGCCCTCCGGGGGTTGGGCGGGGCGCCTAGGGGGTGGGGGCGCGGGGGGCGTATGGCGGGTGCGGGTGGGTGGGGGCTTGTCGCGCAGTTCCCCGCGCCCCTGAAGCATGGGCCTGCGGCCCGCCTTCATTCCGAAAAGCACGGGGCGTAGCCCCGGTCGCTTTTCAGGGGCGCGGGGAACTGCGCGAGGAACCACGAACCACCCGCACGCGCCGACGCGCCCGCAACCCCCGAGTTGTCAGGCGTCCTACGGCTGGGGGTGGTGCGCCGGGATCGGGGGGAGGTCGCCCGTCGTCTCGTACGCCGCGAGCATGTCGATGCGGCGGATGTGGCGCTCGTCACCGGAGAACGGCGTGTTGAGGAACGTCTCGACGAACTTGGTCGCGTCGTCCTGCGAGTGCATCCGCGCCCCGACGGCCACGACGTTCGCGTTGTTGTGCTCGCGGCCCAGCGCGGCCGTCTCGGTGCTCCACGCGAGCGCGGCCCGCACGCCGGCCACCTTGTTCGCGGCGATCTGCTCCCCGTTGCCGGATCCGCCGATGACGATGCCCAGGGAGCCGGGGTTGGCGGCCGTGCGCTCCGCCGCGCGGAGGCAGAACGGCGGGTAGTCGTCCTGGGCGTCGTAGATGTGGGGACCGCAGTCGACGACCTCGTGACCGGCGGCCTTCAGCCACTCGACGAGGTGGTTCTTGAGTTCGTATCCGGCGTGATCGGAGCCGAGGTAGACGCGCATGGTCCGAGTGTGACACGCCTGTTTCGTCGGGGCGCGATGGGGGCCCGACGCCCGAAAAGCGTGAGCCACACCACGGAACCTCAAGTAAACCTCAAGTAACGATCTGGATTCAAAGGTTCAGGATTCCTTTCACCTCCGATTCACTGGACCGATCTTTACGGAGGTTCACGCAAGACCCCCGCCGCCTCTCGTCTCCCGCTCCGACGAGAGTCACCGGGGAATGCGTGGGCAGACGCACGGAAGTCCCCACAACGGCGCAAAGGAAACTCCCCCCATGACCTCGCAGCCGACTCTGCCGACCGACACCGGCACACCAGGCTCCTCATCTCCCCCCTCCCCCGGCCTCCATGCCGGTCTCAAGAACCGCCATCTGTCGATGATCGCGATCGGAGGTGTGATCGGGGCGGGCCTCTTCGTCGGGTCGAGTTCCGGTATCGCGACCGCCGGTCCCGGCATCCTGCTGTCCTACGCCCTGGTCGGCACGATGGTCGTCCTGGTCATGCGGATGCTCGGTGAGATGTCCGCGGCGAACCCCACCTCCGGGTCGTTCTCCGCGCACGCCGACCGGGCGCTGGGCCGCTGGGCCGGGTTCTCGATCGGATGGCTGTACTGGTTCTTCTGGGTCGTCGTCCTCGCGGTGGAGGCGACCGCCGGCGCGGTGATCCTGGAGGGCTGGATCCCGGCCGTACCGCAGTGGGGCTGGGCCCTGATCGTGATGGTGGTGCTGACCGCCACCAACCTGGTCTCGGTGGCCTCGTACGGGGAGTTCGAGTTCTGGTTCGCCGGCATCAAGGTCGTCGCGATCGCCGCGTTCATCGTCGTGGGCGGGCTCGCCGTGTTCGGCGTGCTGCCGGGCGTGGAGGCCGAGAAGGCGGGCCTGGGGAACCTGACCGACCACGGCGGGTTCCTGCCGAACGGGCCCGGCGCCATCCTCATCGGCGTCCTGCTGGTCGTCTTCTCGTTCATGGGCAGTGAGATCGCCACGCTGGCCGCCGGCGAGACCGAGAACCCGCAGAAGGCCGTCACGAAGTCGACGAACAGCATCATCTGGCGTATCGGCGTCTTCTACCTGGGTTCGATCTTCGTCGTGGTCGCGCTGCTGCCGTGGAACGACCCCTCGATCAAGGAGAAGGGTTCCTACGTCGCCGCGCTGGACTCGCTGGGAATCGCCCACGCGGGTCAGATCATGAACTTCATCGTGTTGACGTCGGTGCTGTCCTGCCTCAACTCCGGCCTGTACACGGCCTCCCGGATGGCGTTCTCCCTGGGTGAGCGCGGGGACGCGCCGCGGTCGTTCGGACGGACCACGTCGCGGGGTGTGCCGATGACGGCGATCCTGGCGTCGGTGGTCTTCGGGTTCGTCGCGGTGATCTTCAACTACTTCTTCCCCGAGGGCGTGTTCCTGTTCCTCGTGAACTCCTCCGGCGCGGTCGCCCTGTTCGTGTGGCTGGTGATCTGTTTCTCCCAGCTGCGGATGCGCAGGATCATCGAGCGGGAGACCCCGGAGAAGCTCGTCGTGAAGATGTGGCTGTACCCGTATCTGACGTGGGCCACGATCGGGCTGATCCTCTTCGTCCTCGCCTACATGCTCACCGACACGGAGCACGGCAACCGGGAGATCCTGCTGCTCTCGCTGCTGGTCGCGGCCGTCGTCGTCGGTATCTCCCTGGTCAAGGAGAAGATCAAGGGGCAGAAGACGGGAGCGACGGCGGAGGTCACCGACAAGGTGGGCTGAGCGGCTCGTCATTGGTGGTTCGCGGTTCGCGGTTCGTCGGGAAGGGCTTCACAACGGGGTGAAGCTCTTCTCGACTTTTTTGTAGACGGGCAGGGCCCGGTCCTCGATGTCGGGGTGGTACCAGGTGGTGAGCTGGTAGGACTTGCCGCCGGTGTCGAAGCCCAGGGAGCGGACGTGCCAGGGGAGTTCCTGGGCGGTGACGGTGTACTCCCAGACCACGGCCGGCTTGCCGCGGAACTCGGTCTCCTCCAGACGGATCCTCTGGTAGCCGGGGCCCTTGCTGGTGCTCTCCTCCTTCTTCTCCCACTGGGCCAGCAGGTCGCCGCGGGCCAGGGACGCCTTGCCGACGATCTCCTGTCGCGCGTCCGGCGAGGTGTAGTGGACCTCCGCGCCGGCGTGCACCTCGCGGGAGAAGCCGTCGGGCGGGACCCAGGCGAAGACCCCGGCCTCGGTGCGGGCGCCGGGCGGGAGCGTCGGGGGGCGGGAAGTGCCGGCGACGGTGGGGGACGAACTCGACGGTGCCGAGGGGGACGCCTTCCTCCTGTCGTCGGACGACGCGCCCAGTGTCGGGACGAGTACGGCCGCGAGGACTCCGGCCACGGCCACCCCGGCGGCCGCGATCAGCACCGTACGGCGCCTGCTCCGGCGGGGCTCGGCGGGCCGCGCCGGGAGCGGGGGGCCGAGCAGGTCGCCCTGCGGTGTGGGGGCGGGCCGGGGCCGGGTGGGGAGTTCGGGTGTGTCCAGGGGTGGTGGGGCGGCGGAGGCTTCGGGCTCGGGGTCCGCGGCCAGAGGTGTCTCGGGGGCGTTCAGCACGGTTGGCGTCGGGGTGGGCTGCACGGGGGCGTTCAGCGCCGTCGGCGTCGGGGTGGGCTGCACGGGGGTCGGGTGCACGACGAGGGTGGGCTCGCGCGAGGGCTCCGCGGATGTCACCGGGGGCTCTGCGCCGGCCTCCGCCAGCGCCGCCTCCCGGCTGTCACCCCCCGGCTCCACCGCCTCGGCGTCCTCCCCTGCCCCTCCCGGGGGCTCCGGACCCACCGCGCCCACGGCCGACGGCTCCGGGGCGACCGCCCTCCCGACGGCGCGCTGGTCGGGGGCGTCCGTCTCGGCGACCGCCGGATCAGGGCCGTCCGTACGGGCGACCCGAGGATCAGGCGTCTCCCTCACGGCGGCCCTCGGATCGGCACCGTTTGGCCCGGCGGCCCGCGGATCGGCACCGTTTGGCCCGGCGGCCCCCGGATCGGCGCTCTCTGGGACCCCGCCCCGTGGGTCGGCGGTGATCGCTGCGGCGCCGCCCGGTTCCGGAGCAGCCCTCGGTGTGGTCGGTGGTTCCAGGGTGACCGTGGCTGCGGGTGGGGTTGGTGGGGGTGTCGCGATGGTGTGGAGGGCCGCTGTGAGTTCGGGGAGGCCTGGGCGTACCTCCGGGTCCTTCTCCAGGAGGGCGGCGAGGACGTCGTGCAGGTCGCCTGCCGTGGCGGGCAGTTCGGGCTCCTCGTAGAGGACCGCGTGCAGGGTGGCGAGCGTGGTGGCGCGGGAGAAGGGGGAGCGGCCGCCGAGGGCGGCGCAGAGGGTCGCGCCCAGGGACCACAGGTCGGACGGCGGGCCCTGGGGGCGGCCGGAGACCCGCTCGGGCGCCATGTAGTCGGGGGAGCCGACGAGCATGCCGGCCATCGTGAGCGCCTCCGCGTCCTGGATGGCGGCGATGCCGAAGTCGGTGAGGACGACGCGGCGTCCACCGGTCCGGCGGACGAGGACGTTCGCCGGTTTGATGTCACGGTGCAGAACGCCCTGCGCGTGCACCTGGCCGAGCGCGTCGACGAGTTCGAGGCCGATCCGGGCCGTCTCCCGTACGTCGAGGGGGCCTTCCTCGAAGAGGAGCCGTTCCAGGGAGCGGCCGTCGACCAGTTCCATGACGATCCACAGCCGCTCGCCCTCGTCGACGACGTCGTAGATGCGGACGACGTGGGGGTGGTCGATGCGGGCCGTGGCCCTTGCCTCCCTCAGGGTGCGCTCGCGCCGGGTGCGGGTGTCCTCCGGATCGAGGCCGTCGATCCGCATTTCCTTGACCGCGACCTGCCGGTCGAGTATTTCGTCGGCGGCCCGCCACACCCGCCCCATTCCGCCCTGGCCGATGCTTTCGACCAACGTATAACGGCCGGCCACCACAAGCCCCGGCACTCCGCCCCTCGTTGTTCCCGGCACCCCCATGCCCCCCTTCGACCGACACGTGCCCACTTCCGCAACAGCCGAACCAAAAAGTCGCGCATTGGTCACACTTCTCGCCGCTCCAGCATAGTGGCGAGAAATCTTGTGGTACCTCTTCAATGGCCGTGAATTCAGGCACGGCCAGGGGGACGCAAGGGGGATGGAACATGAGTTCTCGTCAGGGGAAGACCAGGACGGCCATCGCGGGATCGCTGCTCACCGCGTCGTTCTCGTCGGTGATGATCCTCGGCTTCACGGCCTCGGCGGATGACGAGGGGGGATTGAGCGATCACGGCGGAAAGGTCATGGACGCGGCGCCGGCAGGGGTGAAGCTGTCGACACTGCTGTCCAAAGAGATCAAGGTCGACAACACGTCGCAGGAAACGGAGATCTCCGGGGTCGTAAAGAACGAGGGAAGCAAGGCGAGCGGGAAAATCCGGCTGCTCGTGGTCGGTTTCGACGGCCTGACGGTCAAGAATGTCGAAGGCTGCACGGAAATCGCTGAGGGCGATCTCCCCGATGGGGCCAACAGTGGTTTCGCGTGTGCGATCGACGATCTGGCGGCCGGAAAGTCGAAGACTTTTGCGATCGACGCGACCTTCGACCTGAAGAAGAAGGGCGACATCTGTCTGCCGGTGCAGAACACCGACGGCTCGAAGACGTTCTGGCAGCAGGGTCCGGTGCCGTTCGGCACGACGAACCAGTCGCCCAACGAGCCGGCCACACCGCTCCTCCTCGGCACCGACAACAGCCCGGTCACACCGGGCGGCGGTGCCGGAGACGAGGGGAACGGAGGCGGCGGGAACGGAGGCGGCGGGGGCGGCGGGGGCGGCAAGGACGACAAGCCCGACGAGCTGCCGCAGACCGGCCCCGCCGACCGGGTCCTGCCGCTCGGCATGGTGGGTGCCGCACTCATCTCCGCCGGTGCGGCGGGCCTGTGGTGGAACAACCGGCGCGCCCGACAGGAGACGTGACACGCGGACGCGGAAGAGGCTCGCCTCTGTGCGGTCGGTGTGCGACCCGGCGAGCCTCTTCCGGGGTGGAGACGTCACCGTCCGAGTGACGCCGCCACCAGGGGCCTTGGCGTCACGGTCTCCGTGACACCGCCCCCATGGGAACTACGACGTCACTTGTCGAGCAGCTTCCACGCGGTCGGCAGCGCGCCCATCGCCAGCGCCGCCTTGAGCGCGTCGCCGATCAGGAACGGCGTGAGGCCGACCGCGACGGCGGAGGCGAGGGTGATGTCGGCGGTGGCGGCGAGGTAGGGGACACCGACGGCGTAGATGATGGCCTCGCCCACGAGCATCGTGCCGGCCATGCGCAGCACGGAGCGGTCGGCGCCCCTGCGGGCGAGGGCGCCCACGGCCGCGGAGGCCAGGATCATGCCGAGGATGTAGCCGAAGGAGACACCGACGCCGGAGGTGCCGTTCGCGAACCACGGCACGCCGAGGAGACCGGCGAGCGCGTACAGGGCGAGGGACGCGACACCGCGGCCGGCGCCGAGCGCGGTGCCCACGAGCAGCGCGGCGAAGGTCTGGCCGGTCACCGGGACCGGCGAGCCCGGCACGGGCACGGCGATCTGCGCGGCGAGCCCGGTGAGGGCGGCGCCACCGACCACCAGCGCGATGTCCCGTACACGGGAGGCGGGGAGCAGGTCGGCGAGGACCTGACCGGTGCGGGCGGGGGCGACGGCCGTACTCATGGGGACTCCGCGAGGGTAGAGGGGAAAGAAGGGTGTACGTGGCATCGAACACGGTGACGCTATCCCAGCGGTCATGAACAGGACACCGTCAGCCGTCGACAAAGGCGGGAACGACCGCATGGTGGGCTTTCGACAATGACCTTGGGTTACACCGGGCAGGCGTGACGCCGGTCACTGAGGTGGAGTGGCTTGTGCCACGTCGGCTTGGTCGGAGGGGTCTGTAGGGATTCACCAATCGGGTTGTGGGGATGGACGGCTGCCGTCTCGCCCGTCGGTCGCCGTCTGGGCAGAGGTGGGCCGCTTTGCTAGCTTCGGGCGCATGGTTGCCCAGGCCCGGTACTTCTCGTCGCGTCGCTACGTCGACCTGCGACGCGTGGGCACGGCCACCTGTCGCCGCCCCGGGTGAGGCGGCTCCGGCGCGCCTCGCCTCACGACGGCGCAGTGTCGGACCCGTACCCGAGGATGATCGCGATGCCCCGTACCGCGGCAGCACCCACTCTTTCCCCTTCCGTTCCCCGTCGCTCCCCTCTTCCGTCCCGTTCCTCTCCCGTGCCGCGGGTCGCCGACAGCGACCGGCGGCGGACCAGTGCCAGCGTCGTGCTGCGGTCCGTGCTGGAGCACGGGCCGGTGGCGCGCAGCACCATCGCGCGCGTGACGGGCCTGTCACCGGCCTCGGTGACCGACCACTGCGCCGGGCTGGCGCGGCTGGGGCTCATCCGGGAGGCCGAACCGCCCCGCCAGTCCAAGGGGTCGGGGCGCCCGCACGTACCGCTCGACCTGGACGACTCTCGGTTCGCGGTGGCCGGGGTGCATGTGGCGGTGCCCTACACCACGGTCGCGCTGCTGGATCTGCGCGGACGGGTCCTGGTGCGGCGGGAGATGAAGCACGACGGCACCGCCGATCCGGCGGTGGTGCTGGCACGCGCCGCCGACGGGATCGCCGCGCTGTCGGCGGCTCTGGCGGGGCGCCGGCTCCTCGGGGTCGGGTTCGCGGCCGGTGGCTGGGTGGACCGGGAGACCGGGACGGTGGTGGAGCATCCACTGCTCGGCTGGCGCGAGGTGCCGGTGCGGGAGGTGCTCGGCGCCCGCACCGGGCTGC
Organism: Streptomyces sp. NPDC030296; assembly: GCF_055572815.1. Lineage (NCBI taxonomy): Bacteria > Bacillati > Actinomycetota > Actinomycetes > Kitasatosporales > Streptomycetaceae > Streptomyces > Streptomyces sp. NPDC030296. The sequence goes on from NZ_JBVICQ010000001.1 coordinate 363,555, forward strand.
CGGTCCATGTCGACGGGCACGCGCGGGCCTTGGTCGGCGCGGAGCGGCTCTTCGGGCGGGCCCGGGGCACTCGGAGCGTGCTGCATCTGTTCGTCGGCAACGTGGTGGACGCGGCCTTCGCGACCAACGACGAGGTGCACCACGGGCCACGCTCCCAGTCCGGGGCGATCGCCCATCTGCCGCTGCCCGGCGGGACGGAGCCCTGCGACTGCGGGCGGACCGGCTGCCTCCAGGCCGAGCTGAGCGAGCGGACGCTGTGCCGGCGGGCACGGGAGGCCGGCGTCATCGCCGGGGTGAACCCGACGCATGTGGTGGACGCGGCGGCGGGCGGCGACCCGGTGGCCGTACGGCTGCTGGTGGAGCGGGCGCGGACGGTGGGGCGGGCCGTGGGGCTGCTGCTCGACGTGCTGAACCTGGAGACCGTCGTCGTCACCGAGGTCGGGGTCATCGCCCGCGAGGACTGCCTCGCCGCGCTGCGGGGCGCCGTGGCGCACGACCGGGCGGCGGACGTCCGGCCGACGAGCTTCCCGGACGCCGTGCTGGCCACGGCGGGCGGTGCGGTCGCCCTGGACGTGCTCTATCGCGATCCGCTGGCCGCCGCGCCCCGGTGAATTAATTCAGAAACTCCGAATGTTGACAGCCCCGACGCAAGACCGGGAACATCATGTTCATGCTTCTCACGACCTGTCGCACCCTCTGTTGCTGACACGTTGACGCGCCCCGGGCGCGTTCTTCCTCCTGCGTGGACGCCCGCTTCTCCGGCCTTCTCCCGCAGTGATTTCTCCTTTTCCGGCGTCCGTTCGCCGTGATTTCCGTGCGCGTTCCCGCCTCGCGCCGCCTCCCGCTTTTCCTGTGAACCCCAGGGGGTCCTCCCATGCCTTCGTCCGCCCCGTCCGGTCTCGACCGGCGTCTCTTCCTCACCTCCCTCCTCGGCGTCGGCGCCGCCGCCGTCGGGCTGAGCGGCTGCGCCGACAGCAGTGCGGCAACCGCCGAGACGGCCGCGGACGCGCCGCTGGCTACCAAGGTCCCCCGGGGCACCAGCCTGAAGATCGCCTCGTTCCAGAACCAGCAGCAATTGCAGCTGAAGCTCGCGGGATTGGGCGAACTGCCTTTCAAGGTGAGCAGCTGGGCGAACATCGGGGCCGGTCCCGATGTCATCAACGCCTTCCGCGCCGGTTCCCTGGAAGTCGCCAACAATGCGGGAATCCCGCCGATCCAGGCGCATTACCAGGGTTATGACGCGAAGATCGTCGCGATCAACATCACCCGTAAGCCGAACTATCTGTTCGCCACCAAGCCCGGCAGCGACATCACCTCGGTCAAGCAATTCAAGGGCAAGAAGCTCGCCTTCTCGCAGGGACAGGCACAGGGCGTCGTCCTGCTGCGGGCGCTGAAGCAGGCGGGGATCGCCTACGACGACGTGGAGCTCGTCCCGCTGACCAGCAACCAGTTCCTGACGGCCCTCCAGTCCGGCCAGGTGGACATCGCGCCGCTCGGCAACCAGCAGGCGCCCGCCTATCTCCAGCAGTACGGGGCGAAGGGCGCCCGCACCATCACCACCGACGTGGTGGACCTGCTCAACCTGCTGTGGGCGCCGACGTCCGTACTGGCCGACTCGGCGAAGGCCGCGGCGGTGGCCGCCTACATCCCGTACTGGGCGAAGGGCGCGGTCTGGCAGTACGAGCACCCGGACATCTGGAACGAGGAGTTCTACGTCAAGACGCAGAACCTGACCGCCGCCCAGGCGAAGTCGATCAGTGATCTCGCCAACAAGCCGCTGTTCCAGCCCAGTTGGGACGAGGCCATCAAGTGGGAGCAGGAGACGGCGGATCTGCTCGCCGAGGGCGGCTTCGTGAAGAAGTTCGACGTCGGCACGCTGTTCGACCGCCGCTTCGAAGCCATCGCGGCGAAGGCCGTGCCCGCGGAGTACCGGAGGTGACGGCCATGACCACGAGCACCACGAGTACGGCGAGTACGGCGAGTACGGCGAGTACGGCCATTACGGCGGAGACCGCGAAGGCCCAGTCCGACCGGACCCCGCCCGACCGGACCCCGCCCGACCACACCCCGCCCGGCCCGACCCCGTCCGCCACAGCCACCGCGTCCGACGCGGTCACCCCGTCCGGCAGGGCCACCCCGTCCGGCACGGCCACCGCGGCCGGTACGCCGGTGGCCGTCGAGGCGGCGGGCCAGGTCCGCAGGCGGCGACGGCTCTCCCCCGGGCGGCGGCTGCCCGCCTCCCGGCTCGTCGGCCCGCTGCTCTTCCTCGCCCTGTGGGCCGCCGCCTCCGCCGCGGGGCAGTTGGACCCCGCGGCGGTGCCGGCCCCGTGGACCGTGCTGGAGACCGGTGTCCGTCTGTGGACGGACGGGACCCTGCCGACCGACATCCTGACGTCGCTGCGCCGCGCCGGGGCCGGGTTCGCGATCGGGCTGACCACCGGGATCGCGCTCGCCCTGGCCTCGGGGCTCAGCCGGGCCGGTGAGGCGCTGATCGACGGGACGGTGCAGCTGAACCGGGCGATCCCGACCCTCGGTCTGATCCCGCTGTTCATCCTCTGGCTGGGCATCGGTGAGACGTTCAAGATCGCGATCATCGCCATCGTCGTCTACATACCGATCTACCTGAACACCCATGCCGCGCTGGCCGGCATCGACACCCGATTCGTCGAACTCGCCGAGGTGCAGGGCCTGTCACGGTTCCGGTTCATCCGCGAGATCGTCATCCCCGGCGCGCTGCCCGGCTTCTTCGTCGGACTGCGGCTCGGGGTGACCGGCTCCTGGCTGGGCCTGGTCGTGCTGGAGCAGATCAACGCCACCAACGGACTCGGCTATCTGATGTTCCAGGCCCAGAACTACGGCCAGAGCGACGTCATCCTCGTCGGGCTGGTCGTCTACGGGATCTTCGGCCTGGTCTCCGACAGCGCGGTCCGGCTCATCGAACGGAGGGTGCTGTCATGGCGACGCACACTGAGCAGCTGACCGTCGCGGGGGCGGCGACGACCACGGGCGCGGCGGCGACCGCCACGGCCGAGCGGACCGCCGTACGGCTGCGGGGACTGACCCGGTCGTTCGAGGGGCGCGCGGTCCTCGACGGCATCGACCTCGACATCCCCGCCGGGCAGTTCGTGGCCCTGCTCGGGCACAGCGGCTCCGGCAAGAGCACCCTGCTGCGGGCGGTCGCGGGTCTCGACCACGAGGTCGTGGGCAGCGGCGAAATGACCGCGCCGCAGCGGGTGTCGGTGGTGTTCCAGGACTCCCGGCTGCTGCCCTGGCGGCGGGTGCTGGACAACGTGCTGCTGGGCACCGAGGGCGAGGAGAAGGCGCGGGCCGCGCTCGCCGAGGTGGGCCTGAAGGGGCGGGAGCGCGCCTGGCCCAACGAGCTGTCCGGCGGTGAGGCCCAACGTGCCGCGCTCGCCCGCTCCCTCGTCCGGGAGCCGGAACTGCTGCTGGCCGACGAGCCGTTCGGCGCGCTGGACGCGCTGACCCGGATCAGGATGCACGCGCTGCTGCGGGAGCTGTGGGAGCGCCACCGCCCCTCCGTGCTGCTCGTCACCCACGACGTCGACGAGGCGATCGTGCTCGCCGACCGGGTGCTGGTGCTGGAGCACGGCCGGATCGGCCTCGACCTGACCATCGACCGCCCGCACCCCCGGTCGTACCGCGATCCGCTGCTCGGCGAGTACCGGGAGCGGCTGCTGGCCGCGCTCGGGGTGACCGAGGACCCGGAAGGCGCCGTGGCGGCCCCCGGGCGGGCACCGAGCCCAGCAGTGACCGCAGCGGACCACCAGTGACCTCGAAGGACCACCGATGACCACCAGACAGCTTCATCTGAACGCGTTCCTGATGAACACCGGCCACCACGAGGCGTCATGGCGGCTGCCCGAGAGCGACCCGTACGCGCATGTCGAGCTGGACCACTACGTCGGGCTCGCGAGGACCGCCGAGCGCGGCACCTTCGACTCGCTGTTCCTCGCCGACGGCCCCCAGCTGTGGGGGAACCTGGCGCAGCGTCCCGCCGGGGCGCTGGAACCGCTCACCCTGCTGACGGCCCTGGCGACGGCGACCGAGCACATCGGTCTGATCGCCACCGCCTCGACCTCCTACAACTCCCCCTACAACCTGGCCCGCAAGTTCGCCTCCCTCGACATCATCAGCCGGGGCCGGGCGGGCTGGAACATCGTCACCACCGCCGGCGCCGAGGCGGCCCGCAACTTCGGCCTGGACGCCGAGCCCGCCCACGCCGAGCGGTACGCGCGGGCCGCCGAGTTCCTCGACGTGGCGCTGAAGCTGTGGGACAGCTGGGAGGACGACGCGATCGTCGCCGACAAGGCGTCCGGTGTCTGGGGCGACGACGCGAAGATCCATCCGCCCCGGCACCGGGGGACGTACTTCAGCGTCGAGGGCGCCCTCAACGTGCCGCGCACGCCGCAGGGCTACCCGCTGCTCGTGCAGGCCGGGTCCAGCGAGGACGGCAAGGCGTTCGCGGCCCGGTACGCGGAGGCGGTGTTCACCGCCCAGCAGACCATCGAGGACGCGCAGGCCTTCTACACCGACCTCAAGGCCCGTACCGTCGCGGCCGGCCGCGACCCCGACCACATCAAGGTGCTGCCCGGCATCGTCCCGGTGCTCGGCTCCACCGAGGCCGAGGCGCTGGCGAACGAGCAGGTGCTGGAGGACCACATCGTGTACACGCACGGGGTGGGCCGCCTGGAGGCTCTGCTCCAGCTGGCGCCCGGCACGCTGGAGCTGGATTCCCTCCTGCCGGACGACCTGCCGCCGGAGAGCGCCATCGAGGGCGCCAAGAGCCGCTACACGCTCGTCGTCGAACTGGCCCGGCGCGAGCGGCTCACCGTACGGCAGCTGATCGGGCGGCTCGGCGGCGGGCGCGGCCATCTGACCTTCGCCGGGACGCCCGAGCAGGTCGCCGACGAGATCGAGACCTGGTTCACGCGGGGCGCCGCCGACGGCTTCAACATCATGCCCGCGGTCCTGCCGTCCGGCCTGGACGCCTTCGTCGACCACGTCGTCCCGATCCTGCGCGCCCGCGGGCTGCTCCGCAGCGAGTACGGGCCGCGCCAGACCCTGCGGGAGCGCTACGGCCTCCCCCGCCCCGTCAACCAGTACGCCCTCCCCGCCCGGGAACTCCCCGCCCGGGAACTCCCCGCCCGGGAAACCGCCCTCGTCTGAAAGGACCCTCACATGTCCGACCTCCAGATCCGCAAGATCACCGGGAACATCGGCGCCAAGGTGGCCGGCGTGGACATCGCCCGCCCCCTCGACGACGAGACCGTCGCCGAGCTCCGGGAGGCCCTCAACGTCCACAAGGCCCTGGTGTTCGACGTGGTGAACCTCGACGACGCGAGCCAGCAGGCCTTCGTCCGGCACTTCGGCGACATCACCACCGCCCACCCGACCGTGCCGTCCGTCGACGGCACCCCGAACGTCCTGCCCGTCGACAGCGAACGGGGCCGCGCCGCCAACCACTGGCACACCGACGTCACGTTCGTCCTCAACCCGCCCCAGGCGACCTCCCTGCGCAGCATCACGATCCCGCCGTACGGCGGGGAGACGCTGATCGCCAACGCGGCGGCCGCCTACCGCGACCTGCCCGAGCCGCTGCGCGCCCTGGCCGACACCCTGTGGGCGGAGCACACCAACGACTACGACTACGCGGTGCCCGAGGAGGCCCTCGACGAGCAGCAGGCCGCCGCCCGCGCCCAGTTCACGTCCATCAAGTACCGCACGGTCCACCCGGTGGTGCGCGTCCACCCGCTGACCGGGGAACGGGGGCTGTTCACCGGCGGGTTCGCGCAGCGGATCGTCGGTCTGTCGACGGGCGAGTCCCGCAAGCTCCTCGACCTGTTCCAGTCGTACGTCACCCGGCCGGAGAACGTGCTGCGCCACCGCTGGTCGGAGAACCAGCTCGTCATCTTCGACAACCGCATCACCCAGCACTACGCCATCGACAACTACGACGGTCTGCCGCGCCGTCTGCACCGGGTGACCGTCGCCGGTGACGTGCCGGTGGGCATCGAGGGCAAGGAGAGCTACTCCGTCGAGGGCGACGCGGCGCACTACACCCCGGTGGCGGTTCCCGTGGCCACCTAGTCACCCTGCGTGCCGGACGCGTCCGGATAGCGGACAGCCCCTTCGTGCGTGCGAAGGGGCTGTCCAGACTGTGGACGTTTTTGCCCTCTCACGCATTGGACGAGCCGCGCCCATGCCCAGCAGCACCGTCAAGGCTCCACCGGAGCAGAACGCCGCCCTCTCCCACGGCCTCAAGCAGCGCCACCTGTCGATGATCGCCCTCGGCGGGGTGATCGGCGCGGGACTCTTCGTCGGCTCCGGGGCGGGCATCGCCGCCGCCGGCCCGTCGATCGTCCTCGCGTACACCCTCTCCGGGCTCCTCGTGATGCTGGTGATGCGGATGCTCGGCGAGATGTCCGCCGCGTATCCCTCGTCGGGCTCCTTCTCTGCGCACGCGGAACGCGCGGTCGGCCCGTGGGCGGGCTTCACCGCCGGCTGGTCGTTCTGGGTGCTGCTGTGCACCGCCGTGGGTCTGGAGGGCATCGGCGCCGCGAAGATCGTGACCGGGTGGGTGCCCGGGACGCCCGAGTGGGCGTGGGTCGCGCTGTTCATGCTGGTGTTCCTCGGCACCAACCTGGCGGCCGTGAAGAACTTCGGCGAGTTCGAGTTCTGGTTCGCCGCGCTGAAGGTCGGCGCGATCACCCTGTTCCTGGTGCTCGGCGTCCTGGCCGTGGCGGGCGTCCTGCCCGGCGGCGACTCGCCCGGCCTCTCCAACCTCACCGGCGAGGGCGGCCTGCTGCCCCACGGCACGGACGGCCTCGTCGTCGGCCTGCTCGCCTCGATCTTCGCGTACGGCGGTCTGGAGACCGTGACCATCGCGGCGGCCGAGTCGGAGAACCCCGTGAAGGGCGTCGCGACCGCCGTGCGGACGGCGATGTGGCGCATCGCCGTCTTCTACATCGGCTCCATGGCCGTCATCGTCACGCTGGTCCCGTGGGACTCGAAGGCGGTCGTCGAGAAGGGCCCGTACGTCGCCGCCCTCGACCACATCGGCATCCCCGGCGCCGGCCAGCTGATGAACGTGGTGGTGTTCGTGGCACTGCTGAGCGCGATGAACGCCAACATCTACGGCTCCTCGCGCATCGCGTACTCCCTGGTGGAGCGCGGGCAGGGCCCGAGGTTCCTCGGCCGGGTCTCGGGCGGGGTCCCCCGGATCGCGGTGCTGGCGTCCAGCGTCTTCGGTTTCCTCTGCGTCGTGCTCAGCTACTGGCGGCCCGACGACGTCTTCGCATGGCTGCTGAACATGATCGGCGCGGTGATCCTCGTCGTGTGGATCCTCATCGCCGTCTCGCAGTTGCTGCTGCGCCGCCGCATCGAACGCGAGGCCCCCGAGCGCCTCGTCGTCCGCATGTGGGCCTTCCCCTGGCTGACCTGGGTGGCGCTGGCCGGGATGGCGGCGGTGTTCGTCCTCATGGCACGCGAGCCGGCGACCCGGACGCAGCTGTACTGGTCGGGCGGGATGACGGCGGTGCTGGCGGCCGTGGGATACGGATGGCAGCGGGCACGGGAGAGGCGCTGATCAGCTCGCCGCGTCGGCCCGCCACCGGGTGAGCCACTCGCGGTTCTCGACGACGAAGGGGTGCTCGGGGCCGAGCACCCCTTCGCGGCGCTCGATGAGTTCCTCCAGCATGCCGATGGCCTCGGCGGTCCTGCCCAGGCCGTGGGCGGCCACGGCGGTCATGGAGAGCGCCGACAGCGCGTGCGGGTGGTCCCGGCCCTGGAGCCGGATCCGGTCGGCAAGCACCTGGGGGGCCAGCTCCCAGGCCGACTCGTACCGCTCCAACTGGCACAGCCCCCAGGCGTAGTTGTGCCGGGCCATCAGCCAGGTGGGGTGGTCCGGCGGCAGCAGGCGTGCGCAGTCGCGGAGGAGAGCGCGTCCCTCCTCCTCGTACTCCGGCGCCTCCACGAGCCCCGGCAGCAGTTCGACCACGTCCGCCCACACGGCGAGGGCCTCCAGTGAGTCCTCTCCCCGCAGGCGCCGGTACCCCTCGCGCGCGTGCCGACCCGCTTCCTCGGCCTCGGCGCGCCGGTCCAGCAGGAACAGGGGCGCGACCAGGGCCTCATGGCTGCGCAGGGTGTCCATGTGGTCGGGTCCGAGTACGCGTTCGCGGAGGCCGAGCACCCGGCGGTGCAGTACCTCGGCCTCGGCGAAGCGGCCCCTCCGGAACAGCGCCCTGGCCTGGAGCTCCCTGGCGTCGAGGGTGATCGGGTGTTCCGTGCCCAGGAGCGCCGACGCGCGGTCGGCGACGGGCGGCGCGAGGGCGTGGGCGGCGGTGAAGTCACCGGCCTCGTACACCTGACGCACCACCCGCACCGCCGCCGACGCGGTGCGCTCGCCCGGCTCGGCCGCGAACAGCGCCGAGGCGTGCGGTGACAGCAGCGCGAGCCGGCTCCTCGCCTCCGGTGACACTGCCCCCGGTTCGGGCAGCGCCGCCTCCAGCAGGCGGGCCCCCAGTTCGGCGAGGAGCGGTCGCTGCCTCGCCGGCACCCCCGCCGCCACGCTGTCCAACAGCACGCCGTGGGCCTGGACGCACCGGGCGCCGTCCGTCTCGACCAGTTCGGCGAGGGAGTGGTCGAGCAGGCCCCGCAGCGCCGGCTCCAACCGCTCCGCGGCCGGGGCGGGTTCGAGGCCGTCGACCGGCATCCCGCCGCGGGCAAGGGGCAGCAGCAGCGTCAGCGGCACCGGGTCCGCCGCGAGGAACGACAACAGGCGCAGCAGGGTCGTCGACTCGGGCAGTCCGCGGGAGGCGAGGGTGTCCAGGGACAACTGCCAGGTACGGCCGACCAGCTGGCGGGACTGGCCGGTGCCGTGTGCGGTGGCGCCCCGGTCGACGATCGCGGTCGACTCCTCGCCGAGCTTGCGGTCGTACTCGTCCATGGACCACGACTCCAGCAGTTGGTGGGCCAGATGGGAACCGGCGAGGGTGAGGGCGAGCGGCAGGCGGCCCAGCCGCTCGGCGACCTTGCGGGCGGAGGCGAGGTCACCGGCGTCCGGCGCGAGGTCGCACAGGACCCGTGCCGCGTCGTCCAGAGGCAGCACGCCCAGGGCGTGCCGGGTCACCCGCGGTCCGCGCCACAGCGGGCTGGTGGCGTGGCGGGTGGTGACGAGGACCGTGCCCCGCTCGCTGGCGCGCAACCAGGCGCCGTCCTCCAGGACGGTGGGGTCGTCGGCGTTGTCGAGGACGAGGAGCCAGGGGTCGGCCGAGTGGTCGAGGTGGTGCCAGACGAGGTCGGCGGCGGCGCGCTGGCCGGCGGCAGCGGCGGCGAGTTCGCCGGTGCCGGCGCCCCGGTCGCCGGCGACGGCCAGCATCCCGGCACGCAGGGACATCCGCTCGGAGGCGTTGACCCAGAAGCCGACGCGCCGGTGGGTGCGGACGGCCTCGGTGAAGATCCAGTACGCCAGCGCGGTCTTGCCGCAGCCACCCATGCCGTGCACGACGTGGATCCCGCCGCCGGGTCCGGTGACGGCCGCCGTCAGCGCCTCCCGCGGCTGCTCCCGGTCACGCAGGACGCCGGGAGGGCGGCCGACGAGGGGGACGCGGACGGAGTCGGGGGCGGCCGGGAGGGCGGCGGACTGCGGGCCGCCCGCGAAGAGGGGGCCGTCCGCTCCGGCGCCGTAGTGGTGGTGGTGCTCCTGGATGTACTGGTCGCCGCTGGTCTGGAAGACGCGGCCCTGCCCGGACGCACGGGCCCCGAGCTCGCTCATCGGTCGGGGCGTTCGGTGATGTGCTGGTCGCGGCCGGCCTGGTAGACCCGGCCGTTGCCGGAGGCCTCGGCGCGCAGCCGGATGGCGGTGGTGGGCCGTTCCTCGGGGAGCGCGGGGCTCAGCTCGGCGAGGACGCGGCGCAGTTCGTCGGCGACGTCGGGACGGGCGACCAGCAGCCGGCGGACCCGCGCCTGCCACTCGGCGGTCAGTTCGGCCTCGGTCTCGGTGTCGCCGGAGCGCTGGGCGAGGAGGAGGTCCTCACGGGTGGCCTCCAGTTCGCCGCCGACGGCCTCCGCGCGGTCGGGCTGGAAGCGCCGCCACAGGGCGACCACGCCCTCGCGTGCCGACTCCCAGGTCTGGGTGGCCATCAGCGCCACCATCGTCGTACCGGCCGTCCGTGCCAGATCGGCGATCTCGGGTCCCACGGGCCTCCCCCAATCCCCCGTCCCACGAGGACCGATAGTAGGTCGGTCCCGCCCGCGCCCACACTCCCCTTTTCGCCCCGTCGGCACTCGCCCGCGCCTCGCTCCTGCTGTTTCCGGGGGTCCCTTCGGCGCAGCCTCTTCCCTTACGGGCGGTTTCGGCGGGATTCTTGGGGGATGCCGACCTCGCGACGACTGACCTGCCAGACCTGCCGCTCGGAGGAGCCGCACGAGCCACTGAACGCCAAGGAGCGCGACTGGCTGCAGAGACAGCTCGGCAACCCGGTCTCGGACAACTACTACAAGTGCGTCAACGACCGCCCCGACGGCAAGGTCTGTCTCAACCTCCGCACCCATGGCCACGAGAAACACTTCAGGCTCACCAAGCGCCTGCCCGACGAACTGGAGTGACCCGGCGGCGGGGTGCTTTGTCAGACCCCGCTGACAGGCTTCGCCCCATGGACGTGAACGAGTTCTGGAGCATCGTCGACGAGGCGCGCCGCACGGCCGCGGCCCCCGAGGAGCCGGACGGTGCCCGGGCCGTCGCCGAGCGGGCCGCCGCGCTGCTCGCGGCCCGGCCGGCCGCCGAGATCGTGGCCGCCCAGCAGATCCTGTGGGACCTGCTGGGCACGTCGTACCGGGCTCCCTTGTGGGCCGCGGCGTACACGATCAACGGAGGCTGCTCGGACGACGGCTTCGACTACTTCCGGGGCTGGCTCGTGCTCCAGGGCCGCGAGGTCTTCGAGCGGGCCGTCGCCGACCCCGACTCCCTCGCCGGGTCGCCCGTGATCCGGCGGGCGTCCGAGGACTGGGCCGAGGTCGAGTGCGAGAGCACCCTCGGTATCGCCTGGGACGCCCACCGCGCGGCCACCGGGGAGGATCTGCCCCCGGACTGCTTCCGCATCCGCTACCCGGCGCTGGACCCGTCGTGGGACTTCGACTTCGACGACTGGGCGGAGACGGAGCGCCGGCTGCCACGCCTGGCCGCCCTGTACGCGAGGCACCGGTCGACGTGAACACCGGCCGGTCCGGGCGCGGTGAACGGCGTGCGGCGCCGGGCGCGGTGGACGCCCGGCGCCCGGGGCGCGTCAGACCAGGTTGCTGAAGTCGGGGCCCTTGGTGCGGGTGCGCTTGATCTCGTAGAAGCCGGGGACCGAGGCGACGAGGAGGGTGCCGTCCCACAGCTTGGCGGCCTCCTCGCCCTGCGGGGCGGGGGTGACGACCGGGCCGAAGAACGCGATCTGCTCGCCGTCGGCGCCGGGGACCGCGATGACGGGCGTGCCGACGTCCTGGCCGACCTTGTCGATGCCCTCCTTGTGGGAGGCGCGCAGCTGCGGCTCGTACGGGGTGGAGTCCCAGTGGTCCATCAGGGAGTCGGGCAGCCCGACCTCCTTCAGCGCCGCGGCGACGACCTCCCTGCCCGCGCCCTCGCCCTGGTTGTGGGCGCGCGTGCCGATCGCCGTGTAGAGGTCGCCGAGCACATCGGCGCCGTGCTCCTCCTGGGCGGCTATGACCACACGGACCGGGCCCCAGGCCTTCGTCTCCAGCAGCTCGCGGTACTCCTCGGGGAGTTCGTCCAGTTTGTTCTCGTTGAGGACGGCGAGGCTCATCAGATGCCAGCGGACCTCGATGTCACGGACCTTCTCCACCTCCAGGACCCACCGCGAGGTCATCCACGCCCAGGGGCACAGCGGGTCGAACCAGAAGTCGACGGGGGTCTTGCCGGAGGTCTGCTCGGACATGCTTCTCCTCGGAAAGAGCAGGGGTGCGTGGTCGGTTTACAGCGCAACAACCCGCAACACCGGCGACCACCCACGTCATTCCCGACAGCCCGCGTCATTCCCGACTGCCCGGCGTCAGGAGCGCATGGCAGGATCGGCCCTGTCCGCATGCTGAACACCACCCCCGAGGGAGTGCCGCCCGTGCCCGGTGAGAATCTGTCCCGCGACGAGGCCCAGGAGCGGGCCGCGCTGCTGTCCGTCGAGGGCTACGAGGTCTCCCTCGACCTGCGGTCCGCCGTCGGCGACCGGGGCGACGAGCCGCGGACCTTCCGCTCGGTGACGACCATCCGCTTCCGGTGCGCCGACCCGGGCGCCACCAGCTTCGCCGATCTGATCGCGCCGAGTGTGACGTCGGTCTCCCTCAACGGCAAGGATCTCGACCCGCGCGCGGTCTTCGACGGCTCCCGGATCGTGCTGGAGGACCTGGCCGCCGAGAACGAGCTGGTGGTCGACGCCCAGTGCGCCTACTCCCGCACCGGCGAGGGCATGCACCGCTTCGTCGACCCGGAGGACGGCGAGGTCTACCTCTACACGCAGTACGAGCCCGCCGACTCCCGCCGGGTCTTCGCGAACTTCGAGCAGCCGGACCTCAAGGCCCCGTTCCGCTTCGAGGTGCGGGCGCCCGAGGACTGGGTGGTGTGGAGCAACGGCGCCGGCGAGCGGACCGACGGGGTGTGGCGCTTCGCGGAGACCAAGCCGATCTCGACGTACATCACCGCCGTGGTCGCCGGCCCGTACCACTACGTCACCGACTCCTACGAGCGGATCCTCGGCGACGGTACGCGCCTGGAGATCCCCCTCGGCGCGATGTGCCGCAAGGGGCTCGCCCCCTACTTCGACGCCGACGACGTCTTCGAGATCACCAAGCAGGGGCTGGACTTCTTCCACGACCACTTCGACTACCCGTACCCGTTCGGGAAGTACGACCAGGCGTTCGTCCCGGAGTACAACCTCGGGGCGATGGAGAACCCGGGGCTCGTCACCTTCCGCGAGGAGTTCATCTTCCGCGGCAAGGTCACCCGGGCGTCGTACGAGCGGCGGGCCAACGTCATCCTGCACGAGATGGCGCACATGTGGTTCGGCGACCTCGTGACCATGGTGTGGTGGGACGACCTGTGGCTGAAGGAGTCCTTCGCGGACTTCATGGGCTCCTTCTCCATGGTCGAGGCCACCCGCTTCACCAACGGCTGGGTCACCTTCGCCAACAACCGCAAGTCCTGGGCGTACCGCGCCGACCAGCTGCCCTCCACCCACCCCGTCACGGCCGACATCCGTGACCTGGAGGACGCCAAGCTCAACTTCGACGGCATCACCTACGCCAAGGGCGCGTCCGTCCTGAAGCAGCTGGTGGCGTACGTGGGGCGTGAGGCGTTCCTGGAGGGCGCCCGCCGGTACTTCAAGCGCAACGCCTACGGCAACACGCGCCTCGGCGACCTGCTGTCGGTCCTGGAGGAGACCAGCGGCCGGGACATGCCGGCCTGGTCGCGGGCCTGGCTGGAGACGGCCGGGGTGAACTCCCTCACCCCGCAGGTGCTGCTCGACGCCGAGGGCCGGATCGACGAGCTGGCGGTGGTGCAGGAGGCCGCCGAGTCCCACCCCGAGCTGCGGCCGCACCGGGTGGCGATCGGCCTGTACCGGCGCGGCGACGACGGCGCGCTGGAGCGGTACGCGCGCGCCGAGGCGGACGTCGTCGGGGCGCGGACGGTCGTGGCCGAGCTGGCCGGGGCCGAGGCGCCGGAGCTGGTGCTGGTCAACGACGACGACCTCACGTACTGCAAGATCCGCTTCGACGCCGGGTCGCTGGACACGCTGCGGGCCGCGCTCGGCGACATCTCCGACCCGCTGGCGCGCGCCCTGTGCTGGTCGGCGCTGTGGAACCTCACCCGGGACGCGCTGCTCCCGGCGCGGGACTTCGTCGACCTGGTGCTGCGGTTCGCGGGCCGGGAGTCCGACATCGGCGTGCTGCAGATGCTGCACGCCTGGGCGAACTCGGCGCTCACCTTCTACGCGGCGCCCGAGTGGCGGGAGACCGGCGGCCAGCTGCTGGCGGAGGGCGCCCTGCGGGAGCTGCGGGCCGCCGAGCCGGGGAGCCAGCACCAGCTGACGTGGGCGCGGTTCTTCGCGGCGGTGGCGTCGAGCGAGGCCGACCTCGGGGTGCTCCAGGGGATGCTCGCCGGGACCGAGAAGGTCGACGGGCTGGAGGTCGACCAGGAGCTGCGGTGGGCGTTCCTGGAGCCGCTGGCGACGTACGGGGTGGCCGGTGAGGGCATCCTCGCGGCGGAGCTGGCCCGCGACGACACGGCGTCCGGCAAGCGGCACCAGGTGCGGTGCCTGGCGTCCCGGCCGTCGGCCGCGGTGAAGGCGCAGGCGTGGGCGTCCGTGGTGGAGTCGGACGTGCTGTCGAACGCGCTGGTGGAGGCGACCATCGCCGGGTTCGCACGGCCGTCCCAGCGGGAGTTGGCGGCACCGTACGCCGAGCGGTACTTCGAGGTGATCGAGCGGGTGTGGGCCGAGCGGTCCATCCAGATCGGGATGGACGTGGTGCGGGGGCTGTTCCCGTCGTTGCAGGACTCCCCGGCGACCCTGGAGGCGACGGACGCCTGGCTCGCCGCCCACGAGGGGGCCGCGCCCGCACTGCGCCGCCTGGTGGTGGAGGCCCGCGACGACCTGGCGCGGGCGCTGCGGGCGCAGGCATGCGACGCGGGGGCCGAGGGGTAGCCCTCCCCCGTGTCGCGCACCCGGCGCCTGCCGCCGGCCGGGTCGGGTGCGCGACTGCCCCGCGGCTGAGAAGTCGCGACATCGAGCTGAACCGCGTCAATTCACCTTGCCTGGTTCCGCGTTACGAAGTTCGGGTAGTCGGAGCCGTAACCTTTTCCGATCACGGGGTCGACCAGCGACTATCGGCAGTCGAACGCACGTACTTTAGTGCGGTCTTGTCCGGATTTGTCGACGGGTTTGTAACAGGGGTTCGGAGCCACTCCCGGCGCGGGAACCTCCGGGGCATGAACCACAACACCCCGCTCTTCTCCCGCCCCCTGAGCCGGCTCGCGAACGTGCACCGCCGCGTACTGACGGCCGCGCAGCTGCGCGCGCAGGGTGTCACCCCGGCCGAGACGAACGAGCAGTGCCGGCAGGGTGGTCCCTGGCAGCAGCTCCTCCCCGGCGTCTACCTGCTGCACCCCGGCCCGCCCACCTCCGAGGAGCGGCTGCACGCCGTCCTGTCGTACGCTGCCCGCACCCCGTTCCGTGAGCCGGCCGCCGGGGTACCCGCGCAGCCGAACGGCGACGAGCCCCGCGCGACCCCCCACTACGCGGACGCCGTGATCACGGGCCTCGCGGCCCTGACGCTGCACGGTTTCTCGTCCGCTCCCCCCTTGCTGTCCCTGGACACCATCGACGTCCTGGTGCCGCGCCTGCGCCGGCTGCGCACCGTCGGCTGCGCCCGCGTCATCCGTACCGCGTCCCTGCCGACCCCGTCGCACGTGACCGGGTTGCCCGTCGCCCCCGTGCCGCGCGCCCTGGCCGACGCGGTCGCGGAGCTGGTCGACGTGGACTCCGTACGCCGGCTGCTGACCGAGGCGGTCCGCGGCGGGCACACCGAGCCGACGGCGGTGATGCGGGAGTTGACGCAGGCGCGGCTGCTGAACCGTCCTCATGTCGCGGACGCGGTGGACTCACTGCTCGCCGAGGGGCGGGCGATCGCGGAGGACCAGCTGTACCGCATGGTCCGTGAGTTCGCCCTGCCCGACCCGGTCTGGAACGTGGACCTGCGGCTCCCCGGCGGCCCGCACCTCGGCGGCCTCGACGCGTACTGGCCGGAGCAGGCCGTCGCGGTGGAGCTGGACACCCGAACCCCCGGGCAGCAGGACGACGCGCTCTGGTCCGAGTACGCGCGCAAGCGGGAGACTCTGGAACGGCTCGGCGTCACCGTCGTCCACCTGACTCCCAGGAAGCTGCGTGAGTCCGTGGAGCAGCAGGCGGCGGTCGTCCGCACCGCGCTGATGGCGTCGTCCGACCGCGATCCGGCCGCGTATGTGGTGGTGCTTCCCCGGTAATTCCGGGAACCCGCCCTCACCCGGGCGGAGCGCAGGAGGGGAGGGGAAGGGCCGCCGCACCTCACGGCGGCCCTTCCCCATGACGTACTCAGACGGCTACTTGCCGCAGAACTCCGCCTCCACGATCGCCCCGCTGTCCCCCGTCCAGTCGCTGTTGAAGTTGAAGGTGAGGGAGTGGCGGCCGTCCTCGGTGGTGACGGACTCCGAGACGGAGCCGTGGATGCCGCCGCCGTGGCCCCACACCCGCACGCCGCAGGAGAGTTTCTGTTCGGTGAGGCCGAGGCCGTAGCCGCCGAGGTTCTCGACGGGGATGGTCGTCTTCATCGCGTCGAGCTGCTTCCTCGGCAGGAGCCGGCCCCGCATCAGCGCCGCGTAGAAGCGGTTGAGGTCCTCGGCGCTGGAGACGATTTCGCCCGCGGCGCCCGCCACGGAGGGGTTCATCCTGGTGACGTCGTACGTCTTTCCGTCCGCGGTCTCGGCGAGCTTGGAGTAGGCGCGGCTGTGTGGTCCCGGCAGGCCGGGGGAGGTGCCGGGGAGTTTCGTGCCGCGCAGGCCGAGGGGTTCGATGATGCGGGCGCGGACCTCGTCGGCGTACGGGTTGCCCGTGACCTTCTCGATCACCAGGCCGGCGAGCAGGTAGTTGGTGTTGGAGTAGTTCCAGCGGGTGCCGGGGGCGAAGTCGGGCTTGTGCTTCATCGCGATGCCGACCAGTTGTTCCGGCGTGTGGGTGCGGTAGCGGTTCTTCAGGAACCCGTCGGCGAGGAAGACCTCCCGGCCGAGTTGCTCGTCGGCGGTGTAGTTGAAGATCCCGCTGGTGTGGTTGAGGAGCTGGCGGACCGTCACCCGACGGCCGTCGTGGCCGTTGCCGCGCACCAGGCCGGGCAGCCACCGGTCGACCTTGTCGTCCAGCGACAGCCGGCCCTCGGCCTCCAGCTGGAGCAGGACCGTGGCCACGAAGGTCTTCGTGATGCTGCCGGCCCGGAAGCGGTCGTGGGCGGTGCGCGGCGCGCCGGTCCTCAGGTCGCCCTTGCCCGCCGTCGCCTTCCACACGCCCCGGGCGTCCTTCGCCTGGAGGGCTATGCCCACGACGCCGTCCCTCACGTTGGCGTCCATCGCCTCGCGGGTCGTGCCGTGGGCGTCTCTCGGGGCGGCGGGCGCGGCCGCCGCCGCCGGGGCGGCGAGCGCCACCGCCGCGACCACCGCGGTCGCCGCCACCAGTCCCGTACGTACTGACATCGTTCCCCCTGTGTCCATGATGATCGTCCGGTCACGGAGGGGGACCCCGGCGGTGCGGGCCGGGTTGACAGGGGTACGGGCGTTGAGCGATTTTCAGCCCTTTCGGAGCACCAGCTCCACGTTGCGGTCACCGGGGGTTCCGGTGAGGGTGTCCCGGCGGCCGGGCGCGTTGAACGACAGCTCGCGGTACAGGGCCGCCAGGCCGGTCTGGCTGAGGTCCGTGAAGCGGGTGGCGTGCGGGGCGGCCGACTCGATGAGGGTCGTGAACACGGAGATCGTGCCGTCCTTGTTGTCCACCAGCTCGATCACCCGTGCGAGCTGCGGGAAGTCGATGTGGGACGCGGTCGAGATCTCCCAGAACGAGCCGCCGCCGGCGTACTTGTGCGGGGTGACGCGGTTGCGATGGCTGTGGCCGTTCACCCAGGCGAGGACGTTGCGGTGGCGGCCCAGCAGGGCCAGCACCTCGTCGCCGCCGTGCCGGGCCTCGCCCGGACGGGACGGGTCCTTGCGGAGGTTGCGCATGGTCGTGCTGGTGTGGTGGCTGAAGACCACGGCGTACGTGCCGTTCTTGGCGGCGTCCTTCAACGTCCGCTCCAGCCACTTCAGTTGTGCCGTGCCCAGCGAGCCCTCGTAGTGGCCGCCGGGGTCGGTGGAGTCGAGGCTGATGCCGATGACGTCGTCGGCGATCCGGAAGACGTAGTACTGGGTGCGGGCGTCGAGGTTGGCCTGCGAGTAGCCGTGGCCGACCGGGCCGGGGCCGGTGTGGGCCGGGTCGAGGTGCGCCTTCAGGTACTCCAGGGGCGTGAAGGGCGCCCGGCCCTCGTCCGGGGTGACCGAACGCATCTTCTTCGCCTGGGACTTGAGGACGGCCTTCCAGTCGGCCCCACGGGGGTCACCGCCGCTCTTGACGTTGTCCCAGAGGGCCTTGCCGACCTGCTCGTCCAGGGTCATCAGCTTCTTGCCGCCGACCGCGAAGTCCGCGAAGAAGGAGTCGCCGGGGGCGTAGCAGCCGCCGGGGAGGGAGTCGTGGTTGCCGACGGTGGAGTACCAGGGGACGTTCAGGCCGGGGCTGTTGACCTGGCGGATCGCGGCCGCGAGGAAGCCGTCCAGGTGGGGGAAGCCGAGCTTCTTGTCGGCGTCGCGGAGCGTGGAGTCCGGCTGCCAGTAGAGCTTGAGTCCACTGTTCTGGACGCCCTCGTAGCCGCGCGGGTCACCGGAGTTGGGGGTGACGCGGCCACCGCTCATCACCTTCAGGAACCAGTCCAGTTCCGTCTTGGAGTTGTTGTCGGTGTTGTCGCCGGTCGTCATCACGAAGTGCAGCGGCGAGCCGGTGACGGGGGCGCCGCGCAGCGAGTTGACCCGCTCGACGAGCGAGACCGCCCCCGCCACGGACAGCGCCTCCTGCGGCCGCCAGGCGCTCGCGGTCTGGGCGCGCAGGTACTCGTAGCGCAGCGGGTGCTGCACGTCGACGACATGCAGATCGGTGAACTGCACGAACGACGCGAGAGCCGTACGGCGCTTCTCCCGGCCGGACTTGGGGGTCGCGAGGTCGGAGCGCACGACCCGCTTCCAGGCGGGGCCGTCACCGAGCCGGCGGTAGCCGGAGGCGTTGCGCGGCGCCGCGACCGAGGCGAGGGTGGTGCCCCGGGTGTACGGCGCGAGCGGGGCGGCCGGGGCCTCCCGGTTGGAGAGGTTCGCCAGGGGGACCTCGGTGGTGGTCCCGGTGGCGGCGGCGTGGGCGTCCGTCTCCGGCCGCAGGGCGAGCCCGATGCCCGCCGAGAGGCCGACCGCGCCGGTGGCGGCGAGGAAGGCACGGCGGTCAGGGTTGGTGGCGGCGGCAGCGACTGAGCGTATGCGCGACATGGCGCGGTCTCCCCGAGTGCGAACGCGTCGGCAGTGGTCGCGGGGCCGCTCCGCGTTGGGGGCCGGAGTGGGGTTCCCGCTCGTACTGAATGCTTGGCAGCCGGGGTGACCTGGACGTTAACGAGGTGGCAACGGGTGGCGCCGATCACCGTACGTGGATCTTCGCGGGCGCCGGGTGTTCGCCGGGGGTTGCCGAAGGTAGGGGCAACCGAGGGGAGTTGGTCACTCCTCGTTCATGTGACGGGGTAGGGCAGGTATTCGCCGCACGGCTCGGGTGGTTGGGTGCCTTGCGGTGCGTCGCGGCTTGTCGCGCGGTTGCCCGCGCACCTAGAAGGCGACCGGCGGTTCCAGGTGGCCGTTGGGCGGGCGTCGGCGCCACAGGGTCAGGCCCACGTCCACCAGGCCGACCCGCTCCAGGTGGGGGAGCTCCTCCAAGGGGTGCCACGCGGCCATGTCCGTCGAGCCGTTGGTCTCGTGGCGCAGTGTGCCGCCCGTCACGCGGGCCTCGTAGACGAGGCGGAGGCTGTGGAAGGCGGCGCGGGAGCCCAGGCGCCGGGAGCGGTCCTCGGTGACGGAGTCGACGCCGAGGAGGGCGGTCGGCTCGACGGTGTAGCCGGTTTCCTCGTCGGCCTCGCGGACGACGGTGTCGTAGGGATCCTCACCGTGGTCCATGCCGCCGCCGGGAAGGGTCCAGCGCTTGGTGCCGTCCCGGGCGACCCAGCGGGCCAGCAGCACCTGTCCGTCCCGTACGCACACGGCGTAGGCCGCCACCCGCAAGTCCTCGCGCATGAGGAGACGTTACTCAACGGATGCGGGGAAGGGGCGGGTGCTCCCCACGTGGCACCCGCCCCCTGGCGACGGGGGGGCGGTCGGCGCGACGGCCCGTCCCCCCGTTGGACGGGCCGCCGCACATCAGTGCGTCGCGCCCTTCGATCTTCAGCCCGGGTCCCTTCCGAACACCAGGGGCGCAGGGTGGCCGCAACGCGCCATGGCACTGTCGTGCCTGCCCTGTAGCCTTCGCCACAAGACCCCAGATCCAGCGCGAAATCGGCACGGATCGAACTAGGATTCCCCTCCGGGGCATGAGGGGGTGGGGAGGCGAAAGGGCCGACTGTGCTGGACGAATTCCTGGAAGCGGACACCGAGGCCGTCAGCGTCTACCGGAGTCTGCTCACCAACCCGTCCTGGACCCTCCACGACGTCGGGCGGCACACGGGCCTCACCGAGGACGAGGTACGGGCGGCCGTGGACCGGCTCTCCGATCTCTCCCTGCTGAGCCCCGTCACGGACACGACGTACCTGCCGATGAACCCCGAGACGATCCTGGGGCCGGTACTGCGCCGCCGCGAGGCCCAACTCGACGCCGAGCGGGCCCATCTGTCACGGCACCAGGCGGTGGTCGCCGAATTCACCAAGGAGTACGCGGCGTTGGGGCTGCGGCACACCGGGGGCGCCGAGCACCTGGTCGGTGTGAACGCGGTCCGCACCCGGCTGGAGCAGCTGTCACGGGACGCGGTGCAGGAGGTCTGCACCTTCACACCGGGCGGCGCCGTCAGCGCGGCCGGCCTGGAGTCGGCCCGCCCCCTGGACCAGGAGTCCTTCGACCGGGGCGTGCGGATGCGCTCCGTCTACCTCGACAGCGTCCGCAACGACCAGCCCACCTCCGACTACGCGACCTGGCTCACCTCCATGGGCGGACAGGTGCGTACCGTGCCCGCCCTTCCGATGCGGATGATCATCTGCGACCGTGAGGTCGCGGTCGTGCCGGTGAACGCCGAGGACAGCCGCCAGGGCGCGCTCGTCGTCCGCTACCAGGGCGTCGTACAGGCTCTCGCCGAGCTGTTCGAGCTGGTCTGGGCGCAGGGCGTGCCGCTGGGCGCGGAGGCACCGGCCGCGGTGGGCGACGGGGCGAGCGAACGCGACCGGGTCCTGCTGAAGCTGCTGTCCGAGGGGATGACCGACCAGGGGATCGCCCGCAAGCTGGGGCTGTCCGTGCGTACGATCAGACGGCTGATGTCGGACCTGATGAAGCGGCTGGACGCGCAGAGCCGGTTCGAGGCGGGCGCGGAGGCCGTACGGCGGGGCTGGCTGTAGCGTCTGCCGTACGGCGGGCCTGGCTGTAGCGTCTGCCGTCCGGCGGGCTGGTTGTGGCGTCGCCGCCGAGACTCCTCCGCCGGGATCCCTCCGCCGGGAACTAATCGCGGGCGCGGTGGCCCTGTCCGGCCATGGCCGCAAGCGGCCATCGTGAGCACCTGCGTTTCGGACGGTGATCAACCATGATCGGTCGTGGCCCTTCACAGGGCCCTCACCTGTAACCCCTCACGAAAGAGGAACGGTTGTGCATTCCTCGACGCGCTCCCGGCGCATCGGCGTCCTCGCCCTCTTCGGTCTGGGTTCCGCGGCGGCGGCCCTCGTCCTCGGCACGGCCGTCGACGCCCCCGCGGGCACGCGGCTGGCCGCGGACGACGCCGTGACGGAGGTCGTCGTGCCCGCCAAGCCGGACAAGGGCGGCGGCGTGCAGCCCGGTGTGGTCGTCCCCGGCCACAAGGAGACCTGGACCTGGGACGACAAGGAGTGACCTGATCGCCGGTCACCCACGTCGCACCCCAGGCTCAAAAGCACCCCGGGATCGGACGACCCGATCCGGGGTGCCCGGCGGAGCCGCCGCCGCTCAGGCCCGCCGGAACACGGCCCGCCGGTTTCCCCGGCGGGCCGTATGCGTGTGCGGACACATCAGCCTTGCGGTGCCCCGGAGGTCGGCCTGGGGTGGCGGCCGGCCCCGGGGGCTCCCCTCACCTACACCTCTCGCCCTCCGCCTCCCGCGCCGCGGTCTCGATCCAGGCCCGCCGGCCGGCGATGTCGGACGGGTCGGAGGTCCACAGATCGGGTTCGGCGCCGTCGCGCGGGAGGCCGACGAGAGCGCGGTCGCCCTTCTTCACCCGGGGGCGGATGTCCTGGTCCAGCGGGAAGACGATCTCCTTCTCACCCTTGTCCGGCTTGTAGTAGCGGTCCACGTCGAGGGTGACGCGGTCCCGCTCGGTGCCGGGGACGGGTTCGACGGAGACGACGGTGCCCTCGACGACCAGGCGGGCGCAGGCGATGTCGTAGCTGTCGGGACTGACCTTTCCGTCGGCGTTCCCGCCGCCCACACTGCCCTTCGAGCCGTCGTGCGAGTCGCTGCTGTCCCGCTGCTTGCTGGCGGCGCTGCCGGCGTCGTCCGCCGAACCCCCAACGCCCGACTGGACGACGACGGCGCCGAGGCCCACGACGACGGAGGCGGCCGCGGCGGCGGCGAGCGTGCCGAAGGCGACGGACAGGGCCCGGCGGCGCCCGCGGGGGCGGCCCGGCCGCGTCGGCAGGGGCCTCACCGGCGCGACGGGGGCCGTCTCGGGCGCGGGCCGGCGCCCGGTGACCGTCTCGGCCCCGGCCGCGTCCCCCGGCCGCGCGGCCACGGCTCGCCCCGGCGGTGCGCCGGCTTCCGCCTCCGATTCGCCCGCACCGGCGTCGGCCCCGGCCAGGGCGTCACCGATCAGCCCCAGCTGCTCCCGCAGCAGCAGCACATCGGCGGCCGCCGCCCGCCGCGCGGCCATGAACTCGCCGTCGGCCAGCGCCTCCTCCGGCAGCGGCTCGTCGAGGAGCGCGGCCATCAAGGCGTCCATGCCGCCGTACTCGGCACCCTCGAACACGGCTTCCTCGAAATCGGCGCTCCTGGCTGGAGGCGGCCCGGCCGAGCCGCCCTCGACCGAGCCACCCTCGATCGTGGAAGCGGCCTCGATCGCGGAAGCCGCCTCGATCGTGGAAGCCGCCTCGAACGTGGAAGCCGCCTCGAACGTGGAAGCCGCCTCGAACGTGGAAGCCGCCTCGAACACGATGTCGTCGGGTTCGGTGTCGTGCCGGTTGTTGTCCCGGGCGGCCATGTCACACCACCTCGTCCTCGTGCAGGCGGGCGCGCAGGGCGCGGACCGCTGAGTGGAGCCTGCTCTTGACCGTGCCCTCGGGGATACCGAGCTCGCCCGCGATGTCCCGGACCGGCAGGTCGGCGTAGAAGCGCAGGACGACGACCTGGCGCTGGGCGTCGGGCAGCTCGTCCAGGCCGCGGGTGACGGCGAGCGAGAGCACACTGGAGTCCTCGCCGGAGGGGTGCTCCAGCTGGCGCAGCGAGGCCAGGCGCTCCCCGAGGCGCTCCTGGCGGCGCTTGGCGCGGTGCCAGTCCATCGCCAGGTTGGAGGCGACCACCGCCGCCCACGCGGACACGTCCCGCGGTGCCTCCTGGCCGCTCGCGGCCCGCTCCAGCAGCCGCAGCCGTACCTGCTGCACCCCGTCCGGCAGGTCCGACTGCGGGACTCCGCCGAGCGCGAGCACCGCGCGCACCCGCCGCTCCTGGGCCGCGTCCAGCGGATCCACCCCCGTGTCGCCCGCTGCCGCCGGCCCCGGCGGGGCGGCCGGCGGTTCACCCCCGCCGCCCGCGCCCCCCATGGCCGACGGGCCGCCGGGCACCCGCAGCGGATCGTCCACCTCCTGGACGCGGCGCGCCTTTCTGCGCAGCACAGCCACCCCTCCCCTCCCGCGTTTCCCCTACGACGCCGGGCCGGGCCGAAACGTTCGGGCCCGTCCATGACTTTCCGGCCGCCCCGCAGAGGCGTACGTCACACCTTCGCGTGCACCCGGTACCGGCGGGCAGGGGGGAGGCAGCACAGCTTGCGGCGCCGAGCCCCCACGGGGCGAATATCTCCAGCTCAGGCGGGGTGGCGGTCAAAGAACCGGGCGTGGTGTCGCCGCCCCCCGCGTCCCGTTCCCCGAGCGCCGGGGGCAAAGAATTGGACAGGCGGACCGGGGCTCACCGCATGATGGAAACGCCTCGGTCATGCGGCAGACACAGACAAGCCACGTAAAAGGAGTCACCGTGAGGGTCGGAATCGTCGGAGCCACCGGTCAGGTCGGCACGGTCATGCGCAGGATCCTCAAGGAGCGGAACTTCCCGACGGACGAGCTGCGTCTGTTCGCCTCCGCCCGCTCGGCCGGTTCGGTCATCGACGGGGTGACCGTCGAGGACGCGGCGACCGCCGACTACTCCGGTCTCGACATCGTGCTCTTCTCCGCCGGTGGCGCGACCTCCCGCGCGCTGGCCGAGAAGGTGGCCTCCCAGGGCGCGGTCGTGATCGACAACTCCTCCGCGTGGCGCCGCGACCCCGAGGTGCCCCTGGTGGTCTCCGAGGTGAACCCGCACGCGATCGCCGACCGCCCCAAGGGCATCATCGCCAACCCGAACTGCACGACGATGGCCGCGATGCCGGTCCTGCGTCCGCTGCACGAGGAGGCGGGCCTGGAGGCGCTGGTCGTCGCCACCTACCAGGCGGTGTCCGGCTCCGGTCTCGCGGGCGTCGCCGAGCTGCACGGCCAGGTCCAGAAGGTCGTCGCCGACGCGGACAAGCTGACCCACGACGGCGCGGCGGTCGACTTCCCCGAGCCCGGCGTCTACAAGCGGCCCATCGCCTTCAACGTGCTCCCGCTCGCGGGTTCGATCGTCGACGACGGTCTGCACGAGACGGACGAGGAGCAGAAGCTCCGCCACGAGTCCCGCAAGATCCTGGAGATCCCCGGCCTCAAGGTCTCCGGCACCTGTGTCCGCGTCCCCGTGTTCTCCGGGCACTCCCTCCAGGTCAACGCCCGCTTCGCGCGCCCGATCTCCGTGGAGCGCGCGACCGAGCTGCTCGCCGGCGCGCCGGGTGTCGCCCTCTCCGACATCCCGACCCCCCTCCAGGCCGCCGGCCAGGACCCGTCCTACGTGGGCCGCATCCGCGCCGACGAGACCGTGGACCACGGCCTCGCCCTGTTCGTCTCCAACGACAACCTGCGCAAGGGCGCCGCGCTGAACGCCGTCCAGATCGCCGAGCTGGTGGCGGCGGAGCTGAAGGGCTGACGCCGGCACGCGTACGGCCCCTCCGACGCCGGGCGGGCCGTGTCCCGCCGTACGACGGGGCGGTCACTCCACCGGGAGTGACCGCCCCGTCGGCGTTCCGGACCGGGGGCGCGCGAGGTGGGGCGTCTTGCCCTCGGGAGTCGTCCGCGCCGCGCCGGGCAACCGGCGGTCCGCGGACGTGGTGGTGCCGGTGAAAATGGTCGTCGCCCAACCCTCCGCGCCGTGGAAGGATGACCGAACCGACACATAACGAGGAGATGACCGCGTGCCTGGCACAAACCTGACCCGCGAAGAGGCTCAGCAGCGGGCGGAGCTGCTCAGCGTTGACTCGTACGAGATCGAACTCGACCTCACCGGCGCGCAGGAGGGCGGCACCTACCGGTCCGTGACCACGGTGCGCTTCGACGCCGCCCGGGGCGGCACGGAGACCTTCATCGACCTGGTGGCCCCGACGGTCCACGAAGTGACCCTGAACGGCGACGCTCTCGACCCGGCCGAGGTCTTCGCGGACTCCCGGATCACGCTGCCCGGCCTGCTGGAGGGCAGCAACATCCTGCGGGTCGCGGCGGACTGCGCCTACACCAACACGGGTGAGGGTCTGCACCGGTTCGTCGACCCGGTCGACGACCAGGCGTACCTGTACACCCAGTTCGAGGTCCCGGACGCCCGCCGGGTGTTCGCGAGCTTCGAGCAGCCGGACCTGAAGGCCACTTTCCAGTTCACCGTGAAGGCGCCGACCGGCTGGACCGTCATCTCCAACTCGCCGACGCCGGAGCCCAAGGACGACGTCTGGGTCTTCGAGCCGACGCCCCGTATCTCCACGTACATCACGGCGCTGATCGTCGGCCCGTACCACTCGGTGCACAGCGTGTACGAGAAGGACGGGCAGAGCGTGCCGCTGGGCATCTACTGCCGCCCGTCGCTGGCCGAGTACCTCGACTCCGACCATATCTTCGACGTGACCCGGCAGGGCTTCGAGTGGTTCCAGGAGAAGTTCGACTACGCGTACCCGTTCCAGAAGTACGACCAGCTGTTTGTACCGGAGTTCAACGCGGGCGCGATGGAGAACGCGGGCGCGGTGACCATCCGCGACCAGTACGTGTTCCGCTCGAAGGTGACGGACGCGGCCTACGAGATGCGCGCCGAGACCATCCTGCACGAGTTGGCCCACATGTGGTTCGGCGACCTCGTGACGATGGAGTGGTGGAACGACCTGTGGCTGAACGAGTCGTTCGCCACGTACACGTCGATCGCCTGCCAGGCGGCTCACCCCGAGTCGCGCTGGCCGCACGCCTGGACGTCCTTCGCCAACTCCATGAAGACGTGGGCGTACCGGCAGGACCAGCTGCCGTCGACGCACCCGATCATGGCGGAGATCCGCGACCTGGACGACGTCCTCGTCAACTTCGACGGCATCACGTACGCCAAGGGCGCGTCCGTGCTGAAGCAGCTCGTCTCGTACGTCGGCGAGGACGAGTTCTTCCGGGGCGTGCAGGCCTACTTCAAACGCCACGCGTACGGCAACACGCGCCTGTCGGACCTCCTGGGCGCCCTGGAGGAGACCTCCGGCCGTGACCTGAAGACCTGGTCGAAGCAGTGGCTGGAGACCGCGGGCATCAACGTCCTCCGCCCGGAGATCGAGACCGACGAGCACGGTGTCATCACCTCCTTCGCGATCCGCCAGGAGGCGCCCGCGCTGCCCGCCGGCGCGAAGGGCGAGCCGACGCTGCGCCCGCACCGCATCGCGGTCGGCCTGTACGAGCGCGACGAGGACAGCGGCAAGCTGGTCCGCGACGAGCGCGTCGAGCTGGACGTGGACGGCGAGCTGACGGCCGTGCCGCAGCTGGTGGGCAAGCGCCGCCCGGCGGTCGTCCTCCTCAACGACGACGACCTGTCGTACGCCAAGGTGCGTCTGGACGAGCAGTCCCTGGCCTTCGTCACCGAGCACCTCGGCGACTTCGCGTCCTCCCTCCCCCGCGCCCTGTGCTGGGCCTCGGCCTGGGACATGACCCGCGACGCCGAGCTCGCCGCCCGCGACTACCTGTCCCTGGTGCTGTCCGGCATCGGCAAGGAGTCGGACATCGGTGTCGTCCAGTCGCTGCACCGCCAGGTGAAGCTGGCGATCGACCTGTACGCGGACCCGGCCGGCCGTGAGGCGCTGCTGACCCGCTGGACGGACGCGACCCTGGCCCACCTGCGGGCCGCGGAGCCGTCCTCCGACCACCAGCTCGCCTGGGCCCGCGCGTTCGCCGCGACCGCACGCACCCCCGAGCAGCTGGACCTGCTGGAGGCGCTGCTGGAGGGGACGCAGACGATCGAGGGGCTGGCCGTCGACACCGAGCTGCGCTGGTCGTTCGTCCAGCGGCTCGCGGCGGTGGGCCGCTACGACGAGGCGGAGATCGCCGGCGAGTACGAGCGCGACAGGACGGCGGCCGGGGAGCGTCACGCCACCACGGCCCGCGCCTCCCGCCCGACCCCGGAGGCCAAGGCCGATGCCTGGTCCCAGGTCATCGAGTCGGACAAGCTTCCGAACGCCCTCCAGGAGGCGGTCATCGGTGGCTTCGTCCAGACGGACCAGCGCGAGCTGCTCGCCGCGTACACGGACAAGTACTTCGAGGTCGTGAAGGACATCTGGGAGTCCCGTTCCCACGAGATCGCCCAGCAGGTCGCCATCGGCCTCTACCCGACGGTCCAGGTCTCCGAGGAGACGCTCCGCAAGACGGACGCCTGGCTCGCCTCGGCCGAGCCCAACGCGGCCCTGCGCCGTCTGGTCTCCGAGTCCCGTTCGGGTGTCGAGCGGGCCCTGAAGGCCCAGGCCGCGGACGCGGCGGCGGCCTCGGCGGAGTAGTCCGGCGCGGGACGCGCTCCCCGGCCGCGCGACGAGCGGCCGGTCGTACGAGAACAGGGGCGCCCGGTGGTCTCCACCGGGCGCCCCTGTCGTGCGCCGGTCCCGCTCAGGCCGTTCGGGTGGTGTCCCGGACCAGCGGGGCCGGGCGGTCGCCGGGCTCGGCGGGCTTCTGCGGTCGCCGGGCGCCGCGCGGCTGGAGCTGGCCGAACACGGTCGCGGCGAACGCGATGGCCATCCCGAGGAGCTGGAGGGGTGTGAGGGCCTGGCCGAGAGCGGCCCAGCCGATGACGGCGGCGGTCAGCGGGGAGAGGGGGCCGAGGAAGGTGACCTGGGTGGCGGAGAGGCGGCCGATGCCGCGGAACCAGAGCCAGTAGGAGACGGCGGTGTTGGCGAGGGCGAGGTAGAGGTAGCCGCCGATGGCGCGGCCGTCCAGCGCGGGCGGCGTGCCCTCCACGAGGAGGGCGATCGGCGCGATGAGCAGGCCGCCGGCGGTCAGCTGCCAGCCGGTGAGCGCGAGCGGGCCCACGCCCTCGGGGCGGCCCCACCGCTTGGTGAGGACCACGCCGGTCGACATGGAGGCGGTCGAGCCGAGCGCCGCGAGCACACCGATCGTGTCGAGCGCCCCGGCCGCCCTCAGCACGACCAGGCTGACGCCGAGCGCCGCGGCGATCCCGGTGAGCAGCGTCCGTACGGTCGGCCGCTCGCCCAGCAGCAGGGCCGCGAGCCCCGCGACGAACAGCGGCCCCACCGAACCGACGACGGCCGCCATCCCGCCGGGCAGGCGGTACGCGGAGAGGAACAGCAGCGGGAAGAACGCGCCGATGTTCAGGGCGCCCAGCACCGCCGCCTTCCCCCACCAGGCGCCGCGCGGCAGTGTCCGGGAGAGCGCCAGGAGCAGCAGCCCGGCGGGGAGCGCCCGCATCAGCCCGGTGAACAGGGGCCGGTCGGCCGGCAGGAACTCGGTGGTGACGGCGTAGGTCGTGCCCCAGGAGATGGGCGCGAGGGCGGTCAGGGCTATGAGGGGGAGGCGGTTCGCGGTCATGGGACGCGCCCTTCGCGCTCGGCGGGGTGGGGACGGTGGGGGTGACGCGACGGCGGTGGACGGCCACCACCCGTTTTATCTTGCTTGCCATTAGCTTAGCGCTAAGCAACTTTCCGTCAAGCCGCTTTCTTGCGACCGACCGACGCAGGCCTCGATACTCGATCCATGACAGTGCGCCCCGAGTCCCAGACATCCCCGCGCGACCCCGTCGACGCGATCATCGAGCAGTGGGCGGCCGTCCGCCCCGACCTCGACACCACCGCGATGGAGGTCTTCGGGCGCGTCTACCGGTTGTCCCGCACGCTCGGCGACCGCATGGAGAAGGCGTACGCGCGGTTCGGGATCTCGCGCGGCGAGTTCGACGTGCTCGCAACCCTGCGCCGGTCCGGCGAGCCGTACACCCTCTCGCCCCGTCAGCTCTCGGGGACCCTCATGCTCACCACCGGCGGGATGACCGGCCGCCTCGACAAGCTCGAACGGGCGGGTCTGCTGCGCCGTTCACCCGACCCGCACGACCGCCGCGCCCTGCAGGTCACCCTCACGGAGGAGGGCCTGCGGGTGGTCGACGAGGCGGTGTCCGCGGGGCTCGCCGTCCAGACGGAGGCGCTCGCCCACCTGGACGAGGAACAGGCCGGCCAACTGGCCGACCTCCTGCGCACACTCGTGGTGGGCACGGGCTCGTGACGCGCTGGGCCCCGGCGGGAACGGCCGGGAACACGCCGAGGGCACCCTCGGCGCACGGGTGTGCGGAGGGTGCCCTCGGCGGAGCGTCGTCAGTGGGGGCTAGGCCTTCGCCTTGGCCTTGGGCTCGCGGTCGGTCGACCGGTCAAGGACCATCACCAGGCCGGCGATCAGCGCGAACAGCGCGATCGGCGCCACGACGAAGAGGCCGAGCGTCTCGATCACACTGAGGCCCGGACCCGGGTCGTCTCCGTCGTCGGGCGTCAGCGCGAGCGCGGGGGACGACATGAGCAACATCATCAGCGTCGTACCGGCGGCCAGGGCGCCGGCGCGCAGGGCGTTCTTCTTGTCCACGGGGCCAACGTATCTAACGCGGCGGAGGAGTGCGCGGGCGGGGGTGGGGTGGGGCGCGTCGGCGGGTGCGGGTGGGCGGGGGCTGGTCGCGCAGTTCCCCGCGCGGGGAAGTGCGCGAGAAACCACAACGGACCCGCGCCCGCCCAGACCACACGTACCCCCGAGCTACCGGGCGCCCCCACCCTCTCCCCGCAACACCTCCACCAGCGCCCGCAGCCGGGGGGACGCCGCCAGGTCCTCCAGGGTCACCGGCCGGCCCGCCGCGTCAGCGATCGGCAGGCGCCAGTTCGGATACTGGTCCCACGTGCCGGGCAGGTTCTGCGGCCGGCGGTCCCCCACCGCGTCGGGGAGCCAGAGGCCGATCATCCGGGCCGGGGTCCGCAGCAGGAACCGGTGGACGGCCTGGATCTCGGCCTCCTCGGAGACCACCGACAGACCCCCGCTCGCCCCGTTCAGCAGGCCCAGTCTCCGCAGGACCGCCAGCCACTCGCTCGCGTCGGCGGCGGCCTCGGCCCGCTCCTCGGCCAGGGGCCGGGTCAGCAGGCCGAGCCGGTGGCGGAGGTCGACGTGGTCCCCGGTGAGCCGGGACGCGGTCGGCGGGAGGTCGTGCGTGGTGGCCGTGGCCAGGCAGTTCGCCCGCCACCGCTCGGGCGGCAGCGGACGTCCGCCGCCCTCCCAGTCCCGCTCGAACCACAGCACGGACGTGCCCAGCACGCCCCGCTCGTCGAGCGCCTCCCGTACGCCCGGCTCGACGGTGCCGAGGTCCTCGCCGATCACCAGCGCCCCGGCGCGGGCCGCCTCCAGGACGAGGATCGCGAGCATGGCGTCGGCGTCGTAGCGGACGTACGTGCCCTCCGTCGGCGGCCTGCCCTGCGGGACCCACCACAGGCGGAACAGACCCATGACGTGGTCGATGCGCAGGGCGCCCGCGTGGCGCAGGAGGGCGCGCAGGAGGCGGCGGTAGGGGGCGTAGCCGGACTCCGCGAGACGATCGGGGCGCCAGGGCGGCAGACCCCAGTCCTGGCCGCGGGAGTTGAACGCGTCGGGGGGCGCGCCGATGGACATGCCGGCCGCGACGTACCGCTGCTGGGCCCAGGCGTCGGCCCCGCCGGGATGGACGCCGACGGCGAGGTCGTGCACGAGGCCGATGGGCATGCCGGCATCGCGCGCCGAGCGCTGGGCGGTGCCGAGCTGGGCGTCGGTGAGCCAGGCGAGCCGGGTGTGGAAGTCGACGCGGTCCATCAGCTCGGCGCGGGCCCGGGCGGTCTCGGCGGAGCGCGGGTCGCGCAGGCCCGCGGGCCACCGGTGCCAGTCGGAGCCGTACACCTCCGCGAGGGCGCACCACGTGGCGTGGTCCTCCAGTGCCTCGCCCTCCTCGGCGAGGAAGTCCCAGTAGGCGGCCAGTCGGCCGGGGCCGAGCGGGACGGCGCGCACCCGTTCCAGGGCCTGCCGTTTGAGTTCCCACACGGCGTCGCGGTCGATCAGCTCGCCCTTGTCGAGCACGGACTCGCGCAGCCGTGCGGCGCGTTCCGGGAGGGTGCGCAGGACGTCGCCGTCGTCGTCGGCGAGGGCGTAGGGGTACTCGGGGATGTCCTCGACGCGCAGATGGACCGGGTCGGGGTAGCGGCGCGAGGAGGGGCGGTACGGGGAGGGGTCGGTGGGGGCGCCGGGTACGGCCGCGTGCAGCGGGTTGACCTGGACGAATCCGGCGCCGAGGGCGCGGCCGGCCCAGGCGGTCAGCTCCGCGAGGTCGCCGAGGTCGCCCATGCCCCAGCTGCGCCGGGAGAGCAGGGAGTAGAGCTGGACCAGGAGGCCGTGGGTGCGGCCGGGCGGGGCGGGGAGGCGGGGCGGGGCGACGACGAGGTGGGCGTCGGCGGTGCGGCCGTCCGGGGTGGTGGCGCCGAGGGTGTGCACCCCGGCCGGCAGGTCCTGGACGGCGGTGCGCAGGCCGTCCCGGTCGGTGTCGAGGGTCTCGCCCTGCTCGGTCCGCACGCGCAGCCGGGTGCCGTCCGGGAGGGCGGTCAGGGCGGCCGGTGGCTCGCCGCCGGCCCAGTGCACCAGCGTCGGCGGCAGCAGGCGGGCGGCCAGCCGCTCCTCGCGTGCCGCGAGGGCCGCGTCGACGGCCTGGGGTGTGCCGGCGTCCACATCGAGCGCCGCGAGGGCGGCGACGACCGCGCCGTCCGTGGCGGCGACCGTGCGGTCCGGTGAGGGGCGGTAGGAGGTGGCGACCCCGTAGGAGGCGGCGAGCCGCGCCAGCGGGGTCGTCCCCGACGGCTCCGCGAGGGCGTCGGACGCTGGTGGTTCTCCCGGGTCGGCCGGGCGTGGTGGCATCTAGACCCCCGATGCGGCGCCGCTGGACGTTGGTTCGCTGGTGAGGGGTGCCGCGTCCGCGAGGGGCGGCTCGCTGGTGAGGGGTGCCGCGTCCGGGAGCGGCGGCTCGCTGGTCAGCGGCGCCTCGGCGCAGGGGCCCTCCGCGCTGAACACGCAGACATGGGGTTCGACGAGCCGGTGAGGCTCGCCGAACACGCGTTTGGATCGGGTCTGGGTCGGAAGATGTACCGGTGCGGCCACGGGGGCCTCCTTGTCGTCGTACGACGGTGGATGTGCGGGTCCGGGGTACTCCAGCCCTACCCCGTGGACGCCGTCGCAGACGTGGCGGGGCGGACATCGTGGCCCGGGTCACGCCGGATTGACTGGACGGCGGATTCCCGCGACCCACTATGCACTCAGTACATGTACTCAGTGCATACTGATCTCCATGAGCACCCGTCACATCCTGTTGGGGCTGCTCGCCAGGGGGCCGAGCCATGGCTACGACCTCAAGCGACGGCACGACGAACGCTTCCCGCAGGCCCGCCCGCTGGCCTACGGCCAGGTCTACACGACCCTCCAGCGGCTGGTCCGCGACGGACTCGCCGAGGTCGACACCACCGAGGCGGACAGCGGCCCGGAGCGGACCGTGTACCGCTCGACGGAGGAGGGGGCGCGCGAGCTGGCCGAGTGGGCCGGCGGGATCGCGCCGCCCGCGCCGTTCGTGACGAACGAGATCTTCGCCAAGCTCGTCGTGTCGATCCTCGCCGACGGCGACCCGGCCGCCTACCTCCGGGCGCAGCGCACCGCCCACATGGACCGGATGCGGGAGCTGACGGCCCTGAAGACCGCGCCGGGTGCCGACCTGTCGACCGTGCTCTCGGCGGACTACGCCCTCAACCACCTCGACGCCGACCTCCGCTGGATGAACACCACGGCGGCCCGGCTGACCCATCTGACCGCGGAGGTCGACCCAGCATGACCGAGAACCACCCGGCCGCCGTGCCGCTCCTGGCGGCCCGCGGCCTCGTCAAGGCGCACGGCAGGACGCGGGCGCTGCGGGGCGCCTCACTGGAGCTGCGGGAGGGCGAGATCCTCGCCGTCACCGGGGCCAGCGGCAGCGGCAAGTCCACGTTGCTGCACTGCCTGGCCGGTATAGCGCGGCCGGACGAGGGATCGGTGACGTACACCGGCGAGCGGCTGGACCAGCTGCCTGAGAAGCGGCTCAGCGAGCTGCGCCGGACCGACTTCGGGGTCGTCTTCCAGTTCGGGCAGCTGATCCCGGAGCTGACCGCCGTCGACAACGTGGCGCTGCCGCTGCTGCTGGCCGGTACCGGCCGCGGCGAGGCGCGGGCGCGGGCCGGTGAGTGGCTGGAGCGGTTCGGTGTCCGCGGCCAGGAGGAGCAGCGGCCCGGCGAGCTGAGCGGGGGCCAGGCCCAGCGGGTGTCGCTGGCGCGGGCCCTGGTGACGGGGCCGAGGGTGGTGTTCGCGGACGAGCCGACCGGGGCGCTGGACTCGCTGGCGAGCGAGCAGGTGATGGCGGCGCTGGTGCACACGGCCCGGGAGTCCGGTACGTCGGTGCTGCTGATCACGCATGACGCGCAGACCGCGGCGTACGCGGACCGCGAGGTCACGCTGGAGGACGGCGTCGTGGTCTCCGGGGCCGAGGCGCCGCTGGGGGTGTCGCGTTGAAGTCCCTCGCGAACGACGTCCGCCTCGCCTACCTGCTGACGCGGGGCTCGGACCGCCGGGAGTGGTGGCGGGTCACGCTGACCGCCCTGGGCGCCGCGCTGGCGACGGGTTTCGGGCTGGCGGCGACCGTGCTGGCCTCGCTCCAGGGCCGCTACCGGCTTCCGGTGGGCGACGGCCTGCTGGACAACCCCGGCGAGCGTTCCGGGGTGATCCTCACCCTGCTGCTCCTGCTGGTGCCGGTACTGGGCTTCCTCGGCCAGTGCGCCCGTGTGGGCGCCGTGCACCGTGACCGGCGGCTGGCCGGGCTGCGGCTGGCCGGGGCGCCGGTGGGGCAGGTGCGCCGGATCGCGGCGCTGGAGACCGGGATCGCGTGCCTGATCGGCTCGCTGGTCGTCACCGTCTTCTTCGTGCTGTTCCTGCTGCGTGAGTGGCACAGCCCGTCCGCTCTCGCCTGGGCGGGGATCGCCCTGGTGTCGCTGGGGGTGCCCGCCCTGGGGGCGCTGGTGAGCGCGCTGGCGCTGCGCCGTGTGGTGGCCTCGCCGCTGGGCTGGGTCCGGCGGGTGGGGCCGAGCACGGGCCGCGGCCCGCAGTGGGTGTTCCTCGGGGCGATGGCGCTGCTGGTGCTCGTGGCGCTCGCCGCCGTCGCCGCCACGAACATGAACATGCCCGACCACACGTTCAGCCCCGCGCCGCTCACGGTGTGCGGGGCACTGCTCGCGGTGGGCGCGGGCGCCGTGCTGTTCTCGGGCGGCGTCTCGAGGCTCACCGGCAGGCTGCTCTCCGGCCGCACGGGAGACCCGGCGGCCCTGATCGCCGCCGAGCGGCTCCGCCAGGACCCGTGGGCGGCGGCCCGCACCCACGCGGCCGTCCTGATGGGGACCGTGGCCGGCAGCGGGTTCCTCGGGGTGCGGGCGGTACTGGTGGCGACGATGGCCGAGCCCGTCCACCTGGCGCGGCCGGACGGCTTCTACCTCGCCGGCCTGAACCTCACCGCCGCCGCGATCCTCGTCGGCTTCGTCATCACCCTCTTCGCGCTGGCCGTCGGCACCGCCGAGTCGCTCGCCACCCGACGCCGGGGACTCGCCGCGCAGGTCGCGGCAGGGGTGCCGTACGAGGTGCTGCGGCGCGCGCTGCTCCTGGAGACGGCGCTGCCGCTGCTGCCGTCGTTGCTGGTGGCCGGGGCCGGCGGCACGGGCATCGCCTTCACCTACGCCATGGTCCTGGGCGGCGGCTCGGTCCTGCCGTTCGAGGCGCTGCTGGTCCCCGTGGTGGTGTTCGGCGCCTGTGTGCTGGCGGCGGCCACGTCGCTGCCGCTGCTGCGCCGGTCGGTGCGGCCGGCCGAGCTGCGGTACGCGTAGCGCAGGGCGTTCCGGGGGTACGGAGGTACTCCCGGGTCGCGGAACGACCGTGGGGGCGCCCGGAGAGATCCGAGCGCCCCCACGGTCGTGTGCGAGCGGGCGCGTGCCGCGCGGCGGCGGCGCACCGCGCGCCCTACTTCGTCGGCACGCCCGACGGCGTGATCGGCGTGGCCCGCTCCGACTGCGGGGAAGTCGAGTTGGCGTACACCGACGGGGGCGAGACGGCGGCCGCGGGATCGTCGGCCGGGCCGTCGGGCTGCGCGGGTATGCCGCCGACGATGCGGATGTCGGCGGCGTCGAAGGCCTTCTTGATGCGCCAGCGCAGCTCGCGCTCGATGGTGAGGGCCTTGCCGGGCATGGTCTTGGCGGAGACGCGGACGACCATCGACTCCAGCAGGACGTCGTCCAGGCCCAGCACCTCGATCGGGCCCCACAGCAGCTCGTTCCAGGGCTCTTCCTTGCTCATGGTCTCGCCGACCTCCATGAGCGTGCGGCGGACCCTGTCGAGGTCCTCGTCGGCACGGACGGTGACGTCGACCCCGGCGGTGGCCCAGCCCTGGGAGAGGTTGCCGATGCGCTTGACCTCGCCGTTGCGGACGTACCAGATCTCGCCCTGGTCGCCGCGGAGCTTGGTGACGCGCAGGCCGACCTCGATGACCTCGCCGGAGGCGACGCCCGCGTCGACGGTGTCACCGACGCCGTACTGGTCCTCCAGGATCATGAAGACTCCGGAGAGGAAGTCCGTGACCAGGTTCCGGGCGCCGAAACCGATCGCGACGCCCGCGACACCGGCGGAGGCCAGCAGCGGGGCGAGGTTGATCTCGAACGTGGCGAGGACCATCAGGGCGGCCGTGCCCAGGATCAGGAAGGACGCCACGGAGCGCAGGACCGAGCCGATGGCCTGGGAGCGCTGGCGGCGGCGCTCGACGTTGACCAGCAGCCCGCCGAGGGTGGAGCCCTCGGTGGCCGGCACGGAGCGGTTCATCCGGTCGATGAGCTTGGTGATCGCCCGTCGGACCACCACTCTCAGCACCGCCGCGATCAGCACGATCAGCAGCACGCGCAGACCGATGGCCAGCCATGTGGACCAGTTCTCCTCCACCCAGCTGGCGGCGTTGGTCGCGCTCTCCTGAGCGTCCTCCAGGGTGGGCACCGCGGGTGTCGTCGGCGTCTCCGAGGGCGACGGCGACGGCGACGCGGCGGCCAGTAGGAGGGGCAGGGACGAAACGGGCGACACGGCGGGTACCTCCAGGTGCGTTATCCGCCCCCCGGTACGGCGGTCAAGATCGATCAGGTCACGGAAAGGTCACCGGAGGGGCAGACCCACCACACTAACGGGGCATTGTGTGGAGGTCGTAGCGATGTTCGAGGGAGACAGGGCGCTCACCAGGGAGTGAAGGGCGCACGCAGCGGGGGATGAATCAAGGTGTGGTCGAAAACACTCCCAGCCCGTTACCGGGACATGGTGGCGCTTCCACCAGGCCTGAGGGGAGACTGACTACGGATCGTCCACGGCGCGAGCCACGCGCCGCCGGCGTACAAGGAGGCATCCGTGCCGCATGTCCTGGTCCTCAACGCGTCGTACGAGCCGCTCGGCGTCGTACCGCTCCGCCGCGCGCTCGTCCTCGTCCTGGAGAACAAGGCCGTCTCCCTGGAGGAATCCGGCGCCTTCATGCACAGCGCGACCGTCACAGTCCCCGCACCCAGCGTGGTCCGGCTCAAGCGATTCGTCCGGGTTCCCTATCGGGGGCCCGTTCCTCTGACCCGTCGGGCGCTGTTCGCGCGTGACGGGGGCCGGTGCATGTACTGCGGTGGCGTCGCAACCAGCGTCGACCACGTCATCCCGCGCAGCCGCGGGGGCAAGCACGTCTGGGACAACGTCGTCGCGTCCTGCCGTCGTTGCAATCACGTCAAGGCCGACCGTCATCTCGTCGAGATCGGCTGGCGGCTGCGCCACAAACCCGCTCCGCCCACCGGTCTGGCCTGGCGCATCATCGGGACCGGCCATAGGGACCCGCGCTGGCTGCCCTACCTCCAGCCGTACGGCGCGGACGACGCTCTGGCCCGGATCGACGGCATCTCCGCCTGACGGTCCGGGCCTTCGCATCGCCGGACGCCCCCGCCGGACAGCCGGCCGAGGGGCGTCCGGCACATGGCCGCCCGGACGCCTCATCCGGAACACTCACTCCCACCTGACCAGGCGTTTTGGCGCCGTTTTCACAGCTGCCCCGTATTCCCCGCACATCGGTGATCGTTTAGTGTCACCCCAACAGCGGGCCCTTGTTCTGGAGCGCAATGCCCGGGGGCCCGTTTCGAATGTGGGGAATTCATGCGAAAGCTCGCCATAGGTGCCGTCGTCGCCGGCTCCCTGGCTCTCACCGGCCTCGCCGCGCCCTCCGCGCTGGCGGACTCGCCGAACCTGAGCTTCGGCGCCGTCACGGTGAACAACGGCAAGCCCATCGTGGTCGGTGCCGAGGACGCGGTGACCGTCCCGGTCACCTACAGCGTCACCCGCCCGTCGGATTTCGTCATCGACTACGAGACGGACTTCCTCGGCATCGCCCTGTACCGGGGCCGGCTCGCGAGCCCCGCGAACGGCCTGGACGGCTCCACGAAGCGGCCCGCCTGCACCACCACGGCGGCGACGGACACCACGGTGACGCAGTCCTGCACGACGAAGATCACCGTCGACCCGCGCGAGAACCTGATGGGCGCCGCGGACGCCACCACCTGGAACGTCGCCGCCGTCTACGGCCACATGACCGTCGACGAGGACGACTCCGACGACCACATCAGCTTCGAGAACGGCTTCGACATCTGGGGCAACCTCGGCACCGCCACGCTCAAGCGCGCCGCGAAGCTCACCGTGAACGCAGCCCCGGAACCGGTCGTCAAGGGCAGGACCCTGACCGTCAAGGGCGCGCTGACCCGCGCGAACTGGGAGACCCGCGGCTACACCGGCTACAAGGACCAGAAGGTGACGCTCCAGTTCAAGGCGGCCGGCACCACGTCCTACACCGACGTGAAGACGGTGACCTCCGGCACCGGCGGCGCCCTGTCCACCACGGTGAAGGCCTCCAAGGACGGCTCGTACCGCTACGCGTTCGCGGGTACGTCGACGACCGCGGCCAAGACGTCCTCCGGCGACTTCGTCGACGTCAGGTGACGCCTCACGTCAGGTAACGCCCCTCCCGCACCGCGGGCCCCGCCCCCAGGTAACGACTCCGTTGCCCGGGGGCTTTTTCGTCCGACCCGTATTGACTCCCCCCTGGTCTAGTCCTATCTTCCTGACATCCGATAGGAAACCTTCCTAATAGTTCGGCGGTGACGCTCCCCATGGCTGGAACCCCTCGCGTACTGCGCGCCATGAACGACCGCGCCGCGCTCGACCTGCTGCTGGAGCACGGGCCGCTGTCGCGGACCCGGATAGGGAAGCTGACCGGGCTGTCGAAGCCGACCGCCTCGCAGCTCCTCGCCCGGCTGGAGGCCGCCGGGCTCGTCATCGCCACCGGCACCGGCACCGACGGTCCCGGCGACAGCGGCTCCGGCGCGGGCCGGCCCGGACCCAACGCCCAGCTGTACGGGGTCAACCCGACCGCCGCGTACGCCGCCGGCCTCGACGTCACCCCCGAGCGCGTTCTCGCCGCCGTCGCCGACATCACCGGCCGCACGGTCGGCGAGCACGCCGTCCCCACCCCCGGACGGCGCCCCGCCGAGCCCGTCGCACGCCAGGTCGCCGCCGCGCTCGACGGGGCGGTCAAGGCCGCCGGGCTCGTACGGTCCGACGTCCGCCGGCTGGTCATCGGCACGCCCGGCGCTTTCGACCCCACCACGGGCCGGCTGCGCTACGCCTCGCACCTGCCCGGCTGGCACTCCGCCGCGCTGCTCGACGACATCGCCGCCGCGCTGCCGATGCCGGTCGAATACGAGAACGACGTGAACCTCGTCGCCCTCGCCGAACAGCGGCTGGGCGCGGCCAAGGGCCACGACGACTTCGTCCTGCTGTGGAACGAGGGCGGCATCGGCGCCGCGGTCGTCCTCGGCGGGCGGCTGCACCGGGGCTTCACCGGGGGCGCCGGGGAGGTCGGCTTCCTGCCCGTCCCCGGTGTGCCGCTGGTCCGTCATGTCACCAAGGCGAACAGCGGGGGCTTCCAGGAGCTCGCCGGTTCGCAGGTCATCCCCCGGCTCGCCCGGGAGCTGGGCATCACCCCGGTACCGGACGGGCCTTACGCGGAGGTCGCGGCGGAGCTGGTGGGGCGGGCCGCCGATGTGAACTCCGGTCCGCACCGGCGCCTCCTGGCGACGTACGCCACGAGCGTCGCGACCGGGCTGGCCTCGCTGGTGTCCGTCCTCGATCCCGAGCTGATCGTGCTGAGCGGCTCGGCGCTCACCTCGGGCGGTGAGCCGTTGCGGGCCCTCGTCCAGGCCGAGCTGGGAGAACTCGCCGCGTCCCGGCCCCGGCTCGTCCTCGGTGACGTGCTCGAAGGCCCCGTGCTGCGGGGCGCGTTGGAGAGCGCGCTCGCCACCACGCGCGACGAGGTCTTCGACACGTTGACGCTCCGCTGATTCCGCCGGCCCCGAGCCCGCCCGACAGCCGCGGGCGGGCTCCGAGGCCGCCGGACAACCGCCGGCCTACTGCGAGGCCGCTCGACAACTGATGGCTCCTCGCCGCCGGTTCGCGCCCACGCGGCGGAGCCGCGCCCCCCTTTCACCCTTCCCCTCGCCCACTCCTTCCTCAGGAGGCCCCTCCATGTCCGGAATACACAAGAACGCGGCGATCGCTCTCGCCGCCACCGCCTCCCTCGCCCTGCTCGCCACCGCGTGCACCGGGCAGTCCTCGGCCGGTGCGAACGACGACCCCGACGCCAGGACGACCATCACCTTCTGGCACGGCTGGAGCGCGCCCGCCGAGGTCGAGGCGATCCAGGAGAACGTGGACCGGTTCGAGAAGGCGCACCCGAACATCACCGTGAAGGTCGTCGGGAACATCAACGACGACAAGCTCAACCAGGCGCTGCGGGCGGGCGGTTCGAAGGGGCCCGACGTGGTGTCGTCGTTCACCACGTCCAACGTCGGCAAGTTCTGTTCGTCCGGCGCGTTCCTCGACCTGAAGCCGTTCATCGAGAAGTCGAAGCTCGACCTCGACAAGATCATCCCGAAGCCGATGCTGGACTACACGCAGTTCGAGGGCACCCGCTGCGCCCTGCCGCTGCTCGGTGACGCGTACGGCCTGTACTACAACAAGGACGCGTTCGAGAAGGCGGGCATCAAGTCCCCGCCGAAGACGTGGTCGGAGTTCGCGAAGGACGCGAAGAAGCTGACGAAGCCCAAGGGCGACGGCTACGCCCAACTCGGCTTCATGCCGAACTACCACGGCTACGAGACGGTCGTGGACCACTACATGTCCCAGTGGGACCACGCGTACTTCGACGCGGACGGCAGGTCGAACATCGCCAAGGACCCGGCGTTCGCGGAGATGTTCAGGTTCCAGAAGGGCCTCGTGGACTCCCTCGGCGGCTTCCAGAAGCTGGAGAGGTACCGGAACACCTTCGGCGACGAGTGGGGCGCCAAGCACCCCTTCCAGACCGGTCAGGTGGCCATGCAGCTGGACGGCGAGTGGCGGCTCGGGATGGCCGAGGCGGCCGGTGTGGACTTCGAGATCGGCACCGCGCCCCTGCCCGTCGCGGACGACGAGGTCGACGAGTACGGCAAGGGCTTCCTCTCCGGCACGATCATCGGCATCGCCCCGCAGAGCCGGAAGCAGAACGCGGCCTGGGAGCTGGTGAAGTACCTGACGACGGACACCGAGGCCGTGGTCTCCTTCGCCAACGCCATCCACAACGTGCCGTCCACCTTCGCGGCGCTGAAGTCGCCCGAGCTGAAGGCGGACCCCGGCTTCAAGACGTTCCTGGACATCGCCCAGCACCCGGACTCCAACACGCCCCCGGCGTCCGTCAACGGCTCGACGTACCAGACGACGCTCCAGGACTTCGGCTACCAGTACGAGTCCGGCAAGGTGAAGAACCTCCAGGAGGGGCTGCAGAAGACCGCGAAGCAGATCGACACCGACATCGAGCAGGCGAAGTAGCCTCCGATGGCCACGCACACTCTCCGCGCGAAGCGCCGCAGGTCGGCGCTTCGGACGGTGGCCTTCCTGGCACCGTGGCTGATCGGGTTCGGCGTCTTCTTCGCCTATCCGCTGGTGTCCACCGTGTACTTCTCGTTCATGAAGTACGACGGCTTCGGGACGCCCGTCTTCCGCGGCACGGGCAACTGGGCCTACGTCTTCCAGGACTACCCGCTGTTCTGGCCGGCCCTGCGCAACACCCTCTGGCTGGTGCTGGTGATGGTGACGTGCCGGGTGGTGTTCGGCCTCGGCGTCGGCCTCCTCATCACGAAGATCAAGACCGGTACGGGTGTCTTCCGGACCCTGTTCTATCTGCCGTACCTCGCCCCGCCGGTCGCCGCGACGCTGGCCTTCGTCTTTCTGCTCAACCCGGGCACCGGGCCGGTCAACTCCCTCCTCGACGGCCTCGGGCTGCCGACCCCGGGCTGGTTCACCGACCCCGCCTGGTCCAAGCCGGCGCTCACCGCGCTCGCGCTGTGGGGGGTCGGCGACCTCATGGTCATCTTCATGGCCGCCCTGCTCGACGTGCCGAGGGAGCAGTACGAGGCCGCCGAACTGGACGGGACCTCGGCGTGGCAGCGGTTCCGGTACGTGACGCTGCCGAACATCTCGCCGATCGTGATGTTCGCCGTGGTCACGGGCGTCATCCAGACCATGCAGTACTACACGCAGCCGCTGGTGGCCGGGAAGGTGGCCTCCGGGATCATCGGCGGCTCGGGGCAGCAGTTCGAGCCGGGGTACCCGGACAAGTCGACGCTGACCCTGCCCCAGCTCGTCTACAACCTCGGTTTCCAGCGCTTCGACTACGGCGCCGCCTGCGTGGTCGCGCTCGTGCTGTTCGCGCTGTCCATGGCGTTCACCGCGCTGCTGATGCGGCGCAGGGGCGGACTGATCGGAGCGGCCGACTGATGTCCCAGGTACTCGACAAGCCCGTCCCCGTGGACGCCTCCACGGCACGCTCCGGCGGCTCCGGGAGCGAACGGGCGGCCCGCCGCCGGGCGGTCCTGGAGTGGATCGCCGTGCACGCGTTCGGCGTCGCCACCGCCCTCTTCTTCACCCTGCCCTTCGTGTTCGTCGTCCTGACCTCGCTGATGAGCGACCAGCAGGCCCTCACCCGCGATCTCGTCCCGGACACCTGGGAGTGGGGCAACTACCGGCAGGTCCTCGACACACCCGGCTTTCTGACCTGGTGGCGCAACACCCTGCTCTACGCGGGCCTCGGCACGGTCCTCACCGTCGTGTCGTCCGTCCCCGTGGCGTACGCGCTCGCCAAGTTCCGCTTCCGGGGCCGGAACCTGGCACTGATGCTGGTCATCTCGATGATGATGCTGCCGCCGCAGGTGGTCGTCATCCCGATGTACCTGTTCTGGGCCAAGCAGCTGGACCTGTCGGGCTCGCTCTGGCCGCTGATCGTCCCCATGGCGTTCGGCGACGCGTTCTCGATCTTCCTGCTGCGGCAGTTCCTGACGACGATCCCGAACGAGTACCTCGACGCGGCCCGGGTGGACGGCTGCGGCGAGCTGCGGACCCTGCTGCGGGTGGTCCTGCCCATGGCCAAGCCGGGCATCGCGGCCGTGGCCCTCTTCCAGTTCTTCTACGCCTGGAACGACTACTTCGGCCCGCAGATCTACGCCTCCGAGAACCCGGCCGCCTGGACCCTGTCCTACGGCCTGGAGTCCTTCAAGGGCGCGCACCACACCGACTGGAACCTGACCATGGCCGCGACCGTCCTGGTCATGGCCCCCGTGATCCTCGTCTTCTTCTTCGCCCAGAAGGCGTTCGTCGAGGGCGTCACCCTGACCGGAGTGAAGGGTTGATACGCATATGAAGCTCACCGTGGTCGGCGGAGGGTCGACCTACACACCCGAACTCGTGGACGGGTTCGCCCGGCTCCGCGACACCCTGCCGATCGAGGAGCTGGTGCTCGTCGACCCGGCCGAGGAGCGCCTGGAACTGGTGGGCGGCCTCGCCCGCCGCATCTTCGCCCGCCAGGGCCACGACGGCCGGATCGTGACCACCGCCGACCTGGACCGGGGGGCCGAGGGCGCCGACGCCGTGCTGCTCCAGCTGCGGGTCGGCGGGCAGGCCGCCCGGGAACAGGACGAGACCTGGCCGCTGGAGTGCGGCTGCGTCGGCCAGGAGACCACCGGCGCGGGCGGCCTGGCCAAGGCGCTGCGCACGGTCCCGGTCGTCCTGGACATCGCCGAACGGGTCCGCCAGGCCAACCCCG
Source organism: Streptomyces sp. NPDC030296 (assembly GCF_055572815.1). Classification (NCBI taxonomy): domain Bacteria; kingdom Bacillati; phylum Actinomycetota; class Actinomycetes; order Kitasatosporales; family Streptomycetaceae; genus Streptomyces; species Streptomyces sp. NPDC030296. The sequence continues at coordinate 407,267 of NZ_JBVICQ010000001.1, forward strand.
ACGCCTGGATCATCGACTTCACCAACCCCGTGGGCATCGTGACCCGCGCGCTGCTGCGCGCCGGGCACCGGGCGGTCGGACTGTGCAATGTGGCCATCGGGCTCCAGCGGAAGTTCGCCGGGCACCTGGGCGTCTCCCCTGCCGACGTCCACCTGGACCATGTGGGCCTCAACCACCTGACCTGGGAGACCGGTGTACGGCTCGGCGGGCCCTCCGGCGAGGACGTCCTGCCGAAGCTGCTGACCGGCCACGGCGACACCATCGCCGCCGACCTGCGCCTCCCCCGCCCCCTCCTCGACCGCCTCGGCGTCGTCCCCTCCTACTACCTGCGCTATTACTACGCCCACGACGAGGTCGTGCGGGAACTCCGCACGAAGCCGTCGCGGGCCGCCGAGGTCGCCGCCATGGAGCGCCGGTTGCTGGACATGTACGCCGACCCGGCGCTCGACGAGAAGCCGGCGCTGCTCGCCAAGCGCGGCGGCGCGTACTACTCGGAGGCCGCGGTGGACCTGGCGGCGGGCCTGCTGGGCGGCAGCGGCAGCCCGTACCAGGTGGTGAACACGTACAACGCCGGGACGCTGCCCTTCCTCCCGGACGACGCGGTGATCGAGGTCCAGGCGGCCGTGGGGCCGAACGGTGTCACGCCGCTGCCCGTCCCGACCGTGGACCCGCTGTTCGCCGGTCTGATGGCGAACGTGACCGCGTACGAGGACCTGGCGCTCGACGCGGCCCTGCGCGGCGGCCGCGACCGCGTTTTCCGCGCCCTGCTGGCCCACCCGCTGATCGGCCAGTACGCCTATGCCGACACCCTCACCGACCAGCTGATCGCACACAACCGGGAGCACCTCACGTGGGCATGACCGACGGAGGAACGGGGGGCGGCGCGAGCCCCGTCGGCGGTGCCGCTGTCGCCCGGGGACGGGGGCGGGGGCGGGAGCGGGCCGCGGTGCTCGCCGTCGACGCCGGGAACAGCAAGACCGATGTCGCGGTGATCGGGGCCGACGGTGAGGTACTGGGGGCGGCTCGCGGGGGCGGGTTCCAGCCGCCGACCGAGGGGGTGACCGCGGCCGTGGACGCCCTCGCGGAGGTGGTGCGGGAGGCGTTCGCCGGGGCCGGGGTCACGACGGTCGACCATGTGTCGGCCTGTCTCGCCAACGCGGACTTCCCCGTCGAGGAGGAGCGCTTGGCGGCCGCGCTGCACACGCGCGCGTGGGGCGCGTCCGTGGAGGTCCGCAACGACACGTTCGCGATCCTGCGGGCCGGCGTGGCCGAACCACGCGGCGTGGCCGTGGTGTGCGGCGCCGGCATCAACTGCGTCGGCATGCGCCCCGACGGCCGCACCGCCCGCTTCCCCGCCCTCGGCCGCATCTCCGGTGACTGGGGCGGCGGTTGGGGCCTCGCCGAGGAGGCGATGTGGCACGCGGCCCGCGCGGAGGACGGCCGGGGCGGCCCGACCGCGCTGGCCCGCACCCTGCCGGCGCACTTCGGCCTGGACTCCGTGCACGCCCTGATCGAGGCCCTCCACCTGGGGCGGATCCCGCAGCACCGCCGTCATGAACTGACGCCGGTCCTCTTCGCCACGGCGACGGCCGGCGACCCGGTCGCCGGTTCCCTGGTCGACCGGCTGGCCGAGGAGGTGGTGTCGATGGCCACGGTGGCGCTGACCCGGCTGGACCTGCTGAGCGAGGAGACCCCCGTCCTCCTCGGCGGCGGCGTCCTCGCCGCCCGCCATCCCCGCCTCGACAGCCGCGTCCGGGACCTGCTCTCCGCCTCCGCGCCCAAGGCGGTCCCCCACGTGGTCACGGCCGCCCCCGTGCTGGGCGCCGCGCTGCTGGGCCTGGACCGGCTGGGCGCGGCCGAAGAGGTGCACGCGCGCGTGCGGGCCCGTTTCGAAGCCCCTTGAGTCACTCCCGCACCCCCTCCTCGAACACGTGCGACGTGCGAGGGAACCGAACCCACCCGGCAGGCGTATTCATGGGCAGGGGGTGGTGCGGGAAGCCTTCCGTCACGCAGGATTTCGCCCCGCGCAGCATCCAAGACACGATCGGGGAACAAGATCGAGTCAAGGCCTGTGCGGATGTCAGTCCCGGCGGCGATACTTGCGGCCGTGCACCTCTGCCCGTGTACCGGGCGGACGTGACGGACGGATGACCAGGGGGAGGTCAGGTGACATACACGCCGAAGGGCAGCGCGCCACCGCCGGCACCGCCCGCGGGCCCGGGCGCGAGCCCCTCTGTGCCGCCCCAGGCCACGCCCGCCTCCAGGTCCCCCCTGCCGTCCCCCGCCCCGGACGGCGACCCGCCCCGCCGCACCGCGTTCGCCGAGGGGCTCGACCAACTGCGCGCCGCCGCGACGACCGAGCCCGGCCGGCTGCGCATCATCGGTGCCGTGCTCGCCCTGCTCGTCGTCGCCTTCGGCTCGGTGACCGCCTGGCAGATGAACGACCGAGCGACGGCCGGCGACGACGTCCTGACGAGCAGCCAGCCCCTCAGCTCCGCCGCGGCCGGTGTCTACAGCTCCCTCGCCGACGCCAACACGGCGGCCTCCAGCGGCTTCCTCGCGGGCGGTCAGGAGACACCGGAGTCCCGCACGAGATACGAGCGCGAGATCGGTGAGGCCGCCGACGGCCTGGCCACCGCCGCCGCTGCCTCGGAACCCGGCTCCCAGTCCTGGAAGCGCGTCGCCGAACTCAACGCCCTGCTGCCGAAGTACAAGGGCCTGATCGAGCGGGCCCGCGCCAACAACCGGCTGGGCTACCCGCTGGGCGGCGCGTATCTGCGGTACGCCAACAGCATCATGCAGGACCAGATGCTGCCGAAGGCCCAGAAGATCTACGACAACGAGAACCGGCGGCTGCGCGACGACTACTCCGACGCGACGTCCTACCCGTGGGCCGCGATCGCCCTCGGTGTCGTCGCCCTCGGCGCCCTCGTCTGGGCGCAGCGCCGCAACTACCTGCACACCAACCGGGTGTTGAACCACGGCCTGGTCGCGGCGACGGCCGCCTCCACGGTCGTCCTGCTGTGGCTGGTCGCCGGCCACACCCTCGCCCGCTCCGGTCTGAACGACTCCTACGACCACGGCGTCCGGTCCCTGACCGTGCTGAACGACGCCCGTATCGCCTCCCTGAAGGCCCGTGGCAACGAGAACCTGACGCTGATCAGCCGGGGCGCGGAGACCCTGGAGATCAAGAAGGACGTCTCCGTCGACAAGTTCGACCACCGGTTCGGCCAGGACATGAAGGCGCTCGCCTCGCAGCTGGCCACCGCCGGGAAGCTCGCCGACGACGACAAGGGCGCACAGCCCGTGAAGGCCGCCCTCGCCAACATGGAGGTGTGGCAGGACCGGCACCGCAGCGCCCGTACGGCCGACGAGGAGGGCAAGTACCAGTGCGCCCTCGACCAGGTGATCGGCGGCAGGGCGACATCGGACTGCCGGGCGGGCGACAAGCCGACGGGCGAGTGCTTCGACAAGGTCGACGAGAACCTGAACACGGCGCTCGGGCATGAGAAGAGGGAGTTCGAGCAGGCTGCCAGGGGAGGTCTGGACGCGATGACCGGGCTGCCCGTCGGCGCCGCCGTGCTGGCCGTGCTCGCCGCGGCGGGCGCGGTGCTGGGCATCGGGCGCAGGCTCTCGGAGTACCGATGAGGCCGGCGGGAGGCGACACGGTGGAAGGAGGGGCGATGGAAGCGGTACGACGCCTGCGGGCAGGCCTCAGGGGCTGGGGCGGCGTGGGCGCGATGGCGGTCGTCTGCGCCCTGACCGTGATCTTCGCCCTGGTGCTGCCGCTCAGCGGGACTCGCGGCGGCGGCCCGGCCGGCACCAGCGGCCAAGGCGTCGCCCACGGCGAACAGGCCCGGGCGGACGACGACTGCACGATCAAGAACGACCCGCAGAACCGCAGCCTGAGGCCCTCGTCGAACGAGTCCGGTACCACGATCAAGAAGATCAAGGACAACGGCTTCATCACCGTCGGCGTCGACCAGAACAGCTACCGCTGGGGCTACCGCGACCCCAACAACACCGACGGCAAGGCGGAGTTGGAGGGCTTCGACATCGACATCGCGCGCCGCATCGCCGAGGAGATCCTCGACGACCCGACGAAGGTGCGCTTCCGTGCGATCCCCACCAACCAGCGCGTCAAGGCGATCCAGGACGGACAGGTCGACATGGTGGTCCGCACCATGACGATCAGCTGCAAGCGGATGGACGAGGTCGCCTTCTCCCAGCCGTACTTCAAGACCGGCCAGCAGGTCCTGGCCCCCAAGGCCTCGACCATCAAGGGCTACGACAAGACGCTGGCGGGCAAGAAGATCTGCTCGGCCAGCGGTTCCACCGCCCGGGACACCCTGGAGGCCGACCAGAAGTCGGGCAAGCTCGTCGCCTCCGCCGACATCACCTCCGTCAATCCGCCCAACCAACTCGACTGCCTGGTGCGGCTCCAGCTCGGCGAGGTCGACGCGGTGGTCACCGACGGGGCGCTCGCCGCGAGCCAGGCGGCGCAGGACCCCACGGTCAAGCTGGTGGGCGCGCCGTTCACCACCGAGTACTACGGCGTGGCGATGAATCGCGATGCGGAAGATCTGGTACGCCGGGTCAACCAGGTCCTTGAGGACTACCTCAAGGACGGCTGGCAGAAGTCGTACGACGACTGGCTGTCCGCGACCCTCGGGAACGACTCCGCCGGGTCCCGACCGCCGACCGACCAGAAGTACCGGGACTGACAAGGCAAGTTGACCGACACCGACAGAGCGAGAGGTGATCGATGGGCGTCGCGGGATCCACCGGGCCGGTGATGGACCGGGACGAGGTGGACCGTGCGCTGGCGCGGCTCGGCGCGGAGCACGAGGCCATCGAGACCTCCCTGCTCGCCCTGCAGGACCACGCGGGCCGCAGACTGCTGGAAGGCGCCGAGCTGACCGGTGTCACCAAGGAGCGCTGGGAGTCCACGGAGGCGTCGATCACCCTGCTGTGGGCCTACTTCGACGCCTACTCGGACGCGCTGCGCAGCGCCCGTGAGATCCGTTCGCGCCGCCGCTGGTCCAGCCGTGAGGACCTGGTGGAGCTGACCGAACTGCTGCGGGGCGAAGCCGTGACCGTCGCGGGCTCCGCCACGGCCATGGCGAACGCGCCGACGCTCCAGGGCGCCGGCCGGCTCAGCGAGCAGTTCTCCCTGTCCACGCTGGTGGACCGGATGAACGACCTGTACGCGGCGTCGCTGGACATGGTCGTCGCCGCCGACGCGGTGTGGTCCGCACTGCCCGCCCGGATCGATTTACTGGCCGCCGAGCTCCAGCGCACCCGCCAGCTCGCGCACTCCGTGGGCGTACGCCCCGGGGAGCACCCGGCGGGCGACGACCTGGAGCGGATCACCCGCACCCTGACCAGGCTCCGTGAGGAGGTCATCTCCGACCCGCTCGCCTACTGGGTGCCCGCACCGGGCAGTTCGGCCCCCGGCGGTGGCCGCCCCGACATCTCGACGTACGACCGTGAGGCGCGTGCCCTGGACGACGTGCGGCGGGAGATCGAGGCCGTGCTGACGGTCCGCCAGGACGCGGAGGCCCGGCTGGTGAAGCTGCGGGACGTCCTGAGCCGCGCGGACCGTACGCTCGCCGAGGCGCGCAGCGCCCGCGGTGAGGTGCTGGCGAAGATCGCCGCGACCGAGGTGCCGGTGGTGAGCGGTCCGCCGACCGTGCTCCAGGAGCAGTTGGCGCTGGCGGCCGAGTACCGCAGACACGGGCAGTGGCACCGGCTGTCCCCGCTCCTGGAGTCCCTGGAGCAGAAGGCGGACGACGAACTGCTGCGGGCCCGCGAGTCGTTGACCGCGGTGACCGCGCCGCTGGCGGTCCGCGCCGAACTGCGCGGCCGGCTCGACGCGTACAAGGCGAAGGTCGCCCGGCACGGCCTGGCGGAGGACTCGCTGCTGGTGGAGCGGTACGACGTGGCGCGCCGCATGCTGTGGAGCGCGCCCTGCGATCTGCGCGTCGCCGAGCAGGCGGTACTGCGCTATCAGCACGCGGTGGCGGAGCTGCTGGGCACGCCCGTGCCCGGCCGGCAGGAGCCGCAGGACCGTGGAGGGGAGCAATCGTGAGTCAGCCGGACGGAGAGGGCCAGCAGCAGTCGTGCCAGCGGCCCGGTTGCTCGGGGTCGTACGAGGACGTGGGCGGCGGTGAGCTGTACTGCGACACCTGCGGTCTGGCACCGGTCGTCTCGGCCGGCGGCATGGTGTCGTCCCCGCCGACCGGCATCACCGGGGGGCGGGGCTCGCGCGGCTCGGGTTCCAGTTCGCGGTCCTCGCGGTCGTCCGCGCGCTCCTCGCAGTCGCGGCGGTCGGTCTCCGGCCGCCTCTCGCGTGCCCTGTCGGGCACGTCGACGGGCCGCTCGGTGTCGGTGCGCAGCTCCGGGAAGACCGCGAGTTCCTCGGGGCGGGCCCGGCTCGGCGTCGGTCTCGTGCAGGTGCCGGAGGTGCCGCGCCCGGACCCCCGCTCGATGGTCCTGGAGACCGCCGAGGTGCCCGAGCGCAAGCGGTTCTGCTCGCGCTCGGACTGCGGGGCGCCGGTGGGGCGGGCGCGCGGTGACCGGCCGGGGCGCACGGAGGGCTTCTGCACCAAGTGCGGCCACCCGTACTCGTTCGTGCCGAAGCTGCACGCCGGTGACATCGTGCGCGGCCAGTACGAGGTCGTGGGGTGTCTCGCGCACGGCGGTCTGGGCTGGATCTATCTGGCCATAGACCGGGCGGTGTCGGACCGCTGGGTCGTGCTGAAGGGCCTCCTCGACACCGGGGACCAGGACGCGATGGCCGCCGCGATCTCCGAGCGCCGCTTCCTCGCCGAGATCGAGCACTCCAACATCGTCCGCATCTACAACTTCGTCGAACACCTCGACCAGCGCACGGGTTCGCTGGACGGGTACATCGTGATGGAGTACGTCGGCGGGAAGTCGCTGAAGGAGATCGCCAACGGCCGCCGCACCCCGGACGGCCGCCGCGATCCCCTGCCGGTCGAGCAGGCCTGCGCGTACGGCATCGAGGCGCTGGAGGCCCTCGGGCACCTCCACAGCCGCAACCTGCTGTACTGCGACTTCAAGGTCGACAACGCGATCCAGACCGAGGACCAGCTGAAGCTGATCGACATGGGCGCGGTGCGCAGGATGGACGACGACGAGTCGGCCATCTACGGCACGGTCGGCTACCAGGCGCCGGAGGTCGCCGACGTCGGCCCGTCCGTCGCGTCCGACCTGTACACGGTCGCCCGGACGCTCGCGGTGCTGACCTTCGACTTCCAGGGCTACACGAACGTCTTCGTGGACTCCCTGCCCGACCCGGACAACATCGAGGTCTTCCGCCGGTACGAGTCCTTCTACCGGCTTCTGGTGCGGGCCACCGACCCCGACCCGGCCCGCCGGTTCGCCTCCGCGCAGGAGATGTCGGAGCAGCTCACGGGTGTGCTCCGGGAGGTCGTGTCCCTCCAGACGGGCCGCGCCCGCCCGGCGCTGTCGACGCTCTTCGGCCCCGAGGTGAAGGTCACGGACACGGAGTTGTTCGCGGAGCTGGACGGGGACGTCTCCCGCCTCGGCACCCGCCCGGTGCCGTCGGGGAGGGGCCCCTGGACGCGCAGGACGCCCGCCGGGAACGGAGGCTCGGCCTCCGGTTCCGGCGGATCGGGCCCTGGCGTCGGAGGGTCGGGCCCTGGCGTCGGAGGGTCGGTCCCGGGCGTCGGAGGGTCGGGTCCCGGTGCGTCCGCGCTGCTCACCGGCGGTGCGGATCCCTCCGCCCCCGTACGGCTCACCAAGCCCCTGGACGCCCCCGCCGCGGCGCTCGCGCTGCCCGTGCCGCGCGTGGACCCGGGGGACCCGAACGCCGGGTTCCTGGCCGGTCTCATCGCCTCCGCGCCCACCGAGCTGATCACGGCGCTGCACGCGGCGCCCACCGGCTCCCTGGAACTGCGGCTGCGCGAGCTGCGGGCCCGCCTGGAGATGGGCGAGTTCACCATCGCCCTGGCCACGCTGGACGCCCTGGAGCGGGACCACCCGGACGACTGGCGGGTGGTCTGGTACCGGGGCGTGGCCGCGCTCGCCACCGGCGACCACGAGAACGCCGCGCTGTCCTTCGACGCGATCTACGACGCCTTCCCGGGCGAGCCGGCCCCCAAGCTGGCCCTGGGTCTGTGCGCCGAGGTCCTCGGGCAGCTCGACAACGCCGCCGAGTACTACCGGCTGGTGTGGACGACCGACCCCAGCTTCGTCAGCGCCGCGTTCGGGCTCGCCCGGGTGCGGCTGACCGCCGGGGACCGGCAGAACGCGGTGCTCGTGCTGGAGTCCGTGCCGGAGGCGTCCATCCACTACACCGCCGCCCGGGTCGCCGCCGTCCGGGCGCGGTTGAGACACCGTACGGAGACGACGCTCGCGTCCGGGGCCGCCCCGGACGCGCCGTTCCTGGACGACCTGACCGCCGCCGCGGGTCAGGTCGAGGCGCTCGGCGGGTACGGTCTGGACGCGGTGCGCCGCGAGCAGTTGTCCACAGAGGTCCTCGGCAGCGCCCTGGACTGGGTACTCTCCGGTAGCCAGGGGGCCGTGGCCCCGGCCGGCGGCGAACGGATGCTGCTCGGCAGCGCCTTGGACGAGCGTGGCCTCCGCTTCGGACTGGAGCGGGCGTACCGCACGCTGGCCCGGCTCGCGCAAGGCGGCGAGGAGAGGATCGACCTGGTGGAACGTGCCAACCGTTACCGCCCCCGGACGTGGGTGTAGTTCATGTCGCAGATGCCCCAGCCGACCGCGCTGACGAAGTGCCCGATCTGCGAGTGGCCCCTCGCCTCGGACGACCGCTTCTGCGGTGCGTGCGGCCATGACCTCTCGGCGGTGTCCGCACCGCCGGAGGACCACCCGACCCTGACGATGAACGGGACGGCCGGTGATACGCCGGACGAGGCCGCGTCCGTGGCCTGGCCCGTCGCCTCCGAACCGAGCGCGGACACGCCCCCACCGGTGGTCCGCCCCACCGACATCCCCGGCACCGACTCCGGCGGCGGCGAACTGTCCGGCCCCGGCCGCGGCGTGCGGTTCGACCGGCCCAGCGAGCCCGACGAGTACCCGCTGGCCGCGCCGCAGCCGCCGGACCCGCGCACCGGCGACCTCGCGACCCCGCCGGCCGGTACGAAGCTGTGCGTGGCCTGCCGCGCGGGCCAGGTCGACCGGGACGGCTACTGCGAGAACTGTGGTCATGCCCAGCCACGTGAACGTGACCACATGGAGCAGGAGTTGGGCGCGGTCGCCGCGGTCAGCGACCGGGGGTTGCGCCACCACCGCAACGAGGACGCGTTCGCCGTCTCCTCGACCGCGCTGCCCGACGGCTCGCCCGCGGTCGTCGCGATCGTCTGCGACGGCGTGTCCTCCGCGACCCGCCCCGACGACGCCTCGCTCGCCGCGGCCCGCGCCGCGAACGAGACGCTGCTGGAGTCCCTGCCCCGCGGCACCCACCCGCAGCAGGCCATGCACGACGCGATCGTCGCCGCGTCCAACGCGGTGAACGCCCTCGCCGGGGAACCGGAGACGGCCCAGGAGCACGCCCCGCACCAGAACGCGCCGGCGTGCACCATCGTCGGCTCCGTCGTCACCCCGACCCTGCTCGTCGTCGGCTGGGTCGGCGACAGCCGCGCCTACTGGGTGCCGGTGGACCGCGGCGCCCCTTCGGCCCGGCTCACCGAGGACGACTCGTGGGCCGCGCAGATGGTGGCCGCGGGACTGATGAACGAGGCCGAGGCGTACGCCGACGAGCGCGCCCACGCGATCACCGGCTGGCTCGGCGCGGACGCGTACGAACTGGAGCCGCACACCGCTTCCTTCAAGCCGGACCGGCCGGGTGTAGTGGTGGTGTGCACCGACGGACTGTGGAACTACGCGGAGGCCGCCGAGGAGATGGCCGAGGCCGTCCCCCTCGACGCGGCCCAGCGACCGCTGCACTGCGCACAGGTCCTCGTCGGCCGGGCCCTGGACGGTGGTGGCCACGACAACGTAACAGTGGCCGTCCTGCCGTTCCCGGCCCCGCCCCAGGGGGCAGGATCGGCCTGAGGACGCTCGCGGGCGGGGACTCGCGGGCGCCTCGGCGGCCGGACGGGAACGGCCGACGGACCGGAGGGGACCGGTCCGGGCAGAGGCACGCACAGTCATCACCCCACGTGCTGTGGGGCCGCTAGGGGGATCAGAGTAGGCATGGCCAATTTCTCGAAGTCGAACGTGCCGCAGTTCTCGGTGGACGTGTACCAGAACGAGTACCTGCCGGAGGGCGGCCGCGAGGTCAACGCGATCGTGACCGTGAGCGCGACGGGCGGCGGCACCGTGGGCAGCGCGGTCACGGCGCCGCACCTGTACTCGCCCGGCCAGGGTCCGTCCGCCGCCGTGGCGATCATGGTCGACTGCTCGGGGTCGATGGACTACCCGCCGACCAAGATGCGCAACGCACGCGACGCCACGGCAGCCGCGATCGACACCCTGCGCGACGGGGTCCACTTCGCGGTGATCGACGGCACCCATGTGGCCCGCGAGGTCTACCCCGGCGGCGGTCGGCTCGCCGTCGCCGACCCGGCCACCCGGGACCAGGCCAAGCAGGCCCTGCGCAGGCTCAGCGCGGGCGGCGGCACCGCGATCGGCACCTGGCTGAGGCTCGCCGACCGGCTGCTCGCCTCCGCCGACGTCGAGATACGCCACGGCATCCTGCTCACCGACGGCCGCAACGAGCACGAGTCGCCCGAGGACCTGCGGGCCGCGCTGGACGCCTGTGCCGGACGGTTCACCTGTGACGCGCGTGGAGTGGGCACCGACTGGGAGGTCAAGGAGGTCACCGCGATCGCCTCCGCCCTCCTCGGCACCGCCGACATCGTCGCCGACCCGGCCGCCCTGTCCGCCGACTTCACCCAGATCATGGAGGCGACCATGGGCAAGGAGGTCGCGGACGTCGCCCTCCGGCTGTGGACACCGGTCGGGACCCAGATCAAGTTCGTCAAGCAAGTCGCCCCCACCGTCGTCGACCTCACGGACCGTCGCACGGAGGCGGGCCCGCGCGCCGGCGACTACCCGACCGGCTCCTGGGGGGACGAGTCCCGCGACTACCACGTGTGCGTCGAGGTCCCTCCCGCGTCCCTCGGCCAGGAGATGCTCGCCGCCCGTGTGTCCCTGGTCATCCCGCAGTCCGACGGCAGCGCGCAGAACCTCGGCGCCCAGGGTCTGGTGAAGGCCGTGTGGACCGACGACATGGCCGCGTCCACCTCGATCAACCCCCAGGTCGCCCACTACACGGGTCAGGCCGAACTGGCACAAGTCATCCAACAGGGACTGGATGCCCGCAAAACGGGGGATATCGACGGAGCAACGGCCAAGTTGGGGCGGGCCGTCCAGCTGGCGAGTGCGTCGGGGAACGCGGATACTGCGAAACTGCTTGCGAAGGTGGTGGACGTGGTCGACGCGGCGGCAGGTACTGTGCGACTGAAGGCGAAGGTCACGGAGGCCGACGAGATGACCCTCGAGACCCGGTCCACAAAGACTGTTCGTGTAAAGAAGTAGAACGAGCGGCAGCAACAGCAGCAGCCGAGAAGTACCGGAAAGACCCAGTAGTACCGCTACGAGAGAGCCTGGCTCCCCCACCGGGGATCCGGACACGCTCGGCCATACCGGCCCGTCGCGGCCACAGGACCCGGCCCGAGTGCCGGAAAGGAGAGGGGGAAGCGCCGACATGCCGACCTGCCCGAACGGACACCAGTCGGGTTCCGACGACTGGTGCGAGGTCTGCGGTCACCGTATGGCCGGTGCCGTACCCCCGCCGCCGCCACCGCCGCCCCCGGGCGCCGGTTATGGATACCCGCCGCCCGGCTCCCCTCCGCCGCCTCCGGGCGCGGGAGGTCCCGGGGGTCCCGGCGGACGCCCGCCGCACCTCGCCGCCGAGCCGGAGCTCTGCCCGCAGTGCCGCACGCCCCGTGAGGGCGGCGCGCCCTTCTGCGAGGAGTGCCGGTGGAACTTCCTGACCAACACGGCGACCACGTACACCCCGGCCGCGCCGCGCCCCTCGACGCCCTCCCCCGGCCCCGGCGGACCGGGCCCCGGCGGTCCCGGTGGCCCCGGCCAGGGACCGGGCGGGAACCCGGCGCTCCGCTTCCAGCAGCCGCCCCCGCCCTCCTACGGCGGCGGTGACGCGTACGACTACCAGAGCTCGCGCCCCTCGCAGATGAACCGCCCCGCCGAGCCCATCCCTCCGGGCCCCCCGTATGGCTCCGACCCGGGCCAGGGAGGGCCTGGCGGACCGGGCGGCCCTGGTGGACCGGGTGGTGGCCCCGGCGGACCTGGGGGCCATGGCGGTCCCGGTGGTCCCGGGCGGCCGGGTGGTCCCTCCGGGTTCGGTGGTGGGCCTTCGGGTCAGCCCGGACAGTCCGGCCCCTCCGGATACGATGGCGGGCCCTCGGGCCGGCCCGGACAGTCCGGCCCCTCCGCGTTCGGCGGCGACCCCTCGCGTCCCGGCCCGTCGGGCTTCGGCGGTGACCCCTCACGGCCGGTTCCCCCGCCGCCCGGGCCGACGCCGGGTGGACCCGGTGGGCCGGGTGGACCCGGCCTGAGCAGCCCCGGTGGTCCCGGTCCGTCGGGCCCCGGCGGCTTCGGTGGTCCCGGCGGAGGCCCCGGTGGCCGTGGTCCCGGCGGTCCCGGCCCTGGTGGTCCGGGTCCCGGTGGCGGCCCCGGTGCGGGTGGGGCACCCCAGGCGTTCCAGCAGGCGGGTCCCCCGGCTCCCCCTGTCTTCCCGCAGGAGACCGGGCGCTCGCAGCCGGGCGGTCCCGGCGGTCCGGGGCGTCCCGGTGGACATCCGCAGTCGGGTGGTCCCTCCTTCGGGGGCGACGACGACTGGGTGATCTCCCCGCCCTCCTCGGGCGGCCCCGGCGGCTCCCGCGGCCCGGGCAGTCCCGGCGGTCCCGGCGGCGCGGGAGCGCGTCCCGGCGGCTACGGCTACCCGCAGCCCGATGTCACCCAGGCCCCGCCCGGTCCCTCGTACCAGCAGGGACCGGTGACCTGGAGCGCGACCATCGGTCCGGACCGTGAGTACTTCATGGCGATGATGCAGCGCTCGGGCCCCGAGGCCGCAGGGTTGAACCTGCCCGCGTACTCCCCCGAGCAGCAGCGCACCCTCACCGGCAACCAGATCACCATCGGCCGCCGCCGGCACTCCACCGGTGACACCCCCGACATCGATCTGTCCGTGCCGCCGGAGGACCCGGGTGTCTCGCACCAGCACGCCGTGCTGGTGCAGCAGCCGGACGGCACCTGGGCGGTCGTCGACCAGAACTCCACCAACGGAACCACGGTCAACGGCTCCGAGGAGCCCATCCAGCCCTTCGTGCCGGTCCCCCTCCAGGACGGGGACCGGGTCCACGTGGGCGCGTGGACGACGATCACCATCCGCCGGGGCTGACCCGCGAGGACGTGACGATCGGGGTCGGCCGACCGGTTCGGCCGGCCCCGCTTCGCTGCCGGGCAACCGCCGGCGGTGTTCCGGCGCTCACGGCAGGGGCCAGGCGTACGGCCCCTCCGGGTCGTCCAGCCAGGCCCAGGCCCGGTCGCCGCTGATGGTGATCCCGTAGCGCTCACGCGACGGCATGCCCTCGCGCTGCCACAGCGCGAGCGCCTCGTGCGGGTCGAGGCTGCCCGCCGTCAGGGTCAGCAGGAACCGGAAGAGATCGTGATCCCGGGCCTGTCGCGGCAGCCCGCCCAGATGCGGGTGCGTCCCTTCCGGCTCGCCGCCGCCCCCGCGCAACGGCACGAAGAACGCCGCCGTGTGCAGGAACCGCCCCTCCGCGTGCTCGTCGTCCATGACGCGCAACGCCACCAGCCCCGTGGCCATAGGTGTCAGGACGCGTCCGCCGGGGACGCACTGGGCGAGCCAGGCGCGCGGGATCGAGTGGAGCGTGCAGGTCGCGATGATCCGGTCGTACGGGGCCCGTTCGGGGACACCGCGCGCCCCGTCCCCGGTGACGACGGTCGGGTGGTACCCGGCCGCCCGCAGATGGGTGCGCGCGGCCTCCGTGATGTCGGCGTCCAGGTCGACGGTGGTGACCAGGTCGTCGCCCAGCCGGTGCGCGAGCAGAGCGGCGTTGTAGCCGGTCCCCGCGCCGATCTCCAGGACCCGGTGGCCGTCCTCCACCTCCAACTCGGCCAGCATCTTCGCCATCAGGGAGGGCTGGCTGCTGGAGGAGATCAACTCGCCGTCCCGGACCCGCGTGGCCAGCGGAGCGTCCGCGTACGCGCCCCGCACCCATCGCTCCCGCCGCCTCGGGTCGCGCTCCTCGCCCCACAGCCGCTCGAAGCCGCCCACGACCCCGACGTAGTAGTACGGGACGAAGAGGTGCCGCGGGACCGTCTCGAACGCCTCCCGCCAGATGGGGTCGGCGTCCCAGGCCCCGCTGCGCTCGATCTCGCGCACCAGCGCCGACCGCGCCTGCGCGGCGAGACGTTCCAGGTCGTGGTCCACAGCGTGCGTGCCCATGTCTCCACTCTGCTGCCGGACGCCTCCGGAGGCGAGTGTCGCGGCACACAGGTCCGGAATCCGCCGTTCCCCACCCCCGCACATCACCCGGAAGGCGCCGCCGGGCCGGGCACGATGCCGTCGGCCCCCCGGATTTCTCCATGGTCCTAAGCCTTGAGTCCTCCGTCCCCCCGTCTGAGACCATGGGACACGTGAAAGAGATTCGGCGCGGCACGCTGCAGGAGCAGACCTTCTACGAACAGGTCGGTGGCGAGGAGACCTTCCGGCGCCTCGTGCGCCGCTTCTACGAGGGGGTCGCCGAGGACCCGATCCTGCGGCCCATGTATCCCGAGGAGGACCTGGGTCCGGCGGAGGAGCGCCTCGTGCTGTTCCTGATCCAGTACTGGGGCGGCCCGACCACCTACAGCGACAACCGTGGCCACCCCCGCCTGCGGATGAGGCACGCGCCGTTCACCGTCGACCGGGCCGCGCACGACGCCTGGCTGAAGCACATGCGTGACGCCGTCGACGAACTGGACCTCTCCGAGGAACACGCGCACACCCTGTGGAACTACCTGACGTACGCGGCGGCCTCGATGGTGAACACGCCCGACTGAGCCGCTGAGCCGCTGAGCGGGAGGTTCAGCGGACGCTGACGTCCAGCGCGCCGAGTCCCGCGCGCCGTACGGCGATCGACCCGTACGGCGTGCGCAGGCGCAGCCACGCGCCCGACGAGAAGAGCGCAGGCTCCACTTCCTCCACCGTGCGGCCTCGCGCGGGCCGCAGGAAGCCCAGCGACTGGGCCGCGTGCGCGGCCCGCACGGGCAGGGCGGTGTCCCCGATCGGCCGGGACCAGATCTCCCTCCCGATCCGGTCCAGTTCGGCCCTGGTGCGCGCCTCCGGCGCCAGCTCCCCCGTGCGGGAGCGGAACTCGGCGACGGCCTCGGCGACGCTCGCCCGTACCGCGTCCTGGGCGGGCAGCCCCGCCTCTCGGCGCCAGCCGCCGCGCGGGGGCAGCACCCCGGCCCACGGCGGGCCGGTGACGGCGGCGGGCACGACCGCGGTGGCCGCCGACTCGTCGATCGACTCCAGCAGTTCACCGGCCGACACGGTCACGTCGAGCGTGACCTCCAGCCCGTCCTCGTACGGCTTCGCCAGCCGTACCGCCCGGATGGCCAGCACCTCGAAGGAGGGGGGCCGGCCGAAGACGGCGAGCGCGGTGCCGGCGGCCTGGAGACGCACCGCCGCACCCCGGTCGTAATGGAGCAGCCGGGAGAGGAAGGCAGCGAGGTCCGCCGCCTCCCCCTCGTCGGCCAGGTGGAGCACCGTCATGCGGCGACGGCCCCCTCCTTCTCGTCGTCCTGGTACTCCGCCAGGAACTCGCGTTCCTCCGCCGTGAGCCGACGGGGGCGCTGGGCCTGGAAGTCGAACGGCACGATCACCGTGGAGGCCGTGACATAGACCTGCTCGGGGTCCTTGACCTCGTAGGTGATCGTGAAGGACGCCGCTTTTATATCCGTGACCCACAGCTCGATGTCCACCGGCTTGTGCCGGTGGACGAGCTGCCGCCGGTAGTCGATCTCATGGCGTGCCACCACGGACCCCTGCTTGAAGTCCTTCTCCGGGCGGAACAGGAAGTCGATACGTGCCTCCTCCAGGTAGCGGAGGAAGACCACGTTGTTGACGTGGCCGTACGCGTCCATGTCCGCCCAGCGCAGTGGGCAGCGGTAGATGTGCCGCAAGATCAGCCCCGGGTCAGCTTCTTGTAGGTGGCACGGTGCGGACGGGCGGCGTCCGGGCCGAGCCGCTCGATCTTGTTCTTCTCGTACGACTCGAAGTTGCCCTCGAACCAGAACCACTTGGAGTCGCCCTCGTAGGCGAGGATGTGCGTCGCCACACGGTCCAGGAACCAGCGGTCGTGGGAGACGACCACGGCGCAGCCGGGGAACTCCAGGAGCGCGTTCTCCAGGGACGACAGGGTCTCGACGTCGAGGTCGTTGGTCGGCTCGTCGAGGAGCAGCAGGTTGCCGCCCTGCTTCAGGGTGAGCGCCAGGTTCAGACGGTTGCGCTCACCGCCGGAGAGGATGCCGGCCGGCTTCTGCTGGTCCGGTCCCTTGAAGCCGAACGCGGAGACGTACGCGCGGGACGGCATCTCGACCTGGCCGACGTTGATGTAGTCCAGCTCGTCGGAGACGACGGCCCACAGCGTCTTCTTGGGGTCGATGTTCTCGCGGGTCTGGTCGACGTAGGAGATCTTGACCGTCTCGCCGACCTTGATCGAACCGGAGTCCGGCGTCTCCAGGCCCTGGATCATCTTGAACAGGGTGGTCTTGCCGGCGCCGTTCGGGCCGATGACGCCCACGATGCCGTTGCGCGGCAGCGTGAAGGACAGGTCGTCGATGAGGACCTTCTCACCGAAGGCCTTGCTGAGGTTGTTGACCTCGACGACCACGTTGCCCAGCCGGGGGCCCGGCGGGATCTGGATCTCCTCGAAGTCCAGCTTCCGCATCTTGTCGGCCTCGGCGGCCATCTCCTCGTAGCGGGCCAGACGCGCCTTGGACTTGGCCTGCCGCCCCTTGGCGTTGGAGCGGACCCACTCCAGCTCCTCCTTGAGGCGCTTGGCGCGCTTGGCGTCCTTCTGGCCCTCGACCTTGAGACGGGACTGCTTGGTCTCCAGGTACGTCGAGTAGTTGCCCTCGTAGCCGATGGCGCGGCCGCGGTCGAGCTCCAGGATCCAGCCGGCCACGTTGTCCAGGAAGTACCGGTCGTGGGTGATGGCCACGACGGTGCCCTTGTACTGGGCGAGGTGCTGCTCCAGCCAGTTCACCGACTCGGCGTCGAGGTGGTTGGTGGGCTCGTCGAGGAGCAGCAGGTCGGGGGCCTCCAGCAGCAGCTTGCAGAGGGCGACGCGGCGCCTCTCACCACCGGAGAGCTTGGTGACGGCCCAGTCGCCGGGAGGGCAGCCGAGGGCGTCCATGGCCTGCTCCAGCTGGGCGTCCAGGTCCCAGGCCTCGGCGTGGTCGAGCTCCTCCTGGAGCTTGCCCATCTCCTCGAGGAGCGCGTCCGAGTAGTCGGTGGCCATCAGCTCGGCGATCTCGTTGAACCGGTCGAGCTTGCCCTTGATCTCGGCGACGCCCTCCTGGACGTTCTCCAGGACCGTCTTCGCCTCGTTCAGCGGCGGCTCCTGGAGGAGGATGCCGACGGTGTAGCCGGGGGAGAGGAACGCGTCGCCGTTCGACGGCTGCTCCAGGCCGGCCATGATCTTGAGGACGGTGGACTTACCGGCACCGTTCGGACCGACCACACCGATCTTCGCGCCGGGCAGGAAGCTCAGCGATACGTCGTCAAGGATCACCTTGTCGCCGTGCGCCTTGCGCGTCTTGCGCATGGTGTAAATGAACTCAGCCAAGAGAAACCGTCCGGCAACTTGAAATCTGGCAGTGGGCAGTACCACCCATCTTGCCGCACGGCCAGCCCTCGACGGAAACCGGATGGTGAGGCCCCGCAAGAGCGGACGGTGAGGCCCCGAAAGAGCGGTGCGGCCCCGGCGCCTGAGGGGCGTACCGGGGCCGAGTCGCTCGCGGAAGTCACCGCGCGGTCACTCGCTGTTGAGTTGCCAAGGAACTCTGCTCGTCGGCTACTGCTTCTGCTGCTCCCGCTTGCGCAGGACGATCATCACGGCGCCGCCGATCACGACCAGGGCGATGGCGACGCCCCCGATCACCGGGGTCGCGCCGGAGCTGCCGGTCTCGGCGAGATCACCGGCGGAGTCGGTGACGGCGCCGCCGACCGTCGCCGGACTGGGCTCGCTCAGCGTCTGCACGGACTCGCCGGCCGCGTCCGCCTCGGTCTCCGTCCGGCAGTCGAGGACACCGCGGAACTGCTTCGCGAGGCCGTTCGCTCCCTTGATCGTGAAGTCGTAGGCCTGGTCCTCCTGGAGCGGGATGGTCACCGTCCGGGTCTCGCCCGCCTCGATGGCGTAGTCGATCCCCATCAGCTCGAAGGCGAAGGGCTCGTCCCCGGGGTTGGCCACGGTGAGGTCGAGGCCGCCCTCGGCGCAGTTCTTCTCGGCGGACAGTGCGGGTATCGCCCCGGCGGTGGCCCACGTCGCAGTGGCCGTGGCGGAGACCGTGGACGCGCTGGAGCCCGCGAGGATCTGGGTCTGGCTACGGGTCTCGGAGGCGAAGGCGCGGCCGACCGGCACGGTGGTGGAGGCCTCGACGGCCAGCTCCGCCGAGCCGTCCTCGCTGTCCTCGGGCACCTCGAAGTACAGCTCGCTGCCGTCACGCGCCGAGGTCACGGTCTCGCCGTCCGCATCGACCACCTTCACGCCGGCCGCGGTGGCGTCCGACGGCGGGGTCACCGTGACGCCGTCGGCGTTGGTGCGCACCTTGACCGGCCCGAGGCGTTCGCCCGCCCGCCCGGAGACCGCCGGCGGGTCGAGGGTCAGCGAGGCCGCCGGCTCCGACAGGTTCCGGGCGCTCTTCTCCAGGTAGTCGGCGAGCTTCTCGGCCTCCGGGTCGAGGGCCGTCACGTCGGCCCCGTCGGAGTACCGCCAGATCGCGACCTGGGTACCGGCCGCCGCGTCCTGCTCGGTGAGCCCCTTGGCGCCCGCCTTGCCGGCGAGGGCGGCGAGGTCGTTCACCTGCGGGTACGAGTTCTGCAGGATCCAGTTGATCTTGCCGGCGTTCTTGTTGTGCCCCAGGGAGGTCCCGCTCCAGGGGGTCTCCTGGTACGTGGCGTCCTTCTGCGTGGGGTTCTGGAGGTCGACGCAGTAGGTCTGCAGGGTGCCGCCGCCGTCGACGAACATCTCGAACAGACCGGCGGGCAGCTGCTGCTCCTCACCGTCAGCGCGGAGCACGGCCGTCCCGTACGTCTTCAGGCCGCCTATGGTGGCCGTCGCTCCGCCCGGGCTCTGCACCGTCTCCTCGTCGGCGGCGGCCGTGCCCGCGGTGACGATCGCACCCGTGACGACGAGGCCGGTCGCGAGCGACACGGCGGCCAGACGGGCCGCACCTCTTCTGCACGCGGACCACCCGGACGACACGGTGAACGGCGCCGAGAACGAAGAAACCACAGAATTTCCCTTCGAGCAGGACCCGTTGACGTGGGGGGTTGTGGTCCCACCAGCAGAATCAGAAGCCCCGTGAGCTATGCCCGGCATCCTAGGGACGCGGCGCTCCGCTCTTCCCAGTCGTATGGTCGGACAACCGATCCGAATCGGAATCGTTATCGCCCGCACGGGTCACGGGCAGGGCTTATCGACAAATCGACGGCATTTACGTCCGGAGTGTTCGTCACGCACCCGCTGATAAGCCGCACTTCGAACCGGCTGACGCTCAGCAACGGCGCCGTGAACCGGACTCACGCACCCTGAGGAGGCGTCACTCCACCCTGATGTCACGCCGCCGCGCTCTGATGTCACGTCACTCCAACTGTCTGCGGGTGCAGTTCCGCCTCCGCCTCTGTGTCGAGGCGCCGACCGGGGGCCGGTGTCTCCCAGTTCGGCTCCGGCTGGGGCGGGGCCTGTGTCGCCGTCTCTCCCCGGGGTGTCCGCCGGAACGCGGAGGTGCCCCGCGACAGGTCGTGGCCGATGGCGACCGCGTCCACGTCCGCCGAGACCCAGCTCTGGCCGTCCCGTTGCTCGGTGCGCACCTTCAACCGCCCCTGCACCACGACCGGGTCGCCCAGCGACACGGACGAGGCCACGTTCGCCGCGAGGGTGCGCCGCGCCCACACCGTGAAGAAGTTGGTGTGGCCGTCGGTCCACTCGCTTTTCTCCCGGTCCCAGTACCGCGAGGTCACCGCCAGCCGGAACCGGGCCGAGGAGCCCGTCGACAACTCGCGGCAGACCGGCTGGGTCGCCACGTTCCCCACCACGCACACCATCGTCTCGTTCATCTCGCGAACCCTCCCTCACGCCGGCGCCGACGCCGGCCGGACACGCGTACGGGCCCGTCCCGTACGACCGCTGTCTGTCACGGTGACCGCGCCGTCCCCGCCCCGCCGCTCCGTGCGAGGGGGCCGTGGCGCTGCGATCGATCGCCGCGAATCCAGACTGCCGTCGCGGGGGCGAGCCCGCTGAGCGCTGTGTGCTACCCGCGAGTTGTGGAGAACTCCGCCACCCAAGCGAGTGAAAGGGCTCGACCCACGGGGTGGACCAGGCATATGACCCGACCGGGTGAACGAGGCAGAGGTCGGCGAGGGCTCACCCCACTTGGGCACTCACCCCACCCGTGCACTCACCCCACCGGTGCCGCCCCCAGCACCCGTCCGTACTGCTCCCGCACCTCCCGGTAGCGCAGCAACTCGGCGGCCACCGGGTCCAGCACCCGTGCCCGGCCGCACCCGGCCGCCGCCTCCCAGAGCCGCCGCTCGGCTTCGAGGCCGTAGCGCCGGGCCGGCCCCCGTGCCGCCAGCCTGCACCCCCACTCCACGACCGGACCTCCGACGATGCCGATCACCATCAGCAGCACCGGCACCCCCAGGTTGGGGGACATGACACCGATGATCTGCCCCAACAGCCACACCCCGCCCAGGACCTGAAGCACGGTCATGGATGCCTGGGCCAGCACCGCGGCGGGCCACCAGCCCGGTCGCGGGGGCCGTCCGGTGGGCGCCCCGACCCGTGCCGCCAGCTCGTCCAACGCCTCGGGCAGCCCCAGCGCCCCGCGCGCCGCCGCCTCACGCACCGCCTGCGCCCACGGCGCGGGCAGCCCCGCCGAGGCACGGTCGGACAGGACCCGTACGGCCTGCTCGACGCGCTGCCGCGCGGTGGGCTCCTCGTCCACGGGCATCCTCAGGGAGTGACGTCCGGTCGGGAGGTCGCTCCGCCCCTGGTACCAGCGCCACAGCCGGAGCCAGGGCGTGCCGCACGCGCGGTTGGCGTTGCGCAGCCAGGCCCGTTCGGCGGCCTCACCCGCAGCGGTGGCGCCCACCGCGTCGGCGAGCCGCGCGGCGAACTCGTTCCGCGCCCGCTCACTGAGCCCCGTGCGCCGCCCGGTCGCGTACACCGGCCACAGCCGCGCGGCGGCCGCGTCCAGATCGGCTTGGACCCGACGGCCCGGTGCTCCGCGCTCGGCCACGAACTGCCCCAGCGTCTCCCGCAGTTCCGCCACCCCGTCGCCGGTGAGCGCGGACAGGGCGAGCACGGCGGCGCCCGGTTCGCCGTGCTCCCCTAGCGCGATCCCGTCCTCGTCGAGCAGCCGCCGCAGATCGTCGAGCACCTGGTGCGCGGCCTCACCGGGCAGCCGGTCCACCTGGTTGAGCACCACGAACATGACCTCGGCGTGGCCCGCGAGAGGCCGCAGATACCGCTCGTGGAGCACCGCGTCGGCGTACTTCTCCGGGTCCACGACCCAGATGACCGCGTCGACGAGCCCGAGGATCCGGTCCACCTGCTGCCGGTGCTGCACCGCCGCCGAGTCGTGGTCGGGCAGGTCCACCAGGACGAGACCGGCCAACTGGGCCTCCGCCTCCGCGCTCTGCAACGGCCGCCGCCGCAGCCGTCCCGGAATGCCGAGCCGGTCGATCAGGGTGGCGGCGCCGTCGCTCCAGCTGCACGCGATGGGCGCCGCCGTGGTGGGCCTGCGGACGCCCGTCTCCGAGATCGCCACGCCGGCGAGCGCGTTGAACAGCGTCGACTTACCGCTGCCGGTGGCGCCCGCGATGGCGACGACCGTGTGCTGCCCCGAGAGCTTGCGTCGCGCCGCCGCCTCGTCCAGCACCCGCCCCGCCTCGGCGAGCGTCCTGCTGTCCAGCCGTGTCCGTGACAGCCCGACCAGCTCCCGCAACGCGTCCAGCCGCGCCCGCAGGGCGGAGTCGTACGCCAACGGGCTGACCGACTGCGAACCGGCGGGCCTCGTCTCCACCACCGACACCGGTGCGGCCTCCTCGGAGCCGCTCGTCTCTGACACCCGCCGCGCGATGAGCCCGTCGTCCCAGGACTCCTCGGCCTCCCCGCGACCAGCGGACTCCGCACCACGAGCGATTTCCGAACGGCCGGGGTCGCTACGGCCGACGCGGTCCGTACGGGCCGGATCGGTACGCCCGGTATCGGTACGGCCGAGGCGCCCCGTACGACCAGTGCGATCGGTACGGCTGACGCGATCGTTGCGGCCGACGCGGTCCGTACGGGCCGCCGACTGGGCGGAGGCGATGCGCCGCGAGCCGGCCCTGTCGGGCCCGTCGTCACACTTCTCGCGCGCGTCGTCACCCTTCCAGCGCGCGTCGTCGCCGTTCACGCGCGCGTGGGCACCCTTTTCGCGCCCTTCCCGGCTAGTCGTGCCCTCCGGGGGATGTTTGTCCTCCTCCTGGCTTCGCCTGCTCTCCCAGCTCCAGCGGTCTTCCCGAGCCACCCGACTCCACCAGCTGCCGCGCCGCTCCCGCTTGGCGGGCTGCTCCGGAGCCTGACCGTCCTGTTCGTTCTGATCCTTCTGTTCCTTCTGTTCCTTCTGTTCCGGATCCTTCTGTGCCCTCTGACCTTCGTGGCCGTCCAGGTTCTTCGGGCTCTCCGAACCCTCCGAGTCGTCCTCGGCATCACCGTCCTCGCCAGTGCCGTCTGCCGCGTCAACAGCTTGAGCCTCAGGCGCCCCTTCAACATCACTGAGCTCATGAGCCCCATCAGACTCCACAGCCGCTCGAGACTCAGCAGCCTCCAACTCGGCCGCCTCACCAAGCACACCAGGCTCCCGCGAGCCTTCGCTGGCTGAACCCACCGAGCCAGGGAGGCCACTCTGGTCACTCTGGCCACTCTTCAGATCGTCGGCCTTGTCGGGGACGCCGTCCCCGGTGTGGTCCGCGTGGTCAGTGACGGCGGTCACGGCGGTCACCTCTCCTTCTGCAGTACGGACAGCGCGGCGATGAGTTCGGCCTGCGGCTCGGGGTGGACATCGAGGGCGTCGAGCGGAGCGAGGCGGCGATCGCGCTCGGTGTCGAGCGCCCGTTCGAGGTACTCGGTGAGCAGCCGCCCGCCCCGGTCCCGCAGCCGGAGCGCGCCGTGCGCCCCGATCCGCTCGGCGAGCCCCTCACCGGCCGCCCTGGCGCGGCGGCCGCCCAACAGGGCCGTGGCGACGAGGGCGGCGACGGCCTCGGGGTCGGGCGCGAGGCCCCGGTCGAGGTCGCGCACCTCCTCCTCGGCGTACTCCTCCAGGACGCGCCGCCAACGCCGTACGGTCATCCCGATGCGGTGCTCGGTGTTCCCGGAGGTCGACAGACGGTCCATCAACCCGGCGGCGACGGCGGCCGGTTCGCGCCGCCACGCCTCGCGGATGCGCTCGTCGGCGGCGGTGACTGCGCACATCAGCAGCGTGCCGAGGCTCTCCACGAGCGCGTCGAGCAGTTCACCGGCGGTGCAGTCGAGCGGATAGCTGCGCCACCGCTTCAGGGCGTCGCCCGCGAGTACGGCCCCTGCCTGCAGCCGCCCCTTCACGCGCGCGTGCTCGCCGTCGTACGCCATGTCCACGGCCGAGGTGAGCCGGAGCGCGGCGGAGTACTGCTGGGCGGCGGCGCTGGCCAGCTCGGGCATCCGGGTCCGCAGCGAGTCGAGTACGCCGTGGGCGGTGCGGGCCATGGCCTGCTGCCGCGCGGCCGGGTCGTTCGCCTGCTGGGTGAGCCAGGTCAGCAGCGGCGCGACGGCGGTGGCCGGCAGCAGCCCGCCGCCCCAGGCGGACTCGGGGAGCTCAGGCACGGTGAACCGGGGCACGTCGCCGAGCCCCGCCTTGGTCAGCAGGGCCGCGTACTGGCGGGAGACCTCGGACACGACCTGGTGGGGAACCCGGTCGAGCACGGTGATGAGGGTGGCCCGGTGCTCCTTGGCGGTGCGCAGCAGATGCCACGGCACGGCGTCGGCGTACCGCGCGGCCGTGGTCACCATCACCCAGATGTCCGCGGCGCAGATGAGTTCCGCGGCGAGCACACGGTTCTCGGCCACCAGGGAGTCGATGTCCGGGGCGTCGAGCAGGGCGAGACCGCGCGGGAGGCTCTCCGCGGTCTCGATGCGCAGGACGCGCTCGCCGTCCCGGTCCGGGGGAAATGAGTCGTCACCCAGGGTCTGGCCCAGTTCCTGCTGGGGCAGCCACGCGCGCGTGAGGCTGGGCAGGACGCGCATGCCGCTGAACCAGTGGTGGTCCTCGGGATGACACACCAGGACGGGCGTCCGGGTGGTCGGCCGCAGGACGCCTGCCTGGCTGACCTTCCGTCCGACCAGGGAGTTGACGAGGGTGGACTTACCGGCCCCGGTCGAGCCTCCGACAACGGCGAGCAATGGCGCTTCGGGTTGCCGCAAGCGGGGCACCAAGTAGTCGTCGAGTTGCGCGAGCAGTTCGTCGCGGTTGGCACGCGCGCGCGAGGCCCCTGCCAGGGGCAGCGGAAAGCGCGCGGCGGCGACACGGTCGCGCAAGGTGGAGAGCGCGTCGAGCAGCTGAGGCCGTACGTCCAAGGTCACCACATGCGAAGAATGCCCAATTTTGTGGACTTTCTGAAGCATATAAGTACGTCTGCGCGCCGACAGAACACACGGGATGGAGGGGACGAGAGGGGCGCAGGCATAACGAGTGCACAACACCCGAGGCCGGAGGCGCCAAAAGAGGTGCACGATTCGTACCTGCCTGCGATTATCAGGACCGCTTCACCGAACCTCCACATTGAGCCACGGAGGCGAAGCAACAGGGGCAAGGACTCGGGAGCTCTATCCTTGTCCCCGGCAACGTCACGGATCAGCCCACACCCGGGCACCACGACAGAGGCCACCACACCCGGCCCCCGTAGCTCAGTGGATAGAGCAGGCGCCTTCTAAGCGCTTGGCCGCAGGTTCGAGTCCTGCCGGGGGCGCCCACACCCCGCCCTCCTCCGGGAGGGCTTTTTTGCTGGTCAGACGCCATATCGGGACCCGGCAGAAAGCGGAGCCCCCTCGGTGGCCGAGGGGGGTATTCCGGGGCTGTACGGCTGTCAACGGGATTCTGCGGGGCGCCGTGTCGAATACGTGTCGAAGCTCTGGGCGCCGATCAGGACGACTTCCGGCGAGCCCCCGGGGGAATCAACGCACTGATCTTCGACAGGATCCGGCAGGTCTCCAGCGGCTTCGAGCCGCCGTTTCAGGTCAGGCAGCTGCCCGTCGACGCACCGGGCGTACGTGGCCAGCAGCACGGGCACGCTGTTGCCGGCCCACCCGGCGACCTGAGCGGGCGGCATTCCGTCGTTGAGCCACTTGGTGAGGCGTGTGTGGCGATTGTCGTAGACCCGCCTGCCGGTCGGCGAGTCGAAGACGTGCGGTGGCAGCACGGCTTGCCGAGCACCGCGCCAGGCGCGACGGATCACGGATCCCGCGAGGACGCCACCGTTCTCACCCTGGAAGAGGAGATCACCGGGCTTCATCTGCTCGTCCTCGATGTGCTGCCGCAGAATGCGGGTCAGCGCGGGGTGCCCCGGCACCGTGCGTGTCTAGCCGGGCAGCCTCACATCGGCCACGCGCATGGCCACGGCCTCTTCCGGACGCAACCCGCAGTAGTACTGAACCGTTCCGGGTTCGGAAGGGACTCCGCTACTCGGTCCGAAGTCGCTTTCGGTGGCTGGTCCTGATGTGCCGCCCTCCGGTGGCAGGATCCTGTCGACCGGTAGGCTGGCTCGTTTCTTCGCTGCCCCGCATGGCGGTGGCCTGTCGGCGATGTGCCGCCCGCCGGTCGCAGGCCGTCCGGTGCGGTGTCGCTTGCCAGGAGCGTGCCGCTGGCCCGATTGAGGCGTGCCCCAGCGCCGGACGATCACCTGAGCGTCCGGCATCGTCGCAGGGAGGCACATTGGTCGTCGTCGGGACAGACGGACACAAGAACACCCACACACCGATGGCGGTCGGTCCACTGGGAAAGCGGCTGGCGGAACTGGCGGTGGCCGCCGGGCCCGCTGGCAGCGCGGGAAGTCCGACCCGATCGATGCCCAGGCAGTGGCCCGCGTCGCTGTGCGCGAGCCCGACCTGCCCAAGGCGTGCCTGGACGGGCCGAGCCGGGACATGAAACTGCTCGTCGACCATCGGCGCACGCTGGTGGCCCAGCGCACCGCGATCGGCAACAAGCTGCGCTGGTTCCTGCATGAGCTCGACCCGGAGCCGGCCGTCGCCTCTCGTGGTCTGCGCCGCCTGTGCGTTCTGGACCATCTGGCCCAAGCCGTGGTCCAGCATCGCGGGACGCTCGCGGCCATCGCTGCCGAACTGATCGCGGACTGCCGCCGTCTCTCGGAACGCATCAACGCGCCGGAGAGCCAGATCCGTCGTTTGCTCACCACCCGAGCACCGCATCTGCTGGCGATCCCCGGCTGCGGCGCTCTGGGGGCTGCGGTCAGCCAACGTCAACCCGCCCTGACCTGCTGGTCAGCCACTCCCGCGCAGCGGGGGAACCTCAAGCGGAGCCAGGACAGGTCAGGCCCGTGAGCGGCCCACCCGCGGGGCGGTCGTGTCTGCTACACGTAGCGGTAGACCGCGCTGTGATCCTCCAGTTCGTCCGGAGTCACGTCCCACGGCGGCATCCTCTCGTGCCGCGCGACGATCCGGCCGTGCTGGGCGTCCTTCGGGCCGGGGGGCTTCGCGGGGAGGTAGCGGGTGTTCCGATGCCGCCGCTGCCAGCGGGACCACACCAGGTCGACGAAGGCATGGTGCATCCAGAAGACGGGGTCGTTGACGGAGGCGCCACTCACCATGTGGCCGCCGACCCACCGGTGGACCCGGTTGTGGTTGCGCCAGGACACGGCGCCGCGCCCCGGCCCCCACCCCTCCAGCTTGTTGCGGAACCCCTTGGCGGACGTGGAGTTCCAGGGGGCCGTGTCGTAGACCGGGTCCGCGAGTGCGTCCTGCACGTCCCGGGCCGTGGGCAGAGCAATCGGGTCCCGTGGACGGCCCAGGTCCCGCATGAGGTACTCGACATCGGTGATCCCCTCCTTGATGGTCCACCGGCCGTGGCGATAGGCGAAGGGACCGGTCATGACCTGCCGGTCGGAACGCCGACCGGTGCCGCCGAGAAGGTCCTCGGTCCACGGCACGGCCGTCGAGGCACGGTCGCGTGTCCAGTCCCAGTACGGCACGGTCACCGACTCGTCCACGCGGCGCAGTGCCCTCTCCATGTCCAGCACGAACCTGCGGTGCCAGGGCAGGAAGGAGGGTGCCATGTGGGCCGTGCGCGTGCCGTTCTCACCGTCAGGAAGGAAGTACTCGATGTGCATACGGACGAACTCGTCGTACTCACCGCGGCGCTTGACCTCGATCAGCGCGGCGACGAACCGGCGCCGCTCGGCAAGGGTGAGTGTGCCGACGTCCCTACGCGTGTACACCATTTCGGTGACCCTCCTCGATTCCCTGACCGCCGTTCGGCGTACCGCCGTCGTCCGTGCGGTCGGCGGTTCCGTTTGCCGCGCCCAGCCGGGCGGTGGGGCCGAGTTCGTCCACGGCGGCGCGCGCCGCGGCGAGGGGAGTCGGATACGACTGGTAGTGGTCGACCATGGTCATCCAGCTGCCGTCGACGCGGCGCATGAGGTGCAGCGGCCGCCCGTCCACGGTGACGTGCCATCCGCCGGAGGCGTCGTCGCCCAACGGCCCGGCGTCGTCCGGGACGATGACGATGCGCCGTCCGCGATACGTCTCCCGGAAACATGCTCTCTCCGGCCCGGTCGTCCCCGATGCCACCAAGAAGGGAGCGAGTGCCATCCCGGCCACTGACGCGGACAACCCCCGCAGCATGTGCCTCCGCCCGGCGAACTCCGTGGAGTCGACGGCGAGCGACGAGCAAGCGGCCTCGGTGTCCACCGGCCCGGTCACGGCTTTTCCGGGACTCGGTCGGAGATCCTCATTCTGGACCTCGTACTCGCCTTGCACGTCAGCATCAAAATTCTCCACCGAATCCAACACTCCCCCGGATTCCTCGCACATCACCTGAACAGAGATTTCAGCATCGCGATTGCAGGCACACGGGCAACACTGAGGCCGACACCGCACGCGCGGAATCGGCCTCCGTGGAGCAACCACCGGGAAATGCCAGAAACGCCGGGTCAAGACGGGGCCGGCATCGCGACCGGGGACGTTCTCACTTCTACTGCGGCAGACCGCCCAGCAGCGGGGTGCCGGTGCCCAGGGCGGTGGACGTGCGTTCGACCGTGGTCAGCAGCGCCCCCTTCTTCTTTCCCTTCTCCTTGGCGTCGAGCACGCCTCCCCTCAGCAGCTGCGCCTGGACAGGGCCCTTGTCGAGCGTCCTCACCGTGTTGTTGAGGCTCTGGCGCGCCGCCTCGGTGGCGTTCTGGGCGAACGCGGGCGCGGCGGTACCGGCGATGATCAGGGTCCCGGTGACGACGGCAGCGGCTTTCAGCGACTTCATGTGCGTTCCTTCCTTCGGCGAACTGGGTAGCCGGGGCGGATTCTGACATCGAGCACAACGAACGCCGACGGGTCTGGAAACCCGCGTGCGGGAGATCGCCGAGTACTCATATGAAACCTCTGAAGGATTTGCCTCCGAAATCCGGGAGGGGCCGCCAGAAGGAGCCGAAACCTGCGCCGGCGCAGTTCGACTGGTGGCCACCCACGCCACCGAGCCTGCCGACCTGCCGAGGCGTGCGGACGCGACACCACCAACTGCAGGGCATGCGCCTGGGGCCCGCCTTCGAGCGGCACGGTCGCTCCGGCAGGGTGCCCGACGTCGCGACGGACACGGCGCGTTCCGGAGGGTACGGCTGGTGAAGAGAAAGCAGAATGCTCCCACTTCACCAATCCGACACACTTGCACCGTTTGACCGGTTTATGTCCTATGACGGCTAGAGTTTGCGCACGCCTGGACGCATCCCCACAGCATGCACATCGCTTCTGACTCCCCTTGGCACTTCCGCCTTCCCGAAAGGACAGCGCCGGTCATGCGCAACTCCCTAGCCCTTCTGCTGCGCCGTACGACGGTGGGCGCCCTCGCGCTCGCCGGGATGTGGGCTCCCACCGGTGCCCTGGCGGTCGCGCCTGTCACAGCCTCCTCGCAGGAGGCCGGCAGTCTCCCCTTCACCCAGCGCTACCACGCCCTTCAGCACGGCGGGATCGTCCGCGCGGCCAACGTCTCCATCACCTGCCGCACACCGAACCACCGGTTCCCGCCGTCCGCAGCACCTTCCTGCCCAGCCGCCCGGGAGGGCGCGACCGGGGTGAACGGTGACTTCGACATGACGTACGTCGACGTCGACAAGGACCCGAACACCTACAACTCCTCCCGCGCGGAGGTCCGTGTACCCGAGGGCTCACGGGTCAGCTACGCACGGCTGTACTGGGGCGGCAACCTGCGCGTCGGCGAACAGAAGCCGCCCAAGGACAATGGGCGGGTGCTGGTCGCCGAACCCGGCGGTGAGTACAAGGAGGTCCTCGCGGACACGGTCGTCGGCCACCGTGTGGCGCAGGGTGCGGACGCTTTTCAGGCCTCGGCGGACGTCACGGGACTGGTGCGGGAGAGCGGGCCCGGTCTGTACACCGTGGCACAGGTCAATGTGGCGATGGGAAGGTCGGCGGCGGGTGCGTGGGGTGGCTGGACACTGGTGGTGGCGTACGAGAACCCGGAGCAGCCGTTGCGGCACCTCGCCGTCTGGGACGGCTTCGACGCGCTGAAGTCCGGTGCGGGGCAGGAGATCCCGCTGCGCGGGATGCGTTTCCCGACGGGCGCGGGCGGCCGAGCGGGCCTGGTGACGTACGACGGCGACCACGGCGCGACCGGCGACACTCTCACCCTCACGACCACCCGCGCGTCCTCCGCCACACTGCCCCACCACACCGAGGTCACCCCCCTCACCAACTCCGCCAACCCCCGCGACGACGTCCTGAACTCCACGATCAGTGAACCGGGAGCGTCAGAGCCGGAGCGGGTGCCGGCGTACACCCGCACCCTCGGCTACGACTCCGATGTGTTCGATCTCGGAACGGGCCTGCGCCACGGCGGCGACCAACTGACCTTCCGAGTCACGTCACACCGGGACCGGGTCTGGGCCGGCGTGCTCTTCGTCGCCGTCGACGCCCTGCGGTAAGGCGCCTTCCTCCCGTCCCGAGCGTCCCGCGCGCGAGGAGATCACACATGCACACGCCAACAACTGACCCTCGGCCGCGGGTCCTGCACCTCACTCAGCCCGTGGAGGGCGGAGTCGCCCGCGTCGTGACGGACCTGGTGCGGGCGCAGCTCACGGCCGGCCTGGCCGTCTCGGTGGCCTGTCCCGACGGGGCACTCACCACAGGCCTCCGGCAACTGGGGGCGGACGTACGGCATT
Source organism: Streptomyces sp. NPDC030296 (assembly GCF_055572815.1). NCBI lineage: Bacteria > Bacillati > Actinomycetota > Actinomycetes > Kitasatosporales > Streptomycetaceae > Streptomyces > Streptomyces sp. NPDC030296. Next base: position 438,015 of record NZ_JBVICQ010000001.1, read on the forward strand.
GGCACGCGACGCGGTCACCGGGTCCGTCACTCGTGCGGGAGGTACGACATCTCGCACGCGTGATCGATGACGTGCACCCTCATCTGGTGCACGCGCACAGCGCGAAGGCCGGGCTCGCCGGACGGCTCGCCGTCCGGGGGAGGATCCCCACCGTGTTCCAGCCGCACGCCTGGTCGTTCGAGGCCACTGGAGGGGCCGCCTCGGCGCTCGCGCGGGCCTGGGAGCGGTGGGGAGTGCGTTGGGCCTCCCAGGTGGTGTGCGTGAGTGAGGCGGAGCGTATGACCGGCATGCGCTCCGGGATCAACGGACGGTGGAGCGTCATCCCCAACGGCGTCGACCTACAGCGCTTCCGCCCCGCACCCGCCGCTACCGTACGGGCCGGGCTGAGGCCGTTGCGCGAGGTCGACCCCGCCGCGCCGCTCGTGGTCTGTGTGGGGCGGCTGTGCCGGCAGAAGGGCCAGGCCGTACTGCTGAGCGCGTGGAGTTTCGTCGCCCGGCGGGTGCCCGGCGCGCGTCTCGTCCTGGTCGGCGACGGGCCGGACCGCGACCGGCTTCGGGCGTGCGCGCCGGAATCCGTGCTTTTCACGGGCGCGGTCTCCGACGTCGTCCCCTGGTACCAGGCCGCGGACCTTGTCGTTCTGCCCTCCCGTTGGGAGGGCATGGCGCTGGCCCCGCTGGAAGCGATGGCCTGCGGCCGGCCGGTGGTGACCACAGACGTCGACGGTGCCCGCGAGAGCCTGCCCCTCTCCCTCGCACCCCACTGCCTGGTCCCTCCCGAGAACCCGGCGACGCTGGCCAAGGCCCTTGCCGACCTTCTGCTCGACCCGCCGCTGCGCGCATCGCTCGGCCGCCAGGCGCTCCAGTACGTCCTGTCCTCGCACGACGTGCGGCACACCGCCGAGGCGGTTACGGACGTCTACCGCCATCTGATCGGCGTGCGACCCGATCCCCGCGTCGCACCCCCGCAGCATAGGGAGTCCATCCACTCGTGACCGCGGACAGCACCATCTCCTCCCCCGCCACACCCCCCCGGGAACACGGATCCCCGCCCGTCTCGGTCATGCCGACGCGCGGGGCCCCCCCAAGTGCCCCCCGACCCGCCGGCAGGCCGCGGCCCCCGGGATCGGCGTCGCCGGTATCCCTGCTCGTCGCGGACGGAACGGCCGCCCTGCTGGGTGTCCTGACACTGACCGGGCCTCAGCTCCACCCGCACGCCTTGGCCTTGCTGGCCGCGTTCGTGCTGCTGCGCCCGCATCGCACGCGCCCGCCGCTACCGGGCGTCCTCGACGAACTGCCCGCCCTCTGTGGCCGGACCGCGGTGGCCTGGCTGGCGCTCGCCGCGCTGACGGCGGCCTACCGGCCGGAGCACGCGTTGTCCGCCCGCACCCTGCTGGTGGGCTTCGCCGTGCAGGCCGCGGCGAGTTGCGCGCTACGCGGCATCGTGCACACGTGGTGCCGCTCCGCGCTGCTGCGCAACCCCGGCGCCGCGCTCGTCATCGGCCCGGCGGCGACCGCGCAACGCGTGGCCGCCGCCGTGTTGCGCCACCCCCGGTGCGGGCTGCGGCCGGTGGGAATCGTGGCCGAACAGCAGGACGGCGCCGGGGGCCTGCCGGTTCTGACCACCGGTGAAGAGGTCGCGAGGGCGGTCGTTCAGAACGGCGTTCGGGCGGCGCTGGCCGTCGACCCCTCCGTACGGTCCCAGCAGGGACCGCTCCTGAGCGCGCTGGCCGAGTGGGGCTGCGCGGTGTGGGAGGTGGACCCGGACTCTCCGTCGTACGCGACGAAGGAGCGACTGGCCGGGTTCTCCTGTCGGCTTCTGCAGAGGTCCGCGACGCCACTCGCCGGCGCGGGCAAACGGGCGTTCGACGTCCTCGTGTCGGCGACGCTGCTGCTGCTGGTCAGTCCCCTGTTGCTGGTGTGCGCGGTGGCACTGCGGATCAGCGACGGGCCGGGGGTGGTGTTCCGGCAGGAGCGCATCGGCAAGGACGGAAAGCCGTTCACGCTGTTGAAGTTCCGCACCCACCGTCCCCTCGACGAGCACGAGGCGGCGACCCGGTGGAGCGTGGCGAACGAACACGAGATGCGTGCCTTCTGCCGCCTGCTGCGTCGCACCTCGCTCGATGAGCTCCTCCAACTGTGGAACGTGCTGCGGGGCGACATGAGTCTGGTCGGACCTCGGCCCGAGCGCCCCTACTTCGTCCGACAGTTCAGCGAGTCCTACCCCGGCTACGCGGCTCGCCACCGTATGCGGACCGGCATCACCGGCCTCGCCCAGGTCCATGGACTGCGCGGTGACACGTCCATCGAGGACCGCTTCCGGTTCGACAACGTCTACATCGACAACTGGTCGCTGTGGCAGGACGTGTGCATTCTGTTGCGCACCGTGGGCACACTCACGCGCCCGACAGGAAGCTGAGCGCATGAGCCTCGCAGTGACCCCGCTGGCGCGCCGCGGAGCCGTCCTGACGCCGGTCCTCCCCGTGGTGGCCGTGCTCGCCCTGCTGGCCCTGCCGCTCGACCCGAGCGGCGAGGGCGGCCCTGGTCCGGCCGACGCGATGTCCGGATTCCTGGTGCTCTTCTGTGTGGTCCGCCTCGTACGCGACCGGCGACGCCCCATGCCACGTACGGCCGCCGTGGTTCTGGGCCTGCCGGTCCTCGGGCTGGCGGTCGCTGCCCTGGGGGCATACTCACCCGAGGCCGGGATCACCGGCATGGCCCGGTATCTGCAGATCTTCGTGCTCGTCCCGGCGGCGGTGCTGCTGTTGATCCGCGGCCAGGGCGACTTCCGGCTGCTGGCCTGGTCGTTCGTAGCGCTCTCGGGCTGGCAGGGGGCCGTCGGCGTGCACCAGTACCTCACCCTGACCGGCGCATCCTTCCAGGGCGAGCAGATCCGGGCCGTCGGCACGTTCGGGCCGCAGGACGTGATGGGGATGGCAACGGTGGTGGGCCTCGGCCTCGTCTGCGCGTTCGCCCTCGCGCTCGGGCGGACGTCCGTACGGGAACGGGTGTTCGCCCTCGCTTGCGCGTTGGCGCTGCTGCTGCCGCTCGCGCTGTCCTTCAGCCGGGGCGCGTGGATCGCTACAGCTGTGACCTGCACGGTGCAGCTGATCGTGGCCGGGTTGCGGCGCGCGCTCAAGGTGACTGCGGCCGTGGTCGCGGCGGGCGTGGTCCTGGTGGGCGGTCTCGGTGTCGGCACAGCGCTGCTGGAGGAGCGCATCGACAGCATCACGCAGGTCGCCGACGCCCCCGACCAGTCCGTCGCCGACCGGTACACGATGTGGGCGGCCGCGACCGACATGTGGCGCGAACACCCACTGACCGGCGTCGGGTTGAAAGGGTTCCCCGAGTACCGGGACGCGTACGCCTCGCTGACGCTGTCATCGGGCAGCGACACCGGCGGGGCGGGGGCCGCTTACCGGAGGCAACCGCTGCTGTCACCGCACAGCATGTACCTGCTGGTGCTGAGCGAACAGGGCCTGCTCGGGCTGACGGCGTTCGCCGGAAGCTGGCTGACGCTGCTGGTGTGCACGCTGCGGGCGACCGTGCGGGCACGCTCGTCGGGGCCGCACGGCCTCGGCTGCGGGCTGGTCGCCTGCGGACTGCTGGTCTGGCAGCTCACCGACTTCGCGTACGCCGACATCGGCGGCCCCTCCACCGTACTGACCGCCGTGACCCTCGGGATGGCGGCATGGTGGGCGCTGACCGGGAACGGCAAGGCGCAGACCGCCCCGGCGGTTCCGGTACGCGCGAACGCGCCTGGGAGCGTGACGCGATGTCCATGACGCCGCAGACTCCGCCTGCGCCCGTTTCCGGCACCGACGCGGCGGCCGTACCCGCGGCGCGGTCGGTCACGCAGGACGCGGTCGGCACCGACTCCCCTGCGGCCTCCGGGAAGTTCATCGCGAGGGCCACGCTGATCACGGCCTCGCTGTCGGTCGCCGGGGCGCTGCTCGGTCTGGTGCGGGATCAGACACTGGCCCAGCTCTTCGGAGCGGGCATCGAGACGGACGCTTTTCTGGTCGCGTGGACCGTACCGGAGTTCGCCGCCACACTCCTCATCGAGGACGGCCTGGCCATCGCGATGATCCCGGCTTTCAGCCTGGCCCTGGCCCGGCGCGCCCAGGGTGTCTCCGGCGACCCGGTCCGCTCCCTCGTCACCGGCACCCTGCCCCGCCTGGCCCTCGGCTTCGTCGCCGTATCCGCACTGATCATCGTGGGAGCCCGCCACCTGGTCGAGGCGCTGGCGCCCGGCCTCCCCGACCCCGGTCTCGCCGCCGACTGCACCCGGCTGACAGCGACCTGTGTACTGACCTTCGGGCTCGCCGGGTACTGCAGCGCGGCTCTGCGGGCGCACCGTCGCTTCCTGGCCCCCGCCACGATCTACGTGGCGTACAACACCGGCATCATCACCGCGATGTTCCTGCTCGGCGAGCGCTGGGGCGTGCGATCGGCGGCGGCCGGTGTGGCGATGGGCGGCTGCCTGATGGTCGCGGCCCAGCTGCCCTCCCTGCTGCGTCTGTTCAGGACTCGACGCCCAGCCGCTTCCGGCAGCGGCGTCGAAGTACGCCCGATGAACCTCGCCCTGATCAGCAGCGTTCTCATCTTCGCCATGTGCCGCCAGTCCCAGGTACTGATCGAACGCCTCCTCGCCTCCACCCTTCCCGCCGGGGCCATCTCGCACCTCAACTACGCGCAGAAGGTGGCCCAGATCCCGATGACGCTGTCGCTGATGCTGTGCACAGTCACCTTCCCGGTGATCGCGCAGGCGCTCGCCGACGGCGACACGGAGCGGGCTCGCGCCCGCGTGGAGCGGGACCTCGCCCTGGCTTGCCGCCTGGTGCTCTTCGGCGCGGCCACAGTGGTCGCGTGTGCGCCGCAGATCATCGAGATCCTGTTCCAGCGGGGTGCGTTCACCGCGCAGGACACGGTGGCGACAGCGGAGGCCCTGCGTGTGTACGCCCTCGGGCTGCTCGGTCAGACGTTGGTGGGTGTACTGATCCGCACGTACTTCTCGGCGGGGCGGCCCACGTGGTATCCGATCGGGGCCATGACGGCGGGTGTCATCGCGACCACCTGGATCGGGGTGGCGACCGTGAACTCCGGGGGTGTGCTGGGGATCGCCGGCGCCAACGCCGCCGGCATCACCGTCACGGCCGTACTGCTGCTCGTCGGCCTCGCGCAGAAGCGGGACGGGCGCGCCCGTCCCGAGAGCACACGGCGAGCCGGAAGCGCCACGGGACCGAGTTCGTTCGCCTTCTCGACCTGGACCGCGGCCCGTCGGCGTCGATCCGCGCAGCACGGCGGGCCACGCGGGGTCCGCCTCCGTACCCGGCACGTGCTGTCCGATCTCGGCAGGCCGCTGCGGGCGGCGTTGGCCGCCACTGCGGCGGGCGGGTACGCCTCCGGCGTGCCGGCGTCCCCGGTGCTCGGTCTCACGGTCGGCTGCGTCACCGTGACCGCCGTCTTCCTCCTGCTCGACCTGGCCATGGACACCCAGGGCCGCACATCCGCGCTCCATTCCGTAGGTGCCGTCACTCGGAGGCTGAGGCATGGTCGTTCCAGTTGAATCGATCGGCACGGGCAGACGCTCGGCCGGGCGCCCCCTTCCCGTCCCGTGGGTGGCGATGTACCACTCCGTGGGCGACTGCTCCGACGACCCGTACCGCATCACGGTCACGCCCGAGCGGCTGGACCGGCAGCTGGCCTGGCTGCGCCGGCACCGGCTGCGCGGCGTGTCCCTGCGCGAGCTGGTCGCCGCCCGTGCCCGGGGCGAGGGGCGGCGCCTGGTCGGTCTCACCTTCGACGACGGATACGCCGACTTCCTGGCCAACGCTCTTCCGGCGTTGCGTCGCTGGAACTGCGGAGCCACCCTCTTCGTCCTACCCGCCCGGTTCGGGGGCGTCAACGCCTGGGACCCACTCGGCCCGCGCAAGCCGCTGCTGTCCGCGGACGGCGTCCGGCAGGCCGCCGACGCGGGCGTGGAGATCGGTTCGCACGGGCTTACCCACGTCGATCTCACCAGGGCCGACGACGCCACCCTGACGGCCGAGGTCGCTGACAGCAGGGCACTGCTGACGGAGCTGATCGGTGCTCCGGTCGACGGTTTCTGCTACCCGTACGGGAACATCGACCGCCGCGCCATCGCCGCCGTACGCGAAGCTGGATACACCTACGCCTGCGCCATCGATCCCGGCCCCCTGACCGGCCCGCACGCCCTCCCCCGTCTGCACATCGGCCAGAACGACACAGCCTGGCGGCTGCACCTCAAACACCGGCTGCACCGGCTGCGCCGGCGCCGCGTGGAGGGTGTGTGACATGAAAGCGCTGCACATCATCACCGGTCTCGGCATCGGCGGCGCCGAACAACAACTCCGCCTGCTGCTGCGGCACCTCAGCGTCGACTGCGAGGTGGTGACGCTCACCAACCCGGGCGCCGTCGCCGACGGGCTCGCTGCCGACGGGGTGCGCGTGCACCACCTCGGTATGGGCGCCAACCACGACCTGTCCGCGCTCCCCCGCCTGACCCGCCTGATCCGGACCGGTGGTTACGACCTGGTCCACACCCACCTCTACCGCGCCTGCGTCTACGGCCGGTTGGCCGCCCGACTGGCCGGCGTCCGGGCTGTGGTCGCCACCGAACATTCCCTCGGCGACTCCCAGATGGAAGGCCGGAGGCTGACTGCGGGCGTCCGCGCGCTCTACCTCGCCAGCGAGCGCCTCGGCTCCACCACGGTCGCCGTCTCCCCCGCGGTGGCCGATCGTCTCGAACGCTGGGGCGTGCCCTCCCCACGCATCGAGGTCGTTCCCAACGGGATCGACCTGGCTCGTTTCCGCTTCGACGCGTCCCGGCGCCACCACACCCGCCGACGCCTCGGACTGCCGGAGGACGCCTACGTCGTCGGCGGGATCGGCCGCCTCACCGCGGGCAAGCGCTTCGACGTCCTGATCCGGGCGATGGCCCTGCTGCCGGACGACCACTGGCTGTTGCTGGTCGGTGGCGGCCCGGAGGACAACGTCCTGCGCCGTACCGCCCACGAGGCGGGCGTGGCCGACCGCGTCCTGTTCACCGGGGAGCGCCCCATCGTCCCCGACGCCTCCTCCGGCCCCGACGTGCCCTCGCTCGTGTTCGCCATGGACCTGCTCGCCTCACCGTCCCCGGAGGAAACCTTCGGGCTGGCGGTCGTGGAGGCCCTGGCGGCCGGCCTGCCCGTGCTCTACACGTCCTGCCCGGCGATCGAGGACCTGCCCGCGCAGGCCGCCACCGGTGCCCTACGCGTGCGGGGTGGCCCCGTGGCGTACGCCCGTGCCGTCGCCGCGGTGCGCGCGGCCGGCCCGCGGCCCCGTACGGCTGCGGACGCCGCGCACCACTACAGCATCTCCCACAGCGCCGCACAGCTGATGTACGTGTACACGGCAGCGATGTCCCACTCCATGCCCCCCTCACTCCAGGAAGCCGGTTCGTCATGACCGACACCCCCCCTCGTTTTCGCCGACAGCCCGGACAAGCGGGCCGAACCGGCCTCCTGCGGCCCTGGTCGCTCCTCGCGGCCGGCATGCTCGTCGGCGGCCTGGCCGGCGGTGCCTACGGCGCGCTCAAGGCCCCGACATACACGGCGACCAGCTATGTCGTCGCCGTACCCAGCGAGAACTCCGACCCGACCTCCACACTCGGCTTCGCACAGGCGTACGGTCGGGCCGCCACGCAGCTCGCGGTGCTCGGGGACGCGCAGTCGTCGGCGGGCGTGCCGGCACGGACACTGCGGCGGAATGTGCGGGCCGCCACCTCGCCGGACGCGCCGATGATCGCCGTCTCGGCCACCTCCCCTCGCCCCGGCCTCGCCTCCGGCATGGCCAACGCGGTCACCCGCGCGCTGACCCGCCACGCGAACAGGACCAAGGACAGCACCCACGTCGAACTCGTCCCGTTCTCACCGGCAGTGCGGCCGACCGAGCCGACGTCCGCGTCACCGGTGGTGACCGGTCTGGTCGGCACGAGCGCGGGCGGCTTGCTCGGCGGCCTGGCGCTGCTCGTGCGGCCGAAGCGGACGGAAAGCGACGACACCGCCCTCCCCGCGGCGGTGCCCGGCCCGGCCGTCGCCGCCGACGTACGCGGACAGCTGTGACGACGCCGTACAAGACGGAACTCGTCACCGACGCGCGTGCCTTCGCCGAAGTGGCCCCCGGTTGGGGACGACTGTACGAGCGGTGCGGCGCGGCGACCCCGTTTCAGAGCCACGCATGGTTGCACTCATGGTGGCTCTCGTACGGCAGGCCCGGCCGACTGCGGCTTGTCCTCGTGCGCGAGGGCAGCGAACTCGTGGCCGCCGCGCCCTTGATGCTCCGGCGGGGCCCGGTGCCCAGGCTCGTACCGCTCGGCGGGACGATCTCCGACTACGGGGACGTCCTCATCGACGACGAGCGCGCTGACCGGGCGGCCGCCGTGCTCGCCGAGGCGCTGTCGGCCGCGGCCCGCACCGCGCTCATCGACTTCCGCGAGGTGCGGCCGGGCGGAGCGGTCGAGCGCATCTACGAGCGCTGGCGCGGGCCGCGCCACCGGCTCCAGGACTCGCTGTGCCTGGAGCTTCCCGCCGTACCCATGGACGAACTGGTGTCCCGGCTGGCGTCCGGCAAGGCCCAACGCATTCGCGCCAAGCTGCGCAAGCTGAGGTCGCTCGGCGTGGAACGGCACGTCGTACCGCCGGACCGGGTGGGCCCGGCGCTTCAGCGACTGCTCGAACTCCACCGGCTGCAGTGGCAGGGCCGGAACGTGACGCCGGAACACCTGCAGACACGCTTCTGCGAGCACCTGACGCGCTCCGTGGGGCAGATGGTGAGTTCCGGCGACGCCGTGGTCACGGAGTTCCGGCTCGACGGCGACGTGGTGGCCGTGGACCTGACACTGCTGTCGCGCCGCCTCGCGGGCGGCTACCTGTACGGCGCCCACCCACGTCTGCGGGAACGCAAGGCGGATGTGGCGGTGATGCTCCTCGACGCCTGCACGCAGCACGCGGGTAAGGGGAGACTGCACACGCTGAGCCTGCTGCGCGGCGACGAGCCCTACAAACACCATTGGCGCCCCGAATCCGTCACCAACCGGCGACTGCTGCTGGCCCGGCGGCGCACGGCCCCGCTGATGTCGGCGGTGGTCGGCGACGTGGCCGTGCGGCGGTGGGGCAAGGAGTTGCTGCGTCGCTTCCGATAGCGACCACGGGCGGCGGGGCCCGCGTGGGTCCCGCCGCCAGTGGTCGCTATCGAGCCCCCCACCACAAGTCGAGACGCAGGCACAGCCGTCCGCTGAGCCAGTACTCGCCCCAGTTGCCGAGGCGCAGCGGCGAGCAGTTCCTTGGGGGCGACGGCGCGGTGGGCACGGACGGCGCGGGCAGGGCCGCAGGTTCGTCCGCACGGCCGAAGAGGGCGGACCGGTAGACCAGGGAGGATCTGGGATTGCCCGCACACTGCCAGACTCCGTGCGGACAGTAATCGGTCAGCGTGTTGTACAACGGCTTGTGCTTGTCGATCCAGGCGAGCATCCGCCGCATGTATTCGGCGTTGTCACCGTTACGGAAGAGTCCCCATTCGGGATAGGAGATGGGCTTGTTATGGGATTTCGCGAAATCCACCTGTGCTTGCAGCCCGTACGGTTCTTTCACCTGCTCGTCGAAGGAGACTCCTCGAGGCTGGTCGTACGAGTCCATTCCGATGATGTCGACCGTGTCGTCCCCGGGGTAGCACTGCGTCCAGGGAACGGCGTCCCGGCCCCGGCTAGGCGTGAAGTCGAACCGGAATTCCTGGCCCGGCACCGAACGCATGGTGGTGACGATCCTGTTCCAGTACGACTTCCATGCCGTCGGGTCGGGTCCACACCGATGGGTGTAGGTCGTGCCGTTCATCTCCCAGCCGAGCACCAGTACCGTGTCCGGCACGTCCAACGCGACCAGCCGCTCGGCGAGTGCGCGGAAGTGATGGTCGAAGTGCCCGGCCGCGCCCTGCCGCAGCAGCGACCTGACCTCGGCGTCGGAGACACCCTCCTCGTTGCGCTCCTGCATGGGCACGTTGAGGACGAAGATCCGGTCGTCCTTCGCCGTGCGCCAGCGCGCCCACGGCGCGAGGAAGCGGTGCGTGCCCTCGATGTTGCTCCAACGGTCCCCCGGCAGATAGGTGTGGCCGACGCGCAGTTCGGCGCCACCCAGCCACCTGCTGAGTCCCGTCATGGCGTACACGCCCCGGACTCCGGAGTCGAGGAAGGCGCCGAAGGCGGGGCGCTCACCGCCGGGCGACGAGGTCGTCGGCGCGGCGGCCGAAGAACTCGACGGGGCCGGCTTCGACGGCTTGGTGAGAGGCGCGGGCGTGAGGTCCGGAGCGACCGCGGATGTCTGCGGTGACTTCGGCGACGGCGCCACGGCCGGTGGGTCGACCGGCAGCGTCGACACCGTCGGTGACGGAGTGACCGCCATCGGAGCGGGAGGACCGGCGATGGGCCCCGTCCCCGCTGCGAAGCCGGTACCGGAGGCCAGCGCGGCCGAAATGGCCACCACCGCCGCGACGACCGCCGACCGCCTGGTCCGGGCCCGACATTGCTGTAGAACCATGTCTGCTCCGCTCTCCGCACTCCTGCTGTTTTCAGCCCTGTTGTTCCCGCTGCAACTGTTGGTCTTCTGCGTCGCTTTCCGTATTACTGACACTCCGTATTACTGACATCCAGTCACATGAAATGGCGTGACGCCACTGTGGTTACGACTTCCGAGTGCCTCGCTCGCCCGCACGGGTGAGCCGATCCGAAGGAGTGAGGTCCGTGCAGCTGCTCGACACCCGCGTCCCCGCCGTTGTGCTGCGGATCGACCGGAATATCTTTCACCACGGAACGCTGGGCGCTGTTCGTTCGCTCGGCAGAGCGGGAGTGGAGGTGCATGTAGTCGCCGATTCCACGGGAAGCCCCGTAGCCAGATCGCGATTTCTACGGGAAATGCATCCCCCGCCGCCGCCCGGGTCGTCCCCCCGCGAGATCGCCGCCGCGCTGCGCCGGGTGGCCACCCGGATCAAGCGCCCCGCCGTCCTGGTGCCGATGGACGACGCGAGCGCGGTCGCCGTGGGCCGTATGCGTGAGGAACTCGCCCCCTCCTATCTGCTGCCCTCGCCCGGCACTCTGCCCGAACGCGCCGCCGACAAGGCCGACCTGGCCGCCCTGTGCGCTTCCTTGGACATCGCGCACCCGGTGACCCTGGTCCCGGACAGCCCGGCGGAGGCCGCCGACGCCACCCGGCGGCTGGGACTTCCGCTGGTGGCGAAGTGGAGCCGGCCCTGGCTGGTGCCCGCCGGCAGCACGCTGCGCAGCACGGTGCTGGTGAACTCCGCTCAGCAGGCCCGGGAGCTGTATCTGCGCACCGAGGAGGCCGGCAGCCCGCTGCTGCTGCAGGCGTATCTGCCGCCGGGTCCGAACCGCGACTGGTTCTTCCACGGATATGCCGACCGCTCCGGTGCTGTGCGCGCGGGCGGGTCGGGCCGCAAGCAACGGGCGTGGCCACGCGGGGCCGGCCTGACCGCCGTCGGCTGCTGGACGGCCAACCCACAGGTGCAGGCAATCGCCGAGCGGCTCACCGGTGAGCTCGGCTACCGCGGCATCCTCGACCTCGACTTCCGCCGTTGCGGCGCGACGGGCCGCTACCACCTGCTCGACTTCAACCCGCGCCCCGGCGCCCAGTTCCGGCTCTTCTCGGACTCCACCGGTCTGGACGTCGTACGCGCCCTGCATCTCGACCTGACACACCGTCCGCTGCGGGCGGCCGCACCACTGTTGGGGCGGTCGTTCGTGGTGGAGAACTACGCACCACTGGCCGTGCTGCGGCCCGCGCCACGCGGACGCGAACTGGCCTGGCACGCCACGGACGACCCCGCTCCCGGCAGGGCGATGTGGTCCCTTTGGTGCCGCCACGTGTCCCGTCGACTGGGGGAGCGGCTGCGCGCGGTCCGGTCGGCACCCGCATCGGCACGCGTGGTCCGTCAGGCGGCCGCACAGCCCCTCATCGACGACGAGAAAGCGAGCAGTTGCTGATGTACGACCTGCTGGTGGTGGGCGCGGGCCCATACGGCCTGTCCATCGCGTCGCACGCCGCGGCCGCCGGGTTGGACCTGCGCCTCCTCGGGCGGCCCATGGCGTCCTGGCGGGACCACATGGCTCGCGGCATGTACCTGAAGTCTGAGCCATGGGCCTCCAACCTCGCGTCGCCTGACGGCCGTTGGCGTCTGGACGCGTACTGCTCGGCCTCGGGACTCACGGCGCGTCACGCGGAGCCGATCCCGGTCGAGACGTTCGCCGAGTACGGCCTGTGGTTCGCGCGTCACGCGGTGCCCGAGGTGGACGAGCGCATGGTGAGCCGGGTGTCGGCCGGTCCGGTCGGCTTCGAGGCGGTCACCGAGGACGGAGAGGTGCTGCGCGCCCGGACGGTGGCACTGGCGGTCGGCGTCATGCCCTTCACCCAGGTGCCTTCCGCCCTGCGCGGCCTGCATTCCGCACTCGTCACGCACAGCAGCGACCACAGTGACCTCGGCCGATTCCGCGGTATGGACGTCACGGTGATCGGTGGCGGCCAGGCAGCTCTGGAGACAGCGGCGCTCCTCGCGGAACAGGGCACGCGCGTACGGCTGCTGGCGAGGGCGCAACGACTGCGCTGGAACGACGTACCACCGCCCCTGCAGCGCCTGTGGTGGCAGTCGGCCCGCACCCCGCACAGCGGTCTCGGCTGCGGCTGGCGCAACTGGTTCTACGCCGAGCGTCCCGACCTCTTCCGTCGCCTCCCCGAGGCGACCCGCACCCGTATCGCGGCCACGGCGCTGGGGCCCGCGGGTGCCTGGTGGGTGCGGGACCGGGTCGAGCCGGTGGTGGAGACGATGCTCGGCCGCGAGGTCGTCGCGGCCCGTGCGGTGCCGGGTGGCGTACGGCTGGAGACGGTGAGCCGGGCTGGGGAGCTGAGCTCCGTGGATACCGAGCACGTGATCGCGGCCACGGGGTTTCGCGCGACCCGCGACCGGCTCGGCCTGCTCTCCGAGGAACTGCGCGCGAGCCTGACCACGGCATCCGACGGGTCCCCGGCTGTCGGCCGGACCTTCGAGTCCTCGTGTCACGGACTGTTCCTGGCAGGCCTGTTGACGGCCTCCACGTTCGGCCCCGCCATGCGCTTCGTCCACGGAGCGACCTTCACGGCGACAACGCTCGTACGAGGAGTACGCCACCGACTGCGCATCGCCGCCCCACCCGTCCGGGCGATCCCCGTACCGGTGGGCCGCGGGCACGCGGAAGCACCCTGAGGGACGCACCGTCGGCGAAGGGGATGCCGGGTGTCGGAGGTGCTTCCTCCGACACCCGGAGCGGGACGCTATCGGCCGGACCCGGCCCGACCTCGTCGATACAGGATGGCGCCGCTCGTCAGCAGCAGCGCGGCGATGCCCGATGCCGCCAGTACCTGCTCACCGGCGCCGGTCTCGGGGAGGGCGGGCGGTCGTGCCGGGGGCGAGACGGGTGGCTTCCGGGGCGGGACGCCGACCGAGGGGGGCGGGTGCGGCGACCCAGGCGGTGACGTCACCGGCGGCGTGGTGGCGGGCGGTGACGTCGGCGGCGTGGTGGGGGGCTTCGTAGGCGGTGTGTCGCCGTCGTCGCCGTAGCCGCTGTCGTCGTCACCGTAGCCGCCGCCGCCGCCGTAGCCGCCGTAGCCGCTGTCGTCGTCACCGTAGCCGCCGTCGCCGTCACGGTAGCCGCCGAACCCGACAGCCTCGCCGAGACGCCAGCGGTCGCCGACGCCGCCATCGCCGCCGTCGTCGTCACCGTAGCCGCCGTCACCGCCGTACCCGGCAGCCTCGCCATGACGCCAGTGGTCGCCGTGCTGATGGCCGTCAGCCGGGGCGAACTCACGGGCCGCAGCCCGCGTCCCGCTGAGGTCGGGGCCGCTGATGCGGGACTTCACGGGGGACAGGTCGGGCGCGGTGCTCATGTCGCTGTGCCTGCGGCTCGCGCTTGCGGGACCGTCCTCCAGGGTGTGGAGGGCACTGTCGCCGGGCAGAGCAGCAGGCGCGCCGGGTGAGCCCCCTTGGGTCTTCTCGGAGCGCGCGTCCGCGAGGGCCGGGCTGCCGTACAGGGACAGAATGCTCGTCGCGGCGGCGGCCACGACCATTCCCCTGCTCAGGTTCTGTCGCAATCTCGTGTCTTCCTGGTCGAGCCATGTGGAAATGCCGGCCCTGGAACCGGAACGGGTCCAGGGCCGGCCCGTGCGCAGCCGTTCCGCTGGTGGTGCGCGGGTCCTGTGCGAGTCGTCGCACCGGACGGGCCGACGCCGACTGCGGGACCGCGGCGGGACGAGGTCCGGCGGCGACTGCACGAGTGGGCGACACCGACCGCGTACGCGTCAGGTCCTCTCCCTCTTCCCGCGACTGCGTCGGGGAGCGGCTTCACGCCTGCCGTGGTTTCTCCGCCGCTTGATTTTCTGACTGGTGAGATGATGGGATCCTGTGAAGTGCCAATATCGGCAGCCGGGGCACCGGTAGATCCGGTCCGGAATCTTTTCGATCAGCGGTTGTCTGACAATCCAGATGCGCGCCTCACCCTCACTACGAAATGAGGCTTTTCCCGTATCCGGACAACGCGGCAGGACACTCATGTCACTCATTCCGCTCCGATGCACACCGATTTTCCGATCATCCGCGGTATGACTATTTCACGGTGATCGACACTGAATCAGAGAAATAGAAAGCGCCTCTCCCGCGGTGGATGAGAATGTTTCCTCATCCACCCTTCAGGGAAAGACGCTTTCAAGAAGAAACACGATCCCTCACGGAATCGAGAACAGGTACCCCTGACTGCCGCAGCGGATCTGGACAGTCACGAAGCGGAACCAGGGGAACCGTTCACCTCTTCGACGTCAGGCAGTGATGCCGTCGAGGATACCGCCGAGGTCGCCCCCGAGAATACCGGTGTCCCCGCCCTCAATGTCGTCGGTCGTCGAGTTGTTGTTGTAGATGTTGGTGTAGCCGACCTGGCAGTTCGGCACCGGGCCGTTGCCCGTCGAGTCGGCGTTCGCACCGTCGCCTTCCGCCTCGTTCTCGGCCACGGAGTTGCCGCAGATGTACGGGTCCTCCGGGTGGCCCCCACCGAAGGCGGTGGCAGCCGTGGCGGAACCCGCAACCAGGGCCACCGCAGCGAGGGTCGAGGCGGCGCCCAGCTTCATGGTCTTGCGCATTTATATCTCCGTTTCTCGGTTCTTTCCGTTCGGAAGAACGGGACCGATACTGCCCCAACCACCCGAGCCCGCACCACTTGAGAGGGCTCAGATCCCGGATATTCATCCATACGGCCCCGAATGGCGATTGATATGAATTACAGAACGCCCAGGTCAGGCCGGACCGTTCATCGAATGGAGTAATGGCACAGCACCTACCGGCTTTCAAAGCGTGATGTCGTCATGGTGGGGCGAGTACGAGTCCGACTCCGGTGAGACAGCCGTCGAGAACGTCGTGGCGGTACTGGAGCCGGCGTGGGCCCTGCCGGACGGCGGTGATCTGGTCGTGGGGGCCGGCGAAGGCGCGGTTGGCCGTGGTGGTGCGCCGCAGTACCGACCAGATGCCTTCGACCGCGTTGAGGTCCGGTGCGTGAGGCGGGAGTTGATAGACGGCGAGCCCGGCCCGCTCGGTGATGTAGCGGCACATTCCGGCCGTGAGGTGGGTGTTCGAGTCTGCCCAGACGAGAACGGTCGGGCCGCCCAGCTGCTTGCGGTGACTGTTCTGCGATGTCGCTGCCGGACCCGTGCCCTCCTTCACCGTTCACGTGGAAGCCCCAGCACCTGCGCGACGACGAAGAAGACCAGCTGGGCGAAGTGCTCAGTTGATCCGGAGATGACTGCCATCCGCCGCCACGTGCATACCTTCGCGCGCCGTCGGCCCCCGCCGACACCACGCTTTGAAGCTCAGCAGGAAGTGCGGGCGACCGCCGCCGCCCGTCCGGGCTCCGACAAGCGCGGGACGGGCGACGGCGGCCGTTTCGTTCAGGCGGGTGCCGGCAGACGAACTGCGGCAGGGACGCAGATGGTGGTGGTCTGGCCGTCGGCCTGCAGCGTGGCGCAGACCTGCGGGACCTTGGGCACCGTGATGGTGACCGTCTGCCGAATATCCGCCTGAACGGTCTGCTGCAGACTTGCGAGTTCGACGCCATTCGCGGTGATCCTCGCACCGACGGTCTGTGCCTCCTGGCATTGGACGCTGACGGTGATCACACTGGTCGCCGCGCCGTCGACCTTCTGCAAGCCGACCGAGCAGGGGAAGTCTGGCTGCTGTGCGGCGGCCTGCGCCGGCACGGCGGCGAAGAGCGAAGCGGACGCAAGCAGCACGGTGGCCGCTGAGCTGAGCATGCGGTGAGACAAAGGTCCTCCCAGGTACTGGAACAGCCGCCAACGGGCAGCCGGCCGTTGATCGCGGCACCTAAATGCCTTTAGGTGTCTTTCCTGGATGATGCGACCATAGGGCCCCAAACTGCGCAACGCGGGTGCTCCGGTCGGCCGAAGAGCCGGCGCTGGTCCCGAGGATGTCAACTGTGGTACAGCGCCTCGATCTCCTTGACGTACGCTGCCGTCACCGCGTGACGCTTGACCTTCATCGACGGCGTGAGCAGGCCACTGTCCTCGTTGAACTCGCCTTCCAACAGCCGGAATCGACGGATCGACTCGGCCCGGGAGACCGCCCGGTTGGCGTAGTCCACGGCCTTCTGGACCTCGGCGCGCATCCGGGGGTCGGCGACGAGCTCGGAGAGCGGGGTGTCCGGGGACATCCCGCGCACGTGCAGCCAGTGGCTGACGTCCTCGGGGTCGAGGGTGATCAGGGCGGCGACGAAGGGCCGGTTGTCGCCGACCACGATGCACTGGCCGACAGGCGGGCGGCTGCGGAGGCGGTCCTCCAACACGGATGGCGAAACGTTCTTGCCGCCGGAGGTGACGAGGATGTCCTTCTTGCGGCCGGTGATGGTGAGGTAGCCGTCGTCGTCGAGTGCGCCCAGGTCGCCGGTGGCGAACCAGCCGTCGGTGAGGGCGGCGTCGGTGGCGACGGGGTCGTTCCAGTAGGTGCCGAAGACGATGCCGCCCTTGATGAGGACCTCGCCGTCGTCGGCGATGCGGATCGCGGTGCCGGGTACGGGCCGGCCGACCGTGCCGGGGCGGGGCCCCAGCGGCGGGACGATCGTGGCGGCGGCGGTGGTCTCGGTGAGGCCGTAGCCCTCGTAGATGATGATGCCGGCCGCGTAGAAGAAGAGGTTGAGGTCGCGGTCGAGCGGGGAGCCGCCACTGATGGCGTAGCGCATACGGCCGCCCAGCTCGCTGCGGATACGGCGGTAGACCAGCGTGTCGTACAGGGCCCAGGCGGCGTACAGGCCGGGCGTGGGGCCGGGGCCCCGGTCGAGGAACTTGTCCAGGTAGGCCTTGGCGAAGCGGACGGCGACGCGGTGGGCGCGGTCGAAGGAGGCGCCGCGGCCGACGCGTTCGGCGGTGGCGCGGCCGGTGGCGTGGATCCGCTCGAACAGGTACGGGACGCCCACGAGGAAGGTGGGGCGGAACTTCTTGAGGGCGGGCCGCAGTTCGTCGGGTTTGATGCTCGGGCAGTGGCCCAGCTCGATCCGGGCCAGCAGGCAGGCGATCTGGATGGTGCGGCCGAGGATGTGGGCGAGGGGCAGGAAGAGGAGCGTGGAGGCGACCTCGCCGGTGATCTCCTTGAAGATCGGGTGGAGCAGCTCGACCGTGTTGGCGGCCTCCGCGTACAGGTTGGCGTGCGTGAGGACGCAGCCCTTGGGGCGGCCGGTGGTGCCGGAGGTGTAGCAGATGGTCGCGGCCGTGTCCGGGGTCAGGGCGGCGCGGCGCTTGGCGACCTCGTCGTCGGGGACGCTCCGGCCGAGGTCGGCGAGGACGTCGAGGGCGCCCTCGTCGAGCTGCCAGACGTGCGGGGGCCGGGAGTGGCGGGCGGTGGCGGTGGCGACGGCGGCCGCGTTCTCGGGGGTCTCCACGATCACGAAGTGGGAGCCGGAGTCGCGGACGATCCACTCGATCTGTTCCGGCGAGGACGTGGCGTAGATCGGGACGGACTGGCCGCCGGCCGCCCAGACGGCGAAGTCGAGGACGGTCCACTCGTAGCGGGTGCGGGACATGACCGCGACCCGGCCGCCCGGTTCGAGGCCGGCCGCGATCAGGCCCTTGGCGGTGGCGGTGACCTCGCGGGCGAAGTCGGTCGCGGTGACCGGGTGGAACGTGCCGTGGGCGTCGGCGCGGCGCAGGACCACGGCGTCCGGGGCCTCGGTCGCGTTGCGGAAGGGGAGGTCGGCGGTGCTGCCGCCGGTCAGCCGGGGCGCGAGGGCGGGGGTGCGCGCCTCGCGGACGACACCCTGTGCGTCCCTGACCACCTCGACCGTGACGCGGTCGGCGAGGTCGGCGCGCTGCTTCGCCTGGTTCAAGTCCTTGCGTACACCCATCACGGCTCCCCGAGGCCGGCCACCCGCTTCATTACCGACGAGTCAACTTACCGGTAAGTAAGGATTTTTCAATGGTTCGGACCGACTCCGGTGAACCGTCGGGTTCGCGTGGTAGATGTGGATCATGCGCCCCCACCGCCTCAGGTCCGTCCTGATATCCGTCTGTGTCACGTCCGCAGTGGCTCTCTCCGGTGCCGTACCGGCCGCCGCCCAGTCACCCGACGCTCCCCCTCGTACGGTCGCGGGGGCCCGGTCGCTCACCGTGCTGACCGATCTGTTCGCCGAACGGCTGCTCGTCGCCGACAAGGTCGCGGCGGCCAAGTACGGCACGAGCACGCCGATCGACGATCCGGTGCGGGAGAAGGCGATCCTCGACGACGTGGCCGCGCGGGCGGTCGGGCTCGGCCTCGATCCGGACGCGGTGACCGCGGTGTTCTGGGACCAGATCGAGGCGAACAAGCTGGTGCAGCGGGGTCTGTACGCCCGCTGGGACGCGCACCCGGAGGAGCGGCCGACCGAGCGGCCGGACCTCGTGAAGGAGGTACGGCCCGTCCTCGACCGGATCACCACGCAGCTGCTGACCGCGCTGGTGGACACGGGACCGCTCCGGGCCGGGGCCTCCTGCGAGCCCCGGCTGCGGCTCGCCGCGATCCGCTCGACGTACACCCACCACCTGGACCCGCTCCATGGGGAGGGACTGGTCCGGGCGCTGCCCTCGGTGTGCGGGGAGCGGTTCTAGTGGGTGCTGTGCGGGACTTGCACAACACCCCCCTAGCCCATCAGGGTGCGGGCCGCGTCTATCGCGTCTGACAGGTCGTTCAGCTGCTTGTCCTCCCTGTACCTGTTCAGTTCGCGGACGCGGGAGGACAGTTCGCCCAGCGAGGGGGCGGCCGGGAGGTCGGTCCAGCGGGTGTCGTCGCGGCGCAGGGCGTCGGCGAAGTAGGCGGCCGCCGCGGCGACCTGGAGGCCCCGCGGGGCGGTGGACCACAGGTCGCCGTGGAGGGCCGACGCCTCGATGTCCGCGGTCTCCTCGTGCGGCGTGCGGCTGTCGGGGTCGAGCCAGCGGACGGTGGCCGTCGCCAGATGGCCGGCCTCGGTGCCGGACCGGGTACGGACGGCGTAGAGGGCGGTGACGGTGTGGCCGGGGCCGACCTCGCCGCCGTCCACGCTGTCGTCGCGGAAGTCCTCGTCGGCGACCTGCCGGTTGTCGTAGCCGATGAGGCGGAACTCCTCGACCGTCTCGGGGTCGAAGGCGACCTGGGCCTTGGCGTCGCGGGCGGTGAGGTCGATGTGGCGCGGGAGTTGCTCGCAGAAGACCTCCTCGGCCTCCTTCTCGGTGGAGACGTACGTGGTGTGACCGTCGCCCTTGTCGGCGAGGCGTTCCATCAGGGCGTCGCCGTAGTCGCTGCCGACGCCCACGCCGAAGAGGGTGATGCCGTGTTCGCGGCGCTCGACGGCGATGCGTTCGAGGATGGTGTCGGCGTCGGTGTCGCCGGTGTTGGCGAGGGCGTCCGACAGCAGGACGACACGGTTGGTGGCGCCCTCGCGCAGGCCCTCGACGGCGGTCTCGTAGCCGGTCTCGACGCCCGCGCCGAGGTTGGTGGAGTCGGCGGGCTCCAGGCTGTCGACGGCGTCGTGGATCCTGGCCCGGTTGTCGTCGAGGCGGGTCATCGGCAGGACGGTCTCGGCGGTGTCGCTGAAGGTGACGAGGGCGACGGAGTCGTGGTCGCGGAGCCGGTCGGTCATCCTGCCGAGGGCGTCCTTGGCGAGGTCGAGGCGGCCGGGCTCGGCCATGGAGCCGGAGACGTCGATGACGAAGGTCAGGGCGGCGGGCGGGCGTTCGCGGTCGCCGTCGGCGGCACGGGTGGCGAGGCCCACGCGGACGAGGGACCAGTCGTCGTCCTCGGTGCGGGCGCCGTCGACGGTGACCGAGAAGCCGTCGCCGTCCGGGCGCTCGTAGTCCTGCCGGAAGCTGTTGACGAACTCCTCCGGGCGGATGGTCGACGGGTCGGGCAGGCTGCCGTCCTCCAGGGTCCGGCGGGCGTAGCCGTAGGAGGCGGTGTCGACGTCCAGGGCGAACGTGGAGAGGTGGTCGGGCGAGGGGGCGATGTCGCGGGACTCGCCGTCCGGCTGCTCCTGCCGCTGCCCGTCGGGGGCCGGGGCCGGGAAGCCGTCGGCGGTGCGGCCGCCGCCCTTCGAACCGTCGTACGAGGAGTCGCTGTCGCCGCTCCGGCCGCAGCCGGTGAGGAGCAGTGCCCCGGCCGTGCCCAGGGCGAGGAGCGCGGTGGTCAGTCGTCGTGTCGTCCCTGTGCTGCGATGGCTGTGCATCGGGCCCCCTCGGCACGTCGTCGTCGCCCGGTTGTGGGCGGCTGTTGTGACTGTGACGGCCGAGGGGGCCCGAATGTGCGTCACAGGGCGTTGCGGATGGGTCTCGAAGCGGCCACGGCGGAGGCCCGTCGAGACCGGTGGGTGATCCTCCGTTGACCTACGACACCACGTCCTTGCGGCCGAAACCGCGGAAGGCCAGGGCGAACAGCACCAGCGCGTACGTTACGGAGACCGAGACGCCCTGGATCATGTCGGTGTAGTCGGGCTGGGGGCGGACGACGTCGAGCCAGGCGTACTGCCAGTGCGCGGGCAGGAAGTGGCGCCAGTCGCCGAGGGCGGTCACCTCGTCGAGGACGTTGCCGATGATGGTGAGGCCGACGGCGCCGCCGACCGCGCCGAGCGGGGCGTCGGTCCGGGTCGAGAGCCAGAACGCCATGCCGGCGGTGACCAGTTGGGACACGAAGATGTACCCGACGGTGATCACCAGGGCCTGGGCGGCGGCCGAGGAGGACAGTGCGCCACCCGTGGGGAGTTCCAGCGGGCCCCAGCCGTAGGCGGCGGTACCGATGGCGAGGGCGACGACCGGGAGGAGCACCAGCGCCGCGAGGCTGAGGGTGAGGCCCACGACGAGCTTGGACCACAGCAGCCGGGCGCGGGGCACGGGCGCGGCGAGCAGGTAGCGCAGCGAGGACCAGCTGGCCTCCGAGGCGACGGTGTCGCCGCAGAACAGCGCGACCGGGATGACCAGCAGGAACCCGGCGGCGGCGAAGAGGTTCACCGCGGCGAAGTTCGCACCGGACGCCGTCGCCGTGTCCATCAGGTTGACCCGGTTGTTGCCCTCGCCGGGCGTGCCGCCGACCTGGAACGCGATCACCAGGATGATGGGCAGGGCGAACAGGATGCCGCCCATGACCATGGTGCGGCGGCGCTTCAGTTGCCGGACCAGCTCGACCCGGAGGGGCAGGGTGCGGCCCGCGCGGTAGCCGTCGGCGACCTCGACGGGGGCGGGTCCGGGTTCCCCGCGCCCGGGTTCTGCGTGCTCGGCACGCTCGGTCAGCGTGCTCATGCGGAGTCTCCGATCAGGGTGAGGAAGGCGTCTTCGAGGCGGCGGTGGGGGCCGACCGCGGCGACGGGGACCTCCAGCCGGACCAGCTCGGCGATCAGGCGCTGGGCGCTGCCGTCGGCGTCGAGGCGGACGACCAGCCCCTCGTCGGTGCGTACGGCCGAGTCGATGCCCGGCAGTGCGGCGATCTTGTCCACGACGGGTTCCTCCACGGGCGTGGTGGTGCCGACCAGCAGGGTGTCGCCGGAGCCGACGATCTCGCCGACCGGGCCCGCCTGGACGAGCTGTCCGTGGTCCATGACGACCAGGTGGGTGCAGGTCTGCTCCACCTCGGCCAGCAGATGGCTGGAGACGATGACGGTGCGGCCGGCGGCCGCGTAGCGGATCATCACCTCGCGCATCTCGCGGATCTGCGGCGGGTCGAGTCCGTTCGTCGGCTCGTCGAGGATCAGCAGGTCGGGCAGGCCGAGCATGGCCTGGGCGATGGCCAGGCGCTGGCGCATGCCCTGGGAGTAGGTGCGCACCGCGCGGGCGAGGGCGTCGCCGAGGCCGGCGATCTCCAGCGCCTCCTCCAGGTGCGCGTCCTCGGCGGGGCGGCCGGTGGCCCGCCAGTACAGCTCCAGGTTCTCCCGGCCGGACAGGTGCGGGAGGAAACCGGCGCCCTCGACGAAGGCGCCGACGCGGGACAGGACGGGCGCCCCCGGCACGATCGCGTGGCCGAAGACGCGGATCTCGCCGCCGTCCGGCTGGATCAGGCCCATCAGCATGCGCAGGGTCGTCGTCTTGCCGGCGCCGTTCGGGCCGAGGAGACCGAGCACCTGGCCCTTCTCGACGCGGAAGGACAGGTCGCGGACGCTGTACCGGTCGCCGTTCTTGTACTTCTTGCTGAGGTCGGTGATCTGGAGCGGGACCTCGGCGAGCGCCGGGTCGGCGGCGGGCGTCGTGATGCGGCGGCGGCCGGTGACGAGCAGGGCGGCCGCGACGGCCGCGCCGCCGATCGGCAGGTACCAGACCCAGGCGGGCAGGACGTCCGCGCGGTCGGCCCCGCCGAGCGGGGTTGGCACCTCCAGGTCGCCCTTGAGGGAGACGGTGTACGTCGCCGGGGCGGCCGGGGAGGCGTAGCCGAGGTCGGTGGAGGCGAGGACCAGGCGCAGGCTGTGGCCGTCGTCGAGTTCGTGGTCGATGGCCGGGAGGGTGAGCTTCACGTCCTTGCCGGCCTTGGCGCCCTCGACCCGGACGGGCTGGACGAGCTGGGAGGGCAGCACCTGGGAGGCGCCGCCGGGGCCGACGTCGTAGACCTTGGCGAAGAGGACGGCGTCGTCGCTGGTGGACTTCACATGGACGGTCGCCGTGGGTGAGCCGGTGATCTGGACGTCGTCCGTGACGGGCTTGGACTGGAACGCGGCGAACTGGCCGGGGAAGTCCAGCGACAGGCTCACGCCGAGCGAGGACAGCTGGGAGAGGCCGCCGGCGGCGCCGCCGATGCCGGGCAGGGCCGAGAGGGCGGGCGGGCTGGCGCCGGCTGGGTTCTCGAAGCTCTGCTCCCGTCCCGTGAGGGCGAAGGACCGGCGGTCGCTCTCCAGGCCCGGGTAGGTGTCGTCGGTGGTGCCGCTCAGGCGGGGCTCGCCGTCGCCGGAGCCGGTGCCGAGGGTACGGGTGACGCGGAAGGCGGAGCCGGTGTCGGCGCTCCTGTCGCCCTTCAGATAGCGGTCGAACCAGGCGTGGACGCGGGACTGGACGCGGGCGGTCTCCATGTCACCGCCGTCATGGCCGCCGGAGATCCAGTCGACGTCGACGGGCGCGCCGTTGGCCTTGATCGCCTTGGCGGCGGCGTCGGCCTGGCCGAGCGGGAAGAGGGAGTCGGTCTGGCCCTGGAGCAGCAGCGTCGGCACCTTGATGCGGTCGCGGACGGCCTCGGGGCTGCGCGCTTCGAGGAGCTTGACGGCCTCGGCGTCCGGCTCACCGGACTCGGCGACCCGGTCGTACATCGCGCACAGGTCGGCCTCGAACTTGGCGCAGCCGCCGCCGGTGTTGAAGAACAGCCCGGCCCAGAGCTTCTTGAACACGCCGTTCGGGAACAGGGCGTCCGCGAGGTTCCAGTACGTGATGGCCGGGGCGGTGGCGTCGACCCGGTCGTCGTACCCGGCGGCCAGCAGGGAGATCGCCCCGCCGTAGGAGGCGCCGGCGGCGCCCACGCGCGGGTCGCCCTTCTTGTCCAGCTGGACCTCGGGGCGCTTCGCGAGCCAGTCGATCAGCCGGGAGACGTCGGCGACCTCGGCCTTGGGGTCGTTCAGCCCGATCTTTCCGGTCGAGTCGCCGAAGCCGCGCGCCGACCAGGTCAGCACCGCGTAGCCGTCGCGGGCGAGGTCCTCGGCCTGGCGTCGTACGTCGTTCTTGCTGCCGCCGAAGCCGTGCCCGAGCAGGACGGCCGGACGGCGGCCGGTGGCGCCGGAGGTGAAGTACGAGGTGTCGATGCGGACGCCCCCACCCATGGCCATGGCCTGGTCCGTGCGCTTCACCGGCGCCGCTTCGTCCGAGGCGGTGGCCGTCCACGTACCCGCGCCGGCGAGCACGACGACGGCCGCCACGGCGGCGAGGGCCCGCCTCGGCCTCCGCCGGAGCGCTCCGCGCAGGCGCAGGCCGGTCAGTCGAAGATCCATGCGTCAACGGTACGGGGGTGTGAGGGTGGGTCTCGGCCCCCTCAGGGGGGAGGGGTGGGGTATCCCACGGTCGTACGGGGGGAATTCGGCATACAGCGGGTGCGGTATGCGCCCGCCGTGCCCGTGGCTGACAGCAACCTGATAAGTCGGGGCAGATCGGGGTGGGCGGGCGGGTGCGGGTCCGGTGGGGCTTCTCGCGCAGTTCCCCGCGCCCCCAAAAAGCGCAGACCCCCGCAGCCACCAGGAGAACGCGGCTCCCCGCGGCCCTGGTGGGCGCGGGGAGCCGTGGGGGCGCCTGGTGCTCAGTGGTTGCGCGGGAAGCCCAGGTCGACGCCGGTCGGGCCGTCGGCCGGGTCGGGCCAGCGGGTCGTGACGACCTTGCCGCGGGTGTAGAAGTGGGTGCCGTCGTTGCCGTAGATGTGGTGGTCGCCGAAGAGGGAGTCCTTCCAGCCGCCGAAGGAGTGGTAGCCGACGGGGACCGGGATCGGGACGTTCACGCCGACCATTCCGGCCTCGACCTCCAGCTGGAAGCGGCGGGCGGCGCCGCCGTCCCGCGTGAAGATCGCGGTGCCGTTGCCGAACGGCGAGGCGTTGATGAGGGCCATGCCCTCCTCGTAGGTGTCCACGCGGAGCACGCACAGGACGGGGCCGAAGATCTCGTCCTGGTACGCCTTGGCGGAGGTCGGGACCTTGTCGAGGAGCGAGATGCCGATCCAGTGGCCGTCCTCGAAGCCGTCGACCGTGTAGCCGGTGCCGTCGAGGACCACCTCGGCGCCCTCGGCCGCCGCGCCCGTCACGTACGAGGCCACCTTGTCGCGGTGGACCGCCGTGATCAGCGGGCCCATCTCGGAGGTCGGGTCGTTGCCGGGACCGATCTTGATCTTCTCGGCGCGCTCGCGGATCTTGTCCACCAGCTCGTCGCCGATCGCGCCGACCGCGACGACCGCGGAGATCGCCATGCAGCGCTCACCGGCCGAGCCGTACGCGGCGGAGACGGCGGCGTCGGCCGCGGCGTCCAGATCGGCGTCGGGCAGGACCAGCATGTGGTTCTTGGCGCCGCCGAGGGCCTGGACGCGCTTGCCGTTCGCGGAGGCCGTGGTGTGGATGTAGCGGGCGATCGGGGTGGAGCCGACGAAGGAGACCGCCTTGACGTCCGGGTGCTCCAGGAGGCGGTCGACGGCCACCTTGTCGCCGTGGACGACGTTGAAGACGCCGTCGGGGAGACCTGCCTCGGCCAGCAGCTCGGCGATCTTGATGGACGCCGAGGGGTCCTTCTCGGACGGCTTCAGCACGAAGGTGTTGCCGCACGCGATGGCGAGGGGGAACATCCACATCGGGACCATCGCCGGGAAGTTGAACGGCGTGATGCCCGCGACGACACCCAGCGGCTGGCGGATCGAGGAGACGTCCACGCGGCTGGCGACCTGCGTGGACAGCTCGCCCTTCAGCTGCACGGTGATGCCGCACGCCAGGTCGACGATCTCCAGGCCGCGCGCGACCTCGCCGAGCGCGTCCGAGTGCACCTTGCCGTGCTCGGCGGTGATCAGCTCCGCGATCGCGTCCCGGTTGGCGTCCAGCAGCGCCCGGAAGTTGAACAGGATCGAGGTGCGCTGGGCCAGCGAGGACTGGCCCCAGGTGACGAAGGCCTCCTTGGCGGTGCGTACCGCCGCGTCGACCTCGTCGACGGTCGCGAAGGCGACCTTGGTGGTGACCGCGCCGGTCGCCGGGTCCGTGACCGGACCGAACGTACCCGACGCGCCTTCGACGGTCTTGCCGCCGATCCAGTGGTTGACGATCTTCGTCATGCCGAAAGACTCCTTCTTACAGATGGCGGCGTCGGGTAGAGACGTGCCGGTCGTACTCCTCGCGTGCCTTGACCGCCGACACTCGGGTCGCGGTCTCGGCCACAGGTACATCCCACCAGGCCTGCGCCGGGGGCGGGCCCGACACTGTGTCTGCGGTTTCGGTCTCCACGTAGACACAAGTGGGAGTGTCGGCGGCCCGGGCCTCCGCGAGGGCCGCGCGCAGATCGCGCACGCTGCGTGCGCGCAGGACGCGCATGCCGAGGCTGGCCGCGTTGGCGGCGAGGTCCACCGGCAGCGGGGCGCCCGTGAACGTGCCGTCGGCCGGGTTCCGGTGCCGGTAGGCGGTGCCGAACCGCTCCCCGCCCACCGACTCCGACAGACCACCGATGGAGGCGTACCCGTGGTTCTGCACCAGCAGCACCTTGATCGGCACGTTCTCCTGGACGGCCGTCACGATCTCCGTCGGCATCATCAGATACGTGCCGTCGCCGACCAGCGCCCACACCGGGCGCCCGGGAGCGGCCATGCGGACCCCGATCGCGGCGGGGATCTCGTAGCCCATGCAGGAGTAGCCGTACTCCAGGTGGTACTGGTCCCGCGACCGCGTCCGCCACAGTTTGTGCAGGTCACCGGGGAGGGACCCGGCCGCGTTGATGAGGATGTCGGACTCGTCGACGATCTCGTCGAGAAGGCCGAGGACCTGGGCCTGGGTGGGCCGGGTGTCCGGTTCCTCCGCCTCGTAGCAGGCGTCGACGCGGTGCTCCCAGCGCTGCTTGTCCTCGCCGTACTCGGCGACGTACGCGTCCGCGACCCGGTGCCCGTGCAGCTCCAGCGCCTGCGCCAGTTCCTCCAGGCCGGCCCGCGCGTCCGCGATCAGCGGCAGCCCGGAGAGCTTGTGGCCGTCGTAGGGCGCGATGTTGAGGTTGAGGAAGCGGACGCCGTCGGCGGCGAAGAGGGTGCCGGAGGCGGTGGTGAAGTCCGTGTACCGGGTGCCGACACCGATCACCAGGTCGGCGGTGCGGGCGAGTTCGTTGGCCGTCGCGGTGCCGGTGTGACCGATGGCGCCGACGTCCTGCGGGTGGTCGTACCGCAGGGAGCCCTTGCCGGCCTGGGTGGAGGCGACGGGGATGCCGGTGGCGTCGGCGAGTTCGGCGAGCGCCTCCTCGGCGCGTGCGTGGTGGACACCGCCGCCGGCGACGATCAGCGGACGGCGGGCCTCGCGGATCACCCGTACCGCGTCGGCGAGTTCGGTCGGGTCCGGCGCGGGTCGGCGTACGTGCCAGGTCCGTTCGGCGAAGAACTCCTCCGGCCAGTCGTACGCCTCCGCCTGCACGTCCTGCGGCAGCGCGAGGGTCACGGCGCCCGTGTCGACGGGGTCCGTGAGGACCCGCATCGCCTGGAGGGCGGCCGGGATCAGCGCCTCGGGGCGGGTGACCCGGTCGAAGTACCGCGACACCGGGCGCAGCGTGTCGTTGACGCTGATGTCGCCCGCGTACGGCACTTCGAGCTGCTGGAGGACCGGGTCCGCGGGCCGGGTCGCGAAGATGTCTCCGGGCAGGAGCAGCACCGGGAGGTGGTTGATGGTGGCGAGGGCGGCGCCGGTGACGAGGTTGGTGGCGCCGGGGCCGATCGACGTCGTCACGGCGTGCGTGGACAGGCGGCCCGACTGGCGGGCGTAGCCGACGGCCGCGTGCACCATGGCCTGTTCGTTGCGGCCCTGGTAGTAGGGCATCGCGTCGGCGTACTCGACGAGCGCCTGGCCGAGGCCCGCGACGTTGCCGTGGCCGAAGATGCCCCAGGTGGCGCCGATCAGCCGCTGCCGCTCGCCGTCGCGCTCGGTGTACTGGGCGGCGAGGAACCGCACCAGCGCCTGCGCCACGGTGAGCCGCGTGGTCCCGGTGGTCATCGGTATCCCTCCGTGTGATCCGGGTGGAAGCAGATCCGCCACTGCCGCTCGGTGCCCGGACCGGCCATCACGTTCAGGTAGTACATGCTGTGGCCGGGCTGCGCGATGGACGGGCCGTGCCAGCCGTCGGGGACGAGGACGGCGTCACCCGAGCGGACCTCGGCGAGAACGTCGGAGCCACCCTCGCGGGAGGGGAACACCCGCTGGTAGCCGAAGCCGTTCGGGCCGTCGATCTCGAAGTAGTAGATCTCCTCCAGCTCGGTCTCCTCCCCCGGCCGGTTCTCGTCATGCTTGTGCGGCGGATACGAGGACCAGTTGCCGCCCGGGGTGATGACCTCGACGGTGATGAGCTTGTCGCACTCGAAGGCGTCGGCGGAGGCGAAGTTGCGCACCTGGCGGGCACAGTTGCCGCTGCCGCGGTCTTCGACGGGGACCTCCGGCGCGGGGCCGTAGCGGGCGGGGAGTCGTCGCCCGCACCTCGCTCCTGCCAAAGCGAAGCGGCCTCCCGCGCCGGAGGCGATCTGTACCCGGGCGTCGCGGGGCGCGTAGACGAAGTCGGAGACTCCGGCGAACACGTCCTCGCGGCCCAGGATGTCGAACTCTGCCGTGCCGTCGCCGTCCGATTCGTTCGGATCCTCCGATACCCGAACCGTACAGGCGCCGTTGAGGGACAGCACGATCCATTCGCTGTCCCCGGTGGTGAAGGTGTGCTCGCCGCCCGGCTCCAACTCCACGACGCGCAGGCTGCTGTGGGTCCAGCCGGCCTGCTCGGGGCCGATGTCGAGGGCGTACCCCCCGTGGGCGGTCGTCCCCTTGGGGACGTACAGCTCGGTCTTGTGTGTCATGCGGCCCTCACAGCAGTCCTACGGCGGTGTCCACGGCGGCGGTCACGTCGTCGTCCGCGGGGTAGAGCAACGAGCGGCCGACCACCAGGCCCTGGACGGTGGGCAGTTGCAGGGCGCCCCGCCACTTCTCGTACGCGCCCTCCTGGTCCTCGCCGACGTCGCCGCCGAGGAGGACGGCGGGCAGGGTCGAGGTCTCCATGACGCGGGCCATGTCGTCGGGGTTCTCGGTGACGGGCACCTTCAGCCAGGTGTACGCCGAGGTGCCGCCGAGTCCGGCGGCTATGGCGATCGACTTGGTGACCGCGTCGGCGGAGAGGTCGTTCCTGACCTTGCCGGTGACGGGGTCGCGGCGGCTGATGAACGGCTCGACGAAGACCGGGAGCCGTCGCTCGGCCATGGCGTCCACGGCGTGCGCGGTGGACTCCAGGGTGTCGAGGGAGCCCGGGTCGTCGTAGTCGACGCGCAGCAGCAGCTTGCCCGCGTCGAAGCGCAGCCGCTCGATGTCCTGGGGGCGGTGGCCGGTGAAACGGTCGTCCAGTTCGAACGAGGCGCCCGCGAGTCCGCCGCGGTTCATCGAGCCCATGACGACCTTGCCGTCGAGGGCGCCGAGGAGGAGCAGGTCGTCGAGGATGTCGGCGGTGGCGAGCACCCCGTCGACGCCGGGCCGGCCGAGGGCCAGGCACAGCCGTTCCAGGAGGTCGGCGCGGTTCGCCATGGCGAGCTTGCGGTCGCCGACGGAGAGCGCGCCGCGGGCCGGGTGGTCGGCGGCGACGATCATCAGCCGTCCGGAGTCACCGATCAGGGGGCGGCGGATGCGGCGGGCGGCGGCCTCGTCGATCGCCTCGGGGTGGTGGACCCGGGTGCGGACCAGGGCGGAGACGTCGACGCTCACCGCACTTCCCCCGCCGTGACCGCGGCCTCGATCTCCTCGGTGGTCGGCATCGCGGAGGAGCACTCCAGGCGGGAGGCGACGATGGCGCCGGCGGCGTTGGCGTGCCGCATGATCCGCTCCAGGTCCCAGCCTTCGAGCAGGCCGTGGCAGAGGGACCCGCCGAAGGCGTCTCCGGCACCCAGTCCGTTGAGGACGTTCACCGGCAGCGGCGGCACCTCGGCCGTCCTGCCGTCGCGGTGCACCGCGAGGACACCCTTGGGGCCCTGCTTCACGACCGCGAGTTCCACCCCGGCGGCCAGCAGGGCCTCGGCGGCGGCGTGCGGCTCGCGGACGCCGGTGGCGACCTCGACCTCGTCCAGGTTGCCGACGGCGACGGTGGTGTGCCTAAGGGCCTCCTCGTAGAAGGGGCGGGCCGCTTCCGGGTCGGCCCAGAACATGGGCCGCCAGTCGAGGTCGAAGACCGTCGTGCCGGCCTTGGCCCGGTGGGCGAGGGCCGCGAGCGTCGCCGTACGGCTGGGCTCCTCGCTCAGGCCGGTGCCGGTGACCCAGAAGACGCGTGCCCGGCGGATGGCCTCCAGGTCCAGCTCGTGGGCGTCGATCTCCAGGTCGGGCGCCTTGGGGCGGCGGTAGAAGTACAGCGGGAAGTCGTCCGGCGGGAAGACCTCGCAGAACGTGATCGGGGTGGCGAGGCCGGGGACCGGTGTCACCCAGCGGTCGTCGACGCCGAAGTCCCGCAGCGCCTGGTGGAGGTACTCGCCGAACGGGTCCTCGCCCGTGCGGGTGATGACGGCGGTGTCCCGGCCGAGCCGGGCGGCGGCCACCGCGACGTTCGTCGCCGATCCGCCGAGGAACTTCCCGAAGGACGTCACCTGCGGCAGCGGGACCCCCGTCTGCAGCGGATACAGGTCCACACCGATCCGCCCCATGGTGATCAGGTCGTACGCCATCGAGTTCCCTTCGCGCTCCGGTTCCGTCAAGGTCTAGCTCCGCGAGAGCGACCCTGTCAATGTTTTGTCCAGACATTCGGACTACCTATTGACACCCTTGGGTTCCGGCCTGAAGCTGGCCGCCATGACGTCGTTGTCACCTGAGTCCTCACTCTCGCGCATCCGGATCGGCTCGGCGCCCGACTCCTGGGGTGTGTGGTTCCCCGACGACCCCCAGCAGGTCCCCTGGCAGCGCTTCCTCGACGAGGTGGCCGCCGCCGGCTACGAGTGGATCGAGCTGGGCCCCTACGGCTATCTGCCGAAGGACCCCGCCGTTCTCGCCGAGGAGACGGCCAAACGTGGCCTGAAGGTGTCGGCCGGCACGGTCTTCACCGGGCTGCACCACGGCCCCGACGTCTGGGAGAAGACCTGGGCGCACGTCGCCGACAACGCGGTCCTCGCCCAGGCGATGGGCGCCAAGCACCTCGTCGTCATCCCCTCCTTCTGGCGGGACGACAAGACGGGCCAGGTGCTGGAGCCCAGCGAACTGACCGTCGAGCAGTGGCGGCACCTCACCCAGCTCACCGAGCGGCTCGGGCGGGAGGTGCGGGAGAGGTACGGCCTGAAGATCGTCGTCCACCCGCATGCCGACACCCACATCGACAGCGAGGAGAACGTCGTCCGCTTCCTGGACGGCACCGACTCCTCGGTGGTGTCGCTGTGCCTCGACACCGGGCACTACGCGTACTGCGGCGGCGACAGCGTCAAGCTGATCGAGACGTACGGCGAGCGCATCGGCTATCTGCACCTCAAGCAGGTCGACCCCGAGATCCTGGCGGACGTCCGGGCCAAGGGGACGCCGTTCGGGCCGGCCGTGGCGCAGGGCGTGATGTGCGAGCCGCCGAAGGGCGTGCCCGAGCTGGGGCCGGTGCTGGCGGCCGCGCAGAAGCTGGACGTGGATCTGTTCGCGATCGTCGAGCAGGACATGTATCCCTGCGAGCCGGACGCTCCGCTGCCGATCGCTCAGCGGACGCGGGCGTTCCTGCGATCCTGCGGGGCGTAGGGGCGCCGCTGGGTGAGCCGGGTGCTGTGCGACGCCAGGGGACTGCGCGTCCATCGCGGGCCGCGAGTGCGTCGTGGCCGGTCGCACAGTTCCCCGCGCCCCTTCAAAGGGCGCGGCTGTCGCCCCCGATCACGGGGCGCTCCACTTATCACTCACGTCACTAAAGGCACCCCTCTGTCACGAATGTCACGTGTACGCGGGTCTTTGGTCACGGTTGGTCCACGGGCGGTCTCGGTGATCACTGTGCGTCGTTGAGCGAGCACAGGCTTGTGATCGCCAGCGCTGCGCCCGGCTCTCCCGACGGTCGTCCGGCCGCCGCCGTGGTGCGCGTGGGGAGGTGCCACAGATGACCGACCGACGCCTCTGGTCGTACAAGGACATCGCGGCGCACATCTGTGTGCAGCCCGACACCGTCCGCTCGTACCGCAAACACGGGTTGCTGCCGCCGCCCGACCATGTGGAGGGCGGCAAGCCCTACTGGTACGCGGACACGGTCCGCGCCTGGGTCGCGTCCCGACCCGGCAACCGGGGGCGCGGGGCGGTCGACTGACGACCGCGCTTAATCGTTTGCCCCGACCTTCTCCCGCTGTCGAGGATTCCGGGATGAGCTTCTCCGAGAAACCCGTACTCACCGGTGAGCGGACCGTCCTGCGACCCTTCACCGTGGACGACACCGCCGTGATGGCCCGCATCCTGGCCGACCCGGACGTCATCCGGCTCACCGGGAGCCAGGACGGGGCGTACGACATGGAGAGGCTGCGCACCTGGTACGGCAACCGCGGCGAGCAGACCGACCGCCTCGATCTCGGCATCGTCGACCGGGCGAGCGGTGAGCTGGTGGGCGAGGTCGTGCTCAACGACTGGGACGAGCCCAACCGCGCCTGCTGCTTCCGGATCCTGATCGGCCCCGCCGGGCGGAACCGCGGGCTCGGTACGGAGGCCGTGCGCCTGACGGTCGGCCACGCCTTCGAGCGGCTCGGCATGCACCGCGTCTCCCTGTACGTCTTCACGCACAACCCCCGGGCCCGGCGCGCCTACGAGAAGGTGGGGTTCGTGGCCGAGGGCGTGGAGCGGCAGACGCTGTGGCAGGACGGGAAGTGGATCGACGCCGTACGGATGTCCATCCTCGCCCCCGAGTGGGCCGCGCACCGCGGCCGCCCGGAGACCGGCCGACCGGACCTCACGGCCCAGTGACCGCCGCGAGCCGCGGTGTCTGCCGGCCGGCTGCACCTTGCGGCCCGCTGATCCTGACGGGCGGCCGCCCCTTGCAGCCCGCCGGCACCGACGGCCGGCCGGCCATTGGGGCCCGCCGACCCTTGCGGTCGCTGACCGTGATGGCTGTTCGGCGCCCGGCACGACGACCCCAGGCCGGCTGACCGTCGCGGTCGGTTGCCCACCCACGGCCCGCTGGCCTTCCGGCCCGCTGACCGTCGCGGCCCGCTGACTCTCATGGCCCGGCGGCTGTGGCGGGGGGCCATGCGGCCCGGCGGACGTGGCGGCGGGCCATGAGGCCCGGCGGACGTGGCGGCGGTCGGTCCCGGCTCGGTGAGTGTCAGGGGCGGTTCGTCCACGGTTCGATGACCGTCACGCCGCTGCCCGGGGCCGTGCCCATCGCGGCGAGGGCCTTGGGGACGGCGTCCAGCGGGATCGTCGTCGTCACCAGGAGGTCGGGGCGCAGGACACCCGAGCGGACCAGCTCCAGCATGGGTGGGTAGGCGTGGGCCGCCATGCCGTGACTGCCGAGGAGTTCCAGTTCCAGGGCGATCGCGCGGGCCATGGGGACGGGGGTCGTGCCGGTCGGCGACGGGAGCAGGCCCACCTGGACGTGGCGGCCCCGGCGGCGGAGGCTGCCGACCGACGCCGCGCAGGTGGCCGGGGAGCCGAGCGCGTCCAGCGAGAGATGGACGCCGCCGCCGGTGAGGTCCCGTACCGCCTCGGCCGTGTCCTGCACCGCCGAGGCGTCCACACAGGCCGCCGCGCCGAACGTCCGCGCCAGCTCCAGGGCCCGGGGCGAGACGTCGACGGCGACGACCCGGGCGCCGGAGGCCGCCGCGATCATCACCGCCGACAGGCCCACTCCCCCGCAGCCGTGCACGGCCACCCACTCGCCGGCCGCGACCCGGCCCTGCGCCACCACCGCCCGGAACGCCGTGGCGAACCGGCAGCCCAGGGAGGCCGCCGTGCCGTACGACAGCCCCTCCGGCAGCGCCACCAGGTTCACGTCGGCGTGGTCCAGGGCCACGTACTGGGCGAACGAACCCCAGTGCGTGAACCCCGGCTGGGTCTGCCGCTCGCACACCTGCTGGTCCCCGGCCGCGCAGGCGGCGCAGCCGCCGCAGGCGCACACGAACGGGACGGTGACCCGGTCGCCCGGCTGCCAGCGGGTCACCCCTGCGCCGACCTCCTCCACCACCCCGGCGAGCTCATGGCCGGGGACGTGCGGCGGGGTGATGTCGGGGTCGTGGCCCATCCAGGCGTGCCAGTCGCTGCGGCACAGGCCCGTGGCCTCGACGCGGACGACCACGCCGTGGACCGCCGGGGCCGGGTCCGGCACGTCCCGTACCTCGGCCGGCTCACCGAACCGCTCGAACACCACCGCGCGCATCTACGTCCTCGCCCTCGCCCTCACCGCCCGCCAGGTCGGCCGGTCCGTCTGCCCGGCGGCCGGCAGAGCTGCCGCCGGCGGACCCACCGACCTGTCGGAGATCCTTCGCGGTGAACGCTAGCCAGAGATCTCCACCTTGTCGTGGTCACTCTGCCTGTCGGCGCCCCTCTCCTCGTCGCGGTCGCTCTCCTGGTCGGCGCCGCTCTCCTCGCCCCGGTCACCCTCCTCCTCAGACTCCCCGGACGCGTGGGTCGCGGGCGGCAGAGTGCTCCCGCTCCCCGACTCGGCCCCCGTCTCCGTGTCCGGGCCTGGCTCGGTCTCGGTGGCGCGCGGGGCCGACTCGCCCTCGCTCAGGCCGAACCGCTCGTGGAACCTGCGCAGCGGGGCCGGGGCCCACCAGGTGGCGCGGCCCGTGAGCCGCATGAAGGCCGGGACCAGCAGGCTGCGCACGACCATGGCGTCCATGAGCACGGCGAGGGCGAGGCCCAGGCCGAGCATCTTGGTGTTCGTCACCCGTGAGGTGCCTATGGCGATCATCACGACGGCCAGGATGACGGCGGCGGCGGTGATGAGACCGCCGGTGCGCTGGAGGCCGTGGCGGACGGCGGCGGTGTGGTCGCCGGTGTGGTCGTACTCCTCCTTGATGCGGGAGAGCAGGAAGACGCCGTAGTCCATGGAGAGGCCGAAGGCCACGCAGAACATCAGCACCGGCAGGGTCGTCTCGATGGAGCCGGAGCTGGTGAAGCCCAGCAGGCCGGACAGGTGCCCGTCCTGGAAGACCCAGATCATCGCGCCGAACATCGCGGTGAGGCTGAGCGCGTTCAGCAGGACCGCCTGGAGGGGGACCAGCACACTGCCGGTGAGCAGGAAGACCAGCAGGAGGGTGACCACGGCGATGAAGGAGAGGGCCCACGGCAGGCCGCCGCCTATCGCCTCCTTGGTGTCGACCAGGACCGCGCCCGCACCCGTCACCGACGTCTTGAACGGGGCGTCGGCCGCCTGTGCCCGTATGTCGTGGACCAGGTCCTGCGCGGCCTCGTCGACCACGTCGCCCTTCGGCTGGACGGCGAAGTAGGCAGCGTCGCCGCTCACCACGGGGCCGTCCACCCGGAGCACATCGGGCAGGGCGGCGATCTCGTCCTTGTACGCGGCGTAGTCGGCCTCGGTCGCCCGGCCCTCGGCGAGAATCTCCAGACCGCCGCCGGGGGTGCCCGGGAAGTCCTCCCGGATGTGCTGCTGGACGACACGGGACTCGGCGGACGCGGGGAGCTGACGGTCGTCGGCCGAGCCGAACTTCACGCCGAGGAAGGGCAGGCCGAGGAGGACCAGGCCGGCGGTGGTGGCGATGGCGAAGATGGGGGCGCGGCGCATGACGAAGCCGGCGGTGCGGCCCCAGGCGGCGCCCTCCTCGCGGGCGGGAGCCCCCTCAACCCTGCGGCGCCTGAACAGCTTGCGCAGGTCAAGGGCGTTGACCCGCTCGCCCAGCAGTACCAGGGCCGCCGGGAGCACGATCAGGGCCGCCGCCGCGGCGAGCAGGACGACCGCGATGCCGGCGTAGGCGATGGACTTCAGGAAGGCCTGGGGGAAGACCGCCATCGCGGCGAGCGAGACGGCGACCGTGAGCGCCGAGAAGAGGACCGTGCGCCCGGCGGTGCGCAGGGTGGTGGCCACGGCGGCCCGGGGGTCTGCGCCGGCGGACAGCTCCTCGCGGAAGCGGCGCACGATGAACAGGGCGTAGTCGATCGCGAGGCCGAGGCCCATGGCGGTGGTGAGGTTCAGCGCGAAGATCGAGACGTCGGTCAGTTCGGTGAGGCCGCGCAGGATCGCGTTGGTGCCGAGGATGGCGACGACGCCCACGACGAGCGGCAGCAGGGCGGCGACCGCGCTGCCGAAGGCCATCACCAGCAGGACCAGGGTCACCGGCAGGGCGATCAGCTCGGCCCGCAGGAGGTCCTCCTGGATGATCGTCTGCATCTCGTGCCGCACGGCGACGATGCCGCCGATCTTGACCTCGACCGGGCCGTGCTTGCCGCGGTACTCGGGCGTGATGCGGTCCAGCGTCGCGTTCATCGCGGTCTCGTCGCCGGTCAGGCGGGCCGCTATCAGCGCCTGGCGGCCGTCCTCGGCGCGGAGGGTGGGTGCACCGGTCTGCCAGTAGGAGCCGACGCCCGTGACGCCCTTCTCGGCGGCGAGCCGCTCGGCCAGCCGCTTCGCCTCGGCGGCGACCCCCGGATCGTCGACCGAGGTGTCGCCCGCGTCGACCATCAGCAGCAGGTTCGGCTGGGAGTTCGGGAACTCGCGCTGCAGCGCCTTGGTCGCGTACGTGGACTCGGCCTTGGGGTCCTCCCAGCCGCCGCTGGTCAGACGGTCGGCGACATCGCTGCCCGCGACGACCGCGAGGGCGGTGATCAGCAGGGCCACGAGCAGGGAGAGCCGGGGACGGGCGGTCACCAGTCTGGTCCAGCCTCCCGCTCGGGGTGGCCTGTTGACTTCGGTCATGGTGCGGTGTCCCCTTCACTCTGATCCGTGCCGTGCGCAGCCGGGCGCGCGGACGCGCCACGCCATAAACTGGCAAACACGAGAGATCGCTCGCGTTTCATCAGAATGCGAGCGACGACTCGTGTTTGTCAATCAGGTCCGAGAAGCTGGGGACAACCGCATGCCCACCCACCAGGAGCAGGAGCAGCCGCGCCGCCGCCAGGCCCGCGGCGAACGCCGCATCACCCAACTCCTCGAAGCCGCGGCCTCGGTGTTCACGTCGACCGGGTACGCGTCCGCGAGCACCAACGCGATCGCCCGCGAGGCCGGCGTCTCCCCGGGCACGCTGTACCAGTTCTTCCCGAACAAGGAAGCGATCGCGATCGAGCTGGGCCAGCGGCTGATGGCCGACATGCGGACGGCGTACGGCGAGGCGCTCGCGCCGATCGATCCCGCGACCCCGCTGGAGCAGGCCGTGGCGGCCGCCGTCGACCGGTTCATCGACTTCAACTGCCACAACCCGGTGTTCTTCACCCTCATGCACGGCCCGGACGTCCCCGGCCGGATGGCGGAGGAGCACGACGCCCTCCACAACACCCTGATCACCCGGGTCGAGGACCTGCTCTCCCCGCTTCTGCCCGACCGGCCGGCCGCCGCCGTCACCCGCATCGCGCACGTCTGCATGGCCCTCTACATGGCGGGCCTCGAACTGATCCTCGCCAGCGAGGGCGACGACCGCGAGGCGTACATCCAGGAGCTGAAGGACGTGCTGTTCCGCTACCTCGACCCGCTGGTGGGCGACCGCCTCCGTGAGGCGCAGGCGACCGCGGCCTCCACCGCGACTCCGACCGCGACCGCCTCGACCCCGACCGCGGCCTCCACCCCGTCCCCCTGAACCCGCGCGCCCCACCCTGAGCGCCCGACCCCTCTTGGATTCATACCCCCTAGGGGTATAGGGTAGGTGACCTGAAGGGTTACCCGTACCTCACACACCCCGACGAGGAGCAACGACATGACCGCCCAGACCGACACTCCCGGCTCCGTCACCGCCGTCTACAAGGTGAGCGGCATGAGCTGCGGCCACTGCGAAGGCGCCGTCTCCGGCGAGATCTCCGAGATCGCCGGCGTCTCCTCGGTGAAGGCCGTCGCCTCCAGCGGCGAGGTCACCGTGGTCTCGGCCGCCCCGCTCGACGAGGAGGCCGTGCGCGCCGCCGTCGACGAGGCCGGCTTCGAGCTCGTCGGCACCGTCTGAGAACCGCCCGCCCAGGCGGGGCCCCGCCCCGCCCCGGGCCGGACCTGCGCACGTTCCCCGGAGCACGGACACGGACATGACCAGCACCACCGAAGCCGCCCCTGCGGCCGAGCCGACCCTTGAGGTCGAACTGATGATCGGCGGGATGACCTGCGCCTCCTGCGCGGCCCGCGTCGAGAAGAAGCTCAACCGCATGGAGGGCGTCACCGCCACGGTGAACTACGCGACGGAGAAGGCGAAGATCGCCTACCCCTCGGGGATCGAGGTCGCCGATCTGATCGCCACCGTGGTGAAGACGGGCTACACGGCCGAGGAGCCGCCGCCCCCCGCACCCCCGGCGGCGGAGCCCGAGGCGGACCGGGAGCCGGGCGCTCACGCCCCGGTGGAGGACCCCGAGCTCGCCGCCCTGCGGCAGCGGCTCACCGTCTCGGCGCTGCTGGCCGCCCCGGTGGTCCTCATGTCCATGGTCCCGGCCCTCCAGTTCGACAACTGGCAGTGGCTCTCCCTGACGCTGGCCGCGCCGGT
Source organism: Streptomyces sp. NPDC030296 (assembly GCF_055572815.1). Lineage (NCBI taxonomy): Bacteria > Bacillati > Actinomycetota > Actinomycetes > Kitasatosporales > Streptomycetaceae > Streptomyces > Streptomyces sp. NPDC030296. The sequence continues at coordinate 476,850 of NZ_JBVICQ010000001.1, forward strand.
CGTCGTCTGGGGCGGCCTGCCGTTCCACCGGGCCGCCCTCACCAACCTCCGGCACGGCGCGGCCACCATGGACACCCTGGTCTCGCTCGGCACGCTCGCGGCCTTCGGCTGGTCCCTGTGGGCCCTGTTCCGGGGGCACGCGGGCATGCCGGGCATGCGGCACGGCTTCGAGTTCGGCGTGTCCCGCACGGCGGGCTCCTCGACGATCTACCTGGAGGTGGCCGCCGGGGTCGTGGCGTTCATCCTTCTGGGCCGCTATCTGGAGGCCCGCTCCAAGCGCCGCGCGGGCGCCGCCCTCAAGGCGCTGCTGCACCTGGGCGCCAAGGACGTCTCGGTGCTGCGCGAGGGCCGCGAGACCCGGATCCCGGTCGAGCGGCTGGTGGTCGGCGACCGGTTCGTCGTACGGCCCGGGGAGAAGTTCGCCACCGACGGGACCGTCGTCGAGGGCGCCTCCGCCGTCGACGCGTCCCTGCTGACCGGCGAGTCCGTACCGGTGGACGTGAGCGTCGGCGACGCCGTCACGGGCGCGACGGTGAACGCGGGCGGCCGGCTCGTCGTCGAGGCGACCCGCGTGGGGGCGGACACCCAGCTGGCGCGGATGGCCCGGCTGGTGGAGGACGCGCAGAACGGCAAGGCGGAGGTGCAGCGGCTGGCCGACCGGATCTCCGCCGTGTTCGTGCCCGTCGTCCTCCTGATCGCGGTGGCCACGTTCGGCGCCTGGCTCGGCGTCACCGACGACCCCACCGCGGCCTTCACCGCGGCCGTCGCGGTACTGATCATCGCCTGCCCCTGCGCACTGGGCCTGGCCACACCGACCGCACTCATGGTCGGCACGGGCCGCGGCGCGCAGCTCGGCATCCTCATCAAGGGCCCCGAGGTGCTGGAGTCCACCCGCCGCGTCGACACGGTCGTCCTGGACAAGACCGGCACGGTCACCACCGGCCGGATGACCCTCCGGAAGGTGTACGCCGCCGAGGGCGTCCCCGAGGAGGACGTCCTGCGCCTCGCGGGCGCCGTCGAACACGCCTCCGAACACCCGGTCGCGCGGGCCGTCGCCGCGGGCGCCGAGGAGCGCCTCGGCCCCCTGCCGCCCGTCGAGCGTTTCCGGAACGAGCCCGGAAAGGGCGTACACGGCCGTGTGGCGGGCCACGACGTGCAGGTGGGCCGGATCCACGACGGGCCCCTCCCCGAGGCGCTCACGGCCGCCAAGGAGGCCGCGGAGGACGAGGGGCACACGGCGGTCGTGGTGGTCCGCGACGGCACGGCGGTCGGTGTCCTCACCGTCGCCGACGCGGTCAAGGACACCAGCGCCGAGGCCGTCCGGCGGCTGCGGGCGCTCGGACTGACCCCGGTCCTGCTGACCGGCGACAACACGCGGGTGGCCCGCTCCGTGGCCGCCGCCGTCGGCATCGCCCCCGACCAGGTGATCGCGGAGGTCCTGCCGCAGGACAAGGTCGACGTCGTACGGCGACTCCAGGGGGAGGGCCGTACGGTCGCGATGGTCGGGGACGGGGTCAACGACGCCGCCGCGCTCGCCACCGCCGATCTGGGGCTCGCCATGGGCACGGGCACGGACGCGGCGATCGAGGCGAGCGACCTGACGCTGGTCCGCGGCGACCTACGGGTGGCCGCCGACGCCATCCGGCTGTCCCGCCGCACCCTGGCCACCATCAAGGGGAACCTGGTCTGGGCCTTCGGCTACAACGTGGCAGCGCTGCCGCTGGCCGCCGCCGGACTGCTGAATCCGATGATCGCGGGGGCGGCAATGGCCTTTTCGTCCGTTTTCGTGGTCACGAACAGCTTGCGACTGAGGGCATTTGCGTGACGACCGGGCAAAAGTCCCTCTAGAGTCCGGAAGCAGCCTCACATAAGCTCTTCACAAGGCTCGCGCATCTTCCTTACGCTGGGGCCTCGGTCGCCGTATCGGGTCTCTTGCGCATCTTCAGGACATAAGGCAAGAGACGCAGATCACAGTGGCGCGAACGTAACCTACGAAGGGGTTCGTGAGTCTAAGTTGGCGATGTCAGAAGCGTCTTGGGGGGCGCGACTGGCATCTGGGGATGTCTTGGGGGACGTTCCCGGAATTGCGTTGCCGGGGCACGTACCCGGGGAGCTTTGAGCGGCCCTCCCGTACGTACGCGTCCCGGCAGACCGCACCTCACCGCAGGACAACTTCATATACGCAGGACGGACCCCGTCCTGCTCAGCGATTCAGGCGCTGGTCCACCAGACGCCCGGCCGGATCCCGTGGGGGGAATCCGCACCGGGACATGGGAAGGCGCCCTGCTCGCCGGCCCGTGGGGGGACCAGCGGCGCAGGGCGCCTTCTTTCTGCGCCCAGAGCGCACTTTCGGGGTTCTGTGCCCGCGTGCGCCGGGGAAGCCGAAAGGGGCGCGGGGAACCGTGTGAACGGCTCCCACACACCCCACGACGGAGAACGACCTCCGGGGAAAACCCCTAGCGGGCCTCGACCGGAACGAAGTCGCGCTCGACGACGCCCGTGTAGATCTGGCGCGGACGACCGATCCGGGAACCCGGCTCCTTGATCATCTCGTGCCACTGGGCGATCCAGCCCGGCAGCCGGCCGAGGGCGAACAGGACCGTGAACATCTCGGTCGGGAAGCCCATCGCGCGGTAGATCAGACCCGTGTAGAAGTCCACGTTCGGGTAGAGGCTGCGCGAGACGAAGTAGTCGTCGGAGAGCGCGTGCTCCTCCAGCTTCAGGGCGATGTCCAGCAGCTCGTCGGACTTGCCGAGCGCGGAGAGGACATCGTGCGCGGCAGCCTTGATGATCTTCGCGCGCGGGTCGAAGTTCTTGTAGACCCGGTGGCCGAAGCCCATCAGACGGACGCCGTCCTCCTTGTTCTTCACCTTGCGGATGAAGGAGTCGACGTCGCCGCCGGCGTCGCGGATGCCCTCCAGCATCTCCAGCACGGACTGGTTGGCGCCGCCGTGCAGCGGGCCCCACAGCGCGGAGATACCGGCGGAGATCGAGGCGAACATGTTCGCCTGCGAGGAGCCGACCAGGCGGACCGTGGAGGTCGAACAGTTCTGCTCGTGGTCCGCGTGGAGGATGAGCAGCTTGTCGAGGGCCGAGACGACGACCGGGTCGAGCTCGTACTCCTGGGCGGGGACCGAGAAGGTCATGCGCAGGAAGTTCTCGACGTAGCCCAGGTCGTTGCGCGGGTAGACGAACGGGTGACCGATCGACTTCTTGTACGCGTAGGCCGCGATCGTCGGGAGCTTCGCGAGCAGACGGATCGTGGAGAGGTTGCGCTGCCGCTCGTCGAACGGGTTGTGGCTGTCCTGGTAGAACGTCGACAGGGCGCTGACCACGGAGGACAGCATCGCCATCGGGTGGGCGTCCCGGGGGAAGCCCCGGTAGAAGTTCTTGACGTCCTCGTGCAGCAGCGTGTGCTGGGTGATCTCGTTCTTGAAGGTGGAGAGCTCGTCGACCGTCGGGAGCTCGCCGTTGATCAGCAGGTAGGCGACCTCCAGGAAGGTGGAGCGCTCGGCCAGCTGCTCGATCGGGTAGCCGCGGTAGCGGAGGATGCCCGCCTCGCCGTCCAGATACGTGATGGCGGATTTATAGGCGGCGGTGTTCCCGTAACCGCTGTCCAGGGTGACCAGACCGGTATGGGCCCGGAGCTTCCCGATGTCGAAGCCCTTGTCGCCGACGGTGCTGTCGATCACCGGGTAGGTGTACTCGCCGTCGCCGTACCGCAGTACTACAGAGTTGTCGCTCACGTCTTCCCTCACCGACGTAGTGCCTCATCTTCGAGGTGCCCTGACTGTCTCTACCATCCCCCAATTGGCTCAGGAGAGTGCACTCGGGGTCGACCATCGGGCCTATCGGCGGCACTGAGTGCCGCCAACTTGCTCATCCTGCCCGCTCCGTCCGGCATCTGGAAGGGCTGTGTGACCTTTGCGACTCATTTGATCGATCAAATTTCACTCACGTGACGCCGGGGAGTCGCGAGAGGGTCCCTCGACCGGTCCCCTCCATAGATCCTGGGGGCTACAGGGCCCGGGGCGCGAGCCGGAAGTCGAGGGCCGTATACCGCCGGCCCGCGGACACCGTGCGCACCGCCTGGCCGAGGGCCTTGCGGGAGCCGACGAGGACGACCAGTTTCTTCGCCCGGGTCACCGCTGTGTAGAGCAGATTGCGCTGGAGCATCATCCAGGCGCCGGTGGTGACCGGGACGACCACCGCCGGGTACTCGCTGCCCTGGGAGCGGTGGATGGTCACCGCGTAGGCGTGCGCCAGTTCGTCCAGCTCGTCGAACTCGTACGGCACCTCCTCGTCCTCGTCGGTGAGGACCGTCAGGCGCTGGTCGACCGGGTCGAGCGCGGTGACCACGCCGACGGTGCCGTTGAAGACGCCGTTGGCGCCCTTCTCGTAGTTGTTGCGGATCTGCGTGACCTTGTCGCCGACGCGGAAGACCCGGCCGCCGAACCGCTTCTCGGGCAGGTCGGGGCGGGCCGGGGTGATGGCCTGCTGCAACAGGCCGTTGAGGGTGCCGGCGCCGGCCGGGCCGCGGTGCATCGGCGCGAGCACCTGGACGTCCCGCCGGGGGTCCAGGCCGAACTTGGCCGGAATCCGACGGGCCGCCACATCCACCGTGAGCCGCCCGGCGGCCTCCGTGTCCTCCTCGACGAAGAGGAAGAAGTCCTTCATGCCGTCGGTGACCGGGTGGTGCCCGGAGTTGATCCGGTGGGCGTTGGTCACCACACCGGACTGCTGGGCCTGGCGGAACACCTTGGTGAGGCGGACCGCGGGCACGGGACCGCCGTCGGCGAGCAGATCGCGCAGGACCTCGCCGGCGCCGACACTGGGCAACTGGTCGACGTCCCCGACGAACAGCAGGTGCGCCCCCGGGGGCACCGCCTTCACCAGCTTGTTGGCGAGGAGGAGGTCCAGCATGGACGCCTCGTCGACGACCACCAGGTCCGCGTCGAGGGGACGGTCCTTGTCGTAGGCCGCGTCCCCGCCCGGCTTCAGCTCCAGCAGGCGGTGGACGGTGGACGCCTCGGCGCCGGTCAGCTCGGCGAGGCGCTTGGCGGCGCGGCCGGTGGGGGCGGCGAGGACGACCTTGGCCTTCTTGGCGCGGGCCAGCTCCACGATCGAGCGGACCGTGAAGGACTTGCCGCAGCCGGGGCCGCCGGTCAGCACGGCCACCTTCTCGGTGAGCGCGAGCCGGACGGCGGCCTCCTGCTCGGGGGCCAGCTCGGCGCCCGTACGGCCCTTGAGCCAGGACAGCGCCTTGTCCCACGCCACGTCACGGAAGCCGGGCATGCGGTCCTCGTCCGTGCGCAGGAGGCGCGACAGCTGGGCGGACAGGGACAGTTCGGCGCGGTGGAAGGGGACCAGGTAGATGGCGGTGACCGGGTCCGAGCCGGGGTCGGGGCCGGGGACCTTCTCCCGTACGACGCCGGGCTCGCCCGAGTCCTCGTCCGGCTGGGCGAGTTCGGCCAGGCACTCGATGACGAGGCCCGTGTCGACCTGGAGCAGCTTGACCGCGTCGGCGATCAGCCGCTCCTCGGGGAGGAAGCAGTGGCCCTGGTCGGTGGACTGCGACAAGGCGTACTGCAGACCCGCCTTGACCCGCTCCGGGCTGTCATGCGGGATGCCGACGGACTGGGCGATCTTGTCGGCCGTGAGGAAGCCGATGCCCCAGACGTCGGCGGCGAGGCGGTACGGCTGGTTCTTCACGACTCCGATCGAGGCGTCGCCGTACTTCTTGTAGATGCGCACGGCGATGGACGTGGACACCTCGACCGTCTGGAGGAACAGCATCACCTCCTTGATCGCCTTCTGCTCCTCCCAGGCGTCGGCGATCTTCTTCGTCCGTTTGGGCCCGAGACCAGGGACCTCGATGAGCCGCTTCGGCTCCTCCTCGATGATCTTCAGGGTGTCCAGCCCGAAGTGCTGGGTGATGCGGTCGGCGAAGACCGGGCCGATGCCCTTGACCAGGCCGGAGCCGAGGTATCTGCGGATGCCCTGGACGGTGGCCGGCAGGACGGTGGTGTAGTTCTCCACGGTGAACTGCTTGCCGTACTGCGGGTGCGAGCCCCAACGGCCCTCCATGCGCAGCGACTCGCCGACCTGGGCGCCGAGCAGTGCGCCGACGACCGTGAGCAGGTCACCGCCGCCGCGGCCGGTGTCGACGCGGGCGACGGTGTAGCCGTTCTCCTCGTTGGCGTACGTGATGCGCTCCAGCACGCCTTCGAGCACGGCGAGCCGACGCTCCCCGGGCCCCTGCTGGGCGGCCGTCTGATTGGGCATGATCCGACGGTACCGCCAGGGTGTGACAGCGGGTCCGGAGTCCTGCGGCGGACGTCAGCGGCGGGGGTGCGCCTTCAGGGCTTCGAGGAAGGGGGCGAAGGCGGCGACGGGGAACGTGAGGGTGCGCGCCTCGGGGGTCTTGGAGTCACGGATGGCTATGCGGGTGAGGGTGGTGGCTATCTCCACGCATTCGTTGCCGTCTCCGGGGCCCGAATAGGACGACTTCCGCCAGTTGTCCATGGGGTTCCTCACAGTTCCTTGGCCAGCCTGTGGATGAACTCACGCGACTGTGCGGGATCGAGTGACACGTCCTCCACCTTACGGAAGCTCGTTCGATAGGTGTGGAGCTGGGCTTCGGAATCGATGAAGGCAGATCCGTGGAGCGCGTCACGGACCACCGTGTCCAGCTTGGGCAGGGGGCCGCCCACGTAGGTCATCGTGCCTGCCGCACTGGCGAAGCCGTCCAGATCGAACGGGATGACGCGCACGGTGATGTGATCCGCTTCGGAGAGCTCCATCAGTCGGACCAACTGGGCCCTTGAGGTGTCACGGCCGCTGACTCTGATCCGGAGTGCCGCCTCATGGATCACTGCCTCGTAAGGGACCGTGAACCGCTGGCGCGCCTTTCGATGCTGGATGCGCAACTCGACCTCCTCGACAGTGAGTTCCGGCACTCGGGACGAGAAGACCGCACGCGAGTAGTCCTCGGTCTGCAACAGGCCGGGCACGTAGAGGATCGCCACGTGGCGTAGAAACCGAGCGTGGTGTTCCAGTTCGGAGAGGTCCAGGAAGGGGGTGGGCAGCAAGCCCCGGTACTCCTCCCACCAACCTCGCGTGCGATCGGTGGCCATCGCGACCAGGGCGTGGATGAACTCTTCGTCCGCGCAGGCGTAGTGGGACGCGAGACGGCGGACCCTCAACTCGCTCACCCCCGCAAGCGCGGACTCGATATGGGTGATCTGGGCGGGGGCCACTCCGAGCAACGACGCCGCTTCCCGGGAGGAAAGCCCTGCCGCTTCGCGAAGCCTGCGCAGCTCCGTCGCCAGACGCATCTGACGCACCGTCGGCTCGCGCCTCTTTACCATCGAATGGCCCTCCTCAGGCGCCCCGCAGGCGCGACTCGTTCGGCGTCAGATTACGCGATCGACTTGCAGCGTCCCTAAATTTAGATCTACCTTCTGTGACGCAACGAACACACTACGGAAGCACACCGCTCCGTCCTGCCACGACGGCGTCGGCAATGCCACCGTGCGTGAAATCCCCCCTCATCCCCGGAGTTGATGACCCATGCCCGAAACCTGGGACTACACCCTCCACATCCCCAACGACCCCAGAGCCGTGACCATCTGCCGCCGCACCCTGCGGCTGATCCTCACCCTGCACGGCCTCCTCGGCCTCGTGGACACCGCCGAGCTGCTCGCGACCGAGCTGGTGTCCAACGCCGTGCTGCACACCAAGGGCCCCGCCGCGCTCCGGGTGCGGCGGTCGCCGGAGGGGATGGTGTGGATCGGGGCGTGGGACGCCGACCCCGAACCACCGGAACCGCCCCAGCGGTTGGAGCGGGTGGGCGAGCAGGAGGGCGGGCGGGGGCTGGCCCTCATCGTGGCCTGCACGGAGTCCTGGGGATGGATGCCGTCCGCCAGGTTCGGCAGCCCGGGCAAGTACGTGTGGTGCGAGCTGGCGGCGGCGTAGGGCGTTCCGGGAAGCGAGAGGCTGTTCGACTCATCGATAGGCTGCGGCACCATGATGCGCGCCTGGATCCTGCCGGTACTGCTCGTGCTCTGCGGCTCGGTCGTCGCGGCTGCGCAGATCGTCAAGGGGAACGTCGGCACAGCCGCAGCACTCTTGCTGGTGTTCCTGGCGCTCGCCGGCGTGAACTCGCCCCTGATCTTCCCGAAGTCCATCGGTACGCAAGAAGCGCAACGCCGCAGCGCGGTCGACGGTCGGCCCGTCGTCTTCTGGCGGCCGGGCTGCACGTACTGCATGCGACTGCGGCTACGACTGGGCCGCGGCGCCCGCCAGGCGTACTGGGTGAACATCTGGCGTGACCCGGATGGAGCCTCGGCGGTGCGGGCGGCCAACGACGGCAACGAAACCGTGCCGACCGTCGTCGTCGCGAGCCGGCCCCACACCAACCCCGATCCCCGATGGGTGCGCGAACAGCTCTCCCGGTCCGTTTGATCAGCAACGGCTTCCTGGTCGAACGCGACGACGCCACATCGTCGATCGGTCGGCCGGTCAGTCGGTCAGTCGGTCAGTCGGCGAGACCGCCGTTGCTCTTCAGGAGCTGTCCGTTGATCCACTGGCCCTGCGGTGAGCACAGGAACTCCACGAGATGGGCTGTGTCCTGCGGGCTGCCCAGACGGCCCAGCGGCGTCCCACGCAGTACGTGCTCCCGGATGTCCTCGGACATCCAACCCGTGTCCACCGGCCCCGGGTTGATCACGTTGGCGGTCATCCCGAGGTGGGAGAGCTCGTGGGCGGCCGCCAGGGTGATGCGGTCGAGTGCGCCCTTGCTCGCTCCGTAGGGCAGGTTGCCGACGGTGTGGTCACTGGTGAGGCTGACGATGCGTCCGGTTCCCGGGGTTCCGTGGAAGCGACGGCCGTACTCGCGGATCAGCAGCCACGTGGCACGGGCGTTGACCGCGAAGTGGCGGTCGAAGCTTTCCAGCGTGGTGTCGAGCAGACCGGAGTCGACCGACTCGCAGTGGCACATCACCAAGGCGGTGATGCCGCCCAGGCGGCGCTCGGCGGCATCGAAGACCCGCTCCGCCGCCTCTGGGTCGGCGAGGTCCGCCTCCACCGCCACAGAGTCGGCGCCTCGTTCGGCCAACGCCCTGGCGATGGTGTCGGCGGCGCCGGCCTCTGCGCCCCAGGCCATGCGGGCGTCGTACGGCGTCCAGTACGTGAAGGCGATGTCCCAACCCGCCTCGGCCAGCCGGTGAGCGATGCCCGCGCCGATGCCGGCGGACCGGCCGACTCCGGTCACCAACGCGACCGGCCTGACGGCATCACCTGGCGGCTGCTCTCCCGTAGTCGTCACAGGCGCCATCGTTTGGCCTGCGACGAGAGCGTGGCAACTCAATTCCGTCAGTGGTGTCAGATCACAGGGGCGGGCGAGGCCTGCGCGGCGGCGACGATGGCGTCCAGGGCGTACTTGTGGCCACGGAGTCCGGCAGCGGCAAGCAGCTTGCCGGTATGGCGGACGATCGCCTCGGTGGGCGGGACGGTGTTCACGCGGGAGGCCGCGTAGCCGAAGCGGGCCTGGTTGGTTCTGGGGGCACGGGCTTCGACCAGGGTGACGGAGCCGGGCCGGCCGTGTCACCGCGCAGGAGCGCCCTTCGGGCCTCCACCGCCGCCTGGTCCACCAGCCCGTGTTGGGTCTCCGCGTCCTCGATGAGTTCGCGCAGCCGGTCCCGTTCGCGTTGGCGTTGGCCTTGGACGAGGGCTTTGATGTGCGCGGGCGTGGCAGCCGTGGGCCACGTTAGGGCCCTGCTGTTCGGGGGAGGCTCCAGAGCCCGCAGCTCCGAGCTTGGCGCCTTGCGCTTCGCGACGCCGGTCACGCCCCTCGGTCACGATTCAATTTCGGCCACCCTCACCCCCTTGTTTCCGTCCGTGTAATCGATTCCAATCCTCCGTACACGAAGTCGTGTAATCGATTCCACGAGGAGGTGGAGCGGCGATGGCGAGCATCAAGGATGTCGCTGCCGAGGCGGGGGTCTCCGTCGCCACGGTGTCGCGGGTCCTGAACGACCATCCGTCGGTCAGTGCCGACGCCCGCGCGCGGGTGCTGGCCGCCGTCGAGGCGCTGGGCTACCGCCGGAACGCTGTCGCCCGCTCCCTGCGCACCGACCAGACCCACACCCTCGGCCTGGTCATCAGCGACGTGATGAACCCGTATTTCACGGAGCTGGCCCGCTCCGTGGAGGAGGAGGCCCGCGCGCTCGGGTACAGCGTGATCATCGGGAACGCCGACGAGCGGCCGGACCTCCAGGACCACCATGTGCGGAACCTGCTCGACCGGCGCATCGACGGCCTGCTCGTCTCCCCCACCGACGGCGGCTCCCCGCTGATGCTGGACGCGGTGCGGGCGGGCACGCCGATGGTGTTCGTGGACCGGTGGATCCCGGGCGTGGACGTGCCGGTGGTCCGGGCCGACGGGCAGGCCGCCGTGCGGGATCTCGTGGCGCATCTGCACGGGCTCGGGCACCGGCGGCTGGCCATCATCGCGGGCCCGGCGGCGACCACGACCGGCCAGGAGCGTGTGGCGGCCTTCCGTGAGGCGCTGCACGCGTACGGGCTCGACCTTCCCGAGGACTACACAGGGCAGGGCGACTTCCAGGCCGAGAGCGGGCGCCGGGTCACCGAGGGCTTCCTCGATCTGGCCACTCCGCCCGAGGTCGTGTTCGCGGCCGACAACCTGATGGCGCTCGGCGCGCTGGACGCGGTACGCGCGCGGGGGATGCGCGTTCCGGACGACATCGCGCTGGCCGCCTTCGACGACATCCCCTGGTTCGTGCACACCGATCCGCCGATCACGGCGATCGCCCAGCCCACGGGCGAGCTGGGGCGCGCCGCCGTGCGCGCGCTGGTCGACCGCATCGAGGGGCGGCCCCCGCAGTCCGTCACCCTCCCCGCCCGCCTCGTCGTACGCCGCTCGTGCGGCGAGAACCCCAACCCTGTGCGAAGGAGCACGTCGTGAGCGACGCGGACGAGTTGCTGCGCATCGAAGGCATACGGAAGTCCTTCCCCGGTGTGGTCGCGCTGGACGGCGTCGACTTCGATCTGCGCCGGGGCGAGGTGCACGTACTGCTCGGTGAGAACGGTGCCGGCAAGAGCACGCTCATCAAGATGCTCTCCGGTGCCTACACGCCCGACGCCGGGCGGATCCTGGCTGGCGGCGAGGAGGTGCGCATCCAGGGCGCGCAGGACTCCGAGCGCCTCGGGATCGCGACGATCTACCAGGAGTTCAACCTCGTTCCCGATCTGACGGTCGCCGAGAACATCTTCCTGGGGCGGCAGCCGCGCCGCTTCGGGATGATCGACCGCAAGCGGATGGAGGCGGACGCCGCCGTCCTGCTGGAGCGGGTCGGCGTGGACGTGTCGCCCCGCGCGCGGGTCCGTGAACTCGGTATCGCGCGGCTCCAGATGATCGAGATCGCGAAGGCGCTCAGCCTGGACGCGCGCGTGCTGATCATGGACGAGCCGACGGCCGTGCTGACGACCGAGGAGGTCGAGAAGCTCTTCGCGATCGTGCGCAGGCTGCGTGACGACGGGGTCGGGATCGTCTTCATCACCCACCATCTGGAGGAGATCGCCGCGCTGGGCGACCGGGTGACGGTGATCCGGGACGGGAGGAGTGTCGGGCAGGTTCCGGCGTCCACGCCCGAGGAGGAGCTCGTACGGCTCATGGTGGGCCGGTCCATCGAGCAGCAGTACCCGCGTCGGCGGCCGGACTCCGGGGAGGCGCTGCTGGCCGTCGAGGGGCTCACGCGGGACGGCGTGTTCCACGACGTGAGCTTCGAGGTGCGGGCCGGTGAGGTCGTCGGTGTCGCCGGGCTCGTCGGGGCCGGCCGTACGGAGGTCGTGCGGGCCGTGTTCGGCGCCGACCCGTACGACAAGGGGGCCGTCAAGGTCTCCGGCACCCCGGTCCCCCGGCACGACGTCAACGCGGCGATGACCGCGGGCGTCGGTCTCGTCCCCGAGGACCGCAAGGGCCAGGGGCTGGTGCTGGACGCCTCGGTGGAGGAGAACCTCGGGCTGGTCACCCTGCGGGGCGCGACCAGGGGCGGGTTCGTCGACCTCAAGGGGCAGCGGGCGAAGGCGGCGCGGGTCGCCGAGCAGCTGGGCGTGCGGATGGCCGGGCTGGGCCAGGCGGTGCGGACGCTGTCCGGCGGCAACCAGCAGAAGGTCGTCATCGGCAAGTGGCTGCTCGCGGACACCAAGGTGCTGATCCTCGACGAGCCGACGCGCGGTATCGACGTCGGCGCGAAGGTCGAGATCTACGAGCTGATCAACGAGCTGACGGCCGCCGGCGCCGCCGTCCTGATGATCTCCAGCGATCTGCCCGAGGTGCTCGGCATGAGCGACCGGGTGATCGTCATGGCCCAGGGGCGGATCGCGGGCGAACTGCCCGCCGCCGAGGCCACCCAGGACGCGGTGATGGCGCTCGCCGTGTCCACCCCGAACACCCCCACCCCGCACACGACCACGACCGGAACGGAGGCCACCGGTGGCCGCTGACACGCTCAAGAGCACGACGGGCGCGAGTGGCGCCTCGGGCCTGCGCAGAATCCTGCTCGACAACGGCGCGCTGAGCGCCCTCATCGTCCTCGTCGTCGCGATGTCGGTCCTGTCCGGCGATTTCCTGACGGCCGACAACCTGCTGAACATCGGCGTCCAGGCCGCCGTCACCGCCATCCTCGCCTTCGGTGTGACCTTCGTGATCGTCTCGGCGGGCATCGACCTGTCGGTCGGTTCGGTGGCGGCCCTGTCGGCGACCGTGCTGGCGTGGAGCGCCACGTCGGAGGGCGTGCCGGTCCCGATAGCCGTCCTCCTCGCGATCGTCACCGGCATCGCGTGCGGTCTCGTCAACGGCTTCCTCGTCTCGTACGGGAAGCTGCCCCCGTTCATCGCGACGCTCGCGATGCTCTCGGTGGGGCGCGGTCTGTCGCTGGTGATCTCGCAGGGCAGCCCGATCGCGTTCCCGGAGTCGGTGTCGCACCTCGGTGACAACCTCGGCGGCTGGCTGCCGGTACCCGTCCTGGTGATGGTCGTCATGGGTCTGATCACGGCCGTGGTCCTGGGTCGTACGTACATCGGGCGGGCCATGTACGCGATCGGCGGCAACGAGGAGGCGGCCCGGCTGTCCGGCCTGCGGGTGAAGCGGCAGAAGCTCGTGATCTACGCCCTGTCCGGGCTGTTCGCCGCGGCGGCGGGCATCGTGCTGGCCTCCCGGCTGTCGTCCGCGCAGCCGCAGGCCGCGCAGGGCTACGAGCTGGACGCGATCGCGGCGGTCGTCATCGGCGGTGCCTCCCTGGCGGGCGGCACGGGCAAGGCGTCGGGGACGCTGATCGGCGCGCTGATCCTGGCGGTGCTGCGCAACGGCCTGAACCTGCTGTCGGTGTCGGCGTTCTGGCAGCAGGTCGTCATCGGTGTCGTGATCGCGCTGGCGGTGCTCCTCGACACCGTGCGCCGCAAGGCCGGGGCGACCCCGGTCCCGGCGGGGGCCGGGGGCTCCGGGGACCGGAAGAAGCAGGCGGTGACGTACCTCCTCGCGGCGGTGGTCGCGGCGGCGGTCGTGAGCGCGACGTCCTTCCTGCACAGCGGTTCGTCGGCGGCCAAGAGCCAGAAGATCGGGCTGTCGCTGTCCACGCTCAACAACCCCTTCTTCGTGCAGATCCGCGCCGGCGCGCAGGACGAGGCGAAGAAGCTGGGCGTCGACCTGTCCGTGACGGACGCGCAGAACGACGCCTCGCAGCAGGCCAACCAGCTGCAGAACTTCACCAGCGAAGGTCTCGGCACGATCATCGTGAACCCGGTGGACTCCGACGCGGTGACCCCGGCGGCGAAGGCCGTGAACAAGGCGGACATCCCGCTGGTGGCCGTCGACCGGGCGGTCAACGGCGCGAACACGGCCGCCCTCGTCGCCTCCGACAACGTCAGCGGCGGGAAGCTGGCCGCGAAGGCGCTCGCGGAGAAGCTGGGTGGCAAGGGCGAGATCGTCATCCTCCAGGGCCAGGCGGGCACCTCCGCCAGCCGGGAGCGCGGCGCGGGCTTCGCGGAGGGTCTGAAGGCGTACCCGGGCATCAAGGTCCTGGCCAAGCAGCCCGCCGACTGGGACCGCACCAAGGGGCTGGACGTGATGACGAACCTCCTCCAGGCCAACCCCGACATGGACGGTGTCTTCGCGGAGAACGACGAGATGGCGCTCGGCGCGATCAAGGCTCTCGGCGTCAAGGCCGGGAAGTCCGTCCAGGTCATCGGCTTCGACGGCACCGCCGACGGTCTGAAGGCCGTCGAGGGCGGCACGCTGTACGCGTCGGTCGCGCAGCAGCCCGCGGAACTCGGCAGGATCGCGGTGCGCAACGCGGTGAAGGCGGCCGAGGGCGAGAAGGTGAAGAAGGCGGTGATGGTGCCGGTGAAGGTGGTCACGGCGCAGAACGTGGCCGGGTTCGGCGGCTGACACGACGCGGTGGCCGGACGGGGGGACCCGTCCGGCCGCCTCGGCATTTCCGCCCTCCGGCGCGACCGGCCGGCGGGCGGCTCCAACCCAGCACAGGGAGATGCTTCATGTACGACTACGACCTCCTGGTCGTGGGATCGGCCAACGCCGACCTGGTGATCGGTGTCGAGCGGCGGCCGGGGGCCGGTGAGACGGTGCTCGGCTCCGACCTGGCCGTGCACCCGGGCGGCAAGGGCGCCAACCAGGCGGTGGCGGCGGCCCGGCTCGGCGCCCGTACGGCGCTGCTGGCCCGGGTCGGCGACGACGGCAACGGCCGGCTGCTGCTGGACTCGCTCCGCGAGGCGGGCGTCGACACGGCGGGGGTGCTGGTCGGCGGGGCGCCCACCGGGGTCGCCCTGATCACCGTGGACCCGTCGGGCGACAACAGCATCGTCGTGTCGCCCGGCGCGAACGGGCGGCTGACCCCCGACGACGTCCGGACCGCGGACCCGCTGCTGCGGCGTTCCCGGGTGGTGTCGGCGCAGCTGGAGATCCCGCTGGAGACGGTGGTGGAGGTCGTACGGCGGCTGCCGGAGGGCACCCGGTTCGTGCTGAACCCGTCGCCGCCGCGGGAGCTGCCCGGGGAGGTGCTGGCGGCCTGCGATCCGCTGATCGTCAACGAGCACGAGGCACGGGTCATCGCCGGGGGCGAGCTGACGGGGTCGCCGGAGGACTGGGCGCGGGCGCTGCTGGCGATCGGGCCGCGCTCGGTGGTGGTGACGCTGGGCGCGGAGGGCGCGCTGATCGCGACCGCCGAGGGGACCGCCCGGGTGGCGGCCGTGAAGGTTGAGGCGGTGGACACCACGGGGGCCGGGGACGCGTTCACGGCGGCACTGGCGTGGAAGCTCGGCGCGGGCGAGGAGCCGGCGGAGGCCGCGGCGTACGCGGCGCGGGTCGGGGCGGCCGCCGTCACCAGGGCCGGGGCGCAGGTGTCGTTCCCCACGGCCGACGAGGTGGCCGCGCTCGGGGGTGAGGGCCGGTGAGGCGGGGCGGGATACTCAACCGCCATCTGGCCGGGGCGCTCGCCGAGTTGGGGCACGGGCACGGGGTGCTGGTGTGCGACGCGGGGATGCCGGTGCCTCGGGGGCCGCGGGTGGTGGACCTGGCGTTCCGGGCGGGGGTGCCGTCGTTCGCCGAGGTGCTGGACGGACTGCTCGACGAACTCGTGGTCGAGGGCGCGACCGCCGCGCACGAGGTCCGGGACGCCAACCCGGAGGCGGCGGCGCTGCTGGCGGACCGCTTCGCCGCGCTGGAGCTGGTCCCCCACGAGCGGCTGAAGGAACTGTCGGCACAGGCGCGGCTGGTCGTCCGCACCGGGGAGGCGCGGCCGTACGCGAACGTGCTGCTGCGCTGCGGGGTGTTCTTCTGAGCGGGGCGCTCCGCTGAGGGGAGGGTTCCTGTTGAGCGGGTGTCCGCCGAGAGGCCGACATCCGCCGACATATTTCGAGGGGCCCGGTCGTCGACCGGGCCCCTCGGCTTTCCCCTCCCCGTCAGAACCCCCGCGATCCCCCCAGATCCCCCTCCAGAAGTTCCGACGCCCAGTACGACCGGCCAGGTGGGGAAAGGGTTGCACGGTCTCTTGAAAGTTTTTTGGTATGCCAATGGGCCCTAGGCGCGGAGCAGGGCGTCCACCTCGCCCGCGTAGAGCTGGGCCGGGTCGAGGTCCATGCCGGTGAAGTGGCCCGCGAGTTCCAGGGACAGCACGCCGTGCAGCCGGGTCCAGAAGGCCATGGCCCGGCGGAAGGGCGCGGGGCCGTCCGAGGGCAGCGCGGCGCACGCCTCCAGCAGGGTCGCCATGATCTCGGACGCGATCGTGGTGATGTCGTCGGGCGCGTGGTAGCCGGGGACGGGGGTGCCGTAGATCAGGAAGTACCGCTGGGGGTCGTCCAGGGCCCAGGCGCGCAGGGTGCGGGCCAGGGCGGCCAGGTGGGCGCCGGGGGCGTCGGCCGGGGGCTCGGGGGCGGTGGTGGCCTGGAAGGTGTCGGCGAGGCTGCGGTACGCGTCCCGGATGAGTTCGGTGATCAGTTCGTCGCGGCCGGCGAAGTACCGGTAGAGCGCGGGTCCGCTCATCCCCATCTGCTTCGCGATCGCGTTGAGGGAGAGCGCCGAGGCGCCCGCCGCGGCGATCTGCTCCCGGGCGCGCTCCTTGATCTCGGCCCGCACCTGGGTGCGGTAGCGCTCACGCGGGGTGGTGCCCGTGTCGGCCATGGGTGCGGCCCTTCCGTTCGAAGCCCCGGGCGCCTCACCTGCGGAGCGGGGCTACATGCTGAAGATTTAGTTAGAGGCTATCACTGAACCCATTGACACCCCGTCGGCCGTCGCGTTAGAACTTCTAACGAACGAGAGAAGAACTAGCGAAAGGTGGAGGTCGTCATGAACGCCGAAGGACTCGTCGAGGTCGTCCTGCCGGGCAAGGTCGAGCCGGAGGGGCTGCGGATCCGGACCGGGGCCGTACCGGCCGCGGGGCCCGGGCAGGTGCTGATCCGGATGGAGGCGACGGGGGTCTCCTTCGCCGAGCAGCAGATGCGGCGCGGGCGGTACTACGACCAGCCGCCCTTCCCCTTCGTGCCCGGCTACGACCTGGTCGGCACGGTGCAGTCGACCGGCGAGGGCGTCGACCCGGCCCTGGCCGGGACCCGGGTGGCCGTGCTGCTCAAGGTCGGCGGCTGGGCCAGCCATGTGCTCGTCGACGCGGCGGACGTGGTGCCGGTGCCCGAGGGGATCGGCGCGGCGGAGGCGGAGACCCTGGTGGTCAACGGCGTCACCGCCTGGCGGATGCTGCACCGCACGGCGCGGGTGCGGGCGGGCCAGACCGTCGTGGTGCTCGGCGCGAACGGCGGGGTCGGCTCGGTCCTGGTACAGCTGGCGCGGGCCGCGGGCGCGAAGGTGATCGGCACGGCGTCCGCCCGCCACCACGACGCCCTGCGGGACGAGGGTGTCGTCCCCGTCGACTACCGCGCCGGGGACGTCGCCGCGCGGATCCGCGCACTGGCCCCCGGCGGAGTGGACGCGGTCTTCGACCACGTCGGCGGCACGGGCATCGTCGACTCCTGGCGGCTCCTCGCGCCCGGCGGCACGCTCGTGTCGTACGGCAGCGCCGCCACGCGGGACGACGAGGGGTCCGGGCAGTGGCCGGTGCTCCGCCTGCTCGGCCGGGTGTGGCTGTGGAACGCCCTGCCCAACGGCCGCCGGGCGTACTTCTTCAACCTCTGGGCCGGGCGCGCCCTGGCCAAGGACCGGTTCCGGGCCCGACTGCGGGCCGACCTCACCCAGGTCTTCGAGGCGTACCTCCGCGGGGACGTCACCGCCCGGATCGCCGCCCGGCTGCCCCTCGCCGACACCGCCGAGGCCCTGCGTCTGGCCGAGTCGGGCACGGTCGCCGGGAAGGTCGTGCTGGTGCCGTAGCGGGGGGTGCGTGTGCCCGAAGCGGCAGGCGCAATCACCCGCGCCTCGAACCGCACATCGGCCCGCGCGACGACCCGCACATCGCCCCTCGCATCGGGCCGCACATCGGGCCGGGCGACGACCCGCGAAGCAACGCGATCCGTACACCACAGGACACGAAGGGAACACCATGTTCAGCAGCCGCACCGCCGCGCTCACCGTCCCGCTCGCCCTCGCCCTCGGCCTCGCCCTCGCCGGCGCCCTCGGGGCCGGCGTCGCGCCCGCCCAGGCCGCGCCTGTCTCGGAGGCCACCCACCACCCGTCCGGCTGCCGGGGCGAGGGCGTCGATCCCGGTGCCCGCATCCACTACCGGTCCGACATCACGATCGACGCGCCGCTGAGCACCGTCTGGAAGCTCCAGACCGATGTGGCGCGCTGGCCGTCCTGGCAGCCGCCCGTCCTCACCGCCCGGCGCCTCGACCACGGACCGCTGCGCAAGGGGTCGCGCTTCCGCTGGACAACTCCGGCACCCGCCACACCCACGACGCCGGCGACCACTCTGGACATCACCTCCACCGTCCGGCAGGCGCAACGGGGCACCTGCGTCCTGTGGAGCGGGCCCGCGGTCGGCCAGGGGCTGCGGATCGACGAGGGCGTCCATCTGTGGACGTTCGAGAAGGTCCGGGGCGGTGTCCGTGTGCACACCGAGGAGACGTGGACCGGCGCCCAGGTCGAGGCGGACGTGCCCACTGCGACCGCGGCGCTCGGCGCGGGTCTCGAAGCGTGGCTGCGCGACCTCAAGGCCACCGCAGAGGGCCGTGAGTGAACGCGGTCGCGCCACAAGCCTGTTCGAGTTATGTCCCGATCATGTCACTTCGACGCCAAGTGCGTTGCGGGTGCAACGGGTTGTGGGGGAGCATGGGCGGGACGTAGGTGACCCAGACACACGGGGGTGGACACGACGTGAAGTTCGACATGGGGTCGACGACTCTGGCGGACCTCGGCAAGAGCACGCTCGGATCGAGCGACGACCTGGGAACGCTGATCCAGTTGCTGATCAGCGCGGCGGAACCGCTGGAGGGCAAGTTCAACGGCGCGGGCAAGCTGGCGTTCGACTCGTTCAAGAACCGCGCGGACGAGATCACCGCCGACCTGAACAGCTCGCTCGCCGCGATCCTGGGCGGCCAGTCGGGCATGGACAACGCCTTCGGCACCGGTGACGTGGAGTCCCAGGACAACGCCAACCAGAACATGGGTCTCGCGAACTTCGACGCGGCCCGCTTCGGGGCGCGTTAGCCGACGGCCACCGGCCACGGCCCGTTCATCGACAGTCCGAGAGTCACGAGAGCCACAGGGGGAGATTCACCATGGGTCAGAACCAGGACCGCCGTTCGTACGACACCGGTGCCTCGGGTGAGGTGCAGACCTCGCTCGGCACGATCGTGGGCCAGCTGGAGCGTGTGCTCAGCGACCGCGACGCCGCGGTGAAGGCCGCGATGACCGACTTCCAGGCCGACGGTGTCTCCGACGACTACCACGGCAAGGAAGAGCGCTGGAAGAAGGCCGCGGGCGAGGTCCGCGAGATCATCCGCCTGGTGCGCACCACGCTGGAGCAGAACGACGGCACCGCCCAGTCCACGCTGGCGAAGGCCCGCGCGGCGGTGGACCAGATCGGCTGACGGACCGGCGTCCGGCGTCCGGCGTCTGCCAGCGGTGTCCGGCATCGGCTTCCGCCCGTCGGGCGTCGGGCGTCGGCTTTCGGGCGTGTGACCAGTGAGCAGTGAATGAGGGAAGGCAGCCGTGGCGGCGCAGGATTACGACAGCCAGTTGCTGGAGTCGGTGTCGGTGCGCCGTCGACGGCTGCGCGACGCCCTGTTGTTCGGGGCGCAACGGCAGCGGCGCTCGGTGGACGAGCGGGTCGGGAAGGTCTTCGCCGGGATCGTCATCGCGGCGGTGTTGTGCGCGGGATGTGTGGGGTGGTCGTTCGTGTCGAACCGCATCATCGGCAAGAGCCCGTACGGGAGTTCGGTACAGCCGTCCGTGACGCCCTCGACGACGCCCTCGGCGAGTCCGTCGGGGGCCTCCTCCGCGGCTCCGACCAGCACTTCTACCCGGTGATAGGTTCGAACGCGTGATGTCTACGGGGGCCCTGAGCCAGGAGATGACCGACGGTCGTACGGCACTCAGCCGGGTCACGCTGGTCGGTGAGCGGCGGCGCGTGGATCTCGTGCTGCCGTCGCGGGAACCGGTCGGGCTGCTGCTGCCCGAGGTGATGCGGCTGCTCGACGACCGGGTCGGCGGACAGCCGGAGTTGCGGCATCTCGTCACCGCGGACGGCAGCGCGCTCGCCCACGACAGCACCCTGGAGTCGGCCGGGGTGCCGGACGGCGCCGTACTGCGTCTGGTGCGCGCCGAGGACGCACCGTCGGCGCCCGTCGTGCACGACGTCACGGACGAGGCCGCCGAGGACCTCGACTCCCGTGCCCGGCGCTGGAGTCCGGCCGCACGGCGGGTCACCGCCGGGCTCGCCACGGTCGGCTGGGCCCTGGCCGCCGGGTGGCTGGCGCGCGCCGAGTACGCGGCCGGGACCGTCGCGGGCGCGCTGCTCGCCGTCGCCCTGGTCGCCGCGCTCGCGGGCGCGCTGCTGGGGCGGCTGAGGAGGTACGGGCTCGCCACGACGCTCCTGGTGACCGCCGGGGCGCTGGCGCTGCTCGGCGCCTCCACGCTGGCCGACGCGCAGGACTGGTCCGGCACCGCGCGGGTCGCGGCGCTGGCCGGGGCGGGGATCGTCACCCTCGCCCTGCTCGGCCTGTTCAGCCCGCTCGGGCGGGGCGGGCTGGTCGGGGCCGGGGCGCTGGCCGGGACCGCGGTGTGCTGGCTGGGCGTCGCCGCGTTCGTGTCGGTGCGGTCGCCTGCGGCCGAACAGGCCCGGGTGGGCGCCGTGCTCGCCGTCGTCTCCGTGATCGTGCTGGGGCTGCTGCCCCGGCTCGCGCTGATGGCGTCCGGTCTCTCCGGGCTCGACGACCGGCGCTCCGCGGGGACCTCCGTGAGCCGCTACCAGGTGGCGGCCGCCCTCAGCGCCACCCACCGGGGACTGGTGCTCGCGACGGTGACGATGGCCGTCTCAGCCACCGCCGCCGGGGTGTTCGCGCTGCGCGCGCCCACCAAGTGGACCGTACTGCTGGCCGTCGTCACCATGGTCGTCCTCGCGCTGCGCGCCCGGGCGTTCCCACTGGTCGCCGAGGTCGTGGTGCTGCTGGGCGCGGCGGCGGTGCTCGCGGTGCGGCTGATCTCGGTCTGGGTGGAGCGATCCGGCGACGCGGCCGGTCCGCTCGCCGTGCTCGTGCTGCTGGCCGTCCTGCCGCTGCTGGTGCTCGCCGTGCAGCCCGCCGAACATGTCCGGGTCCGGCTTCGCCGCCTCGGCGACACACTGGAGTCCATCGGCGTCATCACCCTGTTCCCGCTGCTCATCGGGGTGTTCGGCGTGTACGGGCGACTGCTCGACACCTTCGCTTAGGAGCTGGGGGCGCACATGGCGCAGGCAGGGGACTGGCAGCGGGACGTGCTGCGCGAGCTGGGGCAGGACGGTGCGGGGGCGCGGGCGGGTGCGGGTGCCGCGTCCGGTTCGGAGCCTTCCGAGACCGGTACGGCGGCGGGTGCGAACGGTGTGACTGGTGTGCCTTCCGGCGCCGCGCGGCGGGCCGAGCCGACGCTGCGGCTGGTGCGCTCGGTTCCGTCCGAGGCGGTCGAGCGGTCCGAGCCGGCCGATCCGGCCGAGGCGGCCGAGGCCGCGGCGCTGGGGTCGGGGCCGGGGCACCGGATGCCCGTGGGCCCAGTGCCCGTGAACCCCGTAACCGCTCAGCCGGTTCAGCAGCCCGTGCATCCCGTACAGCCCGCACAACCCGTTGAGCCGACGCCTGTCGTGCAGCCGCCGGTTCAGCCCCAGCCTCGACAGCCCGCCCCCCGCTCCACTCCCCCGGCCGCCCCCGCGCCGCGTGGTTCGCGGGTGCCGCAGTCTCCCGTGCACACCCCGGAGTCGGTGCCGACGATCGATCCCCGGCTGGCCCACGCGCTGGGGCGGCCGCAGCACGGGGACTCCGTGGCCCGGCGTACGGGGCGTTCGATCAAGAAGCTGACGGCGTCCGCCGCGCAGGACGTGGCGGAGGAGACGCGGATCGCGCGGGAGTTGCAGCAGCCGGTGACGACGGGACGGGTGATCGCCGTGACGTCGATCCGGGGCGGCGTCGGCAAGTCGACCGTGGCCGCGCTGCTCGGGCGGACGTTCAACCACTACCGCCACGACCCGGTGCTCACCCTGGAGGCGGACGCCGCGCTCGGCACGCTGCCGGTGCGGATGGGCGCCGACTCGGTGCGCTGGGCGGCGGCCGACCTCGCGCGGATCCTCAACCCGGCGATGCAGCTCACTGATGTCACCGGCTACCTGGTGCCCGTGTCGGACGGCGGCTGGCTGCTGCCCGCCAGCCAGGGCCGCGTGGGCGCTCCGCTGGACATCCGGACGTACCGCACGGTGACCCTCGCGCTGCGGCGCTACTTCGCGGTGACCGTGGTGGACTGCGAGACGCTGCCGGGCGAGGTGGCCCGTACGGCGATGGACACGGCGCACGCGCGCGTGGTCGTCGCCCCGATGACCGCCGAGGGCGTCAACGGCACCCGGCAGGTCCTGGACTGGCTGGGCCAGTTGCCGCACTCCGCGCTGGCCTCGACGGTCGTGGCGCTCACCGCGAACTCGCCCGACGTCACCCTGGACCGGAAGACGGCGGTCGCGCACCTGAAGGAGTCCGGCGTCCACGTCGTCACCGTCCCCTACGACCGGCACCTCGCCCAGGGCGGCCCGATCCGCACCGCCCTGCTGGGCCAGGCCACGCGGGACGCGGCCGTGACGCTGGCGGCGGAGGCGATGACCCGGGCGGTGAGGATGCGATGAGCGACCGGCACAGCTCCGCGACAAGCGGCCGGCACGGCTCCGCGGTGGACGCCCGCCCTCATGACACCGCGACGCACGACCACGCTCACCACACCGCGACGCACGACCACCCATGGAAAGAAGGGGTCCGTCCGTGACCCAGCAGTTGGTCCATCGGCCCGCGCGCAGTACCCGCCCGCTCGGGGCGGCCGAACCCCGCACCATCGAACCTCCGCCCAACCTCCCGGAGGGCAAGGCGGGTTCGGCGGCGACGGCGCTGTTGCCGATGGCGGGGGTCATGGGCTCCGTCGTGATGATGACCGTGATCCGCAGCAGCCAGTTCGCGGCGCTCGGCGCTGTCGTGCTGGTCTTCGCGCTGCTCGGCGCGGTCGCCCTGTTCCTGTCGCAGCGCGGCAAGGCGCAGCGCACCCGGCGGGCGCAGCGCGAGCGGTACCTGGAGTATCTGGAGGAGCTGCGCGAGGAGTTGGGGGCGAAGGAGCGCGAGCGGCGGACGCTGGCCCGGGTGCTCGATCCGCCGCCGGAGGCCCTCTACGACCTCGCGCGGGACCCGGCGCGGCTGTGGGAGCGCCGGCGGCGGGACGCGGACTTCCTGCGGGTGCGGGTCGGCACCGGTGACGTGCCGGTGGCGGAGCTGGCCATCGGGCAGAACCAGGGCGGTGTGATGACGCCGCCGGACCCGTTCATGCTGAACGAGGCGCGTGCCCTGTTGGCCCGTTACGCGGTGGCCGACGACTGCCCGATCACCGTGCCCCTGGACCGCGCGGGCAACGTCAGTGTCGTCGGCGACCGGGAGGGTGTGCTGCGGGTCGCGCGGGCGCTCCTCGTCCAGGTCGCCGTGACGCACGCTCCGGACGACGTGGCCGTGGCGCTCGGGGTGCCCGGCGAGCGGCTGCCCGACTGGGAGTGGGCGAAGTGGCTGCCGCATGTGCTGGACGGCCAGGAGCACGACGGGCCGGTGGCCGCCCGGCGGATCGCGCCCAGCCTGGCGCAGCTGGCCCGGCACTTCCGCCATGAGCTGGGGCGGCGCGCCTCGTACGCGGCGGAGGTACGGCGCGGGCTGGCCGACCGGGGCGCCCTGCGGCTGGCGTCCCGCATGCTGGTGGTGAGCGACGAGTACGGGGAGACGGCCGCCGAGCTGCCGCTGCCGGACACGGCGGTGGGGCTCGGCGACATGGGCGTCACGGTGCTGCATCTGCTGGAGCGGCAGGTGCACGAGCCGGACCAGGTGTCGGTGCGGATCACCGTCCGGGGTGACCAGGTCGTCGTCGAGGACCTCCGGGAGGGGGCGCACGCGGTCGCGCGGGGCTCCTCCGACGACGTGACCGCCGCCGGGGCCGAGGGTCTCGCGCGGTTGCTCGCGCCGCTGCGGCTGTCGGCGGAGTCGGCGGCCGAGGGCACCCCGGTCACCGGGCCCGTAGACTTCCCCGTACTGCTCGGCGTCGACGACCCGGCCGTACTGGACCTGGAGCGGCTGTGGGCGCCGCGCGGCGAGCGGGAGTTCCTGCGGGTGCCGATCGGCCTGACGGACCGTCATGAGCCGGTGCTGCTCGACCTGAAGGAGTCCTCCGAGCTGGGCATGGGCCCGCACGGGCTGTGTGTGGGCGCGACGGGGTCCGGCAAGAGCGAGCTGCTGCGCACCCTGGTGCTGGCGCTCGCCGCCACCCACCCTCCCGAGGACCTCGCGCTCGTCCTGGTCGACTACAAGGGCGGCGCGACCTTCGCCCCGTTCACCGGGCTGCCGCACGTGGCCGGTGTGATCACCAACCTGGAGAACCAGGCGGGGCTCGTCGAACGCGTGCACTCCAGCCTCGCCGGTGAGGTCAAGCGGCGGCAGCAGGTGCTGAAGGACGCGGGGAACGTCGCCGACATCGGGCACTACGCGGCCCTGCGGGCGAGCAGCCGCCCGGACCTGGAACCGTTGCCGCACCTGTTCGTCGTGATCGACGAGTTCGGTGAACTGCTCACCGCCAAGCCGGACTTCATCGACCTGTTCCTCTCCATAGGCCGCATCGGCCGCTCCATCGGTGTGCATCTGCTGCTGTCCAGCCAGCGCATCGAGGGCGGCAAGCTCAAGGGCCTCGACACCTATCTGTCGTACCGGCTGGGCCTCAGGACGTTCTCCGCCGACGAGTCGCGGACCGTCCTCGACACCACCGACGCCTTCCATCTGCCGCCGCTGCCGGGCTTCGGCTACCTCAAGGTGGACACCTCGACGTACGAGCGGTTCAAGGCGGGGTACGTGTCCGGCGCCTACCGGGGTCCGGCGCTCGCCGCACGGGAGGACGACGACACGCCGCTCGCGTGGCCGTACCCGGCGTACAACACGCTCGGCGGCACGCCGGCGGCGGGCGACGCGCCCGAGGAACCCAAGGCGACCAAGCGGGAGACCGGGCCGACGGTGATGTCGGTGATGGTCGACCGGCTCGCCGGGGCCGCGCGTCCGGTGCGGCGGATCTGGCTGCCGCCGCTGCCGGACGCGATCACGCTGGACGCGGCGGCCGGGCCGGTGGGTGTGGACGAGCGCGGACTCCAACTCGCCGCACGCCAGGGGTCGTTGCGGGTGCCGCTCGGGGTGCTGGACGACCCGGCCAAGCAGTGGCAGGGCCACTGGGTGCTCGATCTGACGGTCGCGGGCGGACACGCGGCGGTGATCGGCGGCCCGCAGTCCGGCAAGACGACGCTGCTGCGGACCCTCGCGCTGGCGCTGGCGGCGACCCACACGCCCGCCGAGGTCGCCCTCTACGGCCTCGATCTGGTCGGCGGCGGTCTGTCCGCGCTGGCCGGGCTGCCGCACGTCGGCGGGATCGCCGGGCGCGCCGACCGGGAGCGGGCGGCGCGGACGGTCGCCGAGGTGCGGACGATGCTGATCGAGCGGGAGGAGCTGTTCCGCGAGCACGGCATCGACTCCGTCGACCAGCTGCGCCGCCTCCGCGCCCAGGGCGAGCTGCGGGAGCTGGGCTCCACCGACATCGTGCTGCTCATCGACGGGTTCGGGGCGTTGCGCGACGAGTTCGCCGAGCTGGACGACACGGTCGTGGACCTCCTGAAGCGGGGCGGCGGCTACGGCATCCACGTCGTCGGCGGCATGCTCCGCTGGAACGACGTGCGGATCGCGACGCAGTCGATGTTCGGCACCCGGATCGAGCTGCGGCTCAACGACCCGAGCGATTCCAGCGTCGACCGCAAGCTCTCGCAGACCCTGGCTCCCGACACGCCGGGGCGGGCCCTCACCGACGGCAAGCTGTTCGCGCAGGTCGCGTTGCCCCGCCTGGACGGACGGCCGTCGACGGGCGACCTCGGTCCGGCGCTGGAGGACGCGGCCCGGACGATCCGCTCCACCTGGCACGGCGAACTGGCGCCGCCGGTAAGGGTGTTGCCGACCCGGCTGCCCGCCGACCGGCTGCCGTCGCAGGTCGCCGAGCCGGGCCGCGTCCCGATCGGCGTCGACCAGGACGCCCTCGCGCCGGTGCTCCTGGACCTGTTCGGCTCCGACCAGCATCTGCTGGTCCTCGGCGACAACGAGTGCGGCAAGACGAACCTGCTGAAGCTGATCGTGGACCGGCTGGTGGAGCGGTACTCCGAGGAGGAGCTGGTCTTCGGTGTGTTCGACCCGCGGCGCGGGCTGCGGGGCGTGGTCCCGGAGCCGTACCGGGGCGGTTACGCGCACAACGCGAAGCTCGCCGTCGGGCTGGCGTCCGGGATCGCGACCGAGCTGGAGAAGCGGATGCCGGAGAGCGCCGATCCGGACGCGGTGACCGACGAGCCCGCCTTCGAGGGGCCGCGCATCGTGATCCTCGTCGACGACTACGACATCCTCACCACCGCCGGGCAGCAGCCGCTGGCGCCGTTCCTGCCGTATGTGTCGTCGGCGCAGGACATCGGCCTGCACTTCGTGATCGCGCGGCGGACGGCGGGCGCCTCGCGGGCCGTCTACGAGCCGCTGCTCCAGACACTCCGCGAGACCGGCACGGCGGCGCTGCTCATGACCGGCGAGCGGAGCGAGGGCCAGCTCTTCCCCGGCCTGTACCCGTCCGCGCAGCCGCCGGGCCGGGGCACCCTGGTGCGCCGGGGCCGCGCCCACCAGCTGATCCAGACGGCGCTGTCCGCCGAGGAGGCCGCCCCCAGGTGACGGCTCAGCCGGGCCGACGCCCGCCCATCACCGCCCCGAGGGGAGCGAGGGGAACACACCGCCCCGCGCCCGCCCCGACGGGACCACGCCCACCCGTGGCGGACCCGTCAGGACGGGCTGTCACGACCACCGAGAAGGACGACCGCACGTGACCAAGGACGTCATCGCTCTCACCCCGACGATGCCCGACGTGTGGGCGCTCATGGCGAGTCTGTACGCGGGCGGCTCCGACCTGGACCTGTCGGCGGCGGCCGACGGGGCGGTCGTCCAGCTGCACGGCCCCGGCGGGCGCCCCCTGGTGTCCGTGGAGTCGCCGCTGCTGGTGCGGGTGCCGGGCGAGGCGGAGCGGCTGCTCGGGCAGAGCGCCGAGGCCCCCTACTGGTGGACGGAGGCACGGGCCTCCACGGCGGTACCCGAGGCGGAGAAGCTGGCCGGGGTGGTGTGCGGCCGGCTCAATGCACTGCTGGGCGGCACGACCTGGCCGGCCGGGGCCGCGAGCACGGAGGCCGTCGACGTGTCGGCCGTGCCGTCGGCGGGGGCCGGGCAGCCCGCCGTGGACGTCGTCACCGAGAACGCGGCGGTCGTCCTCGTCGACCGCCCGGTGGTGGCGCTGACCAGCTGGCTCGCCGAGATCATGCGGACGGCCGTGGCGTCCCGGCGGTCCCTGCAGATCGTCACCCCGCCCGGGGTCCGCCTGAGCGCCCCGGCCCGGACGACGCTCGCCCGGGTGCCCAACCGGTGGGTGGTGCGGGACCCGGAGTGCGGCTACTACGACGGTCTGTCGGGGGCGGTGCTGCGCTGGCAGGACGGGGCGTTCTCGCCCGCGCTGTCCGAGGACGGGGCGGCGACGGTGGCCGCCGCGTTCACGCGCCGCGCGGAGGAGGCGCCGGGCCGCCGGCTGATCGTCGCGATGCGTACGGCGCACCGGCCCGACGAACGGCTCCTGCTGGGCGGCGCGCTGGAGACGGCGTGGGAGGCCCTGACCGGCTCGGCGCCCGGCGGCTGGGGCACTGCGGAGCCCGTCAACCTCCCGTGGTCACCGCGTCAGTTGACGGACCTGGCGCGGGAGCGGATGCCCGAGCCGTCGCAGCTGATCGTGGTGGGGCGCCCCGAGCGCCGGGCCATCGCGACGCTACGGGTGACACGGACGACGAAGGGCGTGGAGGAGGACATGGTCCTGACCGTCGGGTTCGCGGAGGGCGAGGAGCTGCCGCTGGACCGGGTGCGGGCGCTGGCGGAGGAGCTGGTCACCAGGCACTCCCTGCGGACCATGCTGACGTCCGTGCAGGCGGCCCCCGCCGACCTCGCGACCGCCCCGCGCCTGGAGGGCCCGCCGCTGCCGGCCGCCTTCACCCTGGGCCCCGACGACGTCCACACCATCGGCCCCGACCACGCCCGCCGCACCCCACTCGACCAGCCCCCCACAGCCCTCGGCCCGACGACCCGCCCGGCCCTGCACTACGCCCTCGGCGACGGCGAGGACCCGGCGTCCTGGGAACGGCTCCAGCGGCTCACGGCGCATCTGCGGTCGGGGACGCCGAGCGGGACGTGACCGGGACGGACCGCCCGGGCGGGATGCCGAGAGCGCGGAAGATCTCCGCGGCCTCCCGCCGGTACGGAGCCGGGTCCTCCTCGCCGGTCGCGTCGACGGCGCGGCCGAGGATGTCGAGGGTCTCGGCCTGGGCCCTGCGCCAGCCGGTGCCACGGTGCACCGCCAGGGCCTCACGGGCGTGGGCGGCGGCGACCGCGGCTTCGCCGTGCAGCAGTTCTGCGCGGGCCAGGGCGGTGAGGGCTTCGCCCTCCACGTCCGGCGGCGCCGCCGGTCCCCGGGGCCTAGCCTCACGGGCGTGGGCGGCGGCGACCGCGGCTACGCCGTGCAGCAGTTCTGCGCGGGCCAGGGCGGTGAGGGCTTCGCCCTCCACGTCCGGCGGCGCCGCCGGTCCCGGGGCCTTCTCCGTGCCCCCGGGGACCGAACGGCGGCCCGCTTCAGCCCGCGTGCTCCACGAACCGCTGCGCCGTCTGCGCGAGCAGCGCAAGCCCGTCGCCCGCCCACAGCTCGTCGTTGAACAACTCGACCTCGATGGGGCCTGTGTAGCCCGCGGCCTCCACGTAGCCCTTCCACTCGCGCATGTCGATCGCGCCGTCGCCGATCTGGCCGCGGCCGGTGAGTACACCCGCCGGCAGTGGGGTGATCCAGTCGGCGAGCTGGAACGTGTGGATGCGGCCGCCGGCGCCCGCGCGGGCGATCGCCGCGGGGGCCGTGTCGTCCCACCAGATGTGGTACGTGTCGACCGTCACACCCACCTGGTCCGCCGGGAAGCGTTCCGCGATGTCCAGGGCCTGGGCGAGCGTCGACACCACGCAGCGGTCCGAGGCGAACATGGGGTGGAGCGGCTCGATGGCGAGGCGGACGCCGTTCGACGCCGCGTACGGGCCCAGTTCGGACAGGGCGTCCGCGATGCGCTCCCGCGCCCCGTGGAGGTCCTTCGAGCCCTGCGGGAGGCCGCCCGAGACCAGGACCAGCGTGTCCGTGCCGAGCATGGCCGCCTCGTCGATCGCCTTGCGGTTGTCGGCCAGGGCCGCCGCCCGCTCCGCCGGGTCGATCGCCGTGAAGAAGCCGCCCCGGCAGAGGGTCGTGACCGTCAGGCCCGCGTCGCGGACCAGCTTGGCCGTCGCCTCCAGGCCGTGGGCCGCCACCGGCTCGCGCCACAGGCCCACGCCCGGGATGCCCAGCTCCACGCAGCCGGCGACCAGTTCCGGCATCGACAGCTGCTTCACCGTCATCTGGTTGATGGAGAAGCGTTCCAGTCCGGTAGCCGTGGTGCTCACTGGGCCACCCCGTACACGGACAGGAGGTTCTTCATCCGGGTCTCCGCCAGCGCCGGGTCCGGGAACAGGCCCAGGCCGTCGGCGAGTTCGTACGCCCGCGCGAAGTGCGGCAGGGAGCGGGCCGACTGGAGGCCGCCGACCATCGTGAAGTGCTTCTGGTGGCCCGACAGCCACGCCAGGAACACCACGCCCGTCTTGTAGAAGCGGGTCGGGGTCTGGAAGAGGTGGCGGGACAACTCGACGGTCGGGTCCAGGAGGTCCCGGAAGCCCTTCACATCGCCCGTGTCGAGGACGCGGACCGCCTCCGCCGCCAGCGGGCCCAGCGGGTCGAAGATGCCGAGGAGGGCGTGGCTGAAGCCCTTCTCGTCGCCCGCGATCAGCTCGGGGTAGTTGAAGTCGTCACCCGTGTAGCAGCGGACTCCGCTCGGGAGCCTGCGGCGGATGTCGATCTCCCGCTGGGCGTCCAGGAGCGAGACCTTGATGCCGTCGACCTTGTCCGGGTGGGCCGCGATGACCTCCAGGAAGGTCTCCGTGGCCGTGTCCAGGTCGGACGAGCCCCAGTAGCCCTCCAGCGCCGGGTCGAACATGGGGCCGAGCCAGTGCAGGACGACGGGCTCGGCGGCCTGGCGCAGCAGGTGCCCGTAGACCTCCAGGTAGTCCTCGGGGCTCGTCGCGGCGGCGGACAGTGCGCGCGAGGCCATCAGGATCGCCTGGGCGCCCGACTCCTCGACGAGCGCCAGCTGCTCCTCGTACGCCTTGAGGATCTCCGGCAGGAAGGCGGGACCCGTGAGCTGGTCGGTGCCGACGCCGCAGGCGATCCGGCCGCCGACGG
Source organism: Streptomyces sp. NPDC030296 (assembly GCF_055572815.1). Classification (NCBI taxonomy): domain Bacteria; kingdom Bacillati; phylum Actinomycetota; class Actinomycetes; order Kitasatosporales; family Streptomycetaceae; genus Streptomyces; species Streptomyces sp. NPDC030296. The sequence continues at coordinate 507,478 of NZ_JBVICQ010000001.1, forward strand.
CCTTCGCCTCGGCCGCGCTGCGGCGGATCAGCTCCGCCGCGCCCGCCCAGTCGAGGCCCATGCCGCGCTGGGCGGTGTCCATCGCCTCGGCGACGCCGAGCCCGTGCGACCACAGGTGACGGCGGAAGGCGAGGGTCGCCTCCCAGTCGACGGCCGCCGGGGAGTCCGGGGAGACGTCGGCGAAGGGGTCGGCGACGACGTGCGCCGCCGAGAAGACCGTGCGGGAGGTGAAGGGGGCGCCCGTCGTCAGGGCCAGGGGTTCGGGGCGGGGCGTGTAGGTCTTCAGCCCGCCCGCGCCGTCGGGGAGTCGGATCGTCACAGCTGGATCTCCGGTACGTCGAGGCGGCGGCCCTCGGCCGAGGACTTCAGGCCCAGCTCGGCGAGCTGGACGCCGCGGGCGCCGGCCAGCAGGTCCCAGTGGTAGGGCGCGTCGGCGTACACATGCTTGAGGAACAGCTCCCACTGCGCCTTGAAGCCGTTGTCGAACTCGGCGTTGTCGGGGACCTCCTGCCACTGGTCGCGGAAGGAGTAGGTGGCGGGGATGTCGGGGTTCCACACCGGCTTCGGGGTGGCGCTGCGGTGCTGGACGCGGCAGTTGCGCAGGCCGGCGACCGCCGAGCCCTCCGTGCCGTCGACCTGGAACTCCACCAGCTCGTCGCGGTTGACGCGGACGGCCCAGGAGGAGTTGATCTGGGCGATCGCGCCGCCGTCCAGCTCGAAGATCCCGTACGCGGCGTCGTCGGCCGTGGCGTCGTACGGCTTGTCCTGCTCGTCCCAGCGCTGCGGGATGTGGGTGGCGGTGAGGGCCTGGACGGACTTCACTCGGCCGAACAGCTCGTGGAGCACGTACTCCCAGTGCGGGAACATGTCGACGACGATGCCGCCGCCGTCCTCCGCGCGGTAGTTCCAGGAGGGGCGCTGGGCCTCCTGCCAGTCACCCTCGAAGACCCAGTAGCCGAACTCGCCGCGGATGGAGAGGATGCGGCCGAAGAAGCCGCCGTCGATGAGGCGCTTCAGCTTCAGCAGGCCGGGCAGGAACAGCTTGTCCTGGACGACGCCGTGCTTGATGCCGGCGGCGTGGGCGAGGCGGGCCAGCTCCAGGGCGCCCTCCAGGCCGGTGGCCGTGGGCTTCTCCGTGTAGATGTGCTTGCCGGCCGCGATCGCCTTCTTCAGGGCCTCCTCGCGGGCGGAGGTGACCTGGGCGTCGAAGTAGATGTCCACCGTGTCGTCGGCGAGGACCGCGTCCACGTCCGTGGACCAGTGCTCCAGGCCGTGCTGCTCGGCCATGGCCTTCAGCGCGTGCTCACGCCGGCCGACGAGGATCGGCTCGGGCCACAGGACGGTGCCGTCGCCGAGGTCGAGTCCGCCCTGCTCGCGGAGGGCGAGGAGGGAGCGGACGAGGTGCTGGCGGTACCCCATGCGCCCTGTCACGCCGTTCATGGCGATCCGTACGGTCTTGCGTGTCACGGCCGATCCCTTCGTGTTGTCTGCGTCGCTGATGTGTTCGTTGTGGTGCGTACGCGTCCGGCGCCGCGTACGCCCGGGGACCCGTGAAGAGGTGAGCGTGACAGCAAGCGCTTTCTATCTAGTGAGAAGCTAGCCTCTGAGCAGCGGTCCGGACAAGACCGTAGGGGGTTCGAGTTGTTCGAGGAGGCGAACGGTGATCGCGGTCGTATGGTTCCCCGAACGAGCCGCGCTGCCCTGTCCAGGGGTCGTCCGACCCACTGGACGTGCCGCCCGGCTCACGACGACCCGAACGAGACGCTCACCGGAGGCGAGTAAACGATGACAGTGACCCTGGCGGACGTGGCGGCCCGTGCGCAGGTGTCGCCCGCGACCGTCTCCCGGGTGCTCAACGGGAACTATCCGGTGGCCGCGTCCACGCGGGAGCGGGTGCTCAAGGCCGTCGACGAGCTGGACTACGTCCTGAACGGGCCCGCCAGCGCCCTCGCCGCCGCCACCTCCGACCTCGTCGGCATCCTGGTGAACGACATCGCCGACCCCTTCTTCGGGATCATGGCGAGCGCCATCCAGAACGAGATCGGCGGGCCGGGCGGGCGCGCGGGCGGGGAGCGGCTGGCCGTGGTGTGCAACACGGGCGGCTCTCCGGAGCGCGAGCTGACGTATCTCACGCTGTTGCAGCGGCAGCGGGCCGCGGCCGTGGTGCTGACCGGTGGGGCCATCGAGGACCCGGCGCATCTCACGGCCGTCGGCAACAAGCTGCGGAAACTGGCGGAGGCCGGGACGCGGGTCGTGCTGTGCGGGCGGCCGCCCACACCCGAGGCCATCGCGATCACCTTCGACAACCGGGGCGGCGGGCAGCTGCTCACCGAGCATCTGATCGGCCTGGGGCATCGGCGGCTCGGGTACATCGCCGGGCCCGAGGAACGGACCACGACCCGGCACCGCCTGGAGGGGCACCGGGCCGCGCTGGAGGCGGCCGGTATCGAGGACGACTCCAGACGGACCGTCTACGGACGGTACGACCGGCTCTCCGGGTACGAGGCGACGCTGGAGCTGCTGCGGCGCGACCCGACGCTGACGGCGGTCGTCGCCGCGAACGACACGGTCGCGCTGGGCGCGTGCGCGGCGCTGCGCGACTCCGGCCTGCGCATCCCGGACGACGTCTCGGTCGCCGGGTTCGACGACCTCCCGTTCAGCATCGACGCGGTGCCCGCGCTGACGACCGTACGGCTGCCGCTGGCGGAGGCGGGCGCCCGCGCCGGGCGGATCGCGATGGGGCGCGAGGAGGCACCGCACGGGGGCATCGCGACGGTACGGGGCGAACTGATGGTCCGGGGCTCGACGGGGTCACCGCGCGCGGAGTGAGGCGGGCGCAACCCCGCCGCGCGGCGGGTCGGTTCGGCGGCGGGCGCGGCGCCGGACGCCAACTCCAGCCAGGGCAGCCGACCTTGCTCCGGCAGGACCGCGATCAGGGCCGACGTCCCGTGCGGTCGGCTCGACGCGGGGCGGCGCGGTGGCGTGGTTGAGGTACGGGTGGTCGGTGGCAAGCCACCACCCCTTGGGGGCAGGTGAGTTGGCGGGAGGCGGTGGGCCCGTCATGGCGGTCGCCGGGGCCGGGCCCGGCGGGCATGCGGTCCGGTGACACACCCCGATGATCAGCACCCCGCACCAACCCGTCACGGACAGTGACGCTTCGACGCGCGACGGTGACGAGTTCGGCTTACGTTGAGGTGGAAAGCTTCACCCCACTCAGGAGGAAACACCATGGTCGCCAAGGGCAAGGGCAACATGGACAAGATCAAGGGCAAGGCCAAGGAGATGACCGGCAAGGTCACCGGCGACCGCGAGCAGCAGGTCGAGGGCAAGATGCAGCAGGCCCGCGGCGAGGCGAAGAAGCTCAAGGGCAAGGCCCAGGAGCGCGTCCAGGGCACGCGGCGCACGCCCTCCAAGGGCGAACGCGTCTGAGCATCGCCGACCGCGCGCCCGGCGCACGCCGAGCTGAGCCGGTGAAAGGGGCCCCGCGGCCGCGGGGCCCCTTTCCCGTGCGAGGGGGCCGGAACACGAAGCCCGGGCCCAGCGCGACGTCAGCCCGACCAAAGCGGTCCTGGCCCGACGCGCCGCAGGGCCCCCTCCCGTGCGACGGGGCCGGAACACGAAGCCCGGGCCCAGCGCGACGTCGCCCCCCCCGGAGCGGTAATCCGGGCGCGACGCGACGTCAGCCCGATCGGAGCGGTCCGGCGCGACGCTCGGCGGGGAAGCGGTGGCCAGGACGCCGCAGGCGACCCGTACCACCGTCGGCGTCAGGAGGCGATCGACCCCGCCCCCCTGCGCCCGGCCGAGTCCGGGGCCTGCCCCGCAGGGGCACGCCCCCGATCGTTCCCGGGCGGTGCCGTGTCGGGGTTCCTTGCGGGGGTGCCGGGCGGGGTGTCCGATCTTCGGGTGACTAATGGCGTGTCCTGGGGTACCCGGCGGCCATGGATGTCCGGTCGGAGGAACCGTCGCTGCCCGTGGGAAGGGGCCCGCTGTCGGATGCCCTCGTGGAGTGCCTGCGCGGGGGCGGGGCGCCGCCCGACGGGCGGGAGGTCGCGGGGGCCGACCCGTTCGGTGAGGATCTGCAGCTCGCGCTGTACCTCTGCTACGAGCTGCACTACCGGGGATTCGCGGGCGTCGCCGACGACCGCGAGTGGGACCCGGAGCTGCTGCGGTTCCGGGCCTCGCTGGAGTGGCCGTTCCTGGAGGCCCTGCGCGCCGTCGCGACCCGGCACAAGCGCGCCGACGAGGCGCTGGACGAACTGCTGGTCGAACCCGTGGACGGCACCGGCGTCAGCCGGTTCCTCGCGGACGAGGGCGAGCTGTGGCAGCTGCGGGAGTACGCCGCCCAGCGCTCCCTCTACCACCTGAAGGAGGCCGACCCGCACGCCTGGGTGCTGCCCCGGCTGTGGGGGCGGGCGAAGGCCGGGATGGCCGCGGTGGAGTTCGACGAGTTCGGCGGCGGCCGGGCCGACCGGGTCCACGCCCGTCTCTTCGCCGACCTGATGACGGACCTCGGGCTCGACCCGGCCTACGGCCGCTACGTGGACGTGGCCGGCGCCGAGATGCTCGCCCTCGTGAACCTGATGTCCCTCTTCGGGCTGCACCGGTCCCTGCGCGGCGCCCTCGTCGGCCACTTCGCGACCGTCGAGATCACTTCCTCCCCCGCCTCCCGGCGGCTCGCGAAGGCGATGCGGCGGACGGGGGCCGGGGCCGCCGCCGAGCACTTCTACACCGAGCACGTCGAGGCCGACGCCGTCCACGAGCAGGTCGTACGACACGAGGTCGTCGCCGGGCTGCTCGCGGAGGAGCCGCACCTGGACGCCGACGTGGCGTTCGGCGTGGATGCCACGAACCATCTGGAGGACGTTCTCGCCGACCGCTTCCTCGACGCCTGGCGGGCCGGCCGGTCCTCGCTGCGGGCGCCCCTCTGACACCGCCCCAGCACGGCAGCCGTTCGGCATCCGCTCGACCGGCCCCGCCCCTGTCCCCACACCCGGAGGCCGCACCGTGAACCCTCTCTCACCACCCGTCGCCCTGCCCGGGGTCTACGCCCCGCAGGACGACACCGAGCTCCTGGTGCACGCCCTGGAGCGGGAGTCGCTCGCGCCGCGGGCCCGGGTCCTCGACGTCGGTACGGGCACGGGCGCCGTGGCGCTAGCCGCCGCCCGGCGGGGAGCCCGGGTGACCGCCGTGGACATCTCCTGGCGCGCGGTGATCAACGCCAAGGTCAACGCCGTACTCGCGGGGCTGTCGCTGAGTGTCGTCCGGGGGAATCTGCTGGCCCCGGTGTCGGGCCGGTCCTTCGACCTGATCCTGTCCAACCCGCCCTACGTACCGGGTCCGGAACCGGAGCCCGGCCACGACGGCACCGGGCGGGCGGCCGCACGGGGCGCCGCGCGGGCCTGGGACGCGGGGTGGGACGGGCGGCTCGCCCTGGACCGGATCTGCCGGGACGCGCCCGCGCTGCTCGCGCCCGGCGGGGTGCTGCTGCTGGTGCAGTCGACGCTGAGCGACGCGGAGCGGACGCTCGCGCAGGTGCGGGCGGCGGGCCTGTGGGCCGAGGTCGTCGACCGCCGGTACGTCGCCTTCGGGCCCGTGCTGCGCTCGCGGAGCACCTGGTTGCGCGATCGGGGGCTGCTGGGGGACGAGGGGGACGACGAGAAGGAAGAGCTGGTGGTCATCCGTGCCGAACGACCCTGCTGAGCGCCGCCGCATCACCGTCCAGCGCCCCGGCCCCCTGCTGGTCGAGGGCCCCGTCGAGGTCACCACGGAGGACGGGACGACCGTGTCCTCGGACCGCTTCCGTGTGGCCCTGTGCACCTGCCGCCGCAGCCGGATCTACCCCTGGTGCGACACCAGCCACCGGCAGCGCTCCGGAGGCGGCACCGGCGCCGACCGGCGGCGGAGCACCCCCGACGGCCCACCCGACAGCCCACCCGACCCTCGCTGAGCCCTCCGTCCCGAAGGGAACCCGGCCGCCATGCACACCTACACGGGCAAGCAGAAGTCGTACTGGATCGACACCGCGCCCGAGACGAGCCCGCACCCGGCGCTCGACGAGAACCTCGTCGTCGACGTCGCCGTGGTGGGCGCCGGCATCGCCGGGATCAGCACGGCGTGGGAACTCGCCCGGACCGGCCGCACCGTGGCGCTGCTGGAGGCCGACCGGGTCGCCGCCGGGGTGACGGGCCACACCACGGCGAAGGTGAGCGCCCTGCACACACTGATCTACGACCGGCTGCGGCGCCACCGGGGCGCGGAGGCCGCGCATCTGTACGCGCGGTCACAGACGGCGGCGATCCGGCATGCCGCCGCGGTGGTGGAGGAACTGGGCATCGCCTGCGACTGGGAGGAGACGGAGGCGTACACGTACGCCGAGGACGAGCGTCGCGTGGACGAGCTGAGGGCCGAGGCGGAGGCGGCGCGGGAGGCCGGACTGCCGGCGTCGTTCGTGACGGAGACGGGGCTGCCGTTCCCGGTGGCGGGGGCGGTACGGGTGGCGGAGCAGGCGCAGTTCCATCCGCGGGCCTATCTCCTCGCGCTCGTCGACGACCTGGTGCGCCGGGGTGGTGCGGTCCATGAGGGGACACGGGTGACCGGGCTCAAGGAGGGCTCGCCGTGCCGGCTGACGACGGAGGCGGGGTTCACGGTGACCGCCGGGGACGTCGTGGTCGCCACGCACTACCCGGTGTTCGACCGGGCGCTGCTGTTCACCCGGCTCTCCCCGCGCCGTGAGCTGGTCCTGACCGCGCCGATCCCGGCGGCCGCCGACCCGCACGGCATGTACATCACGCAGGAGCAGCGCACCCGTTCCGCGCGCACCGCCCCGTACGGGGACGGACAACGGCTGCTGATCGTCACCGGGGAGCACTTCACGCCGGGCACCGGCAATGTGGAGGAGCGGTTCGAACTGCTCGCCGAGTGGGCCGTCGAACGGTTCGGGACGCTCGACTTCACCCACCGCTGGGCCACCCAGGACAACGACTCCACCGACTCCGTGCCGCTGGTCGGCCCCTTCCACGCGGGCAGCCGGCACACCTGGGTGGCGACCGGGTTCGGCGGCTGGGGCATGAGCACCGGCGTCATGGCCGGGCGGCTCCTCACCGACCTGATCGACGGGCGGAAGACGCCGTGGAGCGGCCTGTACGACCCGCGCCGCCTCCTCAGCGCGGTGCGGGAGGCGCCGGGCTTCCTCAAGCACCAGGCGCGGGTCGCCCGGCACTTCGTCGGCGACCGGCTCTCCCCGGCCTCCGACACCTCCTTCGACACGCTCGCGCCGGGTGACGGGGCGATCGTCCGGGTGGGTGGCCACCACTGCGCGGTCCACCGCGACGACGACGGCGTCCTGCACACCCTGTCCGCCCGCTGCTCCCACATGGGCTGCCTCGTCGCCTTCAACCGCGCGGAACGCGCCTGGGAGTGCCCCTGCCACGGCTCCCGCTTCGACCCGGACGGCCGCGTCCTCCAGGGGCCGGCGACGAAGCCGCTGGAACGCCGGGACATCTGACGAACGCCGTGTTCCCGCCGGGGACGAGGCGCGTGACCGTCCCCGGCGGCGGGCAACCGCAGGACGTACCGATCGACGAACGACGAGTAGGGTCCGAAGCCATGAAGCTTGCGTTTTCCACTCTGGGTGTGCCCGGTGTTCCCGTGTCGGAGGTCGTGCGGCTCGCCGCCGGGCACGGCTACCACGGGGTCGAGCTGCGCGCCCATCCCGAGGAGCCGGTGCATCCGGGGATCGGGAGCGCGGAACGGGACCGGGTGACCGCCGAGTTCAAGGCGGCCGACGTGGAGATCCTGGGGATCGCCGGGTACGCGAAGGTCGCCGCGCCGGGGGACGACGGGCCCGTGCTCGACGAGATCCGGGACCTGCTCGACCTGGCGCGGGACCTGGGCGCGCCCTTCGTCCGTGTCTTCCCCGGCGGCGACCCGGACGGCGGGCAGAGCACGGAGGAGGCCGACGCCGTCGCGGCCCGGCGGCTCGGCACGGCGGCACAGGACGCGGCCGACCGCGGGGTGCGCGTCCTGCTGGAGACCCACGACTCGCACCGCACCGGCGCCGACGCCATCCGCGTCCTCGGCCCCGTCGGCCACCACAGCGTCGGCGCGCTGTGGGACGTCATGCACACCTGGCTGGGCGGCGAGCAGCCCGCAGAGTCGTACGCCGCCCTCTCCCCCTTCCTCGGCTACGTCCAGGTCAAGGACATCGCCTCGGCGGAGGACACCACGCCGCTGCCGCTCGGCGCGGGTGCCCTCCCGCTCGGCGAGTGCCTGGACGTGCTCACCCGCAAGGAGTGGGACGGCTGGCTGTGCTGGGAGTACGAGAAGCGGTGGTACGAGACCGCCGCGCCACTGCCGGAGCTGCTGACGGCGGGCAGGGAGCACCTCACACGGCTGCTCAACGAGGCGGCCTAGGGTCCAGCAGAAGAGGCGCTGGACACGGTGCGGGCTCGTGACCGGGTGGGGTCCGGCCACGAGCCCGTGGTCCCGCGCTACTCGGTGATCCGCTTCTGTTCGAGACCCGGGTCCCGGGCGCGCGAGAAAGATCGCGACGGAACGTAAAACGCTGGCCTGAGCTTGAAGAATCAAGGTGCGCGGGGATTTTGACCGCGAATCAACACCGAGTCAGACAAAGCCGATCGCCCAGCGACCCGGTACCGCCAGTAACTCGTGGAAAACAGGAGCGCCTCGACCTCTCCTCATCGCAGACTTACCTCCCGCAATCAGCGCCTCAACTGGCCGAGTACCGGGGGGATTTGGCATATGCAAGGCACGGTCGACGGATTCAGCTACGGCGCGGTCACCCCCGTGGCCGCCTACATCATGGCGTGCCTCGGCGCGGCGCTGGGACTGCGCTGCGTCGTCAGGTCCGTCTACAACGAGCGTTCCTGGAAACCCGGTTGGCTGGCCCTCGGCGCGGCCTCGATCGGCTGCGGCATCTGGACGATGCACTTCATCGCGATGATCGGCTTCCGGGTCAAGGAGAGCCGGATCCACTACGACGTCACCCTGACCGTCCTCAGCCTCGCCGTGGCGATCGTCGTCGTCGGCATCGGCGTCTTCGCCGTCGGCTACCGGGGCGTCAGCACCGCCACCCTGTGCACCGCCGGCGCCGTCACCGGGCTCGGCGTCGCCGCCATGCACTACCTCGGCATGGCCGCCATCCAGCTCAACGGGTACATCGAGTACGACATCGCCGTCGTGGCCCTCTCGGTCCTCATCGCCATCGTCGCCGCGACCGCCGCGCTCTGGGCGGCCGTGTCCATCAGCGGCTTCCTCACCAGCCTCGGCGCGAGCATGGTCATGGGCGTCGCGGTGTCCGGCATGCACTACACGGGCATGGCGGCCGTGGGCGTCCATCTGCACGGCAGGGCCGGTGGCCCGCTGACCGGGGAGTCACCGACGTCGATGCTCCTGCCGATGCTGATCGGTCCGGTCATCTTCCTGGTCCTGGCCGGCGTGGTCATCATGTTCGACCCGCTGCTGGTACTGGGCGACGGGGAGTGGAACAAGGGGCGCGCGACGGCGCCCCGGCCGACCCGGGAACGGGTCGCCGCGGGCGGGGGACCGCGGGTACCGGCGGCCTGGCGCGGCGACCGCCCCGACCACCCACTCCCCCACCCGGACCCCGACGCGGGCTCCCTCTTCGAACGCCCGGCACGACGGGAGCGGGAGCCGGGGGGAACGGCGGGGCCGCGGGTCCAGGAGTGGTGAGTCCGGGGGTGGCGGGGGTTCAGTGCGGCTGGGTGGGGGCTGGTCGCGCCCACGCGGCGGAGCCGCATGTGTCACAGCCCCGCGCCCCCTGAAGGCTTCGGGCCTTCGGCCCGGCCTTCAACTGAAAAGCACGGGGCGCAGCCCCGGTCGCTTTTCAGGGGCGCGGGGAACTGCGCGAGAAACCACGACGAACCCGCACCCGCCACAACCACCCGCACCCCCGAGCTATTAGGCGCCCGGCTCCGGCAACAGGCGCGGCTCCACCCGGTCCTCCACCACCCCGTCCCCCTCCCGCCGCACGACGTACGCCCCCTTGCCCGGCACCTCGGAGACCACTTCCGTCAGCTTCGTGCCGTGGTACACGAGGCCAACCCCGTCGTCGGTGCAGTGCGTCTCCGGCAGCGTGCCGTCCGCGACGAGGTCGTGGACGAGGGGGCGGCGGCCGGCGTCGCTGTCGTAGTGGACGCCGTTGCCGTACGGCAGGAACGCCAACGCGTCGGTGACGGGCCGCAGTCGGGGACCGAAGGAGTCGGTCGTACCGCCCTGGAACCAGCAGATGGAGCCCGCGCTCACCCCGCTGAGGACGACCCCCGCCTCCCAGGCCCGCCGGAACACCGAGTCGAGGCCGTGGACACGCCACACGGCGAGCAGGTTGGCCACCGAGCCGCCCATGACCCAGACGACGTCCTGGTCGAGCACCGCGCCCTCGACGTCCTCGATGTTGGGCATCGGGAACAGCTGGAGCGGGGTGAGGTCGAAGCCCGCCACCCGCGCCGCCTCGCCCATGCGGGCCGTCATGTGCTCGGCGTCGCCGATGGCCGTACCGACGTACATGACCTTCGGACGACGGCCGTTCACGCCCGACAGCTCCACCGCGTGGTGCACGAGGGAGTGGAAACCGACCCAGATGCGGTCCCCCCTGCGGTGGCCGCCCGAGGTGGCGACGATGGTGGGCTCGGTGGCAGTCATGGCCGGGAGAGTAGCAAGGCGGGACGGCCCTTCAGCCCTCCACTGCTGTACGGGCGTTCAGTTGGCCGACGGGCCGCCGGACATTCCCCGCCGAAGCTCCGCGAACGCCGCCCCGAACTCCGCGTGGAAGTCCGGGAACGTCTTGCGGACGCAGCCCGGGTCGTCGAAGGTGATGCCGGGCACCCTCAGTGCCGTCACCGCGAAGGACATGACGATGCGGTGGTCGCCGTACGTCTTGATGTCGGCGCCGGCCGTGGGCGCCCCCGGGCGGATCTCGATCCAGTCGGGCCCGGTGGCGACGTCCACGCCGAGCCGCCGGAGGTTCTCCGCGCAGGCGTCCAGCCGGTCGCACTCCTTGACCCGGGTGTTGGCGACGTCCTCGATACGGACCGGCCCGGAGGCGAACGGGGCGATCGCGGCGAGGGTCGGCATGGTGTCGGAGATGTCCCGCATGTTGACGGTGAGGCCGCGCAGTTCGCCGGTCCCGGTCACGGTCGTCCGGTCGTGCCGCACGTCGACCCGGGCGCCCATCCGCCGCAGGACGTCCACGAAGCGCAGGTCGCCCTGGAGGGCGCCGGCGCCGAGGCCGGGGACGGTGACCTCGGTGCCGGTGAGCGCGGCGGCGGCGAAGAAGTAGCTCGCGGTGGAGGCGTCCGGCTCGACGGCGTAGGTCGTCGCGCGGTAGCCGCCGGGCGCGACCGCGTAGGTGACGCCGGTGCCGTCGTCCTCGCGGCGGACGTCCGCGCCGAACGCCCGCATCATCGCCGTGGTGATCTCGACGTACGGCTCCGACACCAGGTCGGTCACCTTGACGCGGAGGCCGTCACGGGTGAGCGGGCCGAGCAGCAGCAGGGCGGTGAGGTACTGCGAGGACTGGCCTGCGTCGAGGGTGACGTCGCCGCCGGTCACGCCGTTCGCCGTGATCCGCAGCGGGTGGTGGCCCTCGGCCTCCTCGTGCACCAGGTCGACGCCGAGGTCCCGCAGGGCGCGGGTGAGGGGGGCGAGGGGGCGTCGGCGCATCTGGGCGGAGGCGTCGAAGCGGTAGGTGCCGTGGCCGGCGGCGGCGAGGGTCGGCAGGAAGCGGGCGGTGGTGGCGCCGTCCCGGCAGTAGACGTCGGCGGTGGTGACGGCGGGCCCCTGCGGGCGGCCGTCGACCTGCCAGGCGTCGGGGGTCCGGCCCACGCGGTAGCCGAGCCGGGTCAGCCCCTCGGCGAAGCCCTCGGTGTCGTCGGACCGCAGGGGGCGGCTGAGCGTGGTGACTCCGTCGGCGGCGGCCGCGAGGAAGAGGGCGCGGGCGGTGATGGACTTGGAACCGGGGATGTGCACGAGGGGCATGGGGGCCATGGTCGCGCCCGACCCCGGCCCCGTGCGTGTGGCGTCCGCCAGGTGGACCGGGCGCCCAGTAGCTCGGGGGTGCGCTGTCTGTTTGGCGGGTGCGGGTGAGTGGGGGCTGGTCGCGCCCACGCGGCGGAGCCGCACGTGTCACAGCCCCGCGCCCCTGAAAAGCGACCGGGGCTGCGCCCCGTGCTTTTCACCCGCGCCATCGGGTGAAAGCCGGGCCGTCAGGCCCGCGCCTTCCGGGGGAGGGCGGGCCGTCAGGCCCGTCCCTCCAGGGGCGCGGGGAACTGCGCGAGAAACCACGACGAACCCGCAGCCGCCAACGAATCGCGCACCCCCGAGCTAACAGGCGCCCCTGCACCCCCACCCCCACCAACTTCCGAAAACCAACCCCTCCCGGGGAACCCGAACCCACCCCACCCCGTCCAACCCTCACGCTGCCGGGTGAGTCTCCGCAGCGCGGCCCGTCGGCCTCGCCGCTGGCTGCGATCGCTGACCATCCCTCTCCACCGCCTGCGGCCGGCAGCCCGCCGTCACCGGCGCGCCCCCTCCGACAGCGCCGGTGACGGCCCCTCCGACACACACCCCGGCGCCCCTCCCCACCGCCGCCCGAGCCCGTCCCGTGCGTTCCCTTGACCGGAAGAAACTTCCCGGATATTCGTGACTCCTCGGAAGTTTCCTTCAGTGGATCTTCTCCGGAAGGAGCGCACGTGCCCTCCAGACGTACCGTCCTCGCCGCCTCGGCGGGCGTCACCGCGGCCCTGGCCGTCGGCCCCACCGCGCAGGCCGACGGACCCGACGACAAGCGACTGCGCCGCCTCGTCTCCCGTATGACGCTGAAAGAGAAGGTCGGCCAGCTGTTCGTGATGCGGGTCTACGGTCATTCCGCGACCAGGCCCGACCAGGCCGACATCGACGCCAACCTCCAGGAGATCGGCGTCCGGACGGCCGCCGAGCTGGTGGCGAAGTACCGGGTCGGCGGCATCATCTACTTCTCCTGGGCGCACAACACCCGCGACCCGCACCAGATCGCCGCGCTGTCGAACGGCATCCAGAAGGCCTCCCTGAAGCTGCCGCGCGGGCTGCCCGTGCTGATCTCCACCGACCAGGAGCACGGCATCGTGGCCCGCGTCGGCAAGCCGGCCACGCTGCTGCCGGGCGCGATGGCGCTCGGCGCGGGAGGCTCTCCGACCGACGCCCGCGAGGCCGGGCGGATCGGCGGGGCCGAACTCCGCGCGCTCGGCATCCGCCAGGACTACGCGCCCGTCGCCGACGTGAACGTCAACCCGGCCAACCCGGTCATCGGCGTCCGCTCCTTCGGCGCCGACCCGACCGCCGTCGCCGGGCTGGTCGCCGCGCAGGTGAAGGGGTATCAGGGGTCCGGGATCGCGGCGACCGCCAAGCACTTCCCGGGGCACGGGGACACGGCCGTCGACAGTCACTACGGCTTCCCCGTCATCGAGCACACCCGGCAGCAGTGGGAGACCCTCGACGCCCCGCCGTTCAAGGCGGCGATCCGGGCCGGCATCGACTCGATCATGACCGCGCACATCATGGTCCCGGCCCTCGACCCGTCCGGTGACCCGGCCACCCTCTCCCGCCCCATCCTCACCGGCATCCTGCGCGAACGGCTCGGCTACGACGGGGTCGTGGTCACCGACTCGCTCGGCATGCAGGGCGTTCGGGAGAAGTACGGCGACGACCAGGTGCCGGTGCTGGCGCTGAAGGCCGGCGTGGACCAGCTCCTCAACCCGCCCTCGCTGGACGTCGCGTGGAACGCGGTCCTGAACGCCGTACGCGCCGGGGAGCTGACCGAGGCCCGTCTCGACCGGTCGGTGCTGCGGATCCTGCGGCTCAAGGCGAAGCTGGGGCTCCTCGACAAGCCGTACGTCACCGCCGCGGGCGTCGACCGGGTGGTGGGCGTCCGGCGGCATCTCGACGCCGCCGACCGGATCGCCGAGCGGACCACGACCCTGCTGGTCAACGAGGGCTCACTGCTGCCGCTGTCCCGGCGTACGCACAAAAAGGTGCTGGTGGTGGGCGCCGATCCGGCGTCCCCGTCGGGCACCACGGGCCCGCCGACGGCCGTCCTCGCCGCCGAACTGGCCTCCCTCGGCTTCGCCACGAGCCGGCTGCCCACCGGTACGGCGCCCACGCAGGCCCTGATCGACCAGGCGGTCGCGGCGGCGCGCGGCAAGGACGCGGTGGTCGTGGGGACGTACAACGTGACGGCGGGCAGCACCCAGCGGACGTTGGTCGAGCGGCTCCTCGCCACCGGGGTCCCGGTGGTCGCGGTGGCGCTCCGCAACCCCTACGACGTGGCGCAACTGCCGCAGGTGAAGGCGTACCTGGCCGCGTACTCGTGGACGGACGTCGAGGTGCGGGCCGCAGCCCGGGTGCTGGCCGGGCGGGTCGCGCCGCGCGGACGGCTGCCGGTGCCGGTGCAGCGGGCCGACGACCCGACCCGGGTGCTGTACGCCATCGGACACGGGCTGAGCTACAGGCCCTGACCGACAGGGCCTGACATCCGCGGTCCCGCACGCGGAGTCCCGGCGTACGGGCCCTGACGTACGGAACCTACGCCGCACTCCTCGCGCACCACACCCGCAACGTACGCATTGCGCCCGGTATGCCGGGCAGGGCTCGGCGCCGCCGGGTCACGCTGGACGCGTACGTCGGGGGGTGATCATGCGAGGGGTGCGCCGCGCCGGAGGGGCGCGTCCGGCGGCCGGGCTCGTCGCGGCCGCCGCGCTGGCCGTGTCGCTGCTGTCCGGGTGCCGGGTCTGGCCGGGCGGTTCGGGTCCGGAGCCCGAGGAGCGGACGACGACCACGGCGCCCACCCGGCCCGCCGGGTACGGGACCGTGTTCCTGGGGATCGACGAGTGCAGCTCCTTCGGGACGACCAGCTTCACGGAGGTGCCCTGCGCCAGCGAGCGGGCCGCCGCCCGGGTCGTCGCCCGCCACGACGGAACGGTCCCGCAGGGGCCGCCGTGCCCGGCGACCACCGACTTCGTCCTCCACATCAGCGAGTCACGGCCCGCCCCCGGCGCGGACGAGGACGGCGACGGCTCGGTACCCCAGGGCTACGCCTGCATGCGCAAGCTCCAGCCGCCGCACCCGGGCGACCCCGGCGGCGGCGGAGGCCCCCGCACCATCGTCGGCGACTGCGTCTACGGCGCGGGGCGCGGCGAGGTCCGCGAGACGGCCTGTGACGCCGACGCCGACGGCGACGGCGACGGCGACGGCGAGGGCGGGCACGCCCCGGAGTACCGGGTCACGGCCGCCGTCGAGAAGAGGACCCAGTGCCCCGTCTCCACCGACCTGTACGTGCAGTTGGGCGGCAGCAAGCCGGTGGGCTGCGCCCGGCCCGTCTGAACGCCCGTTGCCGCGCGGACGGTTGACGACACCGCAGGTCGAACACCCCTCCGAACGGCCGCATGCCGGATCGATATCATCCGCTTAGGGTCCGTACGACGACGGTGGGGGGACGATGGCCCAGGAAGCCCAGGGCGCTCCGGGCAACGAGGAGCTGCCGGACATCCCCGGCTACCGCATCGACTCCGGCGACACGGGCCCGTTTCGAGCAACTCGATTCCATTCGAACCAACAAGTTCCCTGAGTTCACACCACAACCATCCAGTGACTAGCCCGGGAGAGAAATGAACCCCCTGAGTACTCGAATCCTTGCCGTTTCAGCAACCACAGCAGCAGCGACGGGAACCATGATTGCTACCGCCCCTACCGCCTCTGCTGCGACATACAATGGCGGCTGCGGCTCTGGCTATTCAGTAGTTAACTCGGCACCTGTCAGAGATGTGGGCACAGTATTTCTTGCCTATAACTCCTCTAACGGGTTCAACTGCGTAGTGACCGTGCGGAACTCACCCGGCAGCCCCACCACCATATGTGAAAAAATCGCCCGTCGAGGATATAGCCCAATCAGCAAATGCGAACAAGGCGTGACCACATGGGGAGGCCCCATCTATGTACAGGCCTCCGGGCAATGCGTCAGCTGGGAAGGGAGCATCGGTGGCGCCGTCGGAGGAAAAGACAACACTAACTGCGGCTAATCACGTCACCTGTACAGACGGGTTCGACACTCGTAGCCAATCAGGGGAAAAACTGCGCCATTCACAGGCCGAAGCAAGAAATAGCTTGCCTAATGCCTCAGGCTAGGACCAGAGATCAAACTACGGCAACACCTCGGGCGACACAGGGGCTCAAGTCGCCCGCAAATCAGTGAGTGGCTAGGGCACAGAATCGGCTCGCGCCCTGCATTACATTCATGGAGGTGCCCTACCTAGCCTCGAAGTTTCGTGACGGTCCGCCGACGGAGTCGGTGGACCGTTTTCGCGCTGTGGGCTAAGAGGTCGTTTTCTCCCGTTGTTTCATCCCGGAATATGATGCTTAGCCTGCGGTGTCGGGTCGCGCCAGGAGATGATGTTCTCGCTGGTGAGGCGGCGAGCCATGAGGTCTGCCATAGCGATATGGATCATGGCTTCCGAGCGGGCGGGCCGGGTTTCGTAGTCGCGGGCCAGGCGGCGGTGGAGCATGAGCCATCCGTAGGTCCGCTCGACCACCCACCGTTTGGGGATCGGGGTGAAACCCCTGCTGCCGGGCTTGCGTTGAGTGATTTCCATGTCGATGCCGAGGCTGGCGGCGTGCTCGACGAGGTGCTGGCGGTAGCCGCCGTCGACCCATACCTTGCGGATGTGGGGATGTTCGGTGGCGACCTGGTCCAGGAGCTGGCCGCCGGCGATGGAGTCCTGCACGCTCGCCGCGGTGACCAGCACGGCAAGGAGAAGGCCCATCGTGTCGGTGACGATGCTCCGCTTCCTGCCCACGATCTTCTTGCCGGCGTCGATGCCCTGGCCGGAGGCGAGCACGCTGGTGGAGGTTTTCACGCTCTGCGCGTCGATCACACAGGCCGACGGTTCGGCCTCCCGTCCTTCCTTCTGCCGTAAGAGTTGCCTGAGCAGGCCGTTGAGCTGGGCGAACACACCTTCCTGCTGCCACCTGGCGAAGTAGCCGTAGACCGTGTTCCAGTGCGGGAAGTCGTGGGGAAGGTAGCGCCACTGAACCCCGGTACGGTCCACGTACAAGATCGCGTCCATGATGTCGCGCAGGTCGTGTTCGGGCGGCCGGCCGAAGTCCAGGGCTCTGCCGCGGCGCTCGAAACGCCAGGCTGCCAGGACCGGCTCGATCAACTCCCAGCGGGCATCGGACAGATCACTCGGATACGGGCGTCGTTTCGGCATGCTTCCGGCGTACCGCCGCGAACCGAATGCGCCCAGGCGCACGCCAACGGCGGTCGAAGCGCACAACCTCGAAGACCGGGCATCCTGGGATGAGACAGGATTAGGGCCTCTTCCCCCCACCCGCAACCTCCCGCGACCCGCCGGCATCGGCAGCCGCGGTGACCTCGCCTGTATCGCCACATACCGCTTAAAGAAGCGCCTGATAAGCGGGCATCATAGATGAAAACGACCTCTAAGGCTGTGCAGGCCGAAGAACCGGGTGTCGCCTCGGGATGGCACCGGATTCCACTGCTCCGGGTGTTGAGCCGCTGTCGTAGGGACGGGGAATCCGTTGGTCAGCCGGCGTTCGGCAGGAGAGCCGCTCGAGAGCTGTGGTGATGTGGCTGGTCCAGGGCCAGTGCCGACCCAGGCGGAAGATCCGCCGACTGCCGGTGGTCACGAGTTGTCCGGCCGTGGTGAACAGGCGGAGCCGTAGTCGGCGGGGTTCCCAGAGCCTGGCCTTGCCGGTCAAAGCGAGCATCGGCATCCAGGCCAGCAGGTCCAGTGCGATCTGCACGATCTCCAGCCAGATCCGGTTCTGGGCGGTGCGGCGCAGGGGCAGGTTTACGCAGGCCGGTGGCCCGGGCGGCGCGGATGCGGTCCTCGGCCGGGGCACGCAGCCGGTGACGCAGTTCGAGCTCGGCGATCGGCCGACCCAACGTGTTGGTGGCGGAGCAGGTCAGCCGCATGCCGTCCGCGTCCGTGAGCCGCAACTGAGCTCCAGGTTGCGGCCGTTCCTTCCGGACGATCAGCCGCATGCCCTCCGGCCAGCCGTCGAGGACATCGCCGGTGAGTTCGGCGACCCAGGCGCCGTCGCGGATCTCGCCGTCGGCCTCGACGGATGCGGTGGAGGTGGACCGGGGGGTGCCGCCGAGCGGGAATCTGACGGTGGCCGGTCAGCAGTTCTGGTTCGGGCCCAGGCATGCGGGCCGACCGGTCACGCTGTGGATGGACAGCACCACCGTCCACGTCAGCCTGGACGGCAAGCGGGTCAAGACGGTGCCGTCCCGGCTGAGCACCGCGGATCTGGTGCGGCTGCGGGCCTCCGGGCGCACGTCCGGCCGGTCCCGCTCCGGCCGGACGTGCGCCGGCCGGCTTGCGGTGCGGGTGCCCGTCGAGGTGGCCCGCACCGTGAACGCCTCCGGGGTGGTCAGCCTGGCAGGACAGCAGATCACCGTCGGGTTCCCGCTGGCCGGACAACGCGTGATTCTTCGGCTGGACGGGCCTTTGATGCAGGTCATCGCCGGCGGTGTGCTGGTGCGGACTCTGCCCTGTCCGATCCCGCCCGCTCGGCGGGCCCGCATCAGCGACGCCCAGCTCAGTCCTCTGCCGCCGAAAACACCGCAGGATGCGGTGCGGGTCAGCCGCAAGTCTCGGCCCGCGGCAGCATCCAGGTCTGCGGCCAGCAGGCCCAGGTCGGCATGGTCCTTGCGCGCACCGTCGTGAACGTCGAGGTCACCGACACCACCCTGCACGTCTTCGACCACGACGGACACCGCCTGCGGACGGTGCCCCGCACCGCCAGCAAGGAGGTGACCCGCTTCAAGGCCTACGGCACGACAAACCGCACGACAGGCTAGGAACCGGAAAGCATCAACCGATACACATCCGACAAGCATCAACTGCATCTAGACATGGGAGCAGGACGGTCTTCAGGACCGGCCGGTTCTCCACAGCCCATCGCGCCTTGACCTGCAGAAGTGCCCTCCCATTGAGCGGGATATGCAGCCCGGTGGCCAGAGGTTGGCCGCGCGGCCACCGGGTTGAGACGTCGCCCCGTCGGCAGCCACCTTCGGCTAGGACACATCCGCTCCGGAAGTAACTCACTGAAGAGATAGGTGTGTCATCGTCAGCGGTCACGAGCCGGGACGGTGCTGCGCCTTCTCTGCCGCAACCGTGTAGATCTCCAGCCTCACCTTGCCTGGCAGACTGCCGCCTTGCCAAGCTGACTTGAACCGCGATTGGCGCATGGTTGGCATTTCTGTCGGCAGCATCTCCGCGATCTGTTCGGACATGGCGCTTGCCAAGCTGAGGTGGGACGCCGGTGTGACCGTGTAAATGATCACCATGCCAGGCCGTCGGCCGCGTAGCGCCGCGGCAATGCGTGGAACCTGTCGGCGAAGCTCAGCGGTGCGCTGCTGCGTACTCTCATCTGCGTCCCAGAGACTCATTGACAAAGTCAGATGGATCGGGCCTTCCCACTGTTCGGACGTAGGGGATGGTGCGGAGACCGTGGGAGTTGGTGTCGGGGTGGCCTGACCTCGTTTTTCCGCCTGCTCCGTTGGTGCGAAGACCGTCAGCATCAGGCCTGCGACGAGCGAGAGTGCGGCAGCTGACACACCCTCGGCCACCGGCCTGGGTCGTCGACGCATACGATCCATGAGCCTGGTCAACGCTTGCGACGAAGGGCGGTACATGACTTCAGCCTCGGTGCGCATTGCTCTGAGTTCGCCAGCAGACAGCTTCTCTTGCTGGACCAGTCCATCGGACCACTGCCGCAGCTGAGTGCTGAGTCCAGGCTCAGCCCGAGCAGCACTGAACTCTACGAGCTGCGCGATCCGCTGGAGCCGCCCTGGGCCGGCCCGGTTGGCCAGGTCTTCGGGCAGTTGACCTGTGTCATCTATCGGCTCGGGAAACATGAAAGGCAGTGAGTTGGACACTGCCTCAGCGACCGCCGGTACCGGCAGCTGATTGAGTAACTCGCTGAGCAACTCTGCCTGGGGGACTGCTGTAGGAACCAGTCGGTCCTCTGCGCTATCGAGGACCTCTTGTACCTTGGTGCCGACGGTGAGGGCCTGATCCAGCACCCTGGCCATGTCAGATGCTGGCGGGTCACGGTCTGTGAAGGCATCGGTTGACGGCAAGGGCAGTGCAGAGGGGATCGGCGGCTGATCGGCAGGGATCACATCGGAGACGCCGTGGCCGGTGCGCTTTAGCTCAGCCCTAAGCCGGATGGCTTCTGCCTCCAAGCGTCGCAGCAGGTCCTCCGCTCGCAGCTGACTCTTTCGTGCGCGGTGCAGTTCCAGTCGGCAAGGCGGGCCGGCAGGTGGTAGAGGCGGAACCGCATGGTGTCCGGCTCGGCGTCGGCCATGTCATCGATGTCGTGCAGGGCCAAGCAGGCGCAGCCACGCATCGAGATCGGCGGCGAATTTGAGGCGAGCATCCAGCCGCGGCTGACTTCCCAGGATGCCGACGGGAGGTGGGTCTGGCCCATCGCCTTGTTGGTGCACACTCAATCCCCACCCCTGCGTGGGAGCGGTGCAGCACGTCGAGGAACTGGGCGTGGCCGGAGCCGGCGATGCCCCACATGTGACGGATGTTGGTCGCGGTGATGCAGTAGCGCCTGCCGGTCTTCTTCTCGAAGGCGGTCAGCTTCTTCAGGTGCCGCCGGGTGGGCTTGACGCGGCGCACGATCAGGCGCCTCCCCTCCGGCCAGCCCTCACGGGTGTTCAACCCGGTCAACGCGGCGACGAAGTAGTCCTCTTGGAGGCTGCCATCCTGGTGCACGTAGGTCTCCCAGGCAGCCTCGGGCAGGCGGGCGATGGCCTTCTCGTCGTCTTCGGTGATCTTCCCGCCGACGGTGTAGCGCACCGCGCGCCGCGTGGTGTTCAGCGCTTCCAGGTGTTCCAGCAGGCCGTGGGTTGCTCCGGTCCCATCCACCCGCACCAGGATCTTCGCAGCCGAGGAGCCGGGGATCTGGGTGAGAGCGTCGGTGAGCACGCGGATGTGGTCGGCCACTGTGTTTGCTCCGGCGCTGCCGGGACGCAGCATCATGGCCAGGGACTCGCCGTTGTTCGCGCACCATGCGGCCAGCGGATGAAACCCGAACGTCTTCTTGAACGTGACCGCTACCCCGGCCTTCTTCGACGCGGCCGTGATGACGGTGGCTTCGAGGTCGATAACGATCCAGCCGGTCACCCGCTTGTCCGCCACCGTCAGCCAGGGGCAACCGCCCGGCCGTAAATGCAGCAGGCTCCACACCTGCCGGCGCACCCGCGCCCGCACCTTCGCGACCTTCGCCAGGGTGGGCTCGTCGAGCGCGGCCAGCGTACGGCGGGCGGTGGAATCCGAGGCCCCGAACCTGAACAGCGGTCGGTGATGCAGCTGCTGCTCGGCCTCCGACAGATTCGCCGCGCCGAGCGTGATCGCGATGGCCAGGTGCACCAGTACCCCGGCGCGGTCCCGCCAGCCGGCCACCGTGCTGGACGGCAGCACTTCACCAGCGCGTCCGTCAGCCCCGTCCGGTCCGCACACCGGCGCAGCAGCACCGCCCCGGCATGCCCGATCAGCCTCTTCCCGTCAGCCACCACCGACAGCCGACGGTCCCCCCTGTACGCTCAACCACCAGAAAGGTGCCCTGACTTCTACGCCGGATACGATCTAGACACTCGCATCCTTGCAGGTCAGGGGCACCTTTCTGCTATCGGAGCGTCAGACCGCCCAATTCCGCTGAATATACAGGGCTAATACTCCAGCCGTAGCTCGTGATCTTGTTGCTGGAGTGCGGTGGAGAGGGGGCAGCGGTCAGTCGTCGACGAGATCGAGCGGACGCTGCCGCAGGGGCCGCCACGCCCGGCGACCACTGACTGTAACGCGCTGTGTCCTATCTCCACCGACCTGTACGTGCAGTTGGGCGGAGCAAACCAGTGGGCTGCGCCCGACCCGTATGAACCCCCGGTGCCGCGCCGACGGTTGACGCCACCGCAGGTCGAACACCCCTCCGAACGGCCGCGTGCCGGATCGATATCATCCGCTTAGGGTCCGTACGACGACGGTGGGGGGACGATGGCCCAGGAAGCCCAGGGCGCTCCGGGCAACGAGGAGCTGCCGGACATCCCCGGCTACCGCATCGACTCCCACCTCGGCTCCGGCGGCATGGGCCACGTCTACCTCGGTACGTCACCCTCGGGCCGCCAGGTCGCCGTGAAGGTGATCCGCGGCAACCTCGCCCACCAGCCCGACTTCCGCGGCCGTTTCCGACGTGAGGTGACCGCCGCCCGGCAGGTCAGCGGGGCCTTCACCGCGCCCGTCGTGGACGCCGACCCGGACGCCGACCCGCCCTGGATGGCTACCCTCTTCGTGCCGGGGCAGCCGCTCGACGAGCGTGTCACCAAGGGGCCCGCCCTCACCGACGAGGAGCTGTACCGTCTCGCGACCGGGCTCGCGGAGGCGCTGCGGGACATCCACCGCGTCGGGATCGTGCACCGGGACCTCAAGCCCGGCAATGTGCTGCTGGCCGACGACGGGCCCCGGGTCATCGACTTCGGCATCGTGCGCGCGGCCGACGACGCCGTGCTCACGGCCCCCGGGCTCACCGGGACCGGCGTCACGATCGGCACCCCGCCGTTCATGTCGCCGGAGCAGATACGCGCCCAGAAGGACGTCGGGCCGCGCAGCGACATCTTCTCGCTGGGCTCGATGCTGACGTACGCGGCGAGCGGGCGGGTGCCGTTCGACGCGACGGACGTGTACACGCTGGTGTACCAACTGGTGCACGAGCCGCCGAAGCTGGACGCCCTGCCGGGCTGGCTGCGGCCGACGGTGGAGCGCTGCCTGGCCAAGGAGCCGGACGACCGCCCCGACGCGGCGGAGCTGCTCTCCCTGCTGGCCGGCACCTACCCGGGCACCTTGGAGGGGCCCGCGACCCCGTCGGCCGCGAGCCCGGCACCCGACGCGGACGCGAGCCCGGCCCCCGACGCGGACGCGGACGCGGACGCGGCGACCGACACAGCCACGGGCGCACGCGGGGACACCGCGTCCGACTCCGGGGCGGACGCGGACACCGCCTCGGACGCCACGGACATGGGATCCGTGACGACGGACCTGGGCCGCGTCCCCACACCCCCGCCCCGGCGCGGGCGCCGCCGCCGGGCACTGACCGTGGCGGCGGCGGTCGTGGCGGTGAGCACGATCGCGGGCGGGCTGGTGTACGGGTTCCGCGGGGGCGGGGAGGATACGGGTTCGCATCCGAGGACCCGGGCACGCACGGTGACGACCCAGCCGGCGGGCTCCGCGACGTATCTAGCCTCGAAGTCCGGCTCGGGTGGCTTCTCGTTCACGTACCACGACAGCCCCGAACGCCGCCCGGACGGCTGGCGGGCTTGGCAGTACAACCTCCAGAACAGCGACTGCGTGTACGCGGAGGCGTCCCTGGTGTGCGTCGGCGACCGGACGGTACGGATCGACGCGGCGACCGGCAAGGAGGTGTGGCGGACCGACAAGGCGATGGCGTACGGAAGCCAGAACAGCCCGGTTGTCGTGGGCGACACGGTGGTGGTCGACGCGGGTGACCGCCTCGTGGGCCTCGGTCTCGCCGATGGCGACGTCAAGTGGCGCTACGCGACGGTGTCGCTCACCGAAAACCTCATAGGCGACGGTGAACGGGTCTACGCGACCGACGAGAGCGGCATCGTGTACTCCGTCGACGCCCGTACGGGCCGGAAGGCGTGGACCTACGTCGCGCCCTTCACCTTCCCGACCCAGAACGTGGGCTATCCCCCGCTGCGGATCATAGACGGCCGGCTCTACGTCTTCACCACGATCAAGAAACTCGGCTTCGGCGACGACTACGTCACGGTCGTCGACCCGGGGACCGGAAAGAAGGTCTCGGCGTTCAAGCTGTCCGGAACGTGCGTCGCCGGCACCGAGGCGGTGCTGAAGGAGGATGGCACCCTCCGGCTGTACTGCGCGCTGTTGAACGAGAAGGAGGCGCCCATGAGCAGGGTCCTCCTGCGGCAGGAGCTGGTGAAGGACGCCAAGGGTGTGCGCACGGAACTCTCCGCCGCCCTGGGCGGTGGCCAGAAGGGCGCGCCCGAGCTCTCGGTGACTCCGGGCCGCGTGCTGTTCGTGTCACCGACCACCACCGGCGGTGAATTGGTCGCCGTCGACGTGGCAAGGCGGAAGGAACTGTGGCGCACGACGGTGCCCAGCCTGGGGCAGTCCGACATTCCCCCCGTGCAGGCCGGCGACCGTGTCTACGTGGCCAACACCCGAGGAGTCGCCGCCTTCGACGCGCGCACGGGCAAGCTGCGCTACCGCCACAGCCTGCCGTTCACCGACGACCACAGCGGCTTCGACACCGGCCTCGACACCGAACCCCTCGTCGCCGGCGGCATTCTCTACGCGCCCTCGACGAAGGCCGGCTGGGTGGCCCTGGACACCGAGGCCACCTGAGCCCTCCGGGGCACCGGACCCCGGACACGGGTGAGCCCCGGTGTCGCCGTCGGGCGGCACCGGGGCTCTGTCGTGCGTGGTGTTACGGACGCAGCGTCATCTCGCGCTCGACGTCGCGCTTGTCGAGCTTGCCGTCGAACTTCGCGAGCGGCTTCGCCTTGCTCGCGTCCTGCTGGACCGCGGCCGGGGCGACGCCCGCCCACTTCAGGATGCGGGCCGTGGCGAGGTCCTTCTCCGACTCGACGAGGCCGGCGACCCGGGCGCCGTGGTTGGCGCCGGGGGCCGTGAAGACGTACGAGTCACGGGCCTTCTTGCCGAGGTGGAACGGCTCGGCGCCCCACGGGTCGTTCTCGCCGTACACGAAGAGCATGTGGCGGGCGTTGTTGCGGACCCAGGTGTCGACGTCACGCATGGCGTGCGGCTGGAACTTCATCTTGATGTCCCGCGGGACGAAGTTCCGCGGCGGCTGGTAGCCGTAGCGGATGTACTTCTTCTCGATGTGCGGGAACTTGATGGTCGGCGCGCCGAGCTGCGTGCCCGCCTGGTAGTAGTACGGCGTGTACGTCTCCAGGCCCTGGTCGGCGTAGGCGGAGAAGCCGGAGATCGCGTCGATCGAGTTCCAGATCTCGTCGTCCGTGGCGGCCTTGGCGTTCTTCGGGATGGTGTCGCTGTCGCAGTCGGCGAGCAGGCTGTACTGCCAGAAGCCCCACACGTAGTCGAGGACGACGGCCTCGTACGCCTTGTCGAGGCTGCCGATGGTGTGGAAGGTGAGGTTCTCGGCGGCGGCGAACTCCGCGTACTTCTTCTCCAGCGGCTCGCGGCGCACCAGCGCCTCGCGCTGCACCGCGTTCAGCCGGTCGCGGCACTCCCTGGTACCGACCTTGGCGAAGAACCGGTCGTACGCCGAGTCCTCCTTGTTCACCACGTCGTTGGGGGCGACGTAGGCGACGACGCCGTCCATGTCCTTCGGGTAGAAGCGCTCGTAGTACGTGGCGGTCATGCCGCCCTTGGAGCCGCCCGTGGAGATCCACTTCTTGTCGTAGATCTTCTTGAACGCCTTGAAGATGCGGTGCTGGTCGCTGGCGGCCTGCCAGATGTCCAGCTTGGTCCAGTCGGCCGGGGCCGGACGGGACGGCGTGAAGAAGCGGTACTCCATGGAGACCTGGTTGCCGTCCACGATCTGCGTGGGCTCGCGGCGACTCGGGGTCGTGGAGACGTTGTAGCCGCCGGTGTAGAACACCGTCGGGCGGCTGGTGTCCTTGTGCAGGACGGTGATCCGCTGCTGGAAGGTGCCCTTGCCCGGGTGGCGGTGGTCGACCGGCTGCGTGAAGTTGAGGACGAAGAAGCGGTAGCCCGGGTACGGCTTCTCCTCGATGAGGCTCACACCCGGTATCGCGAGCAGTCGGTCCTTGATGTCGGTGGTGTCCGGCTGTGCGGCGGTGGCCGCGCCCGCCGTGCTCAGAGTGCCTATGAGCACCACGAGCGACAGCACCCACCTGAGCGCTTTGCGCATGCGTTCTCTCCCCTATGGAACGGCTGTGCGCCGGAAGCTATCGGAGCGACCGCCGGGGCACCAGGGAAGAAAGGGGCCAACTGGACTGCTTTCAGGCACAGATGGCGGAGATAGGGAAAACCCTGTGCGCCCGGCACCGGCCCTGGCCCCGGTCTCGGTGGCGGGGGCGGGGGCGGGTGGTCAGCGCAGGATCCAGCCCGAGGTGTAGCGCACGGAGCCGACCCGCGCCTGCACGCACACGGGGCGCCGGCCCGCGTGCACGGTGACCGGGCCCGCCGGGTGCTGCTTGTTCCGCACCCACTGCCCCGCCCACGCCCGGATGCGGATGGTGCCCTTGCGGGCCTTCCCTCCGCCCTTGCCCATGACCTGCTTGCCGGGCACGAGCACGGCGCACACGTACCGGCTGCCCTTGCGGTAGACGTGCACGGTCCCGGCGTCGAAGGTCAGGGTCCGCACCTTGCGGCCGACGCAGGACGAGGCCGCCGTCGCACTGCCCGCGGGGCCGGCCAGGGCCAGCAGCCCGGCCATGGTCAGGACGGCCAGCGCGAGCGCCAGCGGCCGACGGATCGCGCCCTTCGCACCCCTGCTCACCGACTGTCCCTCCCACCGCAGAAGCGTACTGATATTCGGACGCACGACAGGTGCCGAACGGTTGCGCGACGGGAGGGAAATCGGGAGGGAAATACCGGCGGCGAACGCCTACGCCTTCATCGCCGGCTCGCCCACGAAGGTCCGCCACAGGCGCGCGTACTGTCCGTCGAGGGCGAGGAGTTCGTCGTGGGTGCCGTCCTCGGCGACCCGGCCGTGGTCCATGACGACGACGCGGTCGGCGCGGGCGGCGGTGGTGAGGCGGTGGGCGACGACGAGGGTGGTGCGGCGGCCGGCGAGACGGTCGGTGGCCTGGTTGACCTGGGCCTCGGTGGCCAGGTCGAGGGCCGCCGTCGCCTCGTCCAGCAGCAGGATGTCCGGGTTCACCAGCTCGGCCCGCGCCAGGGCGATCAGCTGGCGCTGGCCCGCGGAGAGGTTGCGGCCGCGTTCGGCGACCTCGTGGAGGTAGCCGCCGTCGAGGGTGGCGATCATGTCGTGGGCGCCGACGGCCCGCGCGGCGGCCTCCACCTCGGCGTCGGTGGCGTCGGGGCGGCCGTAGGCGATGGCGTCCCTGACGGTGCCCTGGAAGAGGTACGCCTCCTGCGGGACGACGCCCAGCCGGTGCCGGTACGAGGCGATGTCGAGGGCGCGCAGATCGGTGCCGTCGACGGTGACCCGGCCGCCGGTGGGGTCGTAGAAGCGGGCGACCAGCTTGACGAGGGTGGACTTGCCGGCGCCGGTCTCGCCGACGAAGGCGACGGTCTGCCCGGCCGGGATCCGCAGGGTGATGCCGCTGAGGGCCGCCTCCTCGCCGTCGGAGCCCCCGTACTGGAAGTCCACGCCCTCGAAGGCGATGTCGCCGCGCAGCGACAGCACCTCCAGGGGTTCGTCGGCGGACTTCGTGGACGTCGGCTCCTGGAGCAGTTCCTGGATGCGGCCCAGGGAGACGGTGGCCTGCTGGTAGCCGTCGAAGACCTGGGAGAGCTGCTGGACCGGGGCGAAGAACAGGTCGATGTAGAGCAGGTACGCCACCAGGGCGCCGGTGGTCAGGGTGCCGGCGTCGACCCGCTGGCCGCCCACGACGAGCACCGCCGCGGCCGCGACCGACGACAGCAGCTGCACGAACGGGAAGTACACGGAGATCAGCCACTGGCCGCGCACCCGGGCCTCGCGGTAGCCGGCGCTGCCTGCGGCGAAGCGCTCGCCGCCGGCACGCTCGCGCCGGAACGCCTGCACGATCCGCAGTCCGGCCACCGACTCCTGGAGGTCGGCGTTGACGACGGAGATCCGCTCACGGGCGAGTTCGTACGCCTTCACGCTCGCCCGGCGGAAGAAGAACGTGCAGAAGATCAGCGGCGGGAGCGTCGCGAACACGACCAGGGCGAGCTGCACGTCGATCACGATCAGGGCGACCATGATGCCGAAGAAGGTGACGACGGAGACGAACGCGGTGACCAGGCCGGTCTGGAGGAACGTCGACAAAGCGTCCACGTCGGTCGTCATCCGGGTCATGATCCGGCCGGTCAGCTCCCGCTCGTAGTAGTCGAGTCCGAGCCGCTGGAGCTGGGCGAAGATCTTCAGCCGGAGGGAGTACAGGACGCGTTCGCCGGTACGGCCGGTCATCCGGATCTCCCCGACCTGGGCCGCCCACTGGACGAGGACCGAGAGCAGGGCCAGCAGGGACGCGGCCCAGACCCCGCCGAGGACCGCCTGGGAGACGCCCTCGTCGATGCCGTGCCGGATCAGGACCGGCAGCAGCAGCCCCATGCCGGCGTCGACGGCGACCAGGGCCAGGCTCAGCAGCAGCGGCAGCCCGAAGCCGCGCAGCAGCAGCCTCAGGCCGTAGGAGCGCTCCGGGGCGACCGCGCGGGCCTCGTCGATGTCCGGGGTGTCCCGCGCCGGGGGCAGCGCCTCGACCTGGGCGAGGAGCTCGGGGGTGGCGGGGGTGCCGGCGAAGGCGGCGTCCCGGGGCTCCCGGTCGCCGGTCCACAGCCGGGGCGTGATGCCGCGTTCGGCGTCGAACTCGGCGTCCAGCTCGTCCCTTATCGCGGCCCCCATCGAGTCGCGCACGGCGTCCTCGGCGGCGGGGGCCTGCGGGAGGTGGCCGGGTGAGACGCCGCCCAGCTCGTCGGGGTCGGTGAGCAGCCGCCGGTACAGGGCGGAGCGGCGCTCCAGCTCCTCGTGGGTGCCGATGTCGGCGAGGCGGCCCCGGTCGAGGACGGCGATACGGTCGGCGAGGCCGAGGGTGGAGCGGCGGTGGGCGATGAGGAGGGTGGTGCGGCCCTCCATGACGTGGGTGAGGGCTTCGTGGATCTCGTGCTCGACGCGGGCGTCCACGGCGGAGGTCGCGTCGTCGAGGACCAGCAGCCGGGGGTCGGTCAGGATGGCGCGGGCCAGGGCGATGCGCTGGCGCTGGCCGCCGGAGAGGGTCAGGCCGTGTTCGCCGACCTTGGTGGCGTAGCCCTCGGGCAGCTCGGCGATGAAACGGTCCGCCTGGGCGGCGCGGGCGGCGGCCTCGATCTGCTCGTCGGTGGCGTCGGGGCGGCCGTAGGCGATGTTGTTGCGGACGGTGTCGGAGAAGAGGAAGGAGTCCTCGGGGACCAGGCCGATCGCGGCGCGCAGCGAGTCGAGGGTCAGCTCGCGGACGTCGTGGCCGCCGATGAGGACGGCGCCGCGGCTCACGTCGTAGAAGCGGGGCAGCAGCAGCGAGACGGTGGACTTGCCGGAACCGGAGGAGCCGACGACGGCAAGGGTCTCGCCGGGCCGGATCTCGAAGCTCAGCCCGTCCAGCACGGGGCGGCCGTCCTCGTAGCCGAACGACACGTCGTCGAACTCGACTGTCGCGGGCGCGTCGGCGGGCAGCGTCTTCGTGCCGTCGGTCAGCGTCGGCTCGGTGTCGATCAGCTCCAGCACCCGCTCGGTGCCGGCGCGGGCCTGCTGGCCGACGGTGAGGACCATGGCGAGCATCCGGACGGGGCCGACCAGCTGGGCGAGGTACGTCGAGAAGGCGACGAAGGTGCCGAGCGTGATGTGCCCGCGCACGGCGAGCCAGCCGCCGAGCGCCAGCATGGCGACCTGGCCGAGCGCGGGGACGGCCTGGAGGGCGGGGGTGTACCTGGAGTTGAACCGGATGGTGCGCAGCCGCCCGGCGAACAGCCGCCGGCCCACGTCGCGCAGCTTCCCGGTCTCCTGTTCCTCCTGCCCGAATCCCTTCACCACGCGTACGCCGCTGACGGCGCCGTCGACGACGCCCGCGACGGCGGCGGCCTGGGCCTGCGCGTACCAGGTGGCGGGGTGCAGCCGGGCGCGGCTTCGGACGGCGATCCACCACAGGGCGGGGGCGACGGCCAGCGCGACCAGGGTGAGCGGGATGGACAGCCACGCCATGACGACGAGGGAGATCAGGAACAGCAGGAGGTTGCCGATGGTCATCGGCAGCATGAAGAGCAGGCCCTGGATGAGCTGGAGGTCGCTGGTGGCACGGCCGACGACCTGCCCCGTGGACAGCTCGTCCTGACGGCGCCCGTCGAGCCGGGTGATCGTGCCGAACATCTCCGTGCGGAGGTCGTGCTGCACGTCGAGGGCGAGGCGGCCGCCGTAGTAGCGGCGGATGTAGGTGAAGACGTAGACGAGGACGGCGGCTCCGACGAGGGCACCGGCCCAGGGCATCATGGCGCGGGTCCTGTCCCCGATGACGTCGTCGATGATCACCTTGGTGATCAGGGGGACGACGGCCATCACGGCCATGCCGGCGAGGGAGGAGCCGAGGGCGAGGACGACGTCCTTGGGGTACCGCCAGGCGTACGCGGCGAGCCGACGCGCCCACCCGGGCGCCCTCTCCGCCCGCTCCGCCTCCGGTTCCGTCGCCGGCTCCCCCATCCGGTCCTCCCCCTGTCGCGCGGCCACGCGGTGCCCTCCTCGTCGTCGTCCGGGGTCGCCCCGGAGGTATCCGGAACACACCAACGCGGGGAACTGCGGATTTCATCCCGGCGCAACAATCGGCGCCCGGCGCCGGGGCGGGGACGAGCACGAGCTAGGAGGCGCTCACAAGATCCCTTCGAAGGCGAGCACCGGATCGAGTCGCCCGGAGCGGCGATCGAGCCTACCCCCACAGGGGTGATTTGCTCGGAAATAACACGATGGCACCGAGGGAGAGGGAGATCTTATGCCCACCTACGGGGTATTTGGACTCCCCACTCACAGCGAGAAGGCTGACCAATATCGATCATCCATTCGACAAAATGCTTGTAGATCCTCAAGCACCTGAGCAACCATCGGTGTCGATCAACGGGGGACCCGTCCGACGGAAATACGGGGCCACCGGAACCAAGAGGGGGAACGATATGAGCACGCGCACAGCCGCCGTCTGCGCCGCAGCGGTCATGGCCACGATCACGCTCACCGGCCAGGCGTCGGCCACTCCGCAGAGCGCCGGCCCGGACACGAAGTCCGTCTCCTCCGCCTTCCAGCCCCCAGTTGCGGGTGGCACCGCCAGCTGCTCGACGACCGGGGCACGAGGCACCATGGGCACGAAGCGGCCCTCTGGGGACCACTGGCCCTACGCGGAGTTCAAGGTCGCTCTGTCCGTCACGGACACGGCCGCTGACGATCACCACGTACGAATCCGCTTCCTCCACAAGCCTGTCGGCAGCCAGCAAGTCTTCACGTGGCCGTGGCACTCCCTCACCTCGGGCAAGGGTGACACCCTCACGCTCAGCACCACCGCCCAGGCCGAGGGCGGCATTGCTGAGACCGGGGTCGAGGTGGCGCGCTTCGAAGGCAGTCGAAAGCTCAACTCCTGCACCGACTGGACCTGACCGGCTGCGGCCGTGGTCGGGCCATGAGGTGCCCGGAGACCCCGTCCACAGCGGAAAGGCTGAGGACGGGGTCTTCACATGTGACCCGCTTACCGTCGGCGGCAGGGCGGGGGCGAAACCGGGCCTCGGCCCTCTGACGGCCGCCCGGTCAGTACAGCTTGTTGACGGCCGTGATCGTGGTCTTCTTGAAGGCGGCCACGGGCGCGTTCGTGAAGTCGCCCAGCTGGCCCCACTTGACGACGGTGACGGTCCGGCCGTCCCGTCCGACGGACAGCAGGGCGATGTCGTTGGCGCCGCCGGACGTCTCGGTGTTCAGGCCGCGGACGTGGGCGCCCTCCTCGACCGCCAGCGTCCCGTAGTCCCGGCCCTCGGCGTCGATGTCGGGCGAGGACTGCTCGAGGCGGTCGGCGCAGGTGCGGATCAGGTCGTCGTAGTGCTTCGCCAGGGCCTTGGCCTGGGCGGCCGTGCCGGTCACGACGGTCAGCTGGACGGCGCTGGTGTCCAGGTCGGTCCGGAACTCCCGGTGCCGGTAGTCGTAGGACGGCACGCCCTCCGTGCTCACGCAGAGGCCGAGCGCCTCCGGGAATCCCTCGGTGACCGGCCCGGCGGTCCAGGACGACGTCGGGTGCGGCGGCAGCTGGGAGGCCGACAGGAACTTGGGCGCGGCGGCCTTCGTCGCGGCGCCCGCGGCCGGCGCCGTGAGGACCGTACCCGCCGCGAGGGCGGTGACGGCGAGTGCGGTGAGAGCGCTCGTTCGGATGCGCATGGACATGGGTGTTCCCCCTGTGGATGAGTCCGTGGACGTCGATACCGCGACGAGGCCGGTCGGTCGGTCCGGGCCTCGTCGGTGCGGCACCAAGAGCATCAGCGGTCACACCGGCCGGACGCAACAGCCGACGGCCGATCGAGCGGGGTGGAACCATCCCAGCCCCTGTGACGTGCGGATACACGGGCGCCTGGGATGCCGTCTGGGCCGGGTGGGTCTCCGCGCGCTCCCGATCCCCGAGTGATCAACACTGACGCCTGAGCGACGGAGCACCTGACCCGGCCCGAGCGACCCACGGGCTCCGCCGTCCCGGAGAAGAAGCCGAAGGCGGGCACCTCCCGTCCGCCCGGCGCGAGGGCGAGCCAGGCGACGAACTCGTGGCTGCCGCCGCACCGGAGTCCGCGCGGATCAGCGTCAGTGCTGTGTCCGCACAGGTGGGCCGCGCTGGAACGACTGACCGAGGTGCCCGACCCGCGTGATCCGCTCGGTTCACCGACTGCTGCCGAGGATCAACCGCGACGCCCTGGACCGGGCCGTGGGCCACTGGCCAGCGCGTGTGTCGGAAGTGCTCTACGTTGGCTGACGTGAGTGAGCGGGGGCAGAGTTACCGATATGTCGGACCGGTCGAGCTGAAGGCTGCGGTTCGGCCTGACAGCGGCGGGTGCCCGATCAGCTCGGCGGCTGAATTCGACGCTTGGATCGCTAAGCGATCGGTGGCGGAGCTGGCCGAACCGTTCACCTTCGTGGTGGACATGGACGGTGTGCTCCGGCTGGCGCCGCGGCAAAGCGAGCACGTTGCCTGTGCCGGTGGAGACATGGTTCTGAGTGCCGGCGAGATCAGCTTCGTGCGCGAGACAGACCGGTGGGCCGTGAGCGAGGTCAGCAACCAGTCCACCGGGTACTGCCCGGACGTCACCTCTTGGTCGGAAGTTGCCCGTGCACTGGACGACATAGGTCTCGGGCGGCCCTCCGGCTTCACCCACGAGGTGGTGTTCCGACGGTGCCTGGGCTGCCAGGAACGCAACATCGTGCGCGAGGACGACTTCGTCTGCGTCTTCTGCGGCAACGATCTGCCGGAGACGTGGAACGTGGATCCCACCGAGTGACGATCGAGGGTCAAAACCACTGGGTCGGCATGCGGCGGCCGACCACAGCGGGAGCCGGGCTTCTGACGGCTGGATGTCTGATCAACCGTGTCCGGGATGGTGCAGCGGATTCCCCTGCGTCGCAGGTAGGCGCGGTTCCTGCGGGAGGCGTAAGCCTTGCCCGCGCGGACCCGATCGGGACATGTGGTCGGCCCGGCCCGATGCGGGGCGCGCGGCCATCGCGAGCCGACTCGGCATCAGCACCCGGACCGTCGCCAGCCATCTGAAGAAGGTCGGTGACCTGCTGGGCAGCAACAGCCGTGCCCAGCTGGCCTATCTGACCGCGAAGAGCGGTCTTCTGGACGACGCCGCGTCGAGCGCCTGCGACTGCGACCGCCCGTCCTGAGGCCCACCGGCTCCCCCACCGGCGGGCCCCGCGGGTCCCCGCTCCGGGCTCAGTGGCCGCCGCCCCGCCTCGGCACGCCGCCGCCGCGCCCCGGCACTCCGCGCGCCCGGCGGCGCGGTTCCGGGCCGCACGCCGCCCACACGGCGAGCGTGGCCGCCAGGATCCCGGCCCACAGCGTGTGGGCGTCCGCCCAGCGCGGGTCGCCGGGGGGCACGAACAGCGCGTGTTCGTCCGGGAGGAACACGGTCGCCGCGACCGGGAGCGCCGGCAGCGCGGCGGCGACCGCCGGGCCGGGCAGCCGGACCGCGCTGAACCGGACCGCCGCCCCGGCGAGCGCCAGCGCCAGCCCGGACAGCGCCGCGGCCTCGATCGTGAGGGCCCCGGCGGGCAGCGCGGCCCAGGGCCCGGCGTCGGCGCCCGCCCGTACGACGCCGAGGACCGCCGCCCACCAGACCGCGCCCGCGAGCCCGACGACCGCCACCCGCAGCGTCTGCCGCAGCGGGCGCGGCACGGGAACGGCCCCGGTGGTGTGCCGGGCCGGGTCGTCCAGCGCGAACGCCGTGCCGACGGCCCCGCACAGGGCCGTCGCCCGCACCACATCGGCCAGGACCGCCGCCGGGAGGTCCAGCGAGAACAGGGCCGGTACGGCGGCGACGACCATCCCCAGCGCCCAGCCGCCCGCGAGCAGCCGCCACGGCAGGGACCGCACCGTGGGCCGCGTCAGGGCCGCCACCACCGCCGCCCACCGCCTCACGCGCACATCCACTCCCGGTCGGCGGCCGTCTCGGCCGGGGCGGTGACGCCCAGCAGGGCGGCCGCGCGGTCGGTGGTCGTCCCGGCGGCGGACAGCTCCGCCCAGTGCGCCCGCACCGCGCGTCCCACCCGCTCCCGCGGCAGGTCCAGCAGCCGCTCGACGACGGTGAGTTCGCGGTCCCGCAGGGCGATCGCGGTGGCCGGCGCCTGGATCACGCCGGGGCTGTTGTAGGCGTTCCCGGTCTCGACGAACAGGGCCTCGCCGTCGCGGGTCGCGCGGATCGCCAGCCACACCATCAGCACGCCCCGCGCGTCGCAGTACGCCCCTCCGTACCGCTCGTGCCCGACGACCAGACCCCGGGCGACACTCGCCGCGAACTCCAGTTCCCGTTCCCCGCCCCAGGCCGTGCTCGCCGTCAACTCGCCGGGTGCGGCGGGCGAGAGCTCCCGGACACCCGACGGCCCGCCGAGGGCGTCGACCTTCTGTCGTACGGTCAGGGCCCTTTTGGTGCCTGCACCCCCAGCGAGGGACCGCACCCGGTCCGTGACCCGGGCCCACTCGTCGATCCAGGGCGTGAACTCGGGAAAGGCGCAGTACGTCGTCGGCCCGCGCCGCTCGCAGTCCTGCACCTCGGCCGGGTGGCGGGTCGCCACCTCGCGTGCCTCGCGCATCGCGTCCGAGGGTGCCGTGCCCTGGAGTACGACGGCGGCCACGAGCGCTCCGAGTGCCGTGAGCGCGGTGGCCCGTACAGCCCTGGTCCGGCCGCCGCTCGCCCGGACCGCGCCCGCCGCCGCCAGCACCGCCAGCGCCAGCAGGTACAGGGCGTGCCACCCCGCGGGCCGCCCCAGCAGGCCGGACGGCAGCGGCCGGGCGCCCTCGTCGAAGAGGACGGGCGCCAGGCCCCGAAGCCAGGCGGGGCTACTGGAGTCGGCCACGAAGACGAAGGCGGCGGCGATGACGGCGACCGCCGCCAGCGGGGCCACGAACGACGACCGGATCAGCCGGCCCAGCAGGACGCCCAGGACGGCGAGCAGCAGGATCAACAGCGGCCCGGTCACCAGTTCGAACACCGAGCCGTGGCCGACCGCCCCGGGTTTCAGCGCCTCGGCCGTGAACTGCCCGGCCACGATCAGCGCCCCGACGAGCACCGTCGGCAGCACCGACAGGACGTGCGCGCAGGTCCGCCGCCACGGCTGCACCACCAGCACCGCGAAGGAGCCGTCGGTGCCCCGTCGGTGGGAGCGCAGCACCCCCAGGTTCGCGGCGATCATCACCGCGAGCCCCAGCAGCAGCTGGCCGAACTGGGTCTCCCGGTCGACGTCCTGGAGCACCGGGTAGGCGTCCTCGGGTTCGCCGCCCGGCCACAGCAGCAGCGCCAGGTACCCCGCCAGCGAGACCAGCACCAGGGGGTGCAGCAGCAGACGCCGCGCCTCCACGCGGGCCAGCGCGAGCACCGCCCGCAGGCCGTCCCGTGCCGACGGCGGCGCGGGCGCGGTGACCGGGGTCCGGGTGAGGGCCGTCATACCGCCACCTCCGTCACCGGGTCGCCGCCGAGGGTCAGCAGATAGCCGTCCTCCAGCGTCGGCTCGACCAGCCGGGCGCCCTCGGGCGGGTCGCCGACGTTGCGGAACTCGCCGGTGCCGGTGCGCCAACCGGCACGGGCGCCCGGCTGCCGTTCCGTGCTGCGCCACACCCGGCCGTCGGCCACCGCCGTCAGCTCGGCCGGGGTGCCGTCGAACCGCACCCGCCCCTGGTCCATGACCACCACCCGGTGGCACAGCATCGCCACGTCCTCCGTCTGGTGGGTGGACAGCAGCACCGTACGGCCCTCGCCGGCCTCCGCGATCAGCTCCCTGAACCGCATCCGCTGCTCCGGGTCCAGGCCGACCGTGGGCTCGTCCAGGACGAGGAAGCCGGGGTCGCCGACCAGGGCGGCGGCCAGCGCCACACGCTGCTTCATGCCGCCGGAGAGCTTCCGGATCCGCTTTCCGCGCACGTCCGCGAGCCCGACCGCGTCGAGGACCCGGCGGGCCTCGGCGTGCCGGGTCCGCCGGTCCGTCAGCTCTTTCAGGATCGCCACGTAGTCGACGAACTCGAAGGCGGTGAAGTCCGGGTGGAAGCCGGGGTTCTGCGGCAGATAGCCGAGGACCCGGCGGGCGTCCTGCCGGCCGGAGACGGTGCTCGGGTCGTGGCCGAGCACGGTGAACGCGCCGTTGTCCGGCACGGTCGCCGTGGCGAGGATCCGCAGCAGCGTCGTCTTGCCCGCGCCGTTCGGCCCGAGCAGGCCCGTGACGCCCTCGGTGAGGCGCAGCGTCACCTCGTCGACGGCCCTGGTGCCGCGGTAGCTCAGGGTCAGGCCGGCGGCCGAGACCGTGGGTCGTGTCATGACAGCCTCCTGGCTGCGGATCGAAGGGTTCGCGAGGACCGGAGGGACGGGCCGGGCAGGGCCCCGCTGTCGAAGCGGTCGCGTGCCGCCACCAGCAGCACCGTCGCCACCACGGCGACCGCCGCCGCCCCTCCCTGGCCCTCGGCGGTGAAGGGCAGCGGTGTGCCGGAGGCCAGCAGGCGGCTCAGCGCCACCAGGGCGGCCCAGGCGCCGCCGACCAGCGCGGGCGCGAGGACAGGCCCCAGCCGGGCCGTCAGGGCGACACCGGTCGAGGTGAGCGCGAGGGCCGGCAGCAGCCAACCGAGCGCCGCGACACCGAGCGACGGCAGCGCCAGGCTCGCCAGGGCGCTCAGGGCCGTCGTCGTGGCGAGCACGGCGACGGTCCGCACCATCAGCAGCCGGAAGGTGTGCATCGGCGCGACGACGGCCGTCTCGTACGTCGGGTCGAGGCCGGGGCCGAAGGACACGGCCACCCCCGCCAGCGGCAGCAGCGGCGCCGTGGCCAGCAGCATCAGCGGGGACGCGGCGAGCGCCACGCAGACCGCGAGGGCCAGGGTGAGCACCACGGCGCCGAGCCAGGAGCCGCGCAGCAGCGGGGTCGCCGCGAGCAGCCGCGCGGTGTGGTCGGCGACCCCGAACCGGATCAGCAGCGACTCGACGGGGCCCGGCCGCGGGGCGTCGAGTTCGGCGTCCAGCCGCGCCCAGCCCAAGTCGGTGGCGGCGGCCGGCACATGGGACCCGAGGGCCGTGCGGCAGTCGGCACAGGCGGCGAGATGGGTCTCGACGGACCACAGCCGGGGTGGCGCCAGCGCTCCGGCGGCGTACTCCCGCAGGTCCGCGTCGTCCGTGTGCCAGCTCATGCCAGGCCCTCCCGCAGTTGCTTCCGGGCGCGCATGGCCCGGGTCTTGACCGTGCCGGGCGGTATGCCGAGCAGGACGGCCGCCTCACGGGTCGTCAGTCCGTCGATGACCGTGGCCTGGAGCACCGCCCGCAGTTCCGGCGAGAGCGCGGCGAGCGAGCCCGCCAGGTCGCCGTGGCGGACCCGGGCCAGCACCTGTTCCTCGGCGGACGCCTCGTCACGGTGGCGCAGCCGGGCCAGCGCCTGGCGGAGCCGGCCGCGGGCGCCGTCGCCGCGCAGCGCGTCCACCAGC
This sequence comes from Streptomyces sp. NPDC030296, assembly GCF_055572815.1. Lineage (NCBI taxonomy): Bacteria > Bacillati > Actinomycetota > Actinomycetes > Kitasatosporales > Streptomycetaceae > Streptomyces > Streptomyces sp. NPDC030296. The sequence goes on from NZ_JBVICQ010000001.1 coordinate 545,432, forward strand.
CGGCGTGACCCGATCCGCCACAGCCAGCCCGCCACGTCGCCCTCCCGGTGGTAGCGGGCCGCTCCCCGCCACACGTCGAGGAACGTCTCCTGGACCACGTCGTCGACCAGCACCGGATCGGCGCACCGCCCGCGCAGCCGCAGGCCGAGCCACGGCGCGTAGTGGCGGTACAGCTCCTCGAAGGCGCGACGGTCGCCGTCCGCGACGGCCCGCATCAGCTCGGCGTCGCCCGGACTCCCCCGCTTCATGTCGCTCACACCCCCTCATCGGACGAGGGTGCCCCAACGGTTCACGCGGCCTCTCCCCCGACGGCCGAGGGGCCCCACCGACAGGTGCGGCGGGGCCCCTCGACCGGCAACGGGCCCGGAAACGGACAGCGGCAACGGCCGGGCGACTCAGGGCAGGCGGACCCGCAGCGCGTAGAAGCGGGTCGTCTGGACGGCGTTCTGGTTGTCGTCGCTGACGAGCAGTACGTCCAGGCGGCCGGCGTGGCGTCCGGTGACCGTCATGCCCTCGATGTTGTCGAGCAGCGGGTTGGGCTGCGGCTGCTTCGCGGTGGCGCCGAGGCTCGGGCAGTTGACGAGGTCGGCGAGGAGGGTCTTGTGGACGAGCCGTACGCCGTCGTCGTCGCCGGTGAGGACGGCGACGCCGCTGGTGTCGGTGGCCCGGCGGGGGTCGGCGAGGTACAGGCGGACGGTGTTGCCGACGCCCGCGGTGAAGCCGCGCTCCAGGACGAGCAGCCGCCCGCCGGGCAGCCCGGCGGCCTCCACCACGCCGAGGCCGCTGTCGGCGCGGTAACCGTACTGGGCGCCCAGCCGGAAGTCCCGGCCGCCGCCGTGCCGCCGCCAGGTCTGGAAGCGGACGACGTCGGTGGTGTCGCCGGTGAGCGCCTCCTCCATGGAGGCGAGCAGGGTGCGTCCGCCGGGCAGGAGGGTGAGTCCCTCGAAGGTCTGGTTGGCGGTGGCCCGCCCGGCGGGGGCGACCCTCAGCATGTCGGGCACCGGTAGCCCGCCCAGCGGCCGGCCCGCGCGGTCGTACCGGCGTACGGACGGCTCGGTCTCCGAGGCGACCAGGCGGGTGCCGTCCCGGTCGACGGCGAGGCCCTCGGCGTCGAGCGCGGCCCCGGTGTCGGTGGCCAGCGGCACCACGGTTCTCGGCCTGAGGGTGCGGGCGTCGAGGGCGAAGAGGGCGGAGCGGTCGGAGAGCGCGAGGAGGGAGCCGTCGGTGTCGGTGGCGAGGGCGGAGAAGTTGCCGACGAAGGCGTCGCCGTACGTCGTCTTGTCGAGGGCGTCGGAGTAGCTGGCGAGGGACACGGCGGGCGAACAGGCCCTGTCGGCCTGGGCGTTCGCCGGTCCGGCGGCGGTGAGACAGGCGGCCGCGGCGAGACCGGCGGTGGCGGCGGCCAGTACGGTCCGCGGGCGGGTCGTCGAAGGGGGTGTCGGGCGCATGGCGGTCACCGTAGGGCGGCTCGATGCCGTCGAGGTGGACTCCCCGTGAATCGGCCGGATCCGTCCGTCGCGGGCCCCGGAAACAGCGCCGGAAACAGCGAAGGCAAGGAGTCACGCACTCCTTGCCACTCTCAACGTATAGCGCATGGGGGGCCTTGCGGCAAGGCCCCCTCCGTCCCGCACAATCACCGGCCGAAGCCGTGGTCGACGGGAAAACGGGGAGCACTTCATGCGTGTGCTGTTGATGTCGTACGGATCGCGCGGGGACGTGGAGCCACTGGCGGGACTCGCGGTGCGGCTGCGGGAACTCGGTGCCGAGGCGGTGGTGTGCGCGCCCCCGGACGAGGAGTTCGCGGAGCTGCTGGCCAGGGTCGGCGTCCCGCATGTGCCGTTCGGTCCGTCGGTGCGCGCGCTGGCGGTGGGGGCGAAACCGCCGACGCAGGAGGACGCGTTCCGGCTGGCGGCCGCCCTGGTCGCGGCGCACTTCGAGACGGTCGGCGCGGCGGCCGAAGGGTGCGACGCGCTCGTGGCGACCGGACTGCTGCCCGCCGGCGCCCGGTCCGTCGCCGAGCAGCACGGCCTGCGCTACGTGTACGCCGGCTTCCATCCGCTGGGGCTGCCGTCGCCCCACTTCCCGCCTCCGGGCCGCCCCGGCCCGCCGGCCCCGCCGGACATGACCGACAACCGGGCGCTGTGGGACCTGGACGCGCAGCGGGTGAACGCCCTGTACGGCGAGGCCCTCAACGCTCACCGGGCGACGATCGGCCTCGCCCCGGTGCACAACGTCCGCGACCACGTCTTCACCGACCGGCCGTGGCTGGCGGCGGACCCGGTCCTCGGGCCGGGCGAGGGGCTGACCCATCTCGACGTGGTGCAGACCGGCGCGTGGTTCCTGCCGGACGAACGGCCGCTGCCCGAGGACCTGTCGGCGTGGCTCGCGGCGGGTGAGCCCCCGGTGTACGTGGGCTTCGGCAGCATGGCCATGCGGTCGCCGGACGTCGCCCGGGTCGCCGTCGAGGCGGTCCGCGACCGGGGCCGCCGGGTGCTCGTCGGACGCGGCTGGGCCGGGCTCGGCCCGATCGACGACCGGGACGACTGCTTCGCCGTCGGCGAGGTCGGCCATCAGGCGCTGTTCCCCCGCGTGGCCGCCGTCGTGCACCACGGCGGTGCGGGCACCACCGCGACGGCCACCCGCTCCGGGGCGCCCCAGGTGGTCGTACCCCAGGTCGTGGACCAGCCGTACTGGGCGGGCCGCGTGGCCGACCTGGGCATCGGCGCGGCCCACGACGGCCCGGTCCCGACGTACGCGTCCCTGTCGGCGGCGCTGGAGGTGGCACTGGCCCCCGAGACCGGCCGCCGGGCCGAGGCGGTCGCCGCCGACATCCGCACCGACGGCACGACGGTGGCCGCGCGGCTGCTGCTCGACGGGGCCGACGGGACCGACGCGGACACGCCCCTCGGGTCCGCGTGAGCCGTCTCCCATCCCCGTGGGGACGACGCGGACATGCCCTTCGAGTCCGCGTGAGCCGTCCCCCCACACCCGTGCCGCACCCCGGGTCCGCCCCAGATCGGAGTCAGTCACCGTGAATTCCCTGTCCACCAGCGCGTTCGACCTTCCCGAGCGTCTCGCCGCCAAGGCCGACCCGGCGCTGATCGCCGGTGACGAGCGGCATCTGGCGGCCGTCGCGGAGTGCCTGGAGCAGACGATCGCCGAGGTGTCCGCCCGTCTCGCCGCCGAGCGCAGGGCGCCGGGCGGCACGGGCAGGCAGGCGATGGACCGGGACGCGGAGATCCACCGGCTGAGCGCCCGGCTGCGCACCCTGCGCCGCTTCGGACTCGATCTGTGCCTGGGCCGCATGGTCGGCGCGGACGGCGCCGAGCCCGTCTACGTCGGACGGCTCGGCCTCACGGACGGCGCGGGCCGCCGGCTGCTCGTCGACTGGCGGTCCCCCGCTGCGGAGCCGTTCTTCGGGGCGACCCACGCCCACCCGATGGGGCTGGCGAGCCGCCGCAGGTACCGCTGGACGGACGGCCGGATCAGCGACTACTGGGACGAGGTGTTCACCCCGGACGGGTTCGAGGGGCACGCCGCGCTCGACGACCAGTCCGCGTTCATCGCCGGTCTCGCCGGCAACCGGTCGGAGCGGATGCGGGACGTCCTCGGCACCATCCAGGCCGACCAGGACGCCGTCATCCGCGCGGGCTCCCGGGGCGCCCTCGTCGTCGACGGCGGTCCCGGCACCGGCAAGACGGTCGTCGCCCTGCACCGCTCGGCCTACCTCCTGCACGCCGACCCCCGCGTCGACCACCGCCGCGGCGGCATCCTCTTCGTCGGCCCGCACCGGCCGTACCTGTCGTACGTCGCCGACGTCCTGCCGAGCCTCGGTGAGGAGGGGGTGCAGATCTGCGTGTTGCGGGACCTGGTCGCCGAGGGCGAGGGCGCCGGGACCGAGGCCGACCCGGAGGTGGCCCGGCTGAAGGCGTCCGCCGGCATGGTGCGGGCCATCGAGGAGGCCGTCCGGTTCTACGAGGAGCCGCCCACCGAGGGGCTGCTGGTCGAGACCGACTGGTCGGACGTGTGGGTGAGCCCCGACGACTGGGCCGAGGCGTTCGCGGCGGCGGAGCCCGGCACCCCGCACAACGAGGCCCGCGAGCAGGTGTGGGACGAACTCCTTACGCTCCTGGTGGACAAGCACGACAAGCACGACGACGGGATCTCGCCCGACCTGCTGAGGAAGGCGCTGGCGCGGGACCGTGACCTGCCGGCCGCCTTCGACCACGCGTGGCCGCTGATCGAGGCGGCCGACCTGGTCGCGGACCTGTGGACGGTGCCCGCCTATCTGCGCAGGTGCGCACCCTGGCTCGGGCCCGACGACGTACGGAGGCTGCGGCGGGCGGCGGACCCGAAGGCGTGGACGGTGTCCGACCTGCCGCTCCTCGACGCGGCCCGGCAGCGGCTCGGCGACCCCGAGACGGCCCGGCGCAGGCGCCGCCGGGAGGCCGTGCTCGCCGCGCAGCGCGTCCGTATGGAGCAGGTCGTCGACAACCTGATCGAGGCGGCGGCCGTCTCCGGCGCCGACGGGGACGACGGGGAGGGCCTGGTGGTGATGCTGCGCGGCGCGGACGCGCGGGTGAGCCTGGTCGACGAGTCCGAGGTGCCCACCGCCGACCCGGATCTGCTCGCCGGCCCGTTCGCGCACATCGTGGTGGACGAGGCGCAGGAACTGACCGACGCGGAGTGGCAGATGCTGCTGCTGCGCTGCCCGTCGCGGAGCTTCACGATCGTCGGTGACCGGGCGCAGGCCCGGCACGGGTTCACGGAGTCGTGGCGGGAGAGGCTGGAGCGGGTCGGTCTCGACCGCGTCGAACTGGCCTCCCTGAGCATCAACTACCGGACACCGGCGGAGATCATGGCCGAGGCCGAGCCGGTCATCCGGGCGGCGCTGCCGGACGCCAACGTCCCTACATCGATCCGCAGCGGCGGCGTGCCCGTCCTGCACGGGTCCGTCGAGCGGCGGGACGCGATCCTGGAGGAGTGGCTCGCCGCACACGGCGAAGGGATCGCCTGTGTCATCGGCGATCCCTCGTTCCGGGCGACCCCACGGGTCCGCTCCCTGACCCCCGAGCTGGCGAAGGGCCTGGAGTTCGACCTGGTCGTCCTCGTCGACCCTCAGGACTTCGGCACCGGCATCGAGGGAGCTGTGGACCACTACGTGGCGATGACCCGGGCGACACAGCGACTCGTCGTCCTGACGAGCGGCTGACGCCCGCCCGGCTCGCCGTCGACGCTGGTCGGACGTCGACGGCGGGCGGGCGGGCACGGCCGGCGGGTCTCCGCCGGTTGGCCGGACGTCGGATCAGCCGGTCGGCGGCACCGCCGGGAACGCTTCCTGGGGGTCGCTGGTCGGCACGTAACGCTGCGCGCTCGCCGCGCTCGTCACGGGCACCAGGTCCTTGTGGATGACCTTGGCGACGGCCTGGATGCTGTTCACGCCGTACGTCATGTCGGGGTTGCCGTGGGTGAGGACGGTGATCCGGTAGTCCCGGCCGCCGCCCTGGAACACGCCGACGGAGTGCACCCGCCAGCCGTGCGTGGCCCGCGACAGCCAGCCGTTCTTGACGTGCACCTTCACCGAGGACGGCGCCCCGGCCGGGGTGCCCCAGCGCTGCGAGGAGACGACCTTGTTCATCAGCTTCAGGACGTAGGCGCGGGCGTTGTCGCTGAGGACGGTGTTCTTCTCGGCGAGGAGCGCGAGCAGCCGCTGCTCGTCGCGGACCGTGATCTGGGTCAGGCCCCAGTAGTTGTTCGCGCCGGGCTTGGTCTGGGTCATCTTGGCGGCCGCCAGGAAGCCCTTGATCTTGGTCATGCCGAGCTGCTTCCACAGCGAGCTGGTGGCGGCGTTGTCCGACTTGGTGATCATCGCGGTGGCGAGCTTGGTCTCGCGGTCGGTGAGGAACCGGTTGGTCTTCTTGGCGTCCCACAGGAGCGCCGCGAGCACGGTCACCTTCACCACGCTGGCCGAGTCGTAGGCGGAACTGCCACGCAGGGTGCAGGTGGTGTCGGTGGTCCGGTCGTAGACCCCGACGGCCATCGTGCCCTTGCGCTTGGCCACCGCCGCCGCGATGTCCTTCTGGAGTTTCTCGGCCAGCCCCGCCTTGTCCGAGGTGCAGGTGACCGGCGGCGGTGCGGCGACCGCGTTCGGCGCGAGGGCGACGGTCAGCGGCACGAGCAGACCGACCCCTAGGCCCGTGGCCAGCACACGGGTTCCGCGGGACGTCCGGCCCGTCCGGGACATCCGGTGAGTCATGAAGGTTTCCCCCTTGAGTGACGGCGAACGCACTCGTGGCACGTTCACCCCACTCGACTCGCAAGGATGGCCGAAAGTTGTACGCCAGTTCGTCATTTCCGGCACGGGTTCACGGCCGGTGTTAACGTCCCAGGGCGACACCCCCCTGAAATCCGATGAAACGGACATTCACCCGCCATGCCCCAGTCGTGGACCACGCGCGCCGAGACCGACGCGGACATCCCCGCCGTCCATGCCGTGCATCTGGCGGCGTTCGGGCGGCCCGAGGAGGCCGACCTCGTCGAGGCGCTGCGCGCCGACGCCGGCTGGATCGACGGCCTGTCGATCGTCGTCGCCGGGGAGGACGGCACGGTCGTCGGCCACGCGCTGCTGACCCGCTGCCATGTCGACAGCACTCCGGCGCTGTGCCTGGCCCCGGTGGCGGTCCTGCCGGACCGTCAGCGGACCGGGGCGGGGGCGGCGGCCGTCCGGGCCGCGCTGCGGGCCGCCACATCGAGGGGCGAACGCTTCGTCGTCGTCCTCGGCCACCCGGAGTACTACCCCCGGTTCGGCTTCGGCCGCGCCTCCCTGCACGGCATCCGCCTGACCGTCGACGTCCCCGACGAGGCCCTGATGGCCCTCGCCCTCGACCCCGCGCACCCCTTGCCGAGCGGAACCGTGCGCTACGCGGCACCGTTCGGCATCTGACCGGCCGCCCCGCCGGAGCCGCCCAGGTTCGGGTGGGTCCGCCCGTACAGCGGTCCTCGGTGCAGAGGGCCGCGTCCACCGCGCCCCGCAGACGGCGGAGGCTGTCGCCTGCCGCCGCCCAGGTGGTGGTGTAGACGGTCACGGTGCCCCGGCCGCCCGTGGCCCGCCCTCCGGCGACCGAGCTGCCGGGGAGGTCACCGCCGTGGCCCCAGTAGGCGCCGCCGCAGCTGAGGGGGACGGAGGAGACGCCGTAGCCGTAGCGGCTGCCCGGCGGGTAGACGTCGTGGCCGCCGACGTCGCCCTACACTCCCCGCCAGACAGGGTGCCCTCCCCGCGCGCGGCGGGGAGGGCACCGTGCGTCAGGGAAGCTCCAGGAGGCCCCTTGCTGGTCCGTGCGTCGTCGTTCACCGTCGAACTCGGCGAGAACGGCTGCCTCATCGGCTTCACCGACGACTACGCGTACCCGGCGGAGATGCCCTTCGGCCGGCGCTGCGGCCCTGCCACAGCCAACAGCGCGGTCGTCCACACCACCACCGACACCGGCCCCCTGCGGATCACCGTCCAGGTCGTCGGTGTGGCAGTACAGACGCATACGCACCCAGCCGTCGGAGGCGTCGAGGGCGGGCCGGGCCGGGACCGGCGTCCATCGCGTCGCCCTGTTCGAGGGTGGCGAGGCACACGTCGGGGAGGTCGGCGGGCAGGCTGAGTTCCTCGGCCGGCTCCCAGTCGCCGTCGGTCTCGGCGGGCGGCGGGGCGTCGTGGAAACCCGAGCCCGGCATCGGCGACCACGGCGAACGCCTCCTGGTCCAGCTCTGGTCCGCTCCCGAGGCGCCCCCCGTCCACCCCGACCTCACCGAGGAACGGGGCCGGAGGGCGCGGCCTGTCACCGAGGACGGCGGGGCTCTCCCGGAAGGCGATCGGCCGGCGTCCGGCGGTCCTGAGGTACGCCATGCGTGTCGTTCCGGCGGAGCCGGACCCTGTGGGGCCGGATCCTCGTCCTTCGGGGCGGGGAGCATGTCAGAAGTTCCACGACCTGAACGAACACACCGGAGAGCACCCCATGAGGATCCACATCACCAGCGTCTTCGTCGACGACCAGGAGAAGGCCCTGCGTTTCTACACGGACGTGCTGGGCTTCGTGAAGAAGCACGACGTCCCGATGGGCGGCACGGACCGGTGGCTGACCGTGGTCTCCCCGGAGGAGCCCGAGGGGACCGAGCTGCTCCTGGAGCCCTCCGGCCACCCGGCGGTGCGGCCGTACAAGGCGGCTCTGGTCGCGGACGGCATCCCGGCCACGTCCTTCGCCGTGGACGACGTCCCCGCGGAGTACGACCGCCTGAGCGCGCTCGGCGTGCGCTTCACCCAGCCGCCGCTGGAGATGGGCCCGGTCACCACCGCCGTCCTGGACGACACCTGCGGCAACCTGATCCAGCTCGTCCACAGCGCGTAGGCCCGGACTACCGCGGAGGGCGGCGCATCCCGAGCAGGAACCGCGTCACCCGCGTCCTGCGCACCCCGTACTCGTACGCCACGAGGATCACCACGAGTGAACCGGTCACGATCGCCGCGTACTTGACGGCGATCGGCGCGCTCCAGCCCACCACCCCGTAGGCGAAGGCCACCACGACCGGCTGGTGCAGGACGTAGAGCGGCATCGCCGCGAGCGAGAGGTACGGCCATACGCCCCGCCCGCCTCCGCGCGCGCCCTCGACGGGCCCGGCGGAGGGGCGCCGCCGGTCCAGCAGGCCCAGGATCGCCAGGACCCAGCACCAGCCCGCCGCCCCGAACAGGGCCCGGGTGAGCAGCGCGAGCGGCGCCCAGGAGGTGAAGGGGTCCTCGTCGCCGGCGACGAAGCCGGGGGCCGTCGCGGCGAACAGGGCGACGCCGAGCACGCCGACCGGCACGGCGGCGCGGCGCAGGGCGGCACGGACACGCGGGTCGTCGGCCAGGGCGTGCCCCGTGAGGAAGAACAGCAGATAGGCCCAGCGGTTCCAGCCCGCGAAGCTCTCCTCCATGCCGAGGAACGCGTTCACGAGGGCGAGCGGGAGGGCCGGGAGCAGCAGGAGGGACGGGCGGCGGGGTTCCTCCGCCGGGAAACGCGTGGCCCGGGGGCGCGCTCGGCACGTAGCCTCGACGTCCATGACGATCACCCTGCGGACGATCCACGACGTGCCCGTGCTCCTGTGCGCCCCCGAGGGCGAGCCGATCGCCCGCGAGAGCGACGTCCTGGATCTCATCGGCGACGCCGGGTACCACGGCGCCGCATGGGTCGTCGTCCCGGCCGAGCGGTTCGACGAGGCGTTCTTCGAGCTGCGGACCCGGGTCGCCGGCGACATCGTCCAGAAGTTCGTGCAGTACCGCGTGGGCCTCGCCGTCGTCGGCGACATCTCCCGCCACACGACGGCGAGTACGGCCCTGCGGGACTTCGTCCGTGAGTGCAACCGCAACCGTCAGACGTGGTTCGTGTCCGACCTCGACGAGTTGGGTGAGCGGCTGAAGGGCTGAGGTGGTCCCGCCGCGCCGCTCAGACCAGTTCGAGCCGTCGTTCCGGTCTGGGCAGCGGCGCGGCCTTCGGCTCCCACCGGCCGGCGGTGCGCGCGTAGCCGTAGATCACGGACCCCATGGCGGTGAGCAGCATCGGCCCGGCGATCCACGGGTACCTGGCCATCTCCTCCGGCAGCCAGCGGTACGACACCAGCAGCGCCACGAACACGGTCGAACCGTAGGCGACCAGTTGGAGTCCCGAGCGGTCCCAGCCCCGGTCGTAGGTGCGCAGGGCGGCCTCGATGGTGAGGGTGAACACGACACCGGCGATGAGGTCCACGCCGTAGTGGTAGCCGAAGCCGAGCGTCGCGCAGAGCGTGGCGACCAGCCAGAACGTGCCCGCGTAGCGCAGGGCGCGGGGGCCGCCGCGGGAGTGGAGGAAGATCGCGGTGGCCCACGCGGTGTGCAGGCTGGGCATGCAGTTGCGCGGGGTGATCCCGTCGTACGGCATGGCTTCCGGGACGCCGATCGGCGGGGCCGTGTGCGGCCACAGGTCGGCCACGGCCCAGTGGGCGCCGCCGGTTCCCATGGCGCCGCCTCCGTAGGCGAAGACCGGCCCCACCACCGGGAAGATCATGTAGATGCCGGGGCCGAGGAGGCCGATCACCAGGAACGTGCGCACCAGGTGGTGGCGGGGGAAGCGGCGTTCGGCCACCACATGGCGGAGCTGGTACAGGGCGACGGCGACGGCGGCCACCGCGAGCTGGATGTAGATCCAGTCGAGGAGGTGGGTGCCGACGGGTCCGGTGGCCCGGACCAGCCGGCCCATCACCCATGACGGGTTGCCGAGCGCGTGGTCGGCGGAGGCCAGGTACTGGTCGAGCACCAGCGGCTGGGTCTTGGAGGTGATGAGCAGCCACGTGTCACCGGTCTTGCGGCCGGCCACCAGCAGCAGCCCCAGCCCGACCCCCTTGAGGAGCAGGGTCCTCTCCCGGCCGGTACGGCGGGTGAGGGCGATGACGGCGCAACCGAGGATCACCCACAGCGCGCCGTTGCCGAACATCATGTCGGCGCCCACGGCCCACCGCACCAGGAAGAAGACGAGGTCGATGCCCACGGCGACGGCGGCCGCGATCAGCCGTTGCCGCCGGGTGAGCACCACCATCGTCAGCGCCATGCTGGCGTACAGCAACGGCCCCGATTTGGGGGCGAACACGACTTCTCGGGCCTGGTTGGTGAGCGGTCCCGGCAGGCCGTAGTGGCGGGCGGCGATCTCCAGTGCGACGAAGAATCCCAGCGCCGTCACGCTCATCGCGGCCCACAGCAGGACGCGGGGCCGGCGCCATTCGACGGAGGACATTCCGCTGCTTATTCGCGAGAACACCCGCGAGGCTATGGATATCAACTTATACGGCCATGGTGTCGTTCAGCCGGCTGGATCTCTTCGCACTGGACGGCATGGGTTCTCCGGTGAACGGGTCGGGTCGGTCGGCTGGTCACAAGTCGTACACAGGGTTGCAGGCCCAGGAAGGAAGACGAAAGGGCACCCCCGGAGGTTGCCCTGCCGCACCCGCCCCGCCCGTCCGCCCGTCCGCCCGTCCGCCCGTCCGCCGGGACCCTCACCCCGCCGCGATGTGCAGGACCGCGTCGGCGCCGTCCAGAGTCGCCCGGTCGAGGGGGAAATAGCCCTGCGGGGGTGTGGTGTCGGTACGGGTGCGGGCGGTCGGGATCGCGGCGGCCGGGGTCAGGGCCCAGGTGGCGACCCGGCGTTGCAGGCCGCCCTCATAGGTGTCCGGGTCGGGTTCGCCGAGCGCGGTGGCCTCGCTGCGGCCGAGGCTGCCGGCGACGAAGGTGTACCGCTCGCCCTCCAGCGACGCCACGACGGCTCCGGCGCCGTACCAGTTCACCTCCGTGTCCCCCATGCGCAGGGTGCCGGGGTTCCGCTGGAGGTGGAGGTTGTGGGAGAAGACCAGGGTCGGGCCGCGGCGGGCCTCGGTCCGGCGGATGTCGAGGAGGTTGCGGGCCATGAGCATGTCCCGGGTGACGCACAGCCGGGTCACCCGCGCGCCCTCCTCGATGCGCTGGGCCGCCTCCCGGTGATAGCGCAGCAGCCCGATGACGGCGGTGAGGTGGATCCTGGCCCGGGCCCAGGCGTCCCGCGAGGTCGCCGCGATCAGCTCCGGCGCGCGTTCGTGGAGCGCGGCGAGCATGTCGTCCGCGATCACGCGCAGCCGTGCGGCGTCCGCCGAGTCGCCGACCGACCGGGCGGGGTCCAGGACCGCCTCCGTACGGCTCCACCGCTCGTCGTCGCCCACGAGGTGGGCGACGTCGAGATCCGGGCCGGGGGCCGGGCTGTGCCGCAGGTACGCGGCGGCGTGTTCGAGGTAGGGGCGGGGGCTGGGGGCGCTCATGGTCTCCAGCGGGGCGTCGAAGCCGTGGAACGTCAGCCGCTCCTCGGGCGCCCGGCCCTCGTTGTACGCGCGCATCCAGGCGATCAGCCGCCGGTTGCCGTCCAGTTCGCCGAAGCCGTGGGAGAAGCCCTCGCGCATCACCGTGTCGAGGGTGCCGACCCCCTCCCGGACGTGGTCGTCCACGGTGAGCGCGGCCACGCGGTCCGTCTCCAGGGCGACGGAGCGGAAGCCGTGCCCGACCAGTTCGGCGAACAGGTCGTTGCGGAGCCGGGCGAAGGCCGGTTCCTGGTGGGTGGGTTCGCCGAGCGCCAGAAGGTCGCACGACGGGGGCACGAAGTCTCGGATGTCCTGACTCATGAGCCTCCATCGTATCTTTGAAGGCTCGGTTGAGACTTGGCGCCGCATTCCGCATGCACGGCTGCTCGACATGACCGTAAAGTCTCAAACGATGACGAGCCTGCGACCTTCCGATCTCGCGCGTGAGCACGACCTGTCGGCCCAGGCGGTCCGCAACTACGAGCGGGACGGGTTCCTCCCGCCCGCCGAGCGCACGGACAGCGGCTACCGCCTCTACACCGAGGTGCACGCGGCGGCCCTGCGCGCCTTCCTCGCCCTCGTCCCGGCTTACGGACACGGGGCCGGCGGCCGCATCATGCGCGCGCTGCACGACGGCGCGCTCGACGACGCGCTGACCCTCATCGACCGCGGCCACAGCGGGCTGCTCCGCGACCGGGAGACCCTCGAAGCGGTACGGGACGCCCTCGGCCGGTTGACGGCGGAGCGGGCGGGGGCGAGGGGGGCGACGGAGGTGACCAGGCCGGAGGCCCATCGGACCTGGAGTGTCGGCGAGTTGGCCCGCCACCTCGACCTCACCCCGGCCACGCTGCGGAAGTGGGAGGAGGCCGGCGTTCTCTCCCCCGCGCGTGACCCGGCCACCGGGTACCGCGTCTTCCGCGCCGACGACGTCCGCGACGCCGAGCTGGCCCATCTGCTGCGGCGCGGCGGCCAACCACTGGACCACATCGCCGCCGTGGTCCGGCGGATCCGCACGGCAGGCGGCGCGGACGCCCTCGCCGCCTCCCTCGACGACTGGCAGCGCAAGCTGACCGCACGGGGCGTCGCCATGCTCCAGGCGGCCACCCATGTCAGCCACTACCTGACCCTGCTGGACATCCCGGCCCCGCCGTCCGCCGCCCCGCCCCCCTCCCCAGCCGACCCGGAGCACGCCTGACGTCGCACGTCAATCAGGGTCTCCCCTTGGATCGGGGCGGACAGAGAGCCTCGGGTGAACGGGAGTTGACGCGTTCTCGAAAACGTCACCGAACCGCCCCCTGCCCTTTACACACGGACTGACCCGTCCATGCCAACCTCTCGATTACCCACACAGTCAACCCGCGTAGACCGAGGCTCCCCGAACCACCCCTCGTTCCACGCGGCCCTCTGGGAAGGGACAACCCCTCATGCCTGCTGCGCGGATACGCAGTTGGAAGACGGTCGCGCTCGCGACGTCGGCCGTGCTCGTCGGTCTCGTCCTGCCGACGGCCACCGCCGCCCCCGCCTCGGCGACGACGACGGCGTACGACGACACGTACTACGCGAACGCGATCGGCAAGACCGGCACGGCGCTGAAGTCCTCGCTGCACACGATCATCAGCGACCAGACGTCCCTCTCGTACTCGGCGGTCTGGAACGCGCTGAAGGTCACCGACCAGGACCCCAACAACAGCAGCAACGTGAAGCTGCTGTACAGCGGCATCTCCCGCAGCAAGTCCCTCAACGGCGGCAACACCGGCAACTGGAACCGCGAGCACGTGTGGGCCCAGTCCCACGGCGACTTCGGCACCTCCGCCGGCCCCGGCACCGATCTGCACCACCTGCGGGCCGAGGACGTCCAGGTCAACGCCCGGCGCGGCAACCTCGACTTCGACAACGGCGGCAGCACGTTCACCAACAGCGGCGGCAGCCTCATCGACTCGAACTCCTTCGAGCCGCGCGACGCGGTCAAGGGCGACGTGGCCCGCATGATCCTCTACATGGCCGTCCGCTACGAAGGGGACGACGGCTGGCCCAACCTGGAGCCCAACGACTCCGTCGACAACGGCGGCACCCGCTTCCACGGCCGGCTCTCCGTCCTGAAGGCCTGGAACGACGAGGACCCGCCGGACGCGTGGGAAGAGCGCCGCAACGACCTCATCCACTCCAACTACCAGGGCAACCGGAACCCGTTCATCGACCACCCGGAGTGGGTCGAGGCGATCTGGTAGCGGCGGCGCCGTGCCGCGCGGGCTCCCGGCCGACAAACGGCCGGGAGCCCGTCGCGTTGCCTGGGCCCCCGCAGGAAGCCGGTCGCGTCGAAGGCCGCCCCGGCGGAGACGACACCCGTCGCGCGGGTCCGCCCCGCCTCCTCCTCAGGCCGTGTGGCGCAGGATCTCGTCGGCGAGGCGGGCGTCCAGGGCCGGGGGCAGGGTGTGGCCCATGCCCTCGACCATGACCAGGCGGGCGCCCGGGATCGCGGCGGCGGTGGCCTCGGCGTGCGGGGGCGGGAACATCGGGTCCTCGGTGCCGTGCAGCACGAGCGTCGGCGCGGTGACGGAGGCGAGGTCCGCCGTGGAGTCGCCGCCGGCGGCCCCGGCGAGCGTGTGGTTCAACCCGGCGAGCAGATCGCGGGCCCGCGCGTACACCCGCCGCTCCATCGCCCGGTACTCCTCCTCGGGGAACGGCAGCACCCGGCCGTGCAGCACCCGCCACAGCGGCAGCCGGAGGGCGAGGTACTCCTCGGGGCCCGTGTCCGGGCCGGGGAAGGCGGAGGCGAGCGCGGCCAACAACTCCGGCGTAGGCGGCGGCAGTTCGTCGGGGGAAGGGGGCGTGCCCTCCATCGCCCGCAGGACCACGGCCGCCGTGTCCGTACCCAGAGGCTGGGACGACAGGCTCGTCAGGGTCAGCACGCGCTCGGGGGCCGTGACGGCGATCCGCTGCACGATGATCCCACCCAGCGAGGCGCCCACGAGATGCGCGCGGTCCACCTCGAACGCGTCCAGGACGGCGAGCGCGTCGGACGCCAGGTCGGCGACCGTGTACGGCCGCGTGGCGTAGTCGACGGTGGAGGAGCGGCCGGTGTCGCGGTGGTCGTACCGGACGACCCGGCGGCCCCCGTCGACGAGACGCCGCACCAGACCGTCGTTCCACTGCACGCCCTGCGCCTGGGCCCCCATGACCAGCAGCACCGTGGGGTCACCCGGGCTGCCGAACTCCTCGGCCCACAGCTCGATGCCGTCGGTGGACACGATCCGCTCCCGGCCGACCAGGTACTCGTAGGTGTTCTCCGCCATGTCCTCGGTCTCCGCCATGCGCTGGATCTCCGCCATGTCCTCGGTCTCCGCCATGCCCTCGGCCACCTCCGTCACGTTCTCGATCTCACTCTCGGTCCGGAACTCATTTTCCTGCATGGTCATTCAAGATAATGACTCGGCGCAGGCCACGCACCCGTTTTTCGAGTTGGACGCCCCGCCCTCCGCCCGGCACCCTGATCCCCATGGCCGGAGTCAAGGGACAGGTGCAGAAGCGGGGCGTGGCACGCCGGCGCGCGATGGTCGACGCGGCGATCACGCTGTTCGCGCAGCAGGGCGTGCGCGGCACGGGGGTGGCCGCCATCGCCGAGCGGGCCGGCGCCACCCCCTCCGCCCTGATCCACCACTTCGGCAGCAAGGACGGTCTCGTCCAGGCCGTCCTGGAGGAGGCGGACCGGCGCGCCCTGGAGCGGCTGTCGGTCCCCCCGGACGCCGAGCCCACCCTCGACCAGGCCTTCGATTGGTTCGTCCGGGACGCCGAGCACACCGCCGCCGCCGAACGCGAACTCGCCGCCCTGCACACCACCCTCACCGCCGAGAACCTGGAGCCGGGCTCCGCCCTGCACACCTGGTTCCGCGACCGGGGCCGGGCGCTGAGGGCCCATCTGAACGCCCTGTTCACGCGGGCGGCGGCGGACGGCACGGCCCGCGCCGACCTGGACCCGGCGGTCCTGGCGACGGAGGTGGCCGCGTTCATCGAGGGCGCCCACCTGCTGTGGCTGCTGGACCCGGACGAGGTCGATCTGACCGCCGTGCACCGCGGCTACTTCGCGGGACTGGCGGCGCGTCTGCGAACCTGACCGAAAAGCGCCCAACCCTCGTACGACCCCGCTCCCACGTACAACCACCGCCCCCTTGTTCGAGTCGCACTACCTGAGCAACAGCTCTCACGATCGACTCGAAAGGCACCGCCCATGTCCCGAGCGCCCCGAGCCACCCGACGCAGGATCAGCAGCGCCCTCCTGGCCGTACCCCTGGCCGCCTCGGTGGTGCTGACCGGCTCCGGCTCCGCGTCGGCCGCCCCGGCCTCCGTCCCGGCCTCCGACGACTTCAACGGGGACGGCTACGCCGACCTGGTCATCGGCGCGCCGGGCGCCACGGTGTCCGGCAAGGCGAAGGCCGGGTACGTGGCCGTGACGTACGGCTCGGCCACGGGGCTGTCGACGGCGAACAAGAAGATCATCAGCCGCTCGACCACCGGGATCCCCGGGGCCGCCACCCAGAACCAGTCCTTCGGCGCCTCGTTCGCCAAGGCCGACCTGGACCGCGACGGCTACGGCGACCTCGTGATCGCGGGCGGCAAGGAGGGCTCGGTGATCCTCTGGGGCTCCGCGTCCGGCCTGACCGGCGGCACGAGCATCGCCTACGGGGCCGCGCCCCAGGCGGGTGACTTCGACGGCGACGGCAAGACCGACCTTGCGCTGTTCTCCGCGCAGCGGGTCAGCGGCGACGACCCGTCGGGCGCCCCGGCCGCGCTGTGGAAGGGCCCGATCAAGCGCGACGGCAAGCCCACCGCCGTCCTGCCGCTCCTCGACAAGTCGCTGTGGTGGGGCTACTCCGAGGAAGACGCCTCCTGCGCGACCGGCGGCGGCTGCGAGGACGGCCCCTCCTCCATCACCGGCCCGGTGGTCTCCGGCGAGGTCGGCGACTTCAACGGCGACGGCCGCGACGACATCGTCCAGTGGGTCTACACCGGCGACGGCACCTGGGGGAACCGCCTGCTCATGGGCGGCGGCGCCACCGGTTTCACCCGGGGTCAGGCGCCCGGCGACACCGCGGGCGGCGACGCCGGTACGGGCGTCGGCGACGTGAACGGCGACGGTTACGACGACCTGGTGGTCGGCGCCGACGGCTGGTCCCCGAAGGGCCGTATCGCCTACGGTTCCGCCGCCGGCCTCACCGACGCGAACACCCACACCTTCGACCAGGACCTGCCGGGCTTCCCCGGCGCCGAGGAGGAGGGCGACCACATCGGATCCGCCGTGTCGGTCGCCGACGTCACGGGCGACGGTTACGCGGACGTCGCGCTCGGCATCGAGGGCGAGGACATCGGCACCATCGCCGACGCCGGTTCGGTCGCCCTGCTCCACGGAAGCGCCGCCGGGCTCACCGGCACCGGCGCCCAGGTCTTCCACCAGGACACGGCGGGCGTCCCCGGCGCGGCCGAGGCGAACGACCAGTTCGGCGCGACGACCGCGCTGCTCGACGTCGACGGCGACGGCCACCGCGACCTGGCCGCCGCGTCCACCGCCGAGAACGCCTCCAACGGCGCGGTCTGGCTCCTGCGCGGCACCGCGTCGGGCCTCACCACG
The DNA here is from genome assembly GCF_055572815.1 of Streptomyces sp. NPDC030296. Classification (NCBI taxonomy): domain Bacteria; kingdom Bacillati; phylum Actinomycetota; class Actinomycetes; order Kitasatosporales; family Streptomycetaceae; genus Streptomyces; species Streptomyces sp. NPDC030296. The sequence goes on from NZ_JBVICQ010000001.1 coordinate 562,929, forward strand.
AAGTCCGCCCTGGCCTTCGGCCCGAAGGACCTCTCGGCCCCGTACACGAACGCCCTGTTCGGCAGCTTCCTGCGCTGACCGGCGGGCGACCGCACGGACGGGCCGCCCGGAGCGGGAACTCCGGGCGGCCCGTCCCGGCGTGGGAACCACCCACCCGCACCCGCCGGCCGACCGCGCCGACGGGCTTCCCGCCACGCCCCCTACGCCGGTACGTGCGTGGGCGCGAACATCCGCAGCACCGCCGGGAGCACCACCACCGACGGGCCGGGTGCGGCGAGGGCCTCGGCCAGATCCTCCGCGAGGGTCTCGGGGCTCGTGCGCACTCCCGGCACCCCGAAGGACCGCGCCAGTGCCACGAAGTCCGGGCGGGTCAGCTCCGTGCCCGTGGTCTCGCCGAACGCGTCCGTCATGTACTCGCGGAGGATGCCGTAGCCGCCGTCGTCGACGATCAGCCAGGTGACGTTCAGGTCGTACTGGCGGGCCGTGGCCAGCTCGGCGACGGAGTACAGCGCGCCGCCGTCGCCGGAGACCGCGAGGACCGGGGACGTGGGGTCGGCGACGGCCGCGCCGAGGGCCGCCGGGAAGGCGTAGCCGAGGCCGCCGGAACCCTGCGCGGAGTGCATGGTGTTGGCGCCCCGTGGATCGAACGCCGACCACGCCCAGTACGCGAGGATCGTCATGTCCCAGAAGGAGGGCGCCCGGGACGGCAGGGCTCGGCGGATGGACGCCAACAGGGCCTGCTCAAGGGTGAGTTCCTGGCCGTCGATGCGTGCGCGGACCTTCGCCAGGACCTCCCGCACCCGCTCGGGCGCCGACGCGTCCTCGCGGGGCTCCCCGATCGTCTCCAGCAGCGCCTGCAACGCGAGCCGCGCGTCCGCGTGGATGCCCAGCGCGGGATGGTTCGACTCCAGCTTGCCGAGGTCCGCCTCGATCTGGACGACGCGGCCGCGGGGCTTGAACGTGTGGTAGTTCGAGGAGAGTTCGCCGAGGCCCGAGCCGACGACCAGCAGGACGTCCGCGTCCTCCAGGAAGTCCGTGGTGTGCCGGTCCTCCAGCCACGACTGGAGCGACAGCGGATGCGTCCACGGGAAGGCGCCCTTGCCGCCGAACGTGGTCACGACCGGCGCCGACAGCCGCTCCGCCAGCTGCCGCAGCTTGCCCGCCGCGTCCGCCCGTACGACTCCCCCGCCCGCGATGATCGCCGGGCGGGCGGCAGTCGCCAGCAGATGGGCGGCCACGGCCGTCAGTTCCGGGCGCGGCGGGAGCTCCTCGGGGAAGGCGTCGCCGCCCGTCACCACCGGGATCGTCGTCTCCGCGAGCAGCACGTCCTGCGGGATCTCCACCCACACCGGGCCGTGCGGGGCGGTCAGCGCCGACTCCCAGGCGGCGGCGATCGCCGACGGGATCTGCGACTGCGTACGGACGGTGTGGACGGACTTGACGACACCCCGGAACGAGGCCGACTGGTCGGGGAGTTCGTGCAGATAGCCGTGGCGGCCGCCGCCCAGGCCCGCCGTCGGGATCTGGCTGCTGACGGCGAGGACCGGCGCCGACGCCGCGGCGGCCTCCTGGAGCGCGGCCAGCGACGTCAGCGCGCCGGGGCCCGTCGACAGCAGCAGCGGCGCGGCCTCGCCGGTGATCCGGCCGTACGCGTCCGCCGCGAACCCGGCGTTGTTCTCCACGCGCAGGCCGACGTACCGCAGGTCGGAGCGGCGCAGCGCGTCGAACAGGCCGAGGGCGTGCTGGCCGGGCAGTCCGAACACCGTCGTCGCGCCGAGCCCGGCCAGCGTCTCCACGACCAGGTCCCCGCCGGTGCGGCCGGGCGGCGGGTTCAGCGCGGCCTCCCGCTGGGCGGCCGTCGGGCGGAGTACCAGGTCGTGGTCGTGGGTCACTGCGCTGCCTTCTCCTCGTGGTCCCTGCCGCGGATCACCCGGCCGGGTTCCCCCCGCGGGCGTCGGCGATCTGGCGGGACATGATCGTGGTGAGTTCGTACGCCGTGTGCGAGGCGGCCACCGCGGTGATCTCGGCGTGATCGTACGCGGGCGCCACCTCGACGACATCGGCGGAGACCAGGTTGCAGGAGGCCAGGCCGCGCAGGATCTCCAGGAGCTCCCGCGAGGTCATGCCGCCCGCCTCCGGGGTGCCGGTGCCGGGCGCGTGCGCCGGGTCGAGGCAGTCGATGTCGATGGAGATGTACAGCGGGCGGTCGCCGATGCGCTGGCGCAGCTGGTCGGCGACCTCGTCCGCGCCGCGCCGGTAGATGTCGGCGGACGTGACGATCCCGAAGCCCATCTTCTCGTCGTCGGTGAGGTCCTGCTTGCCGTACAGCGGGCCGCGGGTGCCCACGTGGGAGAGGGCCGAGGTGTCGAGGATGCCCTCCTCCACGGCCCGCCGGAACGGGGTGCCGTGGGTGTACTCGGCGCCGAAGTAGGTGTCCCAGGTGTCGAGGTGCGCGTCGAAGTGGAGCAGCGCGACCGGGCCGTGCTTCTTGGCGACGGAGCGGAGCAGCGGCAGCGCGATGGTGTGGTCGCCGCCGAGGGTCATCAGCCGGGCCCCGCTGTCGAGCAGCTCGTCGGCGGCCGCCTCGACGGTCTCGACGGCCTCGTTGATGTTGAACGGGTTGGCGGCGATGTCACCGGCGTCCGCGACCTGGGCGAGGGCGAACGGCGAGGCGTCCTGGGCCGGGTTGTAGGGGCGCAGCAGCCGGGACGCCTCACGGATGGCGTTGCCGCCGAAGCGGGCGCCCGGCCGGTAGGAGACACCCGAGTCGAACGGCACGCCCACGACCGCGACGTCGGCCCGTCCGCCGACCTCGTCCAGACGCGGCAGCCGGGCGAAGGTCGCGGGGCCGGCGTACCGGGGGATGCGGGAGGAGTCGACGGGACCGCGGGGCCGGCCGTCGGCTGCCGGGTTCTCGTTGCTGCTCATGGTGCGTGCTCTCCAGGAGGTGGATGCCGGTACGGGCGGATGGACACCGGTACGTGCGGGCGGGTGCGGGGGCGCGTGGGTGCGTGCGGTGCGGGTGGGCGTGGGTGCGTGCGGGTGCGTGCCTCGACAGTAGGTCGCCGGGAAGCGGCTGCGAAGTGTACGTTTCATCCACTGGAGCCGTTCCGGATGGAGGGAACGCACATCATGTCGGACGCGGCGGTCCCGGCCGTGCCGCCCACCCCTCCCGTGCCCCTCGCCGCCCTCCTCGCCCGCGAGGACCTGGGGCTGCGGCAGATCGCGGGCCCGACCGGCAGCGGCGCGGTGATCCACGGGGCGCACACCTCGGAGCTGTCCGACCCCCATCCGTACCTGCTCGGCGGCGAACTGCTGCTGACGGCGGGCGTCCACATCCCGGAGGCCGCGGCGGGGGCGGACGCCCGAGGGGTCACGACAGGGGCGGACACCCCGGAGGCCGCCGGTTCCGGCGCGTACTTCGACGCGTACGTCTCCCGGATCGTCGCGGCGGGCGGCGCGGCCCTCGGCTTCGGCCTCGCCCCGGTCCACGACTCGGTCCCGAGGGCCCTGGTGGCCGCCTGCGACACCCACGGGCTGCCCCTTGTGGAGGTCCCGCCGCGCACGACGTTCTCCGGGGTCGCACGAGCGGTCTGGCAGTTGATGGCACGGGCGAGACACGCCGAGCTCCGCCGCGTCACGGAGGCCCAGCAGAGCCTCGCCGCGGCCGCGTCCCGCCCGGACCCGGTCCGAGGGGTCCTGCGCCAACTGGCCCGCCGCGTCGAGGGCCGCGCGGTCCTGTACGGCCCGGAGGGCACGGAACTGGCGGCCTTCGGCCGCGACCCAGGGGAGGCGATCACCCGAGCCCTGGCCGCACTGGCAGCGGTGGTGCACCCCCACCCCCCAAAAGGCGCGGGGAACCGCGCGACCAGCCACAACGCACCCGCGGCCGCCCCGTCACAGCAACCCCCCGAGCTCTCCCCGCGCGCCCTGACCCCCACCTCCGCCACGGACACCGTCGCCGGCACCCACCTCACCGCCCACGCCCTCGGCTCACCGCCCCGCTTCGCCCTCGCCGTCGCCACCCCCCACCGCGACCCCGGCACCCACACCATCACCTCCGTCGCCGCCGTGCTCCTCTCCCTCCTCACCGGCGAGCAGCGGAGCGGGGGCGGCACCGGGGCGGCCCGTGTGTCCGCCCTGGTGCGGCTGCTGCTCGGCGCGGCCCCGCAGGACGTCGCGCCCCTGCTGGACGGCGCCGAGGCGTGGCTGGTCGTGCACGCCCGCCCCACCGACGACGCGGCCTCACCCGACCCCCTGATGGCCGCCGCGCTCGGCGCGGCCCTCGGCTCCGCGCTGGTGGACACGCACGGCGACGTCGTACGCGTCCTGGTCCCCGCCGGCCGCGAGGTCACCGCCCAGCCTGGCTGGACGTGCGGGGTGAGCGCGCCGGCGGGCCCGGAGGCGTGGCCGTCCGCGGACGCGCAGGCCGCCCGTGCGCTGGCCCGGGCGCGGGCCACCCGGACGGCGCTGGTGCGGCACGGGTCCCGTACCGCGCTCGCCGATCTCGTGCCGGCGGAGGACGCCACGGCCCACGCCCGCACGCTGCTGGCGCCGCTCGCCGGCTCCCCGGCGCTCGTGGAGACCCTGCGGACCTGGCTGTCGTTGCACGGGAGTTGGGACCGTACGGCCGTCGCGCTGGCCGTGCACCGCAACACGGTCCGCCAACGGGTGAGCCGCTGCGCCGCGTTGCTGGAGGCGGACCTGGACGACCCGGACGTACGGATGGAGTTGTGGTTCGCGCTGCGCCAGGAGTGAACCGGCGGGGCGAACGACCGGCCGACGCAGAGTGACGCGGGTCGCAGCGGACGGTACGCCCGCGACTGAAGCAGTTGTCTGCCTCACAATGGACGCATGCCGATACCCGGGACCCCCAGCCGCGCCGAGCTCGTCGAACACCTCGTAAGGACGCGTATCGCGGGCGACGTCGCCACGCCGCGCGAGAACAACCTCTCCCACTACCGCGAACTGGCCAACGGCAACCGCCACTACTGGCTCGGGCTGGAGCTCGGCGACCGCTGGAGCGACGAGCAGGACGTCCTGGCCGTGATGGCCGAGCGCGTCGGCGTGAACGACGACCCCGGGTACCGCTACGGCCAGGACACCATCGACCCCGATCTGACGGTCGACGCGCTGGAGCGCATGGCGGCCCGGCTGCGCAAGGCGGCGGAGGGCGGGCAGCGCGTCCTGTTCGCCACCGGCCACCCCGGCGGTCTGCTGCATGTGCACCACGAGACGGCGCGGGCGCTGCGCGCGGCGGGCTGCGAGATCGTCGTGATCCCGGACGGGCTCCAGACGGACGAGGGGTACGTGATGCAGTTCGCGGACGTGGCCGTCCTGGAGCACGGCGCCACCCTCTGGCACACCCACTCGCCCGAGCCGATGCGGGCGATCCTGCGCGGTCTGGAGGGCGCCGGCCGGCCGCTGCCCGACCTGGTGGTCGCCGACCACGGCTGGGCGGGCTGCGCGGGCCAGCTCGGCATCGACTCCGTCGGCTACGCGGACTGCAACGACCCGGCCCTCTTCCTGGGCGAGGCCGAGGGCACCCTCCAGGTCGCGGTCCCCCTCGACGACCACGTGGTCAGCCCGCGCTACTACGACCCGATGACGGCGTACCTGCTGGAACAGGCGGGGCTGAAGGAGAGCTAAGGCCGGCGGGCGGAGAGCCGGGCGGGCCGGTGCGGAGGGCGGCCCCTCGGCCTCAGGGCGTCTTCGGGCGCGGGACGCGGACGACGCCCTCCTGGATCACGGAGATCGCGAGCCGGCCGTCACGGGTGTAGATGCGGCCCTGGCCGAGGCCGCGCCCGCCCGACGCGGACGGCGACTCCTGGTCGTACAGCAGCCACTCGTCGGCGCGGAACGGCCGGTGGAACCACATCGCGTGGTCCAGCGACGCCCCGACGACGTCGCCGACGGCCCAGCCGCCGCGCCCGTGCGCGAGCAGGATGGAGTCCAGGAGCGTCATGTCGGAGACGTAGGTCGCGAGCACGACGTGCAGCAGGGGGTCGTCGTCGATCTTGCCGTTGGCGCGGAACCACACCTGGGAGCCGGGTTCGCGGGGCTCGCCGTAGCGGCCGAAGGGCGGGTCGTCGACATAGCGCAGGTCGACGGCGGCCCGCGCCTCCAGCATCTTCTCGACGACGGCCGGGTCGAGGCCGTACGCCGGGAGCCGTTCCTCGGCGGTGGGCAGCGTCTCCGGGTCGGGCGCGGACGGCATCGGGGCCTGGTGTTCGAGGCCCTCCTCCCACCGCTGGAACGACGCCGACAGCGCGAAGATCGGCTGCCCGTGCTGGACGGCGACGACGCGGCGCGCGGTGAAGGAACGGCCGTCGTTCATGCGGTCGACCGTGTAGACGATGGGCGCGCCGGGGTCGCCGGTGCGCAGGAAGTACGCGTGGAGGGAGTGGGGCAGCCGGTCCTCGGGGACCGTCCGCCCCGCGGCGACGAGCGCCTGTGCCGCGACCTGCCCGCCGAAGACGCGCGGGACGATGGCGGGCCTGGACCGGCCGCGGAAGATGTTCTCCTCGATCTGCTCCAGGTCGAGCAGATCGAGGAGATCCATAAGTGGTGCCTGACTCATGGGGTCAGTTGTACTGGACGGTAATTGCCGGGACCTTACAGCCCCATGTCCTTCGCGATGATCGACTTCATGATCTCGCTGGTGCCGCCGTAGATGCGGTTGACGCGGTTGTCCGCGTACAGGCGGGCGATCGGGTACTCGTTCATGAAGCCGTAGCCGCCGTGCAGCTGGAGGCAGCGGTCGATGACGCGGTGCGCGACCTCGGTGGTGAACAGCTTGGCGCTGGCGGCCTCGGCCGGGGTCAGCTCACCGGCGTCGAGGGCCTCCGTGGCGCGGTCGACGACGGCCTCGGCTGCGTCCACCTCGGCCTGGCAGGCGGCCAGCTCGAACTTGGTGTTCTGGAAAGCGGCGACGGGCTGGCCGAAGACGACGCGCTCCTGCACGTACTGCTTGGCGAACCGGATCGCGGCCTTGGCCTGGGCGTAGGCGCCGTAGGCGATGCCCCAGCGCTCGGAGGCGAGGTTGTGACCGAGGTAGTAGAAGCCCTTGTTCTCCTCGCCGAGGAGGTCCTCGACGGGGACCTTGACGTCGACGAACGCCAGCTCGGCGGTGTCGGAGGTCTTCAGGCCGAGCTTGTCGAGCTTGCGGCCGACCGAGTAGCCCTCGGCCTTGGTGTCCACGACGAACAGGGAGATGCCGTGGCGGCGGTCCTCCTTGGTCGGGGCGGCCGTGCGGGCGCACACGATCATGCGGTCGGCGTGCACACCGCCGGTGATGAAGGTCTTGGCGCCGTTGAGGACGTAGTGCGTGCCGTCCTCGCTGAGCTTGGCGGTGGTGCGCATGCCCGCGAGGTCGGAGCCGGTGCCCGGCTCGGTCATCGCGATCGCCCACATCTCCTCGCCGGAGACGAACTTGGGCAGGTACCGCTTCTTCTGCTCGTCGTTGGCCAGCATCTTGATGTACGGCAGGCCGAGCAGCACGTGCACGCCGGAGCCGCCGAAGGTGATGCCGGCGCGGGCGGTCTCCTCGTAGAGGACGGCCTCGAACTTGTACGAGTCGATGCCGGCGCCGCCGTACTCCTCGTCCACGCGGATGCCGAAGACGCCCAGCTCGGCGAGCTTGTAGTAGAAGTCGCGCGGCGCCTGGCCCGCGGCCAGCCACTCGTCGTAGACGGGGACGACCTCGGCCTCGATGAAGGCACGCAGGGTCTCCCGGAACGCCTCGTGATCCTCGTTGAACACCGTACGGCGCACGGCCGACCCCTTTCTGCGCCCGAACCGGCGCCACTCTCACCCACATGGCTGCAAGCCGTCGTCGTCCGGGGCCGACGCCCGGACTCCGCTTGGCTAAGCGCTTGCTCAGACCCAACCGTACCGGCGAGTACGAACAGCCGTCCAGAGAGGAAAGGGGGTAACGCTCGTCACGCCGGACGCCCTGGGGCCGGCCCTCACACGGGCACCCCTCGCGCCCCGGCTCACCGCCAGGGGCACGGGGAACTGCGCGACCGGCCACGGACGGCCCTCGCCAGTGAGGGGCGGCCGCGCCCCACGGCGACCGGCTTTCACCGACGGCCCGTGAGGGGCGGCCGCTCAGGAGCCGTTCTCCGGTCGGCTCAGCCGGCGGCGCCCGCCGCCGCGAAGGCTCCCCGGGCCATCCGGTGCAGCAGCTCCGCCGTGGCCGTGCGGCCCGGCAGGGAACCCGGGCGGCCGAGGTGGGGGGTGGAGTTCAGGAGGCCGAAGACCGAGTGGACGGCCGAGCGGGCGGCGGGCTCGGCGAGGGCGGGGTAGACCTCGCGGAGCACCTCGACCCACAGTTCGACGTACTGCCGCTGGAGCTGGCGCACCAGCTTGCGGTCGCTGTCACGGAGGCGGTCCAGCTCACGGTCGTGCAGGGTGATGAGGGGACGGTCGTCGAGGGCGAAGTCGATGTGCCCCTCGATGAGCGAGTCGAGCAACGCCTCGGAATCCCGCCGGCTCCCGCCTCCGTCCACCCGTACACCGACGGGACCCCCGACGGCCTGCGCACCACCGGCACCGTCGGCCGCCACCGCGCCACCGGCGGCGGCACCACCAGCGCCACCGGCCCGCCCGGCGATCCCGGCACCCCCCGCGCTCCTGGCACCCCCGGCTCCCCGACCACCGCCCACCGAGCCGTCCGTCTCGGCGATCCTGCGCTTCGCACCCGTCAGCAGCCGGCCGCTGATGCCGACCAGCAGCTCGGCGAGCATCGCGTCCTTGCCGGCGAAGTGGCGGTAGAGGCCGGGGCCGCTGATGCCGACGGCGGCGCCTATCTCGTCGACGCCGACACCGTGGAAACCTCGCTCGGCGAACAGTCGGGCGGCCTCCTTGAGGATCTGCTCGCGGCGGGTGGGGGCGTCGGTTCTGGTGGCCATGGAGCCAATTCTAGACAGGGAGGTTAGCGGTCGTTAACCTGGAGGAAATGCGTTAACGCTCATTAACAAAGGTGAGGGGACCGCACGATGGACCAGGCACCGGAGCTCACGACCGCGGTGGACCCCGCGGCGGAGTCGTTTCGGGCCAATGAGGCCGCGCACCGCGCCCTCGGCGAGGAGCTGCGCGCCCGGCTGGCCGCCGCCCGCCTCGGCGGCGGCGAGAAGGCGCGCGCCCGGCACACCGCCCGCGGCAAGCTGCTGCCGAGGGACCGGGTCGACACCCTCCTGGACCCGGGCTCGCCCTTCCTGGAGCTGGCCCCCCTCGCCGCCGACGGCATGTACGACGGACAGGCGCCGGCGGCCGGGGTGATCGCCGGGATCGGCCGGGTCAGCGGCCGTGAGTGCGTGATCGTGGCCAACGACGCCACGGTCAAGGGCGGCACGTACTACCCGATGACGGTGAAGAAGCACCTGAGGGCCCAGGAGGTGGCGCTGGAGAACCGCCTCCCCTGCCTCTACCTCGTCGACTCCGGCGGCGCCTTCCTGCCCATGCAGGACGAGGTCTTCCCCGACCGCGAGCACTTCGGCCGGATCTTCTACAACCAGGCCCGGATGTCGGGCGCGGGCATCCCGCAGATCGCGGCCGTCCTCGGTTCGTGCACGGCGGGCGGCGCGTACGTCCCGGCGATGAGCGACGAGGCCGTGATCGTCCGCAACCAGGGGACGATCTTCCTCGGCGGTCCGCCGCTGGTGAAGGCCGCCACCGGCGAGGTCGTCACCGCGGAGGAGCTGGGCGGCGGCGAGGTGCACTCCCGGGTCTCCGGGGTCACCGACCACCTCGCCGAGGACGACGCGCACGCGCTGCGGATAGTGCGCACGATCGTCTCCACGCTCCCCTCGCGGGGCCCGCTCCCCTGGTCGGTGGAGCCGGCCGTCGAGCCCAAGGTGGACCCGTACACGCTGTACGGGGCGGTGCCGGTCGACTCGCGCACCCCGTACGACGTACGGGAGGTCATCGCACGCGTGGTCGACGGCTCGCGCTTCGCCGAGTTCAAGGCGGAGTTCGGCCAGACCCTCGTCACCGGCTTCGCCCGGATCCACGGCCACCCGGTGGGGATCGTCGCCAACAACGGCATCCTGTTCTCGGAGTCGGCCCAGAAGGGCGCCCACTTCATCGAGCTGTGCGACCAGCGCGGCATCCCGCTGGTGTTCCTGCAGAACATCTCCGGCTTCATGGTCGGCCGGGACTACGAGGCCGGCGGCATCGCCAAGCACGGCGCCAAGATGGTGACGGCCGTGGCCTGCACCCGTGTCCCCAAGCTGACGGTCGTCGTCGGCGGTTCGTACGGCGCCGGCAACTACTCGATGTGCGGCCGGGCCTACTCGCCGCGCTTCCTGTGGATGTGGCCCAACGCCAAGATCTCGGTGATGGGCGGCGAGCAGGCCGCGTCCGTGCTGGCGACCGTGAAGCGGGACCAGCTGGAGGCGCGCGGCGAGCAGTGGCCTCTGGAGGACGAGGAGTCCTTCAAGGACCCGATCCGCGCCCAGTACGAGCGCCAGGGGAACGCCTACTACGCCACCGCCCGCCTCTGGGACGACGGCGTGATCGACCCGCTGGACACCCGCCAGGTCCTGGGCCTCGCCCTGACCGCCTGCGCCAACGCGCCGCTGGGTGACCCCCAGTTCGGCGTCTTCCGGATGTGAGGGGGCTTGTGAACGTGAGCATGTTCGACACGGTGCTGGTGGCCAACCGGGGCGAGATCGCCGTCCGCGTCATCCGCACCCTCCGCGCCCTCGGCGTCCGCTCGGTCGCGGTGTACTCCGACGCGGACGCCGACGCCCGGCACGTACGGGAGGCCGACACGGCGGTACGGATCGGTCCCGCGCCCGCGGCCGAGAGCTATCTGTCGGTCGAGCGCCTGCTGGAGGCGGCGGCCCGCTCGGGCGCGCAGGCGGTGCACCCGGGGTACGGCTTCCTCGCGGAGAACGCCGGGTTCGCGCGGGCGTGCGCGGAGGCGGGGCTCGTCTTCATCGGGCCGCCCGCCGACGCCATCTCCCTCATGGGCGACAAGATCCGCGCCAAGGAGACCGTCCGGGCGGCCGGGGTGCCGGTGGTCCCCGGCTCCAGCGGCAGCGGTCTGACCGACGCCGAACTCGCCGAGGCGGCGCGGGAGATCGGGATGCCGGTGCTGCTGAAGCCCAGCGCGGGCGGCGGCGGCAAGGGCATGCGGCTGGTGCGTGACGAGGCGGCGCTCGCCGACGAGATCGCCGCCGCCCGGCGCGAGGCCCGCGCCTCCTTCGGCGACGACACCCTGCTCGTGGAGCGGTGGATCGACCGCCCCCGGCACATCGAGATCCAGGTCCTGGCCGACAACCACGGGCACGTGATCCACCTCGGCGAGCGCGAGTGCTCCCTCCAGCGCCGCCACCAGAAGGTCATCGAGGAGGCGCCCAGCGTCCTGCTCGACGAGGCCACCCGTGCCGCGATGGGCGAGGCGGCGGTCCAGGCGGCCCGCTCCTGCGGCTACTCCGGCGCGGGCACGGTCGAGTTCATCGTCCCCGGCGGCGACCCGTCGTCGTACTACTTCATGGAGATGAACACCCGCCTCCAGGTGGAGCACCCGGTGACCGAGCTGGTCACGGGTGTCGACCTGGTGGAGTGGCAGCTGCGGGTCGCGGCGGGCGAGCGGCTCGGCCTCACGCAGGACGACATCCGGCTGACGGGGCACGCCGTGGAGGCCCGGATCTGCGCCGAGGACCCCTCGCGCGGCTTCCTGCCCTCCGGCGGCACGATCCTGCGGCTGCGCGAACCGCAGGGCGACGGCGTCCGCACGGACTCCGGCCTCACCGAGGGCACGGAGGTCGGTTCGCTGTACGACCCGATGCTCTCCAAGGTCATCGCGTACGGCCCCGACCGGCCCACCGCGCTGCGCCGGCTCCGGGCCGCCCTCGCCGGGACGGTCACCCTGGGCGTCCAGACGAACGCCGGGTTCCTGCGGCGGCTGCTGGCGCATCCGGCGGTGGTCGCGGGCGACCTGGACACGGGCCTGGTCGAGCGGGAGGTCGACGGGCTCGTACCGGACGGGGTGCCCGAGGCCGTGTACGAGGCGGCGGCGGCCGTACGGCTCGACGCGCTGACGCCGCGCGGCGAGGGCTGGACGGACCCCTTCTCGGTGCCGAACGGCTGGCGCCTGGGCGGTGAGACCGTTCCGCCGGCCTTCGACCTGCGGGTGCCGGGCCTCGAACCCGTCACCCACCGCCCGCTGGGCACCCACACCGTCACCGGCGACCGGGTCACCGTGGCCCTGGACGGCGTCCGTCACACCTTCCACCACGCCGGGGGCTGGCTCGGCCGGGACGGCGACGCCTGGCACGTACGGGACCACGACCGGGTGGCCGCCGCCCTCACCGGCGCGGCCCACGGGGGCGCGGACTCGCTGACGGCGCCGATGCCCGGCACGGTCACCGTGGTGAAGGTGGCCGTCGGCGACGAGGTGAGCGCCGGTCAGAGTCTGCTGGTGGTGGAGGCGATGAAGATGGAGCACGTCATCTCCGCGCCGCACGCCGGGACCGTCACCGAGCTGGACGTGGCGCCGGGCGCGACCGTCGCCATGGACCAGGTGCTGGCGGTCGTCGCCCCGCACGAGCAGGACGAGGAGGCCGCGCGATGACCTCACCGGACAGCACGCGCGCGGCCGCGGCGGCTTCCGCCCTGGGCCTGCCGATGACCGTGCCCGCACCGGCCGCCGACGGGCTCCCGGCACGGGTCCGCATCCACGAGGTGGGCGCCCGTGACGGCCTGCAGAACGAGAAGGCGACCGTCCCGACGGAGGTGAAGGCCGAGTTCGTCCGCCGCCTGGCCGACGCGGGGCTGACGACGATCGAGGCGACGAGCTTCGTACACCCCAAGTGGGTGCCGCAGCTCGCCGACGCCGAGGCGCTGTTCCCGCAGGTCTCAGATCTGCCGGTGGACCTGCCGGTCCTGGTGCCCAACGAGCGGGGTCTCGACCGGGCCCTGGCGCTGGGCGCCCGCCGGGTGGCCGTCTTCGCCAGCGCCACCGAGTCCTTCGCCAAGGCCAACCTCAACCGCACGGTCGACGAGGCGCTGGCCATGTTCGACCCGGTGGTGACCCGGGCGAAGGCCGGCGGCGTGCACGTCCGGGGCTATCTCTCCATGTGCTTCGGCGACCCCTGGGAGGGCCCGGTGCCAGTCCCGCAGGTCGTCCGGGTCTGCCGGGCCCTGCTCGACATGGGCTGCGACGAGCTGAGCCTCGGCGACACCATCGGCGTCGCCACGCCGGGCCATGTGCAGGCGCTGCTCACCGCGCTGAACGAGGCGGGGGTGCCGACCCCGGCCCTCGGTGTCCACTTCCACGACACCTACGGCCAGGCCCTTGCCAACACCCTCGCGGCGCTGCGGCACGGCGTCACGACCGTCGACGCCTCCGCCGGCGGCCTCGGCGGCTGCCCCTACGCGAAGAGCGCCACCGGCAACCTCGCCACGGAGGACCTCGTGTGGATGCTGCGGGGTCTCGGCATCGACACCGGCGTCGACCTCGGCCGTCTCGTCGCCACCAGCGCGTGGATGGCCGACCACCTGGGCCGACCCAGCCCGTCCCGCACCGTACGAGCCCTCTCCCACAAGGAGCAGTGAGTTTCATGGACCACCACCTCTCTCCCGAACTGGAAGAACTCCGCCGTACGGTCGAGGAGTTCGCGCACGAGGTCGTCGCACCGAAGATCGGCGACTTCTACGAGCGCCATGAGTTCCCGTACGAGATCGTGCGCGAGATGGGCCGTATGGGCCTGTTCGGGCTGCCGTTCCCGGAGGAGTACGGCGGTATGGGCGGCGACTACCTGGCGCTCGGTATCGCCCTGGAGGAACTGGCGCGGGTGGACTCGTCCGTGGCCATCACCCTGGAGGCGGGGGTGTCCCTGGGCGCCATGCCGATTCATCTGTTCGGCACGCCGGCCCAGAAGGAGGAGTGGCTGCCGCGGCTGTGCTCCGGGGAGATCCTGGGCGCGTTCGGCCTCACCGAACCGGACGGCGGCTCGGACGCGGGCGCGACCCGGACGACGGCCCGGCTGGACGAGGACACCAACGAGTGGGTGATCAACGGCAGCAAGTGCTTCATCACCAACTCGGGCACCGACATCACGGGCCTCGTCACGGTCACGGCGGTGACCGGCCGCACCCCGGAGGGCAAGCCGCTGATCTCCTCCATCATCGTCCCGTCCGGCACCCCGGGCTTCACGGTGGCGGCCCCGTACTCGAAGGTCGGCTGGAACGCCTCCGACACCCGTGAGCTGTCCTTCTCCGACGTCCGGGTCCCGGCCGAGAACCTCCTCGGCGAACTCGGCCGCGGTTACGCGCAGTTCCTGCGCATCCTCGACGAGGGCCGGATCGCCATCTCGGCGCTCGCCACGGGGCTCGCCCAGGGCTGCGTCGACGAGTCGGTGAAGTACGCCAAGGAGCGCCATGCCTTCGGCCGGCCGATCGGCTCCAACCAGGCGATCCAGTTCAAGATCGCCGACATGGAGATGAAGGCCCACACGGCCCGCCTCGCCTGGCGGGACGCGGCCTCGCGGCTGGTCGCCGGGGAACCGTTCAAGAAGGAGGCGGCGCTGGCGAAGCTGTACTCCTCCACGGTCGCCGTCGACAACGCCCGCGACGCCACGCAGATCCACGGCGGCTACGGCTTCATGAATGAGTACCCGGTGGCCCGTATGTGGCGCGACTCCAAGATCCTGGAGATCGGCGAGGGCACGAGCGAGGTCCAACGCATGCTGATCGCCCGCGAGTTGGGGCTCGTGGGCTGACACCGCCCCGTACCGAGGAGGCCGGATCCGCCCGTTGCGGATCCGGCCTTCCGACGACTGGGTACTCGTCCGGGGCGGACCCCACCCCCTGGACAAGCAGTGAGGTTAGGCTAACCTACCTTCGAACTCGCCCTCGGGCGGCACTCCGCCCCGTTCGAAAGTAGCCATACTCATGCCCAACGCCAGCGCCGCCCACCTCACCCGCCGTGGCATCCTCGCCGCCGGTGGCGCATTCGGTCTCGGTGCCGTCCTCGCCGCCTGCGGAGACGACAAGGCGAGCGGCGGCGCCGACTCCGGCAAGGAGACGGCTGCCGCCAAGTCGGGCCCCTGGACGTTCAAGGACGACCGCGACGAGACCGTCAAGCTCGACAAGACCCCGGCGAACATCGTCGCGTTCGTGGGTGTCGCCGCCGCGCTGCACGACTACGGCATCGGCGTGAAGGGGGTCTTCGGCCCGACGAAGCTGCAGAACGGCAAGGCCGACGTCCAGGCCGGCGACCTCGACATCAGCAAGGTCACCGTCATCGGCAACGTCTGGGACGAGTTCAGCGTCGAGAAGTACGCGGCGCTCTCCCCCGACGTCCTCATCACCACGATGTTCGACGACGCGGGCACCCTCTGGTACGTGCCCGAGGCGTCCAAGGACAAGATCGCCAAGCTCGCCCCGAGCGTCGGCATCTCCGTGTACGACCGCCAGATGACCGAGCCGCTCCAGCGGGTCTACGAGCTGGCCGAGTCGCTGGGCGCGGACGTCACGTCGGAGAAGGTCACCGCGGCGAAGAAGCGGTTCGAGGACGCCGCCGCCCGGCTGCGCGCG
This sequence comes from Streptomyces sp. NPDC030296, assembly GCF_055572815.1. Lineage (NCBI taxonomy): Bacteria > Bacillati > Actinomycetota > Actinomycetes > Kitasatosporales > Streptomycetaceae > Streptomyces > Streptomyces sp. NPDC030296. The sequence goes on from NZ_JBVICQ010000001.1 coordinate 578,478, forward strand.
GCCACCAAGGCGAAGCCCGACATCAAGGTGCTGGCCGGTTCCGCCAGCCAGGACATCTTCTACGTGTCCGGCTCGAACCTCTCCATCGACCTGGAGTACTTCAAGGCCCTCGGCGTGAACTTCGTCGAGCCCAGCGCCGCCGCGCTGAAGGCCAGCGGCGGCTGGTTCGAGAACCTCAGCTGGGAGAACGTCGACAAGTACGACGCGGACGTCATCATCATGGACAACCGCACGTCGGCGATCCAGCCGGACGCGATCGAAGAGGCGACCTGGAAGAAGCTGCCCGCGGTCAAGGCCGGTCAGGTCATCGGGCGCAACCCCGAGCCGATCCTGTCCTACGACAAGTGCGCGCCGCTCCTGGAGGAGCTGGCCGAGGCGATCGAGAAGGCGAAGAAGGTCAGCTGACCGGCGCGGTACACCCACGCCCCCATCGAGGAGCTCTGCCATGACGACGGCCGTAGCCGCCCCCTTCCGTTTCTTCTCTCTTCAGGTCGTGCGGACGGAGCGGCTGGGGCCGTCTCTCGTGCGTGTCTCCTTCGCCGGGGACGACCTGCGGTTCTTCCTGTCGGACGGGAGGGACCAGTCGCTGTCGCTGTTCCTGCCGCGGCCGGGGCAGGACGTGCCGGCCGTGCCGTACGAGCTGGGCGACGGCTGGTGGCAGGCGTGGCGGGAGCTGCCCGACGACGTGCGGGCGGTGATGCGCTCGTACACGCTGCGGGGGCTGCGCACCGACGTGCGCGGGGAGACCGTCGAGATCGACATCGACTTCGTGCTGCACGGGGTGGAGCCGGGGGCCGCCGTGCCCGCCGGGCCCGCGTCGCGGTGGGCGTCGCAGGCGTCGGCCGGGGACCGGGTCGTGCTGCTCGGGCCGGCGATCGCCGACAACCGGGCGATCCGGTTCCGGCCGCCGGCCGACACCGATCTGGTGGTGATCTGGGGGGACGAGACGGCGCTGCCCGCCGCCTCGGCGATCCTGGAGTCGCTGCCCGCCGGGACGCCGGCACGGGTCTGGCTGGAGGTCCACCACGCGGGGGACATCCAGGACCTGTCCACCGAGGCCGACGCCGAGATCACCTGGCTGGTGCGCGGCGAGGGCGCGCCGTCCGCGCTGGACGCCGTCCGCGCCGCCCCGCTGCCGTCCGGCGGGCTTCCGTACGCGTGGATCGCCGGTGAGTCCGGCCGGGTCAAGGAGCTGCGTCGGCATCTCGTGCGGGAGCGCGGGATCGACAAGCGGCGCGTGACCTTCGTCGGGTACTGGCGTGAGGGTCTGACGGAGGAACAGCTGCGCGAGCGCGGCGAGTAGACCCCGGCTCCAACTCCCCGCCACCCAGGAGTGACTGACGTGATGACGGTCACGGCCGGGGCATGGCCTCACCCGACCTAGTTAGGTTAGGCTAACCTAAGCGAACCGGTGATTCCGTCCCTCTCCTCGCCCATCGGCCCCCACCGTCGCCTCACCGTCCCACCCGGACCGCCCCCGCTCGGAGGACCTCCCCATGCGCTCGCACCTGCTCAATGACACGACCGCGGAGCGGTACCGCCGCACCGTGACCGAAGGCGTGGAGCGGGTGGCGGCCAGACTCGCCACCACCGACCGACCGTTCACCGGTGTCAGCGTCGACGCCCTCGCTCCCGCCATCGAGAGGATCGACCTCGACAAGCCGCTGCACGACACGGCCGCCGTCCTCGACGAGCTGGAGGACGTCTACCTCCGGGACGCGATCTACTTCCACCACCCCCGCTACCTCGCCCACCTCAACTGCCCGGTCGTCATCCCGGCCGTGCTAGGCGAGGCCGTCCTGTCCGCCGTCAACTCCTCGCTGGACACCTGGGACCAGTCCGCGGGCGGCACGCTGATCGAGCGGAAACTCATCGACTGGACCAACGAGCGCGTCGGCTTCGGCCCCGCCGCCGACGGCGTGTTCACCTCCGGCGGCTCGCAGTCCAACCTCCAGGCCCTGCTCCTCGCCCGGGAGGAGGCGAAGCCGGGGCCCGGCGGGTGGCGGGGGCCCGCCGACACCGCCCGACTGCGGATCTTCGCCTCCGAGGTCAGCCACTTCAGCGTGCAGAAGTCCGCGAAACTGCTGGGCCTCGGGCAGGACGCGGTCGTCTCCGTCCCGGTCGACGCCGACAAGCGGATGCAGACCATGGCGCTCGCCCGTGAGCTGGAGCGCTGCCAGGCCGAGGGCCTCGTCCCCATGGCCGTCGTCGCCACCGCCGGCACCACCGACTTCGGTTCGATCGACCCGCTGCCCGAGATGGCCGAGCTGTGCGCCCAGTACGGGGCGTGGATGCACGTCGACGCCGCCTACGGCTGCGGGCTGCTGGTCTCCCGCAAGCGGCGCGCCCTGCTCGACGGCATCGAGCGCGCCGACTCGGTCACCGTCGACTACCACAAGTCCTTCTTCCAGCCGGTGAGTTCGTCCGCCGTCCTGGTCCGGGACGGGGCGACCCTGCGCCACGCCACGTACCACGCGGAGTACCTCAACCCGCGCCGCATGGTCACCGAGCGCATCCCCAACCAGGTCGACAAGTCCCTCCAGACCACCCGCCGCTTCGACGCGCTGAAGCTGTGGATGACCCTGCGCACGATGGGCGCCGACGGCGTCGGGCAACTCTTCGACGAAGTCTGCGACCTGGCGGAGGAGGGCTGGCGGCTGCTCGCCGCCGACCCGCGCTACGACGTGGTCGTGGAGCCGCGGCTGTCCACGCTGGTCTACCGCTACATCCCCGAGTCCGTCACCGACCCGGACGAGATCGACCGCGCCAACCTGTACGCCCGCAAGGCCCTGTTCGCCTCCGGCGACGCCGTGGTGGCGGGCACCAAGGTGGGCGGCCGCCACTACCTGAAGTTCACCCTGCTCAACCCCGAGACCACGGTCGCCGACATCGCCGCCGTGCTCGATCTGATCGCCGGCCACGCCGAGCAGTACCTGGGAGAGTCCCTTGACCGCGTCGCTTCCTGAATCCGCCGTGCACGTCCACGACTTCATCGGCATCGGACTGGGACCCTTCAACCTGGGCCTCGCCTGCCTCACCGAGCCCATCGCCGAACTCGACGGGATCTTCCTGGACGCGAAGCCCCACTTCGAGTGGCACTCGGGGATGTTCCTCGACGGCGCCCACCTGCAGACCCCGTTCATGTCGGACCTGGTCACCCTCGCCGACCCGACGTCGCCGTACTCCTTCCTCAACTACCTGAAGGACTCCGGCCGGCTGTACTCGTTCTACATCCGCGAGAACTTCTACCCCCTGCGCGTCGAGTACGACGACTACTGCCGCTGGGCCGCGAACCGGCTGACCAACGTCCGCTTCGGCACGACGGTCACCGAGGTGACGTACGAGGACGACGTGTACGCCGTACGGACGGCCGACGGCGACGTCCTGCGCGCCCGCCGGCTGGTTCTCGGCACCGGCACCGTCCCCTACCTCCCCGAGGCGTGCGAGGGCCTGGGCGGCGACTTCTTCCACAACGCTCAGTACATGCACCGCAAGGCGGAGCTGCTGAAGAAGAAGTCGATCACGATCGTCGGCAGCGGCCAGAGCGCCGCGGAGATCTACTACGAACTGCTCTCCGAGATCGACGTCCACGGCTACCAGCTCAACTGGGTCACCCGCTCCCCGCGGTTCTTCCCCCTCGAATACACCAAGCTGACGCTGGAGATGACGTCCCCGGACTACATCGACTACTTCCGCGCGCTGCCCGAGGACACCCGCTACCGGCTGGAGAAGCAGCAGAAGGGCCTGTTCAAGGGCATCAACTCGGAGCTGATCGACTCCATCTTCGACCTGCTCTACCAGAAGAACGTGACCGCCGGCGGCCGCCCGGTCCCGACCCGGCTGCTCACCAACTCGTCGCTGAACAGCGCCACCCACGAGGGCGGGCGGTACACGCTCGGCTTCCGCCAGGACGAGCAGGGCAAGGACTTCGAGATCGAGACCGAGGGCCTGGTCCTCGCCACCGGCTACCACTACCGGCCGCCGGCGTTCCTCGCCCCGATCCGCGACCGCCTCGTCTTCGACGGCCACGGCCGCTTCGACGTGGCCCGCAACTACGCCGTCGACACCACCGGCCGCGGGATCTTCCTGCAGAACGCGGGCGTCCACACCCACAGCGTCACCTCGCCCGACCTCGGTATGGGCGCGTACCGCAACGCGTCCATCATCCGCGAGCTGCTGGGCACCGAGTACTACCCGGTCGAGAAGACCATCGCCTTCCAGGAGTTCGCCGTATGACCTTCACCTTCCGTCCCCTGGACCCGCTGAAGGACGCCGAGCTGCTGCACGGCTGGGTCACGCACCCCAAGGCCGCGTACTGGATGATGCAGGACGCCCGGCCGGCGGACGTCGAGCGCGCCTACATGGAGATCGCGGCCGACCCGCACCACCACGCCCTGCTGGGCCTGCGCGACGGCGAGCCCGTGTTCCTCATGGAGAAGTACGACCCGGCCCACCGCGAGCTGGTGGGCCTGTACGAACCGGAGCCCGGCGACGTCGGCATGCACTTCCTGGTGCCGCCGACCGACACCCCCGTGCACGGGTTCACCCGGTCCGTGATCACCGCCGTGATGGCGCACCTCTTCGCGGACCCGGCCACCCGCCGTGTCGTCGTCGAGCCGGACGTCGCCAACACGGCGGTGCACGCGCTCAACGCGTTCGTCGGTTTCGTCCCCGACCGTGAGATCGACAAGCCGGAGAAGCGCGCGCTGCTGAGCTTCTGCACGCGCGAGCAGTTTTACGAGGCGCGCGGCCTCGCCGCCCGAGGAGTCGCCGTATGACCCCGTCCGATGCCGTGGCGCATCTGTCCCCCCACCGCTGGGCACGGGCCAACCGCCTGCTCATCCGCAAAGCCCTGGCCGAGTTCGCCCATGAGCGGCTCATCACGCCGGAGGCCACCGCCGACGGCCGCTTCGAGGTCCGTGGCGACGACGGTCAGACCCGCTACGGGTTCACCGCGCGGCGCTACGCCCTCGACCACTGGCAGGTCGACGCCGACTCGATCACCCGTCACCGGGACGGCGTCGACCTCCCCCTCGCCGCCCTGGACTTCTTCATCGAACTGAAGGGGTCCCTGGGGCTGAGCGACGAGATCCTCCCGGTCTACCTGGAGGAGATCTCCTCCACCCTCTCCGGCACCTGCTACAAGCTGACCAAACCGCAGATCCCGGTCGCCGAGCTGGTGGACGCCGGCTTCCAGGCCATCGAGACGGGGATGACCGAGGGCCACCCCTGCTTCGTCGCCAACAACGGCCGACTCGGCTTCGGCGTCCACGAGTACCTGGCGTACGCCCCCGAGACGGCGAGCCCGGTCCGCCTGGTGTGGCTGGCCGCGCACCGCTCGCGGGCGGCGTTCACGGCGGGCGTCGGCATCGAGTACGAGGCGTTCCTGCGGGACGAGCTGGGCGCGGAGACCGTCGCCCGCTTCACCTCCGTCCTCACCGACCTGGAACTCGACCCGGCCGAGTACCTGTTCATCCCGGTCCACCCCTGGCAGTGGTGGAACAAGCTCTCCGTCACCTTCGCCGCCGAGGTCGCCCAGCGGCACCTCGTGCTGCTCGGCGAGGGCGACGACGAGTACCTGGCCCAGCAGTCCATCCGGACCTTCTTCAACAGCTCCAGCCCGGAGAAGCACTACGTAAAGACGGCCCTGTCCGTCCTCAACATGGGCTTCATGCGGGGCCTGTCCGCGGCGTACATGGAGGCGACCCCGGCGATCAACGACTGGCTGGCCGCCCTGATCGAGAACGACCCGGTGCTGAAGTCGACGGGCCTGTCGATCATCCGCGAGCGCGCCGCCGTCGGCTACCGGCACCTGGAGTACGAGGCCGCCACCGACCGGTACTCCCCGTACCGCAAGATGCTGGCCGCGCTGTGGCGGGAGAGCCCCGTGTCCGGGCTCCAGGAGGGCGAGTCGCTGGCGACGATGGCCTCCCTGCTCCATGTCGACCACGAGGGCAACGGCTTCGCGGCGGCCCTGATCGCCCGCTCCGGCCTCACCCCGACGGAGTGGCTGCGCCGCTACCTGAGGGCGTACCTCACCCCGCTCCTGCACAGCTTCTACGCCTACGACCTGGCGTTCATGCCGCACGGCGAGAACGTCATCCTGGTCCTGAGGGACGGCGTGGTCGAGCGGGCGATCTACAAGGACATCGCCGAGGAGATCGCGGTCATGGACCCTCAGGCGGTGCTCCCGCCGACGGTCGAGCGCGTGCGCGTGGACGTCCCCGACGACAAGAAACTCCTGTCGATCTTCACGGACGTCTTCGACTGCTTCTTCCGCTTCCTCGCCGCCCAACTGGTCGAGGAGAGTGTTCTGGAGGAGGAGGACTTCTGGCGCACGGTCGCCGAGACGGTCCGCGACCACCAGCGGGCGCTGCCGGAACTCGCCGACAGGTTCGCCCAGTACGACATGTTCGCCCCCGAGTTCGCGCTGTCCTGCCTCAACCGGCTCCAACTGCGCGACAACCGCCAGATGGTCGACCTGTCGGACCCGTCGGGCGCGCTGCAACTGGTCGGCGACCTGAAGAACCCGATAGCGGGCCTGTAGCCCCCGGCAAGGCCCCCAGAACGGACGGGCACCTCGGAGTACGGTCCTCCGAGGTGCCCGTCGTGTTCCGTCGATGCATGGCGGGTGCGGCTGAGTGGGGGCTGGTCGCGCAGTTCCCCGCGCCCCTGAAAAGCGACCGGGGCTGCGCCCCGTGCTTTTCAACAGCGCCACGGGGATGAAGGCCGGGCCGCAGGCCCAAGCCTTCAGGGGCGCGGGGAACTGCGCGAGAAACCACACACCACCCGCACCCGCCAACGAACCCCGCACCCCCGAGCTATGAGGAGCCCGGCCCACCCCACGGCACCTGTGGCGATCGGTAGTACCCGATCCCGAGCGCCTCCCACCGCGGCCCCTGCGCAGCAAGCCGCACCCGGTAGTCGCCCCAGTCGTGCGTGGACGCCGGTGACCAGCCCAGTTCGGCGACCCCCGGCAGCCTCGGGAACACCATGTGATCCATGTCGGCCGGCGTCACGATCGTCTCCGTCCACAGCGGCGCCTCGACCCCCCGCACCGCGGACTCCGGCACCCCCGCCCCCGCCAGATAGGCGCCCGGATCCCAGTCGTAGGACCGCCGCACCTCCACGTATCCCGCCCAGTCGAGCCCCAGCCGCGTGTCCTTGTCGTACTTCATGTCGAGGTAGATCCGGTCGGCCGGCGAGAGGACGATCCCCGTGCCGTTGCGCGCGGCGGCCGCGACCCGCTCCTTCTCCTCCGGCTCGGTGCCGTCGAGGCCCCAGTACTGGGCCAGGGCGCCCCGCGCCGGGGTCGCGCCGGTGAGCTGGTGCCAGCCGATGACCGTCTTGCCGTACCGGGCGACGATCGGCTGCACCCGGTCCATGAACGTCACGTAGTCCGCGTGGCTGGTGGAGTGCGCCTCGTCGCCGCCGATGTGGAGATAGCGGCCCGGCGTGAGCGCGGCCAGCTCCCGTACGACGTCGTCGACGAAGTCGTACGTCACGTCCTTGTCGACGCACAGCGAGCTGAAGCCGACGTCGGTGCCGGTGTAGAGCGGGGGCGCGACGCCGTCGCAGTTCAGCTCGGCGTAGGAGGCGAGGGCCGCGTTGGTGTGGCCGGGCATGTCGATCTCGGGGACGACCTCCAGGTGGCGGGAGGCCGCGTACCGGACGATCTCCCGGTAGTCGGCCTTCGTGTAGAAGCCGCCGGGGCCGCCGCCGACCTGGGTGGAGCCGCCGTGGGCGGCGAGCCGCGGCCAGGAGTCGACGGCGATGCGCCAGCCCTGGTCGTCGGAGAGGTGCAGATGCAGCTTGTTGAACTTGTAGAGCGCCAACTGATCGACGTACCGCTTGACCTGGTCGACGGTGAAGAAGTGCCGGGACACGTCGAGCATGGCCCCGCGCCAGGCGTAGCGCGGCACGTCCTCGACGATGCCGCCCGCGACCGTCCAGGGTCCCTGCTGCACGGAGTCCTTCTCGACCGCCGGGGGCAGCAGTTGGCGCAGGGTCTGCACCCCGTGGAAGAGGCCGGCGGCCGTGCGGGCGGTGATCGTCACGCCGGAGCGGGCGCTGCGCAGCCGGTACCCCTCCTGCCCGAGCGCCGGCTCGTGCGCCGCCAACCGCAGCCGGACATCGCCTCCCTCGCCCCTCGCCCGGTCCGTCACGGGCAGCCGGTAGCCGGTCGACGGCCGCAGGACGCCCGCCAGGTACTCCCCCACCCGCCGTGCCTCGGGGCCGCCGTCCACGACGAGGCGCGCGCCGCTCGTCAGCCGGTACGGCGTTCCCCCGGCCTCGACCCGGGCGGGGGCCGGGATCACCTGCCCGAGGGGGACCGTGGTGACGTCGGCGTTCTCGGACACGGGCGCGGCTCCCACGGCGAAGATCCCGGCCACCACGAACAGCAGCGCACCGAGAAGGCGAGTCGATCTGTGGCGCGGTCTCACGACGTGCTCCCTCCCACAACCGAACGGACGACACCACCATCCCCGCAATGAGCCGCCAGGTCTAGACCATCTCGGTGCACGGCCGGTGAAAGAATCCCCGCATGGCGGAAATCCTCCAGCGGGACGGGTCGTGGACCTTCGACGGCGACACCCTGCGGCTCACGCCGGGCCGCGACAAGAGCGTGAGTCTCCTCCGCAGGACACTCGGTGAAGTCTCCGTCCCCCTGGGCGCGTTGGCGGGGATCTCGTTCGAGCAGGGCAGGAAGTCGGGGCGGTTGCGCCTCCGGCTGCGCGACGGCGCCGACCCGCTGCTCCAGGTGACGGGCGGCAGGCTCACCGACGGCAACGACCCGTACCAGCTGAGCGTCGACGCCGACCGGTACGGGGTCGCCGAGTACGTCGTGGACGAGGTACGCAACGCGCTGCTGCTCGACCAGGTGCCCGCCGACGCGGTGGGCGCGTATCTGCTGCCGGGCCCGGTCGTCCCGCTCTCCGTCTCCGCCGGGGACGGCACGGCGAGCTTCGACGGCGAGCACGTACGCCTGGAGTGGAACTGGAAGACGGAGGACGCGAAGGCGGCGGCCGGACCCCGGACACTGGCGCTGGCCGACATCGCGGCCGTGGAGTGGCAGCCCTCGGCGGGCCTGGAGAACGGCGCCCTGCGCTTCACCGTGCGGAACGCGCCGACCAAGGCGCCTGCCAAGTACGACCCCAACTCCGTGGAACTGTGGGGCTTCAAGAAGGACCCGCTGATGGCGCTCGTCGCGGCGGCCGTACAGGCCCGGCTGCCGCACCCGTCGAGCGCCGGCGACACCGGGCCGAAGCAGCTCCCGCCCGCCGGCGGCGGGGACGACCACGACGCCCTGCTGCGCCGCCTGCGCGAACTGGGCGAGCTGCACAGGTCCGGTGTCCTCACGGACGAGGAGTTCACGCTGGCCAAGCAGGCGGTCCTCAAGCGCATGTGACCCGCCCGAATTGGCGTCCGAAAGTCGTCGCCTCAGGCGACGGGATGCGGGCCATCGGATGGACGGACACCGGACAGGCACCCATAACACGTTCAACGTTCTCCCGAGGCTCCACCACAGGGTCCTGCCCGAAATCGGGCAGAATTCTTGCGAAACACACGCTCGTACCCCAGGATCTACCGGGTGCACGACGAACTTGTCGATCATCTGACGCGGTCCACGCCCCTGAGCCGGGGCGAGGCACTGCGGGTGATCCAGGACGTGCTCGCCTACTTCGACGAGACGACGGAGGACTACGTCCGTCGCCGCCACCGCGAGCTCCAGGCCCAGGGCCTGGTGAACGCGGCGATCTTCGAACGGATCGAGGCGGACCTGAAATACCGGGCGGTCGCGCCGCCGGAGCTCACGCTCAGGCAGCTGCGCCGCATCGTCTACGGCTGACGGGAAGGCCACGGACCCGGTCCACACCGACCGAGAAACGGGATACCCATATATGTGCGGAATTGTCGGCTACATCGGCAAGCGTGATGTCGCGCCGCTGCTCCTGGAGGGCCTGCAGCGCCTGGAGTACCGGGGCTACGACTCGGCGGGCATAGTGGTCACCTCGCCCAAGGCGGCGGGCCTGAAGATGGTCAAGGCCAAGGGCCGGGTCCGCGACCTGGAGGCCAAGGTCCCCGCGCGCTTCAAGGGCACCACCGGCATCGCCCACACCCGCTGGGCCACCCACGGCGCCCCGTCCGATGTGAACGCCCACCCGCACATGTCGGCCGACAACAAGGTCGCCGTCGTCCACAACGGCATCATCGACAACGCCTCCGACCTGCGGAAGAAGCTCGAGGCGGACGGCGTCGAGTTCCTCTCCGAGACCGACACCGAGGTCCTCACCCACCTCATCGCCCGCTCCCAGGCCACCACCCTGGAGGAGAAGGTCCGCCAGGCGGTCCGCATCGTCGAGGGCACCTACGGCATCGCCGTGATGCACGCCGACTTCAACGACCGCATCGTCGTCGCCCGCAACGGCTCCCCGGTCGTCCTCGGCATCGGCGAGAAGGAGATGTTCGTCGCCTCGGACATCGCCGCGCTGGTCGCCCACACCCGGCAGATAGTGACCCTCGACGACGGCGAGATGGCCACCCTCAAGGCCGACGACTTCCGCACCTACACCACGGAGGGCACCCGCACCACCGCGGAGCCCACCACCGTGGAGTGGGAGGCCGCCTCGTACGACATGGGCGGCCACGACACGTACATGCACAAGGAGATCCACGAGCAGGCCGACGCCGTGGACCGTGTGCTGCGCGGCCGCATCGACGACCGGTTCTCCACCGTGCACCTCGGCGGCCTCAACCTGGACGCCCGCGAGGCGCGCCAGATCCGCCGGGTGAAGATCCTCGGCTGCGGCACCTCGTACCACGCGGGCATGATCGGCGCCCAGATGATCGAGGAGCTGGCCCGTATCCCCGCCGACGCCGAGCCGGCCTCCGAGTTCCGCTACCGCAACGCGGTCGTGGACCCCGACACCCTCTACGTCGCCGTCTCCCAGTCCGGTGAGACCTACGACGTGCTGGCGGCCGTCCAGGAGCTGAAGCGCAAGGGCGCCCGCGTCCTCGGTGTGGTGAACGTCGTCGGCTCGGCGATCGCCCGCGAGGCCGACGGCGGCATCTACGTCCACGCGGGCCCCGAGGTCTGCGTGGTCTCCACGAAGTGCTTCACCAACACGACGGTGGCCTTCGCGCTCCTCGCCCTGCACCTGGGCCGCACCCGTGACCTCTCGGTCCGCGACGGCAAGCGGATCATCGAGGGCCTGCGCAAGCTGCCCGGCCAGATCGCCGAGATGCTGGAGCAGGAGGAGGAGATCAAGAAGCTGGCCCTGGAGTACGCCGAGGCCCGCTCGATGCTCTTCATCGGCCGGGTCCGCGGCTACCCGGTCGCCCGCGAAGCCTCCCTCAAGCTCAAGGAGGTCTCCTACATCCACGCCGAGGCCTACCCCGCCTCCGAGCTGAAGCACGGCCCGCTGGCCCTGATCGAGCCGGCCCTCCCCACGGTCGCGATCGTCCCCGACGACGACCTGCTGGAGAAGAACCGCGCCGCCCTGGAGGAGATCAAGGCCCGCAGCGGCAAGATCCTCGCCGTCGCCCACCAGGAGCAGGAGAAGGCCGACCAGACGATCCTCGTCCCCAAGAACGAGGACGAGCTCGACCCGATCCTCATGGGCATCCCCCTCCAACTCCTCGCCTACCACACGGCGCTGGCCCTCGGCCGGGACATCGACAAGCCGCGCAACCTGGCGAAGTCGGTGACGGTGGAGTAGGCGGGACGCCGCAGAGGCTGCCGGCGGTCGCCCGCTCCGAGGAGCCCTGACCTCTCGCGCACCAAACGAACGGACCCCCACGCGGTGACACCTCACCCGTGGGGGTCCGTCATGTCGCCGGGGTCGCCCAACTCCCCGACATCGGCTGCCGTCAACCCGTGGCCGTCACACCCCGTCCGGCAGCCCGCCCGGTAAGCGTCGTGGGCCAGTGGGCCAACGCCGCGGTGGCCGCGTACCAGGCCACCAGCCCGCCCACGGCGGCGACCCATCCGCCGGCCTTCGCGAGCCCGCCGCTGTCACCGAAGGACGCGACGGCGAGCAGCAGCATCGCCGCGCACAGCAGCCCGTACGTCGCCCGTGTGAGCGTCCCGGCGCCGGGCGCCCCGAGCGTCAGGCTCAGCGCGACGAACGCCAACAGGGTCAGTGCGAGAGCGAGTTGGCCGAGAGTCGTGGTGTTGCTTCCCGCGGAGACGTCGTTGTCCACGGCGGGGCTCCCTTCGTGCGCGTGCGGTGGTGCGGCGATCGGGTTATGCCCTTCACAAGGGCACAAACACCTCTACGCGCCAGTAGGTTCACGCGGCGGAAAGGGAGCGGTTACGGGATGACGATGACGGGTCGCTGCGCCCGCTTGGCGAGGCGTCCGGCGACGGAGCCGAAGATCCGTCCGACGAGGCCGTGCGTGGATCCGACGACGATCGCGTCGGCCTCGTACTCCCGCCCCACCTCTTCGAGTTCGTGGCAGATGTCACCGCCGCGCTCGACGAGGATCCACGGCACCTCGGCGAGGTAGTCGGCGCAGGCGAGCTCCAGCCCGAGCACCTCGGTGCGGTGATCCGGTACGTCGACGAAGACCGGCGGCTCGCAGCCGGCCCACACGGTCGTGGGCAGCCGGTTGGCGACGTGGACGATGATCAGGCCCGAGCCGGAACGGCGGGCCATGCCGATGGAGTAGGCGAGGGCGCGCTCACTGGACGTCGAACCGTCGAAGCCGACGACGACGCCGTGCTTGAAGGCGGGATCGCAGCTGGGGCGTGCCTCTTCCGCCGCGAGGGGGTCGGCCGCCGTGTGATCGGCGACGGGACGTCGCTTGCGGTCCGCGGAGTCGAAGAATTCGTGACCGGCCATGGGTGTCTCGGCGTTTGGATCCTCGTGGGTGGGACGACGTGGATGGGACGTCAGTGTGAGGCGGAGCTGTGTCCGGGAATCATCTTCCCAACCCCATACCCCCAAGGGTACGGCCGCACGCCTCCTCCGCGCACCGGCTCCGCGGGGTTCCAGGGAGCATGCACGACCCCCCGCCCGTAACGCAATGGTTGCTGCCACGTACAGCCGGTTCACGCCGCCGGCAGGGGCGCCGTACGGCCGCCGGTGCGTGCCGGGCGGCGCCCGGAGGTCCACCCGAGGGAACGTCGGCAGTGACCGACGGGTCGAACACGCGTTGAACCCCGGTAAGCCAGACCCGAGGGAGTCAGAAGCGAGCAAGCCCGTGTCCGCACCCCGCCCCGCCCGACCGTCGCCCCACCCCGCCCCCGACGCCCCGCGCACCGCGGCCGACGCCCCGCGCACCGTCCGCGACACCCCCCGCTCCTCCGCGGCGGACGGGCCCCCTCCGGCCGACGGCCCCTCCGTCGCGCCCGTCCCCTCCCCCGCCCACCCCGACACCGCGACGGACGTGGTCCGCTGGGCGGCGTTCAGCTGTGTGCTCGTGCCGGTCGTCCTCGTCTGGTACGGCACCTCGCTGGCCGGTGCGACGGGGGCGGCGCTGGGCCTGGCCGCGGTGACCGGGGTGTGCCGCGTCCTCCTGCGCCAGTCCGAACGCGGAGCCGCCCACGCGGCCGACATGGCACACACGGCACCGGTCCCCCCGAGTCGCTCGCCGCGCGTGGCCCGAACCGACCACGGCGTGGCCGAAGAACACTCTCCCCAGCGCGGCCGACATGGCCGTACGGACTCGGGGGTGCACAGGGGCCGGCGGAACTCCGGTCCGAGCATGCCGGTCGACTGACCGGTTTCCGCACACACCCCCGTATCTTTTCAGCCAACTTCGGCTCACCGGGCATCCCTGGGTCGAACACCCCTCCACGCCCGGTTCGACCTGCACTGAAAGGGGTCCCGGGGCCGCGCGCACCCTACGTGGACCAGCCACGGGGACGAGGCGTACTTCCCTGCACGGCCCACGAGTGCAACGCTTCGTGATCGAATGCTTTACGCCAAGTTGCCATGTCGACAATGTGCCGGGTGGCGAACTGGTCACGACGGCACCACGCGACACAGTAGATTCGATCATGACTGTCTTACGGCGGGGGACTCGTGCAGGACCGAGGGGAAACGTGCAGGAGCGACACAACCGAGGAGCCGCGACCACCGAGGGGGGCTTAGCAGGATGAGCCACGACTCCACCGCCGCGCCGGATGCCGCGGCCCGGAAGCTTTCCGGGCGTCGCCGCAAGGAGATCGTCGCGGTGCTGCTGTTCAGCGGCGGCCCCATCTTCGAGAGTTCCATACCACTGTCGGTGTTCGGGATCGACCGCCAGGACGCCGGCGTACCGCGCTACCGCCTTCTGGTGTGCGCGGGCGAGGAAGGACCCCTGCGGACCACAGGGGGCCTGGAACTCACCGCACCGAACGGCCTGGAGGCGATCTCGCGGGCGGGCACGGTGGTCGTGCCCGCATGGCGTTCGATCACCTCACCGCCGCCGGAGGAAGCGCTCGACGCCCTGCGTCGCGCGCACGAAGAGGGCGCCCGCATCGTGGGGCTGTGCACCGGTGCGTTCGTGCTGGCCGCGGCCGGACTGCTGGACGGCAGACCGGCCACCACGCACTGGATGTACGCGCCGACGCTGGCCAAGCGCTATCCGTCCGTCCATGTCGATCCACGGGAGCTCTTCGTGGACGACGGGGACGTACTGACATCGGCCGGCACCGCGGCCGGAATCGATCTGTGTCTGCACATCGTGCGGACGGACCACGGCAACGAGGCGGCCGGCGCGCTGGCCCGCCGGCTGGTGGTACCGCCGCGCCGGTCGGGCGGCCAGGAGCGCTATCTCGATCGGTCTTTACCGGAGGAGATCGGCGCCGACCCGCTCGCCGAGGTCGTCGCCTGGGCGCTGGAGCACCTCCACGAGCAGTTCGACGTGGAGACGCTCGCGGCGCGCGCGTACATGAGCCGCCGGACGTTCGACCGACGGTTCCGGTCGCTGACGGGCAGCGCCCCGCTGCAGTGGCTGATCACCCAGCGGGTGCTGCAGGCGCAGCGGCTGCTGGAGACGTCGGACTACTCGGTGGACGAGGTCGCGGGCCGTTGCGGCTTCCGTTCGCCGGTGGCGCTGCGCGGGCACTTCCGCCGCCAGCTCGGCTCGTCCCCGGCGGCGTACCGGGCGGCCTACCGTGCCCGTCGTCCGCAGGGCGACAAGCCCGTCGAGCACGACAGCCAGGCCGGCCACCACGGTCCGTCCCCGGTGTCGCCGGAGCACGCCCACGGGGTGCCGCTCCAGGCCCGTCGTACGGCCGCGGCGAGCGCCCTGGCGCCGTCCGCGTCCCTCGCGACGGACGGCGGCGCCAAGCCGGAGCTGTACGCCACCGGCCGGCTGCCGGGGCAGCGCAGCGCGCACTAGCGCACAGTGGCGCCTGACGGCCCGGTCCCGCACTGGATCACCCCGGTGCAGGACCGGGCCGTACGGCTGTCACGGGCCGTAAGGTGAGACACATGAACGATCGCATGGTGTGGATCGACTGCGAGATGACCGGCCTCTCGCTGTCCGACGACGCGCTCATCGAGGTGGCCGCCCTCGTCACCGACTCCGAGCTGAACGTGCTCGGTGACGGTGTCGACATCGTCATCCGCCCGCCGGACTCGGCGCTGGAGACCATGCCGGAGGTGGTGCGCCAGATGCACACCGCGTCCGGTCTGCTCGACGCTCTGCCCGGCGGCACGACCCTGGCGGACGCCGAGGAGCAGGTCCTCGCGTACGTCCGTGAACACGTGAAGGAGCCGGGCAAGGCGCCGCTGTGCGGGAACTCGGTGGGCACGGACCGCGGCTTCCTGCTGCGGGACATGCCGACGCTGGAGGACTACCTCCACTACCGGATCGTGGACGTCTCCTCGGTCAAGGAGCTGGCCCGGCGCTGGTACCCGAGGGCGTACTTCAACAGCCCGGAGAAGAACGGCAACCACCGCGCGCTGGCGGACATCCGCGAGTCCATCGCCGAACTCCGCTACTACCGCGAGGCGATCTTCGTCCCGCAGCCCGGCCCCGACTCCGACACCGCCCGCACGATCGCCGCGAAGCACGTCCTGCCAGCGGGTTAGGCCGGCTCCGGCGGCCCTGCCGGGCCCCGGAAGCCCCGCGGGGAAAGGTGTGCGCGGGCACCCCTGAAGACCCTGTACACTTTTTCTCGGCCGGTCGGGGAAACCTTCGGATGAACCGCCGGTCATGGTGGGTGTAGCTCAGCTGGTAGAGCACCTGGTTGTGGTCCAGGATGTCGCGGGTTCGAGTCCCGTCACTCACCCTGATGCATCGGCCCCGGCCCGCGGAAGCGGACCGGGGCCGATCGTCTTTCCCGCACATGCGCCGCCCTCGGCCGTCGGATCAGGTCCGGACCGGCTCGCGCACCGGGCGGCGGTTCTGGGAGAACGAGCGGAAGGCGTGGGCCAGGAGCGAGAGGGTCGTGTGGCGGTACCAGCCGGTGATGGTGCGGACCTGGTAGGCGTCCAGGCCGACCTCTCTTCGTAGGACGGCCAGACAGCGCTGAGTGGTCGCCTGGGCCCGTACCGCGCGGATGAACTCCGTGACGGTGGTGGAGTGTCCGGCGCACAGATACGACTGCGGGCGGCGGGACGGGGCCGTCGGCTGGTGGATCAGCAGCCATTGGGCGCGTCTGCCGGCCGCCGGGCCCCGCAGGCGCACGGTCTGCCAGGGCAGGGTGTTGACCCCGGCCGTCCGGCCGCCGGGCGGGGGTGCCAGCAGGTCGTCCGCCATGCCGCGCGGCAGCAGGGCCGCGGTGTCCTCGGGGTTCAGCTTCAGGACGTGGGGCACGCCCCGTTCCTCCAGCCAGAGGCGGAGGTCCTCGTCCCACAGTTCGCGCTCCGGCACGCTCACCCACGGCACGTGCGGGCCGCCGTCCAGCACCCGGGCGATCATCTGCTGGTTCAGCCGGGCCTTCGAGGCGTACTGCGTCCGCTGCGGCAGGACCGCGGACATGCCCCGGGACCGTTCCCGCAGCCACTCGCGGGGCAGATACAGTTCCCGGTCGATAACCGAGGTGCCGTGTTCCGAGACATAGCTGAGGAACAGCCCTATCTGACAGTTCTCCATCCGCCCGTGCTCGCTGGAGTACTGCCAGGCCGTCCCGGCCGAATGCCTGCCCTTTTTCACGAAGGTCTGCTGTGCGGTGACGAGAACCGGGCGGTCGCGGTCCCCCTCACCCGCCTCCGGGACACGGGTGTTCCGCAGCACATAGGCGCGGAGGTCGTCGCGTACGGCGTCGGCGTCCCACTTCGCCGTGCGCAGCAGTCGCTGCATTCCGTCGGGGCCGACTTCCCTGGCGCGTGAGGCGAGCGCGAAGGCGGTCTTGCGCATCTCGCTCGACAACAGCCCCTCCATGTACGAAATCACGAGTCTCCGGGGTTCCGCCCGCGAGAACCGATGCGAAATCAGGTCCGTCAGCTCGTTCATGATGCTCACCTTCACTCGCGGTGTCCGTCCGAATGGGAGCGCTCTCATGTCAGGGAAGACGTTAGCGAGTCACGGTTTGCCGGCGCTTTCGGTGAGTGCTGGTGACGGAAACGGCGGGGAAAGAACGGGGCGTTCGACCGTTCGGGAACCTGTCCGGGAGCCCGTTCAGGATTCGTGCAGCGCGCGGGTCAGTTCGGGGACACCGGGTGTCTCCTTGCCGAGGTCGTCGAGCAGCTTGCGCAGCCTGACGGTGTGCCCCTCCCACACCGGCGCCCGAAGGAGCCGGAACGCGGCGAGGGCCTCCCACAGGTGCAGCAGCGCGGTGTCGCGCTCGCCCCTCAGCGCCTCCGTGCAGGCGAGGTCCACCTGGACGCGGGCCTGGAGGAAGCGGTCCCCGATGCCGCCCGCGGCCTCGTAGGCGTC
Organism: Streptomyces sp. NPDC030296; assembly: GCF_055572815.1. NCBI lineage: Bacteria > Bacillati > Actinomycetota > Actinomycetes > Kitasatosporales > Streptomycetaceae > Streptomyces > Streptomyces sp. NPDC030296. The sequence continues at coordinate 596,295 of NZ_JBVICQ010000001.1, forward strand.
CCGCAGGGTGACCACCGCCTCGTCGAGGCAGAACTGGCGCCACTGGACCTCGCCGAGGACGCGCAGCCCGTACGCCTCCCCCATGCGGTCGCCCTGGGCGCGGGTCAGCCGCACGACCTGGCGTCCGGCCCGCTCGGCCTCGCGCAGTTCCCCGGTGCGCAACAGGGCCTCGGCCAGCCGGTAGATGTTCTGCGTCTTGCTGCGCAGCGCGTAGTCGCCCTCGCTCGCGGCGATGGCCTGGCGGGTGAGCCGGATGCCGAGGCGGACGTTGCCCCGTTCCACCTCGATCTGGGCCAGCAGTCCGACCGCGTGGGCCCGGCCGCTGATGTCCTCGGTCCGGTCGAACAGGTCGAGGGCCGCCCGGCAGTGGTCGGCGGCCCGGTCGAGGTCGCCGGCGAAGCGGAGGCAGACGGCGATGTTGCGCAGGGCCAGGGCCTGGCCCTGGACGTCGCCCGCCTCCTCCAGGTGTCCCATGGCCTGTTCCAGGAGCGGCTCCGCCTGCTGGTACTGGCGCTGGTAGATGGCGAGCGCGCCGAGGGAGCGCAGCATCATGCCGACGCCGAGTTCGTCTCCCGCCTCGCGCGCGGCCATGAGCGCCCACTCGGTGGTGGTGCGCCAGTCGACCGGGTGGCCGCGGGTCTCGCACAGCGGTACCAGCCGGGCCGCCAGGGCCCAGGCGGGGAAGGCGCGGCCGGACTCCGCGCAGACCCGGACCAGGTCGATGAGGATCGGGCGTTCCGTCTCGAACCATTCCATGGGGCAGCCGAGGATGTGCTCGATCTGCCGGGTCGCCAGGGGCAGGTCGCCGGGACCCGGCAGCGGGGGCAGATGGCCCTTGCCGCTGAGCTGCTCGTGTGCGGTGTCGGCCAGGACGAGGAGGGTGGCGACGGTGCGGTCCAGGGCCGCCTCGCGTTCGGCCGGCGTGTCCTCCTCGTGCGCGCGCTCCCAGGCGAACAGGCGCAGCAGGTCGAGGAAGCGGTAGCGGGGGCTGCCGAGCCGGCCGTGCGGGGACACCTCCAGCAGTTGGGCGTCGACAAGGACGTCGAGGAGGTCCTCGGCGTGGTCGAGGTCCGTGCCGAGCGCGGCCGCCCCGACCCAGGCCGAGAAGTGGGACAGGCTCAGCAGGCCGAGTCTGCGGTACATCTGGGCGGCGGCCGGGGGCAGTTCGCGGTAGCTGAGGGCGAACTCGGCGCGCAGGCCGCCGTGGTCGGGGCTGAGCAGGTCCAGTCGGCGGCGGCGGTCGGCGAGCCGGGCGGCCAGCTGGGACAGCGAGCGGTGCGGTTTGTTGACGAGTTGGGCGCCGAGGATGCGCAGGGCGAGCGGCAGGCCGTCGCACAGCTGGGCCAGTCGGGCGGCCATGCCGGGCTCGGCGCCGACCCGCTCGGGTCCGATCATGACGCCGAGCATCCGGCACGCCTCGTCGGTGTTCAGGGGTCTGAGGGGGATGCGCAGCACGGGGTAGTCGCCGGTGAGGTCGCCCAGCGGGTCACGGCTGGTGATGACGACGCAGCAGTCGCCGCGGCCCGGGAAGAGCGGCAGGATCTGGTCGATGGAGCGCACGTTGTCCAGGACGATCAGCATGCGCTTGCCGTCCATCAGGCTGCGGTACAGCGCGGCGCGTTCCTTGAGGTCGGCGGGGATGAGGGTGCCGTGGACGCCGAGGGCGCGCAGGGAGCTGTCCAGCGCCTTCATGGCGGACACGGGTTTCTCGTGCACGTCGTAGCCGCAGAGGTCCATGAACAGCTGGCCGTCGGGGTAGTGCTCGGCGACCCGGTTGGCCCAGTGGATGGCGAGGGCGCTCTTGCCGACGCCGCTGGCGCCGGAGAGCGCGGCGATCGCCAGGGGTTCGGCGGAGGCGGAGGCGTGCACCAACTCGTCGAGGAGGGCGATCTCCTCCTCGCGGCCGGTGAAGGCGGCGGCGGGCAGGGGCAGTTGGGCGGGCGCCGAGATCGCTGCCGCGGTACGGGGGTGGGGCGGCTGGTCCCGGGTGACGGCCGTCTCCGAGTCCTGCAGTATGCGCCGGTGGAGCTGCTGGAGCGCGGGGCCCGGCTCTATGCCGAGTTCCTCCACGAGGACCTTGCGTCCGGCGCGGTAGGTCTCCAGGGCGTCGGCGCGCCGGCCGGCGAGGTGCTGGGCCGACATCAGGTGCAGCCGGGCCTGTTCGCGCAGGGGGTGCTCCTCGACGAGGGTGACGAGTCGGTCGGCCGCCGCCCGGTAGCGGCCGAGCTGGATCTGGAGGGCGGCGTACTCCTCGTTGAGATCGAGCCACAGTTCGCCGAGGCGGGCGGTGGCGTGGTCGAGGTGGCCGCCCGTGAGTCCTTCGAGGGGCGGCCCGTACCACATGCCGAGCAGCCGTTCGTAGCAGCTCGCGGCCTCCTCGGTGCGGCCCTCGGCGGCGGCCGTGCGGGCTTCGGCGAGCAGGGCGTGGGCGGCCTGTACGTCGATGCGGTGGTCGCCCTGGATGAGGGTGTATCCGTGGTGGGCGGTTCGTATGAGTTCGTCGTCGACGGCGGCGCTCCGGAAGATCCTCCGGAGCGCCGTGATACAGATGGCGATCTGGTTGCGGGCGGTCGTCGGGGGTGCCCCCTGCCACACGGCTTCGGTGAGGCTGTCGACGGAGACGACCTGTCCGGCCGACAGGACGAGCATCGCGAGGACCTTCCGCTGTCGTGCTCCGCCGAGCGCGAGCGGTTCGCCCTCGATCTCGGCCTTGAGCGGGCCGAGCACCCTGAAGGACAACCGGCGCAACGAGACACCCTCCGTCACCTTGAGCAACTTTCCACCCGTCACCCCCCGGGCCGTGCTGTCACACGGGAAAGGGGGAGGGGGAACATCACCGTACGCGCTGTCACGTGATTCGTTGCCATGGCCGGCTCATCCGAGACGCGCGTTTCCCGCCAAACTCCGGATGAAGTGTTCAATCGTTTTCAGCTGCATTTCGACGCGTTCGCGCCAGCCTCAGGTCCAGGGGAACTCACGGCCCGCGGGATTCGTCCAGGGCAGGTCGCTCTCGTTCCGCTCGCCGAGGGGCCGCACATGGGCCGCACCGCTTAATTCACCCCCTGTAAAGCCGGCGGACATACCCGGCGTCGCCGCCTGCGCGGCGGCCGGGGTCCCGAGGGCGAGGGTGGTGGCCAGCAGTGCCGTACAGATGGCGGCCACCGTGTGAATACCGGTCCGTGACATGTGACTTCCTCTCCATAAAGCGGCCACCGAAGCGACCTGAACAATGCCCGAGCGTACCGCCGGGGTCTTTCGGTGTTGTTTTGGTGTCATTTTCAGGCGGCAAGCAGGGCCATTCATTGGCTCATTTCGATGGGTGCAACAGGAAACGATCGGCCTGGTGGTGTTCACCGCTGCAACGGAGCGGCGCCCGCCACGGCCGCGGTGTCCCCTGTCTCGATCTTCAGCGCCGCCACCAGCGCGCGGTACAGGGCGCTGGTCCGCAGGAGTCCGGTGTGCGTGCCGCGCGCGGCGACCCGGCCCGCCTCCATGACCACGATCTCGTCGGCGTCGAGCACGGTGGACAGCCGGTGGGCGATCGTCACGACGAGGCCGCGCCGCGCCTGCTCCCGAACGGCCTCCTGGATCGCCGCCTCGGTGAGGCCGTCGAGCTGGGCTGTCGCCTCGTCCAGGAGCAGGACCTCGGCGTCCGCCAGGAGCGCGCGGGCCAGGGCGACGCGCTGGCGCTGGCCTCCGGAGAGGGAGCTGTCGCGCAGGGGGGTGTCGAGCCCCTTCGGCAGGGCCGCGACGGCGTCGGCGAGCCGGACGCGCTCCAGTACGGCCGTCACCTCCGCCTCGTCGGCGTCGGGGTTCACGAAGAGCAGGTTGTCGCGGATCGTGCCCGGCACCACGGGCGTCTCCTGCTCCACATAGGCCAGATGGCGCCGCACCTCGTCGGTGCCGAGGCGTTCGTAGGGGACGTCCGCCAGCCGCAGTTCGCCCGCCGAGGGCAGGACGAAGCCGAGCATGAGGGAGAACACCGTCGTCTTGCCGGCGCCCGAGGGGCCGACGAGGGCCACATGGCCGCGGCGGGGCACGGTGAGGTCGAGGCCCCGCAGGACCTCGGCGCCGGTGCCGTATCCGGCGCTCACCCCACGCAGTTCGACGAGGGGCGCGTGCGCGGGGAGGGCGGCGATCCGCCCCGTCAGGTCGCCGGGCGCGCTCCCCCGTGCCTCCGGTTCGGGCTCCAGGGTGTCCACCTCGTGGATGCGGGCCGCCGCGGCGAGACCGGCCTGGAGGGTGCTGAGGCTGGTGCTCATGCCCACGATGGGGTCGAGGAGCCCGAAGGTGTACAGCAGGAAGGCGATCAGGGTGGGGACGGTCATCGCGCCCCCGGAGACCCGCCAGGCCCCCAGGGCGAGGACCGCGATGATCGCCGCCTGGACCCCGGCCCAGGAGACGGCCCACACCGTCGACTCACGCCGTACGGCCACCATGCTCTGCGCGCGGGCCCGTTCGGAGTGCTCCGTGAGCCGGGCGAGCTGGCGTCCCTCGGCGCGGGCGGCCTTCACCGTCCTGACCGCGCGCAGTGTGCCCTCCAGTTCGGCGCCGAGCGCGCCGAGGGAGCTCTGCGACCGCTCCCGGGCGCGGGCGATGCCGGGCAGCAGCGAGGTGAACAGGGCGACCACCACGACGACGGCCACCAGGGTGGCGAGCACCAGCACCAGGTCCAGCACGGCCATCAGCACGAGCGAACCCGCCACCAGGACCACGCCGTTGACCAGGGTGATCACACTGGTCGAGACGGCCTGGCGCAGCAGTACGGAGTCGGAGGTGACCCGGGTGACGAGGTCCCCGGCGGGGCGGGCGAGCAACGGGAAGACCTGGGCCCGGAGATAGCGGCGGACCATCGTCGTGCGGGCGTCGTGGACGACGCGTTCGGCGACGCGGCCGAGCAGCGCCCACTGGGCGCGGCCGAGGACGGCGCCGGTGACCAGCAGGGCGACGAGGAGGAGGACGGGCCGGACCAGGGAGTCGCCGCGGTCGAGGGTGTCGAGGACCGACCGGGTCGCCAGCGGGGCGACGAGCCCGGTGGCGGAGGACCCCAGGGCGAGGGCGAGGGCGGCGAGGAGGACGTTCCGGTTGGGGCGCGCGAGGCCCCATAAGAGTGCCGCGCGTCGACGTAGGTCGACGCGGGACGATAATGAATCATCCATGCCGATAGTGAGTCAGTGATGTCTCATTCTTGTCAAGGGCGCCCCGTTCCGCGCCACCGCTGCCTAGGCTCGTGCCGTGGGGAGCAGCATTCAGGAGAGCCGCACCAGGGAACGGACGCGCCTGGCGATCCTGCGCGCCGGGATCGGCGTGCTCACACGGTCCCCGGCGGCGTCCCTCGGTGAGGTCGCGGCGGCGGCGGGGGTCGCCCGGAGCACGCTGCACCGTTATTACTCCGACCGCACCGCGTTGGTCGAGGGCATCCACGCGTTCGTGCACTCCGAGTACAGAGCCGTGCTCGGAAGGGCCCGGCTGGACGAGGGCACGGGCCTGGAGGCGTACGCGCGACTCTGCTCCGAACTCGTCGACTCCGACGAGGTGTTCTCCTGGTGGCTCCAGGAACAGCCCAGCGGCAGTTGGGGCGCGACACCCGAGGACACCGTCGTCGCCTCGGTGCTCGAACGGGGGCGCGCCGACGGCAGCATCGACCCCCGGCTGGATCCGGACTGGATCGCGCTGCACACCTGGGCCGCGCTCTACACCGCCCGCGTCTATCCGCTCACCGGTTCCCGCTCCCCGCGCGAGGCACGGGAGTTGTGTGTGCGCACCCTGGTGAAGGTCGCCGCCCGCAAGGACGGCTGACCCCGCGCTCCCAGCGCGCGGACCACGCCGCGGTGACCGGCGGTACGGGGTGCTCACCATCCAACCTGCCTTCTGTGCAAGCGAGTTGATCCGGCCAATCCGCACGGTCCAGGCGGCGGGGCCGGCCCGGGGCCTCGTTGACCCTCGTTAGATTAAGAGCTTAATCTAACGTTGTGCCACGTTACGCAGACCCTGTGGAACGACGTCGGCAGGTGGCTCAGGCACTGTTGCGAGTGGTCGAGTCGGAAGGCCTGGAAGCCGCCAGCATCCCGCGCATCGCGCGGGAACTCGGCGCGACCACGGGCCTGGTGCAGACGTACTTCCGGACCAAGGACGAATTGCTGGTCTTCGCCGCGCAGTATGTCGGCGAGGCGATGAACACCCGTGTCGCGACCCTGCTGGAGGCGTGCGACCCGCACGACGTCAAGCAGCGGCTGCTGACCTCCCTCGGCGTCCTCACGGGCGCCGACGAGGGCACCGGGACCGAGGCCAGGATCTGGCTGGCCTTCCTCGCGCGGGCCGCCTACCACCCCGCGCTGCGGGAGGTGCACTCCGCCGGCTCACGGGAGATCCGCGACCGGTGCGCGGAGGCGCTGGCCCTCGCGCAGCGGCTCGGCCGGCTGCCCGCCGGCCTCGACCCCCGCGCCGAGGCCTTCGCGCTGATCGCCTTCGCCGACGGTCTGACCGTCCAGCGAGCCGTCGAGCCCGAACTGCTGAGACCCGACCACGTACGGCAGTTGCTGAGCCGCTACCTGGACCGACTGATGGACGATCGGAAAGACCGAGGAGAACCCCTTTGAGCACCGCGTTATTGCTGTCGCTGGCCGGTCTGGCCCTGCTCGACAGCACCAGCATGGGCACCCTGTTCATCCCCGTGTGGCTGCTGCTGGCCCCAGGACGCTTCAACGTCGGCAAGGTGCTGGTCTACCTCGTGACCATCACCGTCTTCTACTTCGGTGTGGGCCTCGCCATCGTCTACGGGGCCGACAACCTGTTCTCCGTCGCGGGTGAGGCCCTGGACGCCAGGACCGGGCTGTGGATCCAACTGGGCGTCGGTGTCGGCCTGTTCCTGCTGAGCTTCCGCTTCGACCCCAAGCGCCAGGAGAAGAAGGGCAAGAACAGCACCGGCAAGTGGCGCGACCGCGTCAGCTCCAGCTCCTCCGCCGGCTGGATGGTGGGGCTCGCCCTGCTGGCCGGGCTCGCCGAGGTGGCGACGATGCTGCCGTACCTCGGCGCCATCAGCATGCTGACGACGTCCGGGCTGAACACCGTCGAGATCACCACCCTGCTGGCGGGCTACTGCCTGGTCATGGTGGTGCCCGCCGTGGTGCTGCTGGCCGGACGGGTGCTGCTGCGCTCGGCCGTCGAGCCCGCGCTGGAGCGCATGAACGCCTGGATCTCCAAGCGGGCGACCGGCGCCACCGGGTGGATCCTCGCCATCGCCGGCTTCCTCGTCGCCCGTGACGCGGCGGCCCGGCTGTGGGTGCCCGAGGCGTTCAACTGACCCACGGGCACGACCGCGCGGCCGCGGGAGCCGCCCCCCTCACCGGGTGGGAAGCTCCCGCGGCCGCAGTCCTGTGGCGGCGCCGAGGAACGTCAGCACGTCGGCCGCGTAACCGGCCGCCTCACTGCGCGAGCGCGCCCCGTGACCCAGGTCCTCACGGCGCAGCACGATCTCGGCGCCGTCGACCGCCGCGTGCTGAAGGGCCGCGCACATCTTGCGGGCGTGCAGCGGATCGACGCGCGTGTCGTTGTCGAACGCCGACAGCATGACCGCCGGGTAGCGCACTCCGGGGCGGACGTGGTGGTACGGGGAGTACGACAGCAGCCACTCCAGTTCCCCCTCCACCGCCGCACTGCCGTACTCGTGGACCCAGGCGCGCCCGAGGCCGAAGCGCTCGTAGCGCACCATGTCGAGCAGCGGGGCGGCGCAGTTCACGGCCCGGTACCGGTCCGGGCGCTGCACCACGGCGGCGCCCACGAGGAGCCCGCCGTTGGAGGTGCCGGTCAGGGCCAGCCGTGCGGGGGTGGTCCAGCCATGGGACGTCAGCCAGTCCGCGGCGGCGTGGAAGTCGTCCACGGAGCGCTGCTTGGACTCCCGCCGGCCCGCGTGGTGCCAGCGCTCGCCCCGTTCCCCGCCCCCGCGGATGTGGGGCTCGGCGAAGACTCCGCCCGCCTCGACCCAGGCGAGGACCTCGGGGGCGTGGTACGGGCGGGCCTGGACTCCGAAGCCGCCGTAGCCGCGCATCAGCAGGGGCCGGGGGCGGCTCGGGGCGGTCTCCCCCGCCAGCTCGGCGTCGGTCACGTCCGGGGGCACGACCAGCGCCATGGTGACCCGGACGCCGTCGGTCGAGGGGTACTCGACGAACCGGGTGCGGATCTCAGGGGGTCGGGGGCGCGCTTCAGGGGAGCGGGGGACGGCCGGGTGCGCGCCGCGGCCGGGCACGGGCCACTCGGTGACAGTGCCCTCGCGGGCGTCGTAGCGGAAGACGCGTTGCGCGGTGGCGTAGTCGGTGTACGAGAACCAGAGGTCGCCGCCGCCCTCGGGGCGCGCGGTCATGTGGAACACGGTCCCGCGGCCCGGCAGCGGCACCCGGCCGGTCATCCGGCCCGAGTCCGCCTCGTGCAGGGTGAGTTCGGCGCACGCCTGCCGCGACCACAGCGCGACGAGCACGGGGCGGCCGCCGGGGCCGTCCAGCGCCGCCACCGACTGGAGCACCGCGCCGGAGCGTTCACCGATCAGCTCGGTCCACTCGGCGCCGGGGTCGGCCGGGTCGAACACGCACAGCCTGCGGCCGTCCGCGCCGGAGCCGGTGAGTACACGGGCCGTGCCGTCCCGGCCGACCTCCAGCGCGGAGTCGGCGCCCTCGCCGCCGGCGAGCGGCCTCAAGCGGGGTGCCTCCGGCGGGCCTGCCGCGAGGTCGGCGAGCCACAGCCGGTTGCCCGGTCGGTGGCCGACGCGGGCCGAGACGGTCAGCCAGCGGCCCGCGCCGCTCACCGCCACCCCGTACGCCGTGGACGGCTCGGTGTCGTCGCCGTGGACCACCGGGTCCGTGTCCGGGTCGGTGCCCAGACGGTGCCAGTGGACGCGGCGGTGGAAGCCGGGCCGGCCGGCCGGGATCCGGTCGGGCGGCAGGCGGCGCACGTAGTAGAAGCCGTCATGGCCGGAACGGCCCGGCACCCATGCGGGTGCCGGGCCGCGCGTACGGTCGACGGGGCCCTCCACGAAGGCTCCCGTCGCGGTGTCCAGGACGTGCAGCGCCGGTTCCTCCAGACCGTCGGAGGACAGCTGGCAGGCCAGCCGGGCGCCGTCCGGGGACACCGACCACGCGCCGAGCACCGTCCGGCCGGACGGATCGAGGCGCACCGGGTCGACCAGGGCCCGGACCTCGTCGTCCGGGCCGGCGACGTACAGCACCGGGTGCTCGGCGCCCGGGCGCTGGTCCTCGAAGAAGACCAGGCGTCCGCGCGGCACGGGCGGCTTGGTGGCGCCCGCGTCGGCGAGTTCGGTCACCCGCCGGTACCAGGTGTCCCGTTCGGGCCGTGACCGTACCGAGGCGGCGAACCGCTCCTCCTGGACGCGCAGCCAGCGCGCGGTCCGTTCGGAGGAGGCGTCCTCCAGCCATCGGTACGGGTCGGCGACCACGTGACCGAACACGTGGTCCACGGTGTCCTCCCGGGGGGCCGCGTCAGCGGCCCGTGCGCCCGGTTCCGTCATCCGTCTCTCCCGTGCTCGTGTCCGTCCGCGGCCGCCGGCCACGGCCTCGTCCCGGGCGGACGAGGGCTACAGCTGCCCGGCGACGAAGTCCGCCATGGCGCCCACGGTCTTGAGGGTGCCGAGGACGTCGTCGGGGATCTTCACGGAGAACTTCTCCTCCACCCGCACCCCGAGTTCGACGAGCTCCAGCGAGTCGATGTCGAGGTCCTCCTGGAAGCTCTTCTCCGGGGCGATCTCGCTCACGTCGATCTGCGACAGGTCCGCTATGACGAGGGCGAGGTCGTCAAGGACGGCGGCGTTGGTCATGGTTGTCTCCTCGGTGTCGGGTTGTGCGGTTGGGGTGGGTGTGCGGCCGCGGTGCGCGGCCGGCCGGAATCGTGGGTCTGTGGTCTGTGGTCTGTGGGCCGTGGGTCCCTGAGCCCGTGGGTTCGTGGGTCAGTCGTGCGCGCGCAGTTCGCCGCGCAGGTAGTGGTCGCGGCACAGGCCCCGCTTGACCTTGCGGCTGCTGGTGCGGGGGATCTCGCCCCAGGGGATCAGTACGACGTCGCTGACCGGGACGCCGTGCCCGTCGGCGACCGCGCGCCGCACCTCGGCGCCGACGGCGTCGAGGTCGCCGACGCGCCTCCGGATCTCGGCGACGGCGACGACGCGTTCGCCGTCCTCGCCGTCGACGGCGAAGACCGCGACGCCGCCGGTGCCCAGGTCGTGGCCGTCGAGGGCGGCCTGGACGGTGGTCTCCAGGTCGGCCGGGTCGTGGTTGCGGCCGTCGATGATGATCAGGTCCTTCAGCCGGCCGGCGATGAACAGCCGCTCCCGGTGGAAGAACCCCATGTCGCCGGTGCGCAGCCACTCCCCCATCACGGGCCGGCCGTCGCGTCCGGCACAGCGGGCGTTGAAGACCTCCTCGGTGCGCTGGGGCCGGCGCCAGTAGCCGTCGGCCACGTTGGGTCCCTGGACCCAGATCTCGCCGACGCGGTCCGGTTCCGTCTCCTGCCAGGTCTCCGGGTCGACGATCCGGATGTGGATGCCGGTGAGGGGGACCCCGCAGGCCACCATCTGCCGGGCCGAGGGGTCGTCGTCGGCGCAGGTCTCGACCTTGCCGTCGGCGAGGGCCTCCCGGTGGAAGGAGTACACGAGGTCGGGCTGCATGGTGGGCGGCGGGGCGGTGACGGCGAGGGTGGCCTCGGCCAGCCCGTAGGCGGGGCTGTCCAGCTGGGGCGGCAGGCCGCACTCGGCGAAGGCCCGGTTGAAGCGGTCCATGCTGTGCGGGCGGACGACCTCGCTCCCGTTGACGAGCCCTTCGAGGCAGCTGAGGTCGAGGTGCTTCTTCTGGGCGTCGGTGATCCGGTCGACGCACAGGTCGTAGGCGAAGTTGGGGCCTCCGGTCCACACCGCGCGGAAGTCGCTGATCAGCTTGAGCCAGCGGTACGGCGACTGGATGAAGTCCGAGGGGCTCAGGTGTACCGAGTGCACGCCCTGGACCAGCGGCAGGGCCAGGCCCATGACGAGCCCCATGTCGTGGAAGAACGGCACCCAGCTGGCGACGACGCGACCGGGTGCGAGATAGGTGGAGGCCCGCGCGATCTGCCGGCAGTTGGCGATGAGGTTGCCGTGGGTGACGCGCACCCCGCTGGGGGTGCCGGTGGAGCCGGAGGTGTACTGGAGGTACGCCAGGGTGTCGGCGGTGAGCACGGGCTCCCGCCAGTCGGCGGCGTCCTCCTCGGCGAGTTCGTCGATGATGAGCACCCGGCGGTCGCCGCCGTCCGGCCCGAGCGCGGCGGTGACCCGGTCGGCGGCGCCCGCCGTGGTCAGCACCAGCGCCGGGTCGGAGTCCAGCAGGACGGCGTCGATACGGCTGCGGGAGCGGCGTACGTCGGGGGCGGGCAGCGGCACCGCGACGAGCCCGGCGTACAGGCAGCCGAGGAAGCCGAGGATGTAGCTGATCTCGTGGGGGCACACCAGGGCGACGCGTGCGCCGGGCGGGGCGGTCTTCTGGAGGGCGGCGGCCACGGCGCGGGCCTTGCGGTCCAGTTCCTCGTAGGTCACGGTCCGGATGACGCCGGCGTAGTCCTCCGTGTAGTCGGCGAACGAGACGGCGGGGTCGTCCCCGGCGGCGTGGGCGTGCGCCCGGACGGCGGTGACCAGCCCGCCGGTCCGCAGGTCCGGGGCGGCCGGGTGGGTGTCGGTCGGCACGGGATGGGCTCCTCTCGGTTCCCGTACGGGTGCTCGGGTCAGTGCTTCTGGAGGACGCGGAGCATCTCCCGGTCCAGGAGGTGGCCGTGCCAGTCGTCGTAGGCGACGTCGCCGCGGCCGGAGTCGAGCACGCCGAACGGGCCGCGCAGATTCCACAGGGCCCAGCCGACGCCGTGGTCGGTGAGCAGCCCGAGCATGTCGTCGAGCCAGGGCAGCACCACCTGGTGCGGCACCGTGTTGTGGGCGCCGGTCTCCCCGGCGTGCACCCCGATCCCGGCGTCGGCGACGTCGAACCACGGCTTCAGGGACGCCGCCAGCTCGTCGCGGCCGTAGGGGCCGCCCTTGATGCCGCGGTCCCGCATCATGCGCGCGGCGCTCTCCTGCGCCTCCGGGGGCACGGGGAGTTCGGCGGGCACGGGCGGCAGGTCCATCGGCCAGGTCGGCACCGGGTCCATGGCCCGCAGCTGTTCGGGGGCGTGCTCGCAGCGGTAGTGGGACAGGGCGAGCGGGGCGAAGGAGTGCAGGCTCTGGGCGACGCCGCGGGTCGCGCACCAGTCGGCGGAGACCGGGGTGTACGCCCAGTCGAGGCCCTCGACGAGGAGCAGCCGCTCGGGGTCCTTGGCGCGGATCGCGTCGATCGCCGCGGCGTACACGGCGAGGATGTGGTCGTCGGTGAGGCCGGGGACGAGGGAGGCCGCGGGCGGCTCGTTGACCAGGTCGAAGCTGAGCCGTGTGGAGGGGATGCCCCGGTAGCGTTCGGCGAGGATCTCCCACAGGTGGACGAACAGGTCACGGGAGCCGAAGGGGTCGTCGACCCACAGCGAGCCGGGCTCGGGTTCGTTGTAGGGGTAGCCGAAGTTGGTGTGGCCGGGGGCCCGCCACAGGTTCAGCTGGACGTGGACGTCGTAGGTCCGACCGAGTTCCACGACCCGGTCGAGGACGGCGAGGCGTTCCTCGGGGTAGGTACGGCGTTCGGCGTCGCCGATGAGGAACAGGTACGAGAACGGTACCCGGACGTAGTCGAAGCCCCAGTCGCGGATCCAGCGGAAGTCGTCCTCGCTGATCCGGTGGTCGTCCATGGGCATCATCTCGCCCCAGCGGGAACTGGTGGAGAACATCTGGTGCAGGTTGAACCCGCGCCAGCGGGGCAGCGGCACCCGGCTCGTGGGCATGGCGTTACTCCTCGTGTCGTTGCGTGCTCAGTAGCCGGCGGCCCGGATTCCCAGGGGCACGTCGGTGTCGGGTACGGGCACCCGGAGGACGGAGAACCGCCCCTTGAGGGCGTGCTCCGCGGCCCGGCCCATGGCCTCGTCCAGCGCGGCCGCGTCGTGGACCGCGGCGCCCCAGCCGCCGAAGACCTCGGCGGTGTGCTCGGCGGGGGCGGCGGCCTCCCAGGTGGTGGAGACGTGCGGGCCGGTGGGGTCGGCGGCCCGCAGCCGTCGTGGCCAGCCGAAGCCCTGGTTGTCGAGGACCACGGTGATCACACCGAGGTCGAGGCGGCGCAGGACGTCCAGGGCGCCGACGCTCATCCGGAAGGCGCTGTCGCCGGTGACGAGCAGGGTGGGCCGGTCGGGGCGGGCCAGTGCGGCGCCGACGGCGGCACCGAGGCCGAAGCCCATCATCGTCTGCTCGCCGGGGCAGACGACGGTGGTGTCGGGGCCGAGCCGGAGCAGCGGGAAGTGGTAGGTCCAGATGTCGTGCAGTCCGTTCTCCTGGACCAGGGTGATCCGGGTGCCGAGTTCCCGCTGGGCGGCGCGCAGCACGGCGCGGACCGGGGAGTCGGCGAAGTCGGCGGTGGTGTGTTCCAACTGCGCTGCGCGGACTTCCTCCTGACGCGCCGTCCAGTCGGGGTCGGGGCGGGGCGGGGCGGCGGCGAGGCGGTCGGTGAGGGCGTCGATCGTCAGGCCGACGTCGCCGAGGAGGGGCTGGGCCACCGGCCCGGCCTCGGAGAAGGCCGACGGGCGGGCGTCCGCCCGGATGACCTGGGCGTCGCGCCAGGACCGCCACCCCATGCGGGCGGTCTCCTCCATACGGCTGCCGAGGACGAGCAGGGTGTCGGCGTCGTCGAGGAGGTCGTGGGCGGGCGGTGTGGTGTAGAGGCCGACGAGGCCGTGCGCCCTGCGGTGGTGTTCGTCGAGGGCGCCGCGGCCGGAGGCCGTGGTGAACACGGGGCTGCCCAGCAGGTCGGCGAGGGTGCCGAGGCGGCCGGCGTCGGTCCAGCGGGTGCCGCCGCCCGCGATGACGACGGGGCGGCGGGCGGCCCGCAACGCGGCGGCGGCCGCGTCCAGTTCGGCGGACGGGGGGACGGAGCGCGGGCGGCGGACGGGCCCGGCGGCGGGGGCCTGTTCGACGTCCCGCGCGGTCACGTCGTCGGCGATCTCCAGGACCGTGAGGCAGGGGCCATCCGACACGGCGAGTTCCACGGCCCGGCGGACCGCCCAGACGAGCTGTTCGGGGGTGTCCACGAGGTGGGTCCAGCCCGCGAGGGACTCCACCATGCGCCGCTGGTCCAGGTACTGGAAGGCACCCCGGCCGATGTCCTCGGCCGGCACCCGGGTGGTGATCACGACGACGGGCAGCGACAGGGAGGACGCTTCGAGCAGGCCGGCCATCGCGTTGGCGAAGGAGGGGCCGGAGTTGAGGGCGAGCACGACGGGTTGCCGTGCGGCCGTCGCGTACCCGGCGGCGGCGCACGCGGCGATCCGCTGGTCGCCGATGACGCCGACGCGGAGTTCGGGTACGGCGGTGGCGGCGTCGAGGAGGCCGGGGTCGTCGGAGGGCAGTCCGAGGACCATGCGGACGCCGGCGTCGGCGAGCGTACGGGCGACGGTGTCCCAGCAGCCCCGGAGGGCGGGGGCGGCGTCCGGCGCGGGGGTCACGGCGGTCATGCGCGGGGCCCCTCGGGGTCGGTGGCGCCCCGGCCGAGTTCGGCGGAGAGCAGCAGGGGCCGTGCCGTGACGTGTCCGCCGGAGCGGACGTGGCCGGCCTGCCAGCCGTAGCCGCCCAGCGGCTGGTTGCCGTCCTCGGCGTCGAGGGCGGTGCGTTCGCGCAGGACGACGCCGGTGCCGGCCCGGTCGCCGCGCAGGGCGTGCTCGCCGTACACGGACACGTACATGCCGCGCAGCAGTTCGGCGGGGCTGTCGAGCCAGCGCTGGAGGTCGGCGCCGGTGGAGTAGCGCATCACGCAGACGACGGGGGCGAAGAACTCCGGCGGCGCGAAGGACGGGTCCCAGGGCAGGTCGAGCACGGTCGGTTCGACGAGGCCGGTGCGCGGGTCGGCCCGGCCGCCGAAGGTCACCCGGCCGCGGTGCGCGCCGAGGAACTCCGCCGCCTGTTCCACGGCGTCCGGGTAGCTGAGCGGCGCCACCACCGTGCGCGGGTCGCTCAGCGGGCCGACGGGGACCTCGGCGGCGCCCTCGCGGAGCGCGGTGAGCAGGTCGTCCGCGATGTCGTCGTGGGCGAACACGACGTCCGGGCAGAGGCAGTCCTGGCCGGAGTTGAACATCCGGGTGCCGAGGATGTCGGCTGCGGCCTGCTTGACGTCGCCGTCGGCGCCCACGACCAGCGGGTTGGGCCCGGAGCCGAACGCGAGGAACAGGGTGTTCTCGCCCATCCGCTCCCCCACGCCGATCGCGTTCTCGGGCCGCCCGTTGAACACGACGGCCTCGGCGTCGGCGCAGCGCGCGAGGAACTCGCGCTGCGTCATGGAGACGAGTTCGACGGGGTGGCGCCCGCGTAACATCGGGTCGGCGGACATGATCCGGTGGATCTCCCGGGTCTGGGTCAGGGCCCGCTGGGAGGGGCGCATCACGATGTGCCGGGTGTAGAGGGCGGGGATCAGCCCGAACAGGACGTACGAGTAGAGCAGGTTGTTGGAGGGCAGGAAGACGCCGAGTTCGCCGATGTGGCGCGGCCGGTGGGCGGCGAGTTCGCCGTCGGCGCCGCGGAGCGCGGCCAGCGCGAAGCCGATCTCGTCCTCGGCGGCCCTGCGGGTGGCGATGGTCTCCAGGACGGCGACCAGTTCCTCCCGGTTGCGCCACACCGCCTCGGCGGCGTCCGCCGCGAAGCCGTCGTCGCCCGGTTGCCGGGCGGGGGCTCCTCCGTCGCCGGGCGCGGGGCCCATGACCGCGGTCCCGGACCCGTGCGGCCGGGGAGTGTTCGCCGGTGGTACGGACACGTTTTCCTCCTGACATCGGTTCGGCCGGGGCCGCGCGGGGCGTTCGCAAGGGGTGGGTGGCCCGGGGCTAGGGGGTGTTGTCCCCCCAGGGGTGTGGTGGGGGGCCGGGCGGGGGCCGCCCGGCGAAGCGCCCCGCCGGCCGGTGCGGCCGCCGGTCAGCCGAGCAGGCCGCCGCGCAGGGCCTTCAGCGGGTCCCCGTTGTCGTACATGCCGACCAGTCCGCCGCCCTGCCGGGTGGCGTCGTGGGCGACGTAGCCGAGCAGGCCGAGGAGTTCGTCGGAGCATTCGGCGGCCATCGACGGCGGTACGGCGAGCATGTTGTTGTCGACCGGGCGCAGCCAGCCGGCGCAGTAGCTGAGGGCGATGCCGCGGCGGGAGCGGTCGGTGGTGCGGTTGGCGCCGCCGCCGTGCAGGACGTCGCCGCGGAACAGCAGGGCGTCGCCGGGTTCCATCACGGCGCGGCCGATCTGGTCGCCGCGCGGGCTCTGGTCGAGCGGCCAGTGGCAGCTGCCGGGCACCACGCGGGTGGCGCCGGTCTCGGGGGTGAAGGGGGTGAGCGCCACCATGGCGCTGGCGTTCCAGGGGTGCTCCTGGCGCGGCAGGTGGGGCCACCACGAACCGGTGTCGCGGTGGATCATCTGGGCGGCCTCGCGGGGCCCGATCTGGATGAGTTCGGCGACGCTGAGCAGGATCTCGTTGGACCAGGGGGCCAGCAGCCGGCGCATGCAGGCGACGATCTCGGGGTGGGTGATGAGGTCGTGGGAGGCCCTGACCTTGCCGGGGACGCCGTGCACGCGCAGGGTTTTGCGGCCGAGGAACAGGTCGTAGATGCCGGAGCCGGTGTCGGAGCCGACGGTGCGGGGGTTCTTCTCCAGCCACTCGTCCAGTTCGCGGTTGAAGGCGTCGACGAGCGAGCGGTCGACCAGTCCGCGGACCACGGCGGCCCCTTCGGTGCGGACGCACTCGTCGATGGCTGGCCAGTCGTAGGGGGCCTCGAAGGCGGTCGCGTCGGGCCCGCTGTCCGCGTCGACCGCGGCGGCGAAGTTTCCGCGCTTGCCCGTGGCTGTGGTGTTCACGTTGTTCTCCTCGCTGCGTTCGTTGATCAGTGGGTGGGCCGCCAGCGCCGCAGGACCAGGGCGGCGTTGTGGCCGCCGAAGCCGAACGAGTTGCTGACGGCCACCTCCACGTCGTGTTCGCGCGCCTTGTGCGGGACGAAGTCGAGCTCCTGGTCCTCGGGGTCGTCGCAGTTGATCGTGGGCGGGATGCGGCCCGCCGTGAGGGTCTCCAGCGCGGTGATGGCCTCGACGGCGCCGGAGGCGCCCAGCATGTGGCCCGTCATGCTCTTGATGGAGCTGATCGGGACACGGGTGGCGTGGGAGCCGAACACCCCGCGGATCACCTTGATCTCGGTGGTGTCGTTCTTGGGGGTGCTGGTGCCGTGGGCGTTGATGTAGTCGACGGCGTCGGGGTCGAGTCCGGCCTCGGTGAGGGCCAGCAGCGCGGCCCGCTGGGCGGGCAGCCCGTCGGGGTGCGGGGCGGTGACGTGGTACGCGTCGGTGGTGGCGCCGTATCCGGCGAGTTCCCCGTGGATGCGGGCGCCGCGGGCGACGGCGTGCTCCTCGCTCTCCAGGACGACCACTCCGGCGCCGGCGCTCATCACGAAGCCGTCGCGGGCCGTGTCGAAGGGGCGGCAGGCCCGCTCGGGTTCGTCGTTGCGGCGGGACAGCGCCCGGGAGACGGCCGCGCCGTTGACGTCGACACGGGTCAGGGAGTCGTCGACGCCGCCGGCGATCACCACGTCCGCGATGCCGAGGCGGATCATCCGCATGGCCTCGCCGAGGCAGGTGGAGCCGGTGGCGCAGGCGGTGGTCATGGAGGTGGACGAGCCCTGGAGGCCGAAGCGCAGCGAGATCTCGCCGCAGGCGCTGTCGACGCCGCTGCTGGGGAAGAAGTAGGGGCTGACGGCGCGGGGACCCCGCTCGGCCATCGCCTTCGCGGCGGTCACGGCGTTGCGGGCGGGGCCGCTGGCGGTGCCGAGGATGACGGCGGCGCGCGGCGCCGTCTCGGGGGTGATCTGAAGGCCCGCGTCCCGGACGGCCTCCTCGGCGGCGACCAGGGCGAGGTGCACGGTGCGGTCGAGCCGGCGCACGGTCTTGTGGTCGAGGTGGTCCTCGGCGCGGAAGTTCTTCACCTCGCCGCCGAACCGCACGGGCAGGTCGGAGGCGTCGAGCTGGGTGAACGGGGCGATGCCGCTGCGGCCGTCCAGCAGGGCCTCCCAGGTCTCGTCCCAGGTCAGACCGAGCGGGGTGATGGCTCCCCGGCCGGTGATCACGACCCGGCGCGGGCCCGGCCCGTACCGGGGCAGCGCGTCGGGAACTCCGGGGCTCGGTACGGCTGCGCTCATGTCTGCTCACCCTTCGCCAGAGCCCTGCGGGCTCGTTCCTCGAGTCGGGACACAACGGTCTTGCCGTTGCTGCTGAGGGGGAAGGCGTCGAGCACCAGCACGAGGTTGGGCAGCTCGTAGGGCTCCAGCACCTTCCTGAAGTCCCCGGCCCAGGCGGCCGGGGAGCGTCGTAGGGGGTCCTCCACCAGGAAGACCAGCCGGGTCTCGCGGTCGCCGTGCCGGACGGCGGCGACATGGACGGGTCTGCCGCAGCGTTCGGCCCGGCGGGCCAGCGCGGCCGGGTAGAGGGTGTAGCCGTGCCGGGTGACGGCGGACATCCGGCCGAGGACGCGCAGCCCGCCGCGGGCGTCGAGGACGCCGAGGTCATGGGTGCGGAAGTCGCCGTCGCCCGGCGGCCGCACGGTGGTGCCGTCGGCGTCCAGGAGCCCGACCGTCGCGTCGGGGGTGCGCACCCACACCTCGCCCGGTTCGCCGGGCGGCAGCGGGCGGCCCGCCGGGTCGCGCACGGACACCTGGAGGCCGGGCAGCGGCAGGCAGTCCTCGGGGGCGTCGGGGCCGGCGAGGGCCACGTTGCCGAGTTCGGTGCTGCCGTAGCCGTCCAGCAGCGGCCGCCCCATGGTGGCCCGGAAGTCGCGGGCGAGGGCCGTGTCGAGGGGGCCGCCGCCGGTGCACCACAGGCGTACGGAGCGCAGCTCCTCCACCCGTTCCGGACGCAGCTCCGCCAGGCGCAGCAGCGAGCGGTGGACGGAGGGCGTGGCGTCGACGACGGTCGCCCGGTGGGCGGCGACGGTGTCGAGGGCCCGGTCCAGCCGCCGGTACGGGGTGACGAGCAGCCGGCAGCCGCTGAGATGCGCGAGCAGCACGAGGGAGAAGCCGTACTGATGGCTGAAGGGCAGCAGGGGGGCGAGGACGTCGTCGTCGCGGTACCCCATCCGCTCGACGGTGCGACGGGTGTTGGCGAGGACCGAGCGGCCGGAGCGCACGATCGCCTTGGGTTCGCCGGTGGATCCGGAGGACCAGGCGATCAGGGCGTCGTCGCGGCGGGCCCAGGCGTCCAGGGTCAGCGGGGCCGAGGGGGTCCACCGCTCCGGTGTGCCCGGCGTCCGGGGCGGTGCCGTCTCTCCCGGTGTCTCTCCCGGTAGGGGCGGCGCCGGTGACTCCGCCGGGCCCCCCTCGTCGAGAAGGGCTCCTCGCAGTGCCGGTGCGTCGAGGGACAGAGACGGGACCGGGCCGGCCCACTCCTGCGAGGGCGGCCCCTCGTGGATCAGCCGGTCGGCACCGGCCCGCGCGGCGGCCGCCGCGGCCGACCTCGGTGACCTGAGGTGGTCCACGAGGACGACACCGGCGCCCAGGTGCATCAGGCCCAGCAGCACCGCCACGAAGGCGGGCGAGTTGCTCGCGTGCAGGGCCACGCGGTGCCGGGGCAGGACACCGAGGGCCCGCAGGGCGTCGGCCGTCCGGTGTGCCTGTGCGCCCGGCCGCAGGAGGGTACCGGCGGGGCCCGTGGTCTCGTAGGTCGTGAGGGTCATGGGAGGCGCCCTCGGGGGGTGGTGCGCGTCGCTGCCAGCACGTCATCTCCGATCTCGGTGATCAGGGGCCCCGTGCCAGGGGGGGGCGGCTCTACGGATCGCGACGGAGCGCGGATTCCGGAGCGGGAACGTGGACACCGGCGCGCCGTCGGGGCGGTCCGCTGTGCCACGTCCAAGACGCTAACCGATACGGCGGACAATTCTCGATGTCCGGCTCTCAAATACCGTACGACTACGGCACTTTCCCCCGGCGGCACACGGGTCACCTCGCCCTATGCCCGAAAGGGCAGGGCGGCCTGCCCGCACGCAGATCGGGGAGACTACGGCACTTGCCGTTCCCCGCTCCTGGTACGGCACTTTCCGCTTGACGCTTCAAATGGCCGCGTGTTGACCTTTGTTCGCATCACGCCACCGGAATCCGACGTCCCCCGCGGTCCGGTGAAGCAAGCCGGCGGGCGGTGACCCCGCCCGTCGGCGACGATTTCCCGGGATTCGCTCAGCACTTCCCCGGGGGATCGCGAGCAGACCATTGTTCCAGCCCGGGCCGCATACCGCTCCGGCATCACGAGGGTGGGAGAAATGCAAGGAGAGTACGTCTCGCTGCGGCCGATCAACGGCAAGCAGGACTACGAGCTCATCGCCCAGTGGTCGTCCTCCGTCGCGTCCGTGTACTCCTCGGGCGGGCAGACCTTCACCACCGCCGATGAGATGGAAGCCCTCGTGGCCAGGCACGGGATCACCTATCTGATGGTGGTCGACCGGTCCGGGGAACCGGTGGGCGGGGTCACCTACCAGCAGCTCACCTATCCCGGGAACTTCGAGGTCGGCAATGTGGTCGGCGCACCCGAACTGTGGGGCCTCGGCTACGGGATGGAATCCATGCATCTGCTGCTGGACCATCTCTTCCACCAGCGCAACGCCCACCGGGTCCATCTCATGGCCGGCCTCTACAACAAACAGATGGTGCAGATCTTCCTCAAGGGCCCCATCAAAGTGGAGGGAATCCTGCGGGATTTCTTCTTCCTCGACGGTGAATACCATGACGCGCTGGTCGGTTCCCTGCTCAGGAACGAGTACTACGGATTTCTGCGCAGCCTGGGGACCAGTCCCGCCGACCTGATCCCGAAGGACGACAAGGCCGATGCCCGCGTCCTGCTCGCGGAGGCCCTCGACAAGGTGAACGACATCCTTCCCGCCCGGACGAACGGAGGTGAGACCCGTGCCGATATCGCCGATACCAGCGTCTGAATTGCGCGCGTGGGCCGTCGAATGGGTGATGCGCAACGCCGGCATCGCGCGGGAGACGGTGGAGACCGACCGGCCCTTCGGGGACTACGGACTGTCCTCCATGAAGCTCGTCTCCCTCTCCGGGGAACTCTCCGAACTCCTCGACCGGAACCTGCCGGTGGACATCGCGTACAGCTTCCCGACGATCGCGGCGCTGGTGACCGAACTGTCGGCCGAGGACGGCTCGGCACCCGCAGCGCCGGTCCCGCCGGGGTCGGCCGCGGCCACGACGGAGTCCACCGCCGCGTCCGGGTCTGCCACCGCGTCCGGGTCTGCCGCCGCGTCCGGATACGGGGGTGTGGGGACCGCGTCCGGGTTCGCCACCCGGTCCGCGTCGGGGGCCGCCGCGTCCGAACCCGTCGCGTCCCCGGCCGTTCGTGAGCCGATCGCGGTCGTGGGCGCCGGATGCCGGCTGCCCGGTGGGATCCGGGGACCCGAGGAGTACTGGCGGTTCCTGCTCGACGGCGGCGACGCCATCCACCGCACCCCGCCGGGACGTTGGAGCGGGCTGCCGGGCGCCGACCGCATCCGGGAGGGCGCCGCCGGCCTCGGCGGGTTCCTCGACGACATCGACCGGTTCGACGCCGCCTACTTCGGCATCTCGCCCAAGGAGGCGGCGATGACCGACCCGCAGCAGCGGCTCGTCCTGGAGGTCGCCCAGGAGGCCCTGGAGCACGCGGGGATCCCCGCGCGCACCCTGGAGGGCCGCCGGGCCGGCGTCTTCCTCGGCGCGAGCACCGCCGACTACGCGCCCGACAGCCCCGAGGACATGGGCGGCTGGAGCGCGGCGGGGTCCTCCATGGGCGTCATCGCGGGCCGGCTGTCGTACAGCCTCGGGCTGCGCGGCCCCAGCATGCTCGTCGACACCGCCTGCTCCGCCTCGCTGGTCGCCGTCCATCTCGCCTGCCAGAGCCTGCGGGCCGGGGAGTCCGAACTCGCCCTGGCCGGCGGCGTGAACCTGCTGCTGTCGCCGGGCGCCTCCGTCGCGTTCGAGGAGGCGGGCATGCTGTCGCCCGACGGGCGCTGCCACACCTTCGACGCCGGGGCGCACGGGTACGGGCGCGGCGAGGGATGCGGGGTCGTCGTCCTGAAGCGGCTGTCCGACGCCGTACGCGACGGGGACCGGGTGCTGGCCGTGATCCGGGGCAGCGCCGTCAACCACAACGGGCGCTCCAACGGGCTGATGGCACCCAACGGGCAGGCCCAGGCCGAGCTGCTGGCCGCCGCGTACGAGAACGCGGGCCTCGACCCGGCCACCGTCGACTACGTCGAGGCGCACGGCACCGGCACGGCGGTCGGCGACCCGATCGAGATGGGCGCGATCACCTCGGTCACCGGTGAGGGACGCGACCCGGAACGCCCGCTGCTGGTCGGCGCGGTCAAGACCAACCTGGGGCATCTGGAGGCGGCCGCCGGTGTCGCCGGGTTCCTGAAGACGGTGCTGGCCCTGCGGCACGGCGAGCTCCCGGCCACGCTGCACTTCCGGGCCCTGAACCCCGCGATCCCGGCCGACGCGCCGGTGCGGGTGGTGGCCGAGCGCACACCGTGGCCGTCGGGCACCGGACCCCGTACGGCGGGCGTGAGCTCCTTCGGCTTCGGCGGGAGCAACGCGCATGTCGTCCTGGAGGAGGCACCGCCCGGCACGGACGGCGGCCGGGACGCCTCCCCCGCGGACGACGCCGCCGCGTCACGTCCCGTGGTCGTCACGGTCGACGGCAGCTCCCCGCACGCCTGCCGCGAGCAGGCGGCGGCCCTGCACGCGTGGCTGGCCGAGCACCGCGACACGGTGTCCGCGGCGAGTGTCGCGCACACCACGACGGTGCGCCGCTCCCACGGCCCGGTCCGCGCCGCCGTCGTGGCGCGCGACACCGGGGAACTCCTCGACCGGCTGCTCCTGCTGTCCACGGGCGAGGAGGACACCGGGGTCGTCGCCGGCTGGGTGCGGGACGACGCGCGGCCCGTGTTCGTCTTCTCCGGGCAGGGCGCGCAATGGCCCGGCATGGCGAGGGAACTGCTGACCGAGGACGCCGCGTTCGCCGAGGCGATCGACGCGCTGGACCCGCTGGTGCGGGAGGAGTCCGGGTTCTCGGTGCGTGAGGTGCTCGCCGAGGGCGCCGCGACGGCGTTGGACCCGACGGACGTGATGCAGCCCGTGCTGTTCTCCGTCCATGTGGCGCTGGCCGCGTCCCTGCGGGCGCGGGGCGTCGAACCGGCCGCCGTCGTCGGCCACTCCATGGGCGAGGTCGCGGCCGCCGTCGTCGCCGGCGCGCTCTCCCTGGAGGACGGCGTACGGGTCACCTGCCGGCGCTCGCGGCTGATGAAGGGCCTCTCCGGGCGCGGGGCGATGGCGGTGGTGTCCGCCGACCCCGAGGAGGTCGCGGGGTTCGTCGCCGGGCACGGACTCGACCGCGAGGTGACGGTGGCCATCCGGCTGAGCCCGTCGGCGACCGTCGTCTCCGGCGACCGTGACGCCGTGGAGTCACTCATGGCCGCCTGGCAGGCCGAGGGCGTCAAGGCGCTGCCGGTCAACATCGACGTAGCGTGCCACTCGCCGCAGGTCGACGAGATCCTCGACGAACTCGCCGCCCAGCTCGCGGACATCCGCCCCCGTACGCCCCGCGTCCCGCTCTACTCGACCGTCACCCCCGGTCGCGCGACCCCGATGGACGCCCGCTACTGGGTGGACAACCTGCGGCAGCCGGTCCTCCTCTCCGACGCGGTGCGGCTGGCCGCGCGGGACGGGCACGAGGTCTTCGTCGAGGTGAGCCCGCACCCGGTGCTCGTCGGCCCGATCGGGGCGACGCTGCGCTCCCTGGACGTCGCCGAGGCGGTCGTACGGCCCACGCTGCGGCGCGAGGAACACCCCCTGGACGCGCTGGCCCTGACCGCGGCGGCCCTGCACTGCCACGGCCACCCCATCGCCTGGAACACCGTCTGGCACACCGGCACCCTGCTCCCCCTCCCCCCACGCAGCTGGGACCACCGCCGCAGCCACTGGCTCACCGCAGCGGCGGCGGGCCCGACGGGGGAAGCCGCACCGACCGGCGGGCCGGAGGGGACAGCCACACCCGAGGGAACCGTTCCGGGACCGGAGACCATGGAGGAACGGCAGCCGGAGCTGGACGCCGCGGCGACGGCCGTCACCCTCTCGGGGACCGACGCGACGCAGCTGGCCGCCGGGGCAGACGCCACGCAGCCGACGGCTGCCGGGGCCGACACCGCACAGCCGACCGCCGCCACGCCGCCCACCGCCGCCAGGGCCGACGCCCGCAGGGCGCCCGCCCCGCAGGCAGCGGACGAGGAGGGTGGCAGGGAGGAGGACGAGGCCACGTCGGTCACCCTGGGCAGGGCGCCGTCCCTGGCCGGCCGGGGCCGCCGCCGACCGGTCGCGGCCCATCGCGCCGACACCCCGCACCCCACCGCCCCCGCCGCCCCCACCGGCTCCCCACTCGCCGCCGCGGCTCCCCCGCCCGCCGAGGTCGCCCGTGCCACCGCCCCCGTCGACGCCCCCGCACCCCCCACCCGCGCCCAACTGGAGGTGCTCGTGCGGGACGAGGTGGCCGCTGTCATGGAGTGCGAGCCCGAGGACGTGCGGACCCGGCAGAGCCTCTTCGCGGCCGGCATGGACTCGTTGATGAGTCTGGTGGTGCTGGGGCGGTTGTCCGATCTGCTGGGCCTTGAGGTGACGCCCGCCGATCTGCGCGAGCACCCCACCGTGGCCTCCCTGGCGGCGTTCCTGGCGGACGCCCTGCCGCAGGGACCCCTCCCGGCAGCCCTGCGCGAGCGGGCGGAACCACCGGCCGAGACCCGAACGGAACGTACCGAGGGGGCGCCCGTGACCCGGCGCACGCCTCACCGGACGCGACCACGCGAGAGAGCAGAAGGAGACCGGAGCATGAGCCGAGTGGCACTCGTCACGGGCGGCAACCGAGGGATCGGCCTGGCCGTGGCCAGGCGGCTCGCGGCCGACGGCATGAAGGTCGCCGTCACCTACCGCAGCGACCCGCCCTCGGACCTCTTCGCGGTGCAGTGCGACGTCCGCGATCCCGAGTCCGTCCACCACGCCGTGAACGAGGTCCAGCAGACCCTGGGCGGCATCGACGTCCTCGTCGCCAACTCCGGCATCACCCGCGACCGCGCCTTCGCCGTCATGTCGGAGCCGGACTTCGCCGCGGTGATGGACACCAACCTGATGGGCGCCTACCGCGTCACCCGCGCCGTGGTGCGCGAGATGATGCGCAAACGCGAGGGCCGCATCGTCTTCGTGTCGTCGGTCGCCGGCCTCACGGGCTCCGTCGGCCAGGCCAACTACGCGTCCTCCAAGGCCGGGATGATCGGTCTGGCCCGCTCGCTGGCGCTGGAGCTCAGCCCGTACGGGGTGACCGTCAACACCGTGGCCCCGGGCTGGGTCGACACCGACATGACGGTGCGGCTGCCCGAGAAGGTCAAGGAGGGCATCAAGTCCCAGGTGCCGCTGGGCCGTCAGGGCTCCGCCGAGGAGATCGCCGAGGTCGTCGGCTTCCTCGCCTCGGAGGGGTCGAGCTACGTCACGGGCGCGGTGCTGCCCGTCGACGGCGGCCTGTCGCTGGGAGCGTGACGACGATGCTGCTCGCCGGGAAGCGGATCCTGGTCACCGGGGTCATCACCGAGTCGTCCATCGCGTACCACACGGCCGTCGAGGCGCAGCGGGCCGGCGCGGAGGTGGTGCTCACCAGCATCCGGCCGCGTCTGGTGCGGCGGATCGTCGAGCGGATGCCCGAACCGGCGCCCGTCGTCGAGCTCGACGTGACGGACGCGGAGCAGCTGCGGACACTGCCGGACCGGCTCGCCGAGCACGGCGACCGCTTCGACGGGGTGCTGCACTCCATCGCGTACGCCCCGCCGGGCGCGCTCGGCGGACGGTTCATGCAGACGCCCTGGGAGGACGTCGCGACCGCCGTGCACACCTCCGCGTACTCCCTGAAGTCGCTGGTGGCCGCGGTGCTGCCGATGATGAAGGGCGGCGGGGCGGTGGTCGGCCTCGACTTCGACGCCTCCGTGTCCTGGCCGGACTACGACTGGATGGGCGTCGCCAAGGCGGGCCTGGAGTCCACCGCCCGCTATCTCGCCCGCTATCTCGGCCCCCAGGGCGTCCGGGTGAACCTGGTCGCCGCCGGGCCCCTCAACACGCTGGCGGCGAACGGGGTGTCCGACGCCCCGCCGGACGAGGACGGCGGCACCTGGGCCGACCTGGCCCCCCTGGGCTGGGACGAGAACCTCGCGACGCCGGTGGCGAAGGCGTGCGTGGCCCTGCTCTCCGACTACTTCACCGCCACCACGGGGGAGATCGTCCATGTCGACGGAGGCGTCCATGCCATGGGCTTCTGAGCCGGCCGGGCAGCCGACCGGGCAGCCGGCCGTGACGCTGGACGACATCGCCGAGTGGTTCACGCGCAGGGTGGGCCGCGAACTCGGGCCGAGCCCGTGGCACGAGGTGACACCCGAGGCGGTCCGGGGTTTCGCCGACGCCACCCATGACTGGCAGGCCATCCATCTGGACGCCGAGCGGGCCGCGTCCGGCCCGTACGGGGTGCCCGTGGCGCACGGCTTCTACACGCTCGGCCTCATCCCGTACCTCACGTCCACCCTCTTCGATCCGAGCTGGATCGACGTGGCTCTCAACTACCGCCTGGACCGGGTCCGTTTCCTCACCGCGGTGCCCGTGGGTTCGCGGGTGCGGGCCCTCGCCCGGGTGAGCGGTGTCCGGGTACGCCCGCGCGGCTATCTGGAGGTCGTGCTGGCGGTGTCGCTGATGGTCGAGGGCGCCGAGCAGCCGGCCTGCACGCTCGACCACACCCGTCTCTACACGATGCGCCCCGACGCGTCCCTGCCCGTGGACGGGCCGGTCCCGCGCGTGATGTACCCGCCCGGGCACCCGGCGCCGGCCGACTCCCTCACCCCCTGACGATCCTGGCAAGGAGGAGCTCACGCATGGGCGACACCCCGGCTGCCCCCACGGCTGCCCCCTCGGCCGACACCCCGACCGACCCCTCGGCCGACACCCCGGCCGCCCCCGCCGCGGCCACGCCACCGAAGGCGGCACCGCCCCCGTTCACCGGCCGCAGACTCCTGTTGATCGCCTCCGGGGCCGTCAACGCCGTCCATCTGCCGTACTGGCTGACCTGGATGCGCAGCAAGTACCCGGACACGACGGTGCAGGTCGTCGCCACGCGCAGCGCACAGCGCTTCGTGACGCTCCAGGCGCTGTCGGCGCTCACCGGTCGGCAGGCGATCGGCGACACCTGGACCGACGACCCGCTCCCCACGGCCCTGCACGTCGAACTCGCCGAGTGGGCCGACTCGGTGGCCGTCTACCCGGCCTCGCTGCACTACATGGCGCGTGCGGCGCTCGGCCTGGGAGACAGCCCGAGCCTGCTGGCGCTGCACGGCACCGCCGCGCCGATCGTCCTGGCCCCGTCCCTGCCGCCACGGGTGGAGGACAACCCCGCCTACGTCCGGCATCTCAAGGCGCTCGCGGAGCGCCCCAATCTGTCGGTGGCCCCGACACGGCCCGGCGTCAGCATGACCACGGGCCGGCGCGACGGCCGGACCGCGCCGCCGCTCCCGGACGTCCTCGCCGAGCTGGAGCGGCTGCGCAATGCCCTGCCGAAAAACATCGCCAAAGAAATCGAAGAAAACTCTGAATCGGATGTTGACTCCCTCCGATAAAGCAGGCGAAGATATAACCAGGAAAGCCCGGAACGGAAATAAAGAAAGTCCGGGAATTCCATTTCGGTAATCCCTTTGCCCCACCCCCCGCTCCACCCTCCCCGCACCCCACGCCATCGGAAGGACCGGAAGAGTCATGGCCGTCGGAGATCCGCAGATCTACTGCTACGCGGACCCGCTCTTCTTCGAGACGCCCGACCACTGGGACCGCGGATTCGCCCCGTTCACCGTCGCGACCCGGCCGGTCCCGGCCGGCTGGACCCGCACCGAGCGGGCCGGCTGGACCCACCTCGTGCCGCCGGTCAGGAACCTGCCGGAGCAGGGCTGGAAGATCCATGTCTCGGCCGGCCCGGAGCACACCGACCGCGCCCTGGAGATCGTCTGGGACCACTGCGTCGGCGAGAACGTGCAGTTCAAGCATCTGAGCACCCGCGAGGTCCACCTCGCGCACAACACGAAGTACGCGCCGCGCTCCGGCAGCGGCAAGCTGATCACGATCTACCCCCGCGACGACGAGCAGCTCCTCACCCTCCTGGAGGACCTGACGAAGCTGCTCGACGGGATCACCGGGCCGCGCGTCCTCAGCGACCTCCAGTGGCCGGACAGCCCGCTCCACCTGAGGTACGGGGCGTTCGTCGAACGGTTCTGCACCGAACCGGGCGGCGCCGTGGTGCCCGCCCTGACGCGGCCCGACGGCACCCTGGTGCCGGACCGGCGCCGGCCGGTGTTCACCCTGCCCGACTGGGCTCCGGTCCCGCCCTTCGTCCAGGAGGTCCTGGACCGGCGCACCACCGGCCCGGAATTCCCGTACCGAATTCAGCGCGCCATGCATTTCTCCAACGCGGGCGGCGTCTATCTCGCGGAACGGAAAAGCGACGGAAAGGTGTGCGTCCTCAAGGAGGCACGACCGTACGCCGGGCTCGACATGAAGTCCCATGACGCGGTGACCCGATTACGCAGGGAGAAATGGGCCCTGGACCGGCTGGCCGGCGCGGAGGGCGCACCCGGCGTCCTCGACTACTTCACGATGGACGGCCATGAATTCCTGGCCATGGAACACGTGGACGCCTCGAACCTCTGGGTGTGGATGGCCCGGATCCACCCGATGATCGTCTCGGAGAACTCCTCCCCCGAGGACTACCGGGCGTACACCGAGCGGATCCTGGGTGTCCTGGACCGGATCGAGCGGATCCTGGCCGGTTTCCACGCCCGCGGTGTGGGCTTCGGCGATCTGCACTACGGCAACGTGCTGGTCCGCCCGGACGACTCGGTCGCCCTGATCGACTACGAGGCGGCGTTCGACACCGCCGACACCGACCACCGGCCGGCCGTCGCCACGATGGGTTTCTCCGCCGAGACCGGCCTGCGGGGCGTCGACCTCGACCACTACTGTCTGGCCTCCCTCAAGGCCGCGATGTTCCTCCCCTACGAGAAGCTGCGGGCGCTCGACCCCGCGAAGACCGCGGAGCAACTGGACTTCATCGCCGAGCGGTTCCCCCTGCCCGAGGGCTGGCTGGACCCGGTACGGCGGATGCTGCTGCCGTCCGGCACGGCGGGGGCGGCACCGGCGGGGACCGGGCTCCCCCCGGTGCGGGAGGCGGCCGCCTCGATGGCCTCGGCGATCGTGTCCTGCGCCGACCTCTCCCACCCCAGCCGGCTGTTCCCCGGCGACTGCGAGCAGTTCGTCACGTCGGGCGCCACGTTCGCCAACGGCGCCGCGGGCGTCCTGTGGGCCCTGTCGGTGTGCGGGCTCCCCGTACCCGACGCCCACCAGGAGTGGCTCATCGAGGCCGCCGACCGGCCGGGCCCCCGCCAGGGCTTCTACAACGGGACGCACGGCCTGGCCTACGCGCTGGACCACCTCGGCCACACCGGGGCGGCCGCCCGCCTCGTGGACCGCACCCGCGACGCGGCCCGCACCGCACGGGGCATCGGCCTGTACGACGGACTGACCGGCATCGGCCTCACCCGCCTGCACCTCGCGGAGCGCTGGCAGACCGTCGACTTCGACGAGGACATCGCCCACGTCGCCGACACGCTCGCCGAGGCGCTGCGGACGAACCGCCCGGTCACGGGCGACCCGACCGCGCAGGACCCTCCGCCCGTCCGGGCGGGGCTGATGCGCGGCTGGTCGGGAGTGGCCCTGTTCTTCCTCCGGCTGTACGAGGTGTCCGGGGACCCCGCCCATCTCGACCTGGCCGTGACCGCCGTCCACCGCGATCTCGACCGCTGCGTGACCACGCCGAACGGCTCGCTCCAGGTGGAGGAGGCCGGCGTACGCACCCTGTGCTACCTGGACGTGGGAAGCGCCGGGATCGCCCTGGTGGCGGACGAGGTGCTGACCCTGCGGGACGACGACCGGCTGCGGGAGGCCCTTCCCGCGCTGCTGACCGCCTGCACCCCCGAGTTCGTGGTGATGCCGCAGCTGTTCATGGGCCGCTCGGGACTCGTCGCGGCCCTGGAGCGGGCCGGCCGCCGCGACCCGGAGCTGGCGCGGCACGCGGTGGTCGCCCGGCATCTGGACCGGCTCGGCTGGTACGCGCTCTCCCACCAGGGGCACATGGCCTTCCCCGGTGACCTCCTGCTGAAGCTGTCCATGGACCTCGCCACCGGCACGGCGGGCGTCCTGCTCACCACCGCCGCGGTGATGGGCGACCGGGGACGCTTCCTGCCCTTCTTCACCGACCGTCCGTCGGCACCGGCGGACCCCACAAGCTCCCGCTGATCACCGATCAGCGGGTCCGGACACCACCCGGTGTCCGGTGCACCACCCCGAGAAACCGATCAGGAAAGGATGAGTGACATGGACCAGATTCTCGACCTGCAGGGCCTGGAGACCGCCGGCGACGAGGCGGAGCTCCCCACCAGCTCCGCCAGCACCAACTGCTGACACCAGACGAACCTTCACGGTCCGTCCGGCCCCCGTCCCGTCCCCACGATCATGGAAAGGAGGTGCGACATGGACCAGATCCTCGACCTGCAGGGCCTGGAGACCGCCGGTGACGAGGCGGAGCTCCCGACCAGCTCGGCCAGCACCGGCTGCTGAATCCCGTGACACGGGAGGGCCGGGTGTGAGGCGTCGATATCGCCTCACACCCGGCTCCACCAGTATGTGCCCCGGCTGCACCAGTATGTGCCCCGGCGGCACGATGCTGTAGTCCCCTGCACGCCCGGGGTACCCCGGAACGCCACGCCCCATCCCCTGGGGCGTTCTTCTATTGGGGGACGGCGCCACGTGCGAAACACGCCCCGGGCCGGCCGCGCTCAGGACGACGCCCGCGCCACCAGCTCCGTGGGCAGGACCACCTGACGGCGTTCCAGGCCCCGCGAGATCGCCGGACGGCGGTCGGCGATCTCGTCGAGGAGGAGGTCGATCATGGCGCGGCCCATCTCCTCGATCGGCTGCCGGACGCTGGTGAGGGGCGGGTCCATGTGGCGGGCGATGGCGGAGTCGTCGTAGCCCACCATGGCGACGTCGTCGGGCAGTCGGCGCCCGGCCTCGCGGAGGACCTGACGGGCACCGGCCGCCATCACGTCGGACTCGGCGAAGACCGCGTCGAGGTCGGGGCAGCGCTCCAGCAGCTCCCACATCGCCCGGCGGCCGCCGTCCTCCGTGAAGTCACCGGGGACGATCAGCCGCTCGTCCACCTCGCGCCCCGCGTCCTCCAGGGCGTCGCGGTAGCCCTCGATACGGCGCTGGGCGCCGTAGACGTCGAGGCGGCCGGTGATCGTGGCTATCCGGGAACGGCCGCGTTCGATCAGGTGCTCCACCGCCGAGCGGCCGCCGCCGTAGTTGTCGGAGTCGACCGAGGGCAGCGTCTCGTGCTCGGAGCGGGGACCGCTGATCACGGCCGGGATCTCCAGCTGCGACAGCAGGTCCGGCAGCGGGTCGTCGGCGTGCACGGAGACCAGCAGGACCCCGTCGACCCGGTGGGCCGCGAGGTACTGGGCCAACCTCCGGCGCTCCCGGTCGCTGCCCGCGAAGATCAGCAGGAGCTGCATCTCCGTGTCGGAGAGCTGGGCGCCCACGCCCTTGAGGATGTCGGAGAAGTACGGCTCGGAGAAGAAGCGGGTCTCCGGCTCGGGCACGACCATCGCGATCGCGTCGGTGCGGTTCGCGGCGAGGGCGCGGGCCGCCGTGTTCGGGACGTAGCCCAGCTCCGCGACGGCCGCCTCGACCGCCGCCCGGGTCGCCTCGCTGACCCGTGGCGAGCCGTTGATCACCCGGGACACCGTGCCGCGGCCGACACCGGCCCGTGCGGCGACCTCTTCCAGGGTCGGCCGCCGGCCGCTTCGGCCCCGTGCTCCGTGGCCTGCCACCATGGTCGCCTCCCGTTCACACCGCGCTGGCGTGGAATCTAACAGTCCCGCTCCTCGGACGATGTCCGGCGACCCCTGTTCCGAACGCCGGGCCCGGCCCCCGGACCGGCGGGGACCCCGTCGCCGACCTGTCCGTCTCCCCGATCCCGCCGACCTCTGAAGTCCCCCCGGTCGCGCCGGCCGCCGGTTCGGGGCATGCTCGACCCTCGGTCCCGGGGATAGTTAACAGCCCGATAACCGAAGACATCTCTCCGCGCCGACTCCCTTGACACCCCCGCACGAACCGACGACTCTTCAACACATCACTTGTGGGAGCGCTCCCACAGTACCTGGCACTTACACATCCCGCACGTTCCCCGCCCGAGCCGCAGCAGTGAAAAAACGGGTCCAACAACGCAGTTGGCCGGGGGGTCGGCACGTCAGGGCATCAGGAGGACGCAATGCGAGCACGTACCCTCCCCCACTCTCGGCCGCGGTCGGGCGGGGGCACCCGAATCGCCCGCACTACGCGCAAGACGGTGGTCATCGCGGCTGTCGCCGCGCTGGGCGCCGGGCTGCTCGCCGGCTGTGCCGACGACGGCAAGGACGAGGACGACACGTCGTCGGGTAGTGGTGGCGGCAAGACCAAGATCACCCTGGGGCTGTTCGGCACCGCGGGCTTCGAGGAGTCCGGCCTGTACAAGGAGTACGAGAAGCTCCACCCGGACATCGACATCCAGCAGACCGTCGTGGAGCGGAACGAGAACTACTACCCCGCTCTCCTCAACCACCTGACCACGGGCAGCGGTCTGCAGGACATCCAGATGGTCGAGGTCGGCAACATCGCCGAGATCGTCGGCACCCAGTCGGACAAGCTGCTCGACCTGTCGAAGTACGGCAAGAAGGACGACTACCTGCCCTGGAAGTGGCAGCAGGGCACCACCTCCGGCGGGCAGACCGTCGCCCTCGGCACCGACGTCGGCCCGATGGCCATCTGCTACCGCAAGGACCTCTTCGAGAAGGCCGGACTGCCCACCGACCGTGCGGAGGTCGGCAAGCTGTGGGCGGGCAGCTGGGACAAGCTCGTGGAGACCGGCAACAAGTACAAGGCGAAGGCGCCCAAGGGCACCACGTTCCTGGACTCCCCCGGCGGTCTGCTGCAGGCGATCCTCAGCAGTGAGAAGGACCGGTTCTACGACTCCTCCGGTGAGGTCATCTACAAGACGAACCCGGCCGTCAAGGACGCCTTCGACCTCACGGCCAAGGCCGCCAAGGACGGGCTGGTCGGCAACCAGACGCAGTTCCAGCCCGCCTGGGACACCACGATCGCCAACAGCAAGTTCGCCGCGATGTCCTGCCCGCCGTGGATGCTCGGCTACATCAAGGGCAAGTCGAAGCCCGAGGCGGCCGGCAAGTGGGAGATCGCCCAGGCCCCGAAGTCCGGCAACTGGGGCGGCTCCTTCCTGTCCGTGCCGAAGAACGGCAAGAACGCCGAGGAGGCCGCGAAGCTGGCCGCCTGGTTGACGGCTCCCGAGCAGCAGGCGAAGCTCTTCGCCGTACAGGGCAGCTTCCCCAGCACCCCGGCCGCCTACGACTCGGCCGCGGTCAAGAACGCGAAGAACGACATGACCGGTGACGCGCCGATCGGCACGATCTTCGCCGAGGCCGCCAAGAACATCCCCGTGCAGACGATCGGCCCGAAGGACCAGATCATCCAGCAGGGCCTGACCGACAACGGCGTGATCCTCGTGGCCCAGGGCAAGTCGGCCGCGGAGGCCTGGAAGAACGCCGTCAAGACCATCGACAACGCACTGGACAAGTGACCGGTATGCCCACACGGCACGACGCCGCCGCGCCCCCCGTCAAGGGGGGCGCGGCCCCGGCCCGCCCGCCCGCGGAGTCCGCGACCGAGGAACGCCGCCGGGCCCGGCTGTCCCGCCGCTGGCAGCGGGACGTGCGCTGGAGCCCGTACGCCTTCGTCTCGCCCTTCTTCCTGCTGTTCGTCGCGTTCGGCCTGTTCCCGCTGCTCTACACCGGCTGGGCCTCGCTGCACGCGGTGGAGCTGACCGCCCCCACCGACATGAGCTGGGTGGGGCTGCGCAACTTCACCCGCATCTTCGACGACGAGTTCTTCTGGAACGCGGCGAAGAACACTTTGATCATCGGGGTCATCTCGACCGTCCCGCAGCTGATGATGGCGCTGGGCATCGCGCACATCCTCAACTACAAGCTCCGTGCCTCGACCTTCTACCGGGTCGTGATGCTCGCCCCGTACGCCACGTCGATCGCCGCCGCCACCCTGGTGTTCGTGCTGCTCTTCGGCCGTGACTACGGGATGATCAACTGGTTCCTGGGGCTGTTCGGCATGGACCAGATCGACTGGCAGAACGGCACCTGGTACTCGAAGATCGCCGTGTCGACCGTCGTCATCTGGCGCTGGACCGGCTACAACGCGCTGATCTACCTGGCCGCGATGCAGGCGATCCCGCAGGACCTGTACGAGTCGGCGGCCCTCGACGGCGCGAGCCGCTGGAAGCAGTTCCTCCATGTGACGCTGCCGTCGCTGCGCCCGACCATCCTGTTCACCTGCGTCGTCTCGACCATCGGTGCCTCGCAGCTCTTCGCCGAGCCCCTGCTGTTCGACGCCAACAAGGGCGCGTCCGGCGGTTCCCAGCACCAGTTCCAGACCCTCGGCCTCTACCTGTACGAGCAGGGCTGGGTGAACCAGCACCTGGGCCGCGCCTCGGCGATCGCCTGGACGATGTTCCTGATCCTCATCGTGGTCGGAATCATCAACTACGTCATCTCGCGCCGGCTGCGCGCCAGTAGTTAGGAGACCGGCCGTGACGACGACAATCACCAAGCCCCCGGCCGACGCGGCGCCCGAGCCGCCCCGGAACGGCGGGCGCAGGCGTGGGCCGAAGGCCGCGCGGGCGGGCGGCCAGCACCACGCCGGGCCCGTCGCCTACATCATCCTCGTCGGGTTCACCCTGATCTCGCTCTTCCCGCTGTTCTGGACGGCCGTCGCCGCCTCCCGTGACAACGCGCGGCTGGCGGAGACCCCGCCGCCGTTCTGGTTCGGCGCGAACCTCTTCGACAAGATCGAAGTGGCCTGGAAGGACGCCAACCTCGGCGAGGCGTTCCTCAACACCACGATCGTGGCGGGTGTCTCCTCGCTGACCGTCGTCTTCCTGTCGACCATCGCCGGGTTCGCCTTCGCCAAGCTGAGGTTCAGGGGCCGTGGCGCGCTGATGCTGATCGTGATCGGCACCATGATGGTGCCGCCGCAGCTCCAGGTGATCCCGCTGTACATGATGGTCGCCAAGCTCGACTGGACCGACCAGCTCCAGGCGGTCATCCTGCCGTCGCTGGTGAGCGCGTTCGGTGTGTTCTTCATGCGGCAGTACCTGCTCCAGGCGCTGCCCGACGAGATCATCGAGGCGGCCCGCGTCGACGGCGCGAGCAGCTGGCGGGTGGTCTGGCACGTGGTCTTCCCCGCCGCGCGGCCCGCGATGGCCGTGCTGGGCATGCTGATGTTCGTACAGACCTGGAACGACTTCCTCTGGCCGTTCCTCGTCCTGACCCAGCTGGGCAACCCGACCGTGCAGGTCGCGGTCGCCGGTCTGGGCCGGGGCTACACCCCCGACCAGGCCCTGATCATGGCGGGCGCGCTGCTCAGCACGCTGCCGCTGCTGCTGGTCTTCGCGATCTTCGGCAAGCAGATCGTCGGGGGCATCATGCAGGGCGCGGTGAAGGGCTGACCCCCGCGCCGTCCGTTCTCGCACCCCCTGGGGGCCGGGCCACCGCCGCCCCGGCCCCTCCCTCCCTCAGTTCTCTTTCCCCCCACCCACATCGTCGGTCTGATCGACCACCAATGGGAGCGCTTCCATGCCTGAGCCCACGACGCCAGTGACCTTTCCTCCCGCCTTCCTCTGGGGCGCGGCGACGTCCGCGTACCAGATCGAGGGGGCGGTGCGGGAGGACGGCCGCACGCCCTCCATCTGGGACACCTTCAGCCACACGCCGGGCAAGACGGCCGGTGGCGAGACCGGTGACATCGCTGTCGACCACTACCACCGCTACCGCGACGACGTGGCGCTGATGGCGGACCTGGGTCTCTCCTCCTACCGCTTCTCGATCTCCTGGTCGCGGGTGCAGCCGACGGGCCGGGGCCCGGCGATCCAGCGCGGCCTGGACTTCTACCGCCGGCTGGTCGACGAGCTGCTGGCGAAGAACATCAAGCCGGCCGTGACGCTCTACCACTGGGACCTCCCGCAGGAGCTGGAGGACGCGGGCGGCTGGCCGGAGCGCGAGACCGCGTACCGCTTCGCCGAGTACGCCCGGATCGTGGGCGAGGCGCTGGGCGACCGCGTCGAGCAGTGGATCACGCTGAACGAGCCGTGGTGCAGCGCCTTCCTGGGCTACGGCTCCGGGGTGCACGCGCCGGGCCGTACGGACCCGGTGGCGTCGCTGCGCGCGGCCCACCATCTGAACCTGGCGCACGGTCTCGGCGCGGTGGCGCTGCGCTCGGTGATGCCGGCGCGCAACTCGGTGGCGGTGAGCCTGAACTCGTCCGTCGTGCGGCCGCTGTCGAACACCCCGGAGGACCTGGCGGCGGTCCGGAAGATCGACGACCTGGCGAACGGGGTCTTCCACGGGCCGATGCTGCACGGGGCGTACCCGGAGTCGCTGTTCGCGGCGACGTCGCAGCTGACGGACTGGTCGTTCGTGCAGGACGGTGACGTGGCGACGGCCCACCAGCCGCTGGACGCGCTGGGCCTGAACTACTACACGCCCACGCTGGTCGGCGCGGCGTCGCCGGACATGGTCGGGCCGCGGGCGGACGGCCACGGCGCGAGCGAGCACTCGCCGTGGCCGGCGGCGGACGACGTGCTGTTCCACCAGACGCCGGGCGAGCGCACGGAGATGGGCTGGACCATCGACCCGACCGGCCTGCACGAGCTGATCATGCGGTACACGCGGGAGGCGCCCGGCCTGCCGCTGTACGTCACGGAGAACGGCGCGGCCTACGACGACAAGATGGACAGCGACGGCCGCGTCCACGACCCGGAGCGCATCGCCTACCTCCACGGCCATCTGCGCGCCGTGCGCCGCGCCATCGCCGAGGGCGCGGACGTGCGCGGCTACTACCTGTGGTCCCTCCTCGACAACTTCGAGTGGGCCTACGGCTACGGCAAGCGCTTCGGCGCGGTCTACGTGGACTACGCGACGCTCACCCGCACGCCCAAGTCCAGCGCGCTCTGGTACTCCCAGGCAGCGAAGACGGGCGCCCTCCCGCCGCTGGCGGCACCCACGCAGTAACACCGACGCCGGGGGCCCGCGAAGCCCTCGGCCACGAACGGAGGGCAGGGGAGACCCTCCGGGGGAACGGGGGCAAGGGGCGCGGTGCCATTAGGGGAGCACCGCGCCCCTCGGGGTTGTCACGTTTCACCAGGGCTTTCAGAGACTGCCCGGCGCCGCGAGCCACTGCGTCGACTGACCGGTGACCGAGGCAATCGTCTCGAAGTCGTGGTCGTAGTGGAGCATCGTCAGGCCCTGCAGCTCGGCGGTCGCGGCGACGAGCAGATCCACCGCGGCACTGCGGTGCCGCCCCTTCTCGGTGAGCTCCCGCTGGACGTCCCACGCCCGTGTGACGGCCCGCTCGTCCAAGGGCGTCCAGCCGAACAGCGCGTCAAGATCGTGGACCAGTTCCGCCCGGTCCTCCGCGTTCTTCGCGCTGTAGAGGAACTCGACCTCGGTGAGGGGGCAGCGCGCGATCAGCCCTTCTTGCAGGGGCCTCTCCCAGACGGAACGGGCCGGGCGCCGCAGGATGCGGACCAGGGCGCTGGTGTCGATGAGGTAGGAGGCGGTGCTCACCGACGGTACGTCTCCTTGTCCAGCAGCACGTCGAAGTCGCCCGCGTCCGCCTTCGCCGCCAGCCGGGCCAGCGCGAGCGCCCGCTTCTTGCGTTCCACGCCGTCCCTCAGCGCCGCGTTGACGGTGTCCTTCTTCGTCCTGGTCCCGAACGCTATGGCGGCCTCCGCCAGCAGGTCCTCATCGATGTCGATCAGCGTCTTGGCCACGGGGAACCTCCTGGATATCCAAAGGATGAATCAGTATATCCGTGGAGGGAGGAAAACGCCGGGCGCCCGTACGGGCACCGACTCCGGAGTCAGTGCTCGTACGGGCGCCCCCGGCAGGTCTCGACCGTCAGCGCGGTTCCCGTACCACCGCCACGTCACCGGCCGCCAGCTTCAGGGAGCCGGTGGTGACGGGGGTGCCCGTCAGGAGGTCTACGGCGTTCGGGGCCACCTCGACCTCGGCTTCCGACTCAGCGTGGTTGATCAGGAACACGTAGTCCGCCTCCGGGCCGCAGCGCAGGGCCGCCTCGACGGACGGCGGGGTCGTGCGGACCGGGTGGACGCCCGCCTCCTCGCGGATGCGGTCCAGCAGCGACGCGAGGGCGTCCGGGTCGGGGCGGGTCGCCACGTACCAGGTCGTGCCCGTGCCGTACGCGTGGCGGGTCACCGCCGGGACCCCGACGAGCGGGCCGGAGGCGTACGTGGCGACCGACTCGGCGCCCCGCAGCGCGACCCGCTCGGACCACAGGACGCCCCGCGCGCCCTCGCCGAGCCCGGTCAGCTCCACCGACTCGTCCGGCAGCAGCGGGAAGACCTCGTCCGTGTGGACGCCCAGCGCCTCGCGGAACGCGCCCGGGTAGCCGCCGAGGCGGATGTGGCAGTTCTGATCGACCGCCCCGCTGTGGAAGCCGACGGCCAGCGTGCCGCCCCGCTCCGCGAAGCCGGTGAGGTTCGCCGCGCCCTCGTCGTCCACCAGGTACAGGCTCGGCGCGAGGACCAGCTTGTACGCCGACAGGTCCGCGTCGGGGCGGACGAAGTCCACCGCCACGCCGGACCGCCACAGCGGCTCGTACCAGGCCCGCACCAGGTCCTGGAAGCGCAGCTCACCGCTCGGCTGGGAGGGCAGTTCGACGGCCCACCAGGCGTCCCAGTCCCAGACGACGGCCACCTCGGCGGTGCCGGTGCTGCCTCGCACCTCCGCCAGCGCCTTCAGGTCCGCGCCCAGTGCGACGACGTCCCGCCAGATGCGGCTGTCGGTGCCGGCGTGCGGGAGCATCGCCGAGTGCCACTGCTCGGCACCGGCCTTCGCGGCCCGCCACTGGAAGTAGGCGATGCCGTCGGCGCCGCGCGCCACGTGGGAGAGCGCGTTGCGGCGCAGCTCGCCCGCCGCCTTGGCGCGGTTGACCGGCTGCCAGTTGACCGCGCCGGTGGAGTGCTCCATCAGCAGCCAGGGACGGCCGCCCGCGAGGGAGCGGACCAGGTCGCCGCTGAGCGCGATGTCGATCTCCGACTCGGGGTCCGTGGACTGGAGGTAGTGGTCGTTGGAGACGATGTCCAGCTCGGGCGCCCAGCGCCAGTAGTCCAGCCTGTCGAAGTTGTACATCACCATGAAGTTGGTGGTGGCGGGCACCTCGGGGGCCGCGCGCCGCAGTACCTCCCGCTCCGCCTTCAGCAGGGACAGCAGCGCGTCGCTGCAGAAGCGGCGCCAGTCCAGCTGGTGGGTGGGGTTGGGGACGGCACCGGTGGCGCGGGGCGGGATGATCTCGTCCCAGTCGTAGTACCACTGGCTCCAGAACGTCGTGCCCCAGGCGTCGTTGAGCGCCGCCAGGTCGTCGTCGTACTTCTCCCGCAGCCAGACGCGGAACGCCGCCGCGCTGGTGTCGCAGTGGCACTCGCCGTTGTGGCAGCCGTACTCGTTGTGGACGTGCCACATGACCACCGCCGGGTGGTCGGCGTAGCGGCGGCCGAGTTCGCCGGCCATCCGCAGGGCCGCCTCGCGGTAGGCGGGGCTCGATGGGCAGAACGTCTGGCGGCTGCCGTACGAGAGGGTGCGGCCGTCCTTGTCGACCGGCAGCGCCTCGGGGTGCGCGCGGAAGAACCACGCCGGGGGCGCCGCCGTCGGGGTGGCCAGGTCGGCCGCGATGCCGTTCTCGTGGAGCAGGGCGAGGACGCGGTCCAGGCGGGAGAAGTCGTACTCGCCCTCGCGGGGCTCCAGGAGCGCCCACGAGAAGATGTTGACGCTCACCATGGTGACGCCGGCCTCGCGCATGAGGCGTACGTCCTCGTGCCAGACCTCCTCGGGCCACTGCTCGGGGTTGTAGTCGCCGCCGTACGCGATGCCGGGGACGTTCAGGGGGCTCATGGGTCGGGTGGTTCTCTTTCGAACGGGGCCGGTGTCAGCCCTTGTTGGCGCCGAGCGTCAGACCGCTGACGAACTGTCGCTGGAGCGCGAAGTACACGACCAGCGTCGGGATGGCGGTGAGCAGGGCGCCGGCGGCGACCAGGTTGGGATCGGTGAAGTACTGGCCGGAGAGGTTGTTCAGCGCCGAGGTGATCGGCATGTTCTCACCGGTGGAGATCAGCACCAGCGCCCAGAAGAAGTCGTTGTAGATCCAGATGGACAGCAGTGTCGCCAGGGCGGCCATCGCGGGCTTGCACAGGGGCAGCACGATCTGCCAGTAAA
This sequence comes from Streptomyces sp. NPDC030296, assembly GCF_055572815.1. Taxonomy (NCBI): domain Bacteria; kingdom Bacillati; phylum Actinomycetota; class Actinomycetes; order Kitasatosporales; family Streptomycetaceae; genus Streptomyces; species Streptomyces sp. NPDC030296. Next base: position 636,953 of record NZ_JBVICQ010000001.1, read on the forward strand.
GCCGCCACACGGAGGCGCCGTCGACGAGGGCGGCCTCGGTCAGCTCGTGCGGCAGGGACCGCATGTAGTTGCTCAGCACGAAGGCGCAGAAGCCGGACTGGAAGGCCACGTGGATGAGGACCAGGCCGAGCGCCGAGTCGTACAGCTTGCCGCTCACCGTGATGCCGGGCAGGTCGACGAGCAGGTACAGGCGGTACAGCGGGGTGATGATGACCTGCTGCGGGAGCAGGTTGCCGGCCGTGAACACCAGCAGCAGGAAGAGGTTGACGCGGAAGTCGAAGCGGCTGACGTAGAACGCGACCATCGACGACAGGAACAGCGTCAGCAGCACCGCGGGCACGGCGATGATCAGCGTGTTCACGAAGTAGTGCGTCATGTCCGACTGGGTGAACGCGTTCGTGAAGTTGTCGAAGCTCAGCTTGTCGGGCCAGGAGACGTAGCCCTTCTCGCTGGTCTCGCCGTACGGGCGCATCGCCGCGTAGAGCGCCCACAGCAGGGGCGCGAGCCAGGCGAGCGCCGCGCCGCCGAGGAAGACGTGGAGCAGGACCCGGGCGGGGCGGACGGGAGTGCGCTTCTTCAGAGCATCGGTGGCGACGGTGGTGCTCATGCGCGCCGCTCCTTCCGGAAGGTCGCGATCAGGTAGGGGATGATCACGGCGAGGGAGATCACCAGCAGGACGACGGCGATGGCCGAGCCGTATCCGATACGGCTGGACTCACCGATGATGTTGTTGGTGACCAGGATCGACAGCAGCTCGGTGCCCTCGGCGCCCTTGTTGAAGACGAAGACGAGGTCGAAGGCGCGCAGGGCCTCGATGATGGTGACGACCAGCACGACGGTGTTCGTGGGGCGCAGGGTCGGGAAGATGACGTTCTTGAACGTCTGCCACTCGTTGGCGCCGTCGAGCGCGGAGGCCTCCCGCAGGGACGGGTCGACGCTCTTCAGACCGGCCAGGTAGAGGATCATCATGTAGCCGGTGTGGCGCCAGGACGCGGCGATCAGGATCGCCCACAGGTTCAGGTCCGGGTCGCCGATCCAGTCGATGTAGTGGCCGGGCTTGTTGGCGCCGATGATGCTGTTGATCAGGCCCGTGTCGGGGTTGTAGATCAGCTGCCACACGAAGCCGATGACCGCGAGCGACATCACGACGGGCAGGAAGAACGCGGTCTGGTAGACGCGGCTGAAGCGGATCTGCTTGTCCAGCTGCACCGCGAGGAACAGCCCCATCGGCGTCGGGATCAGGATCAGCACGACGAACCACACGATGTTGTGCTCGACCGCGGGCCAGAACTGCGGGTTGTTGGTGAACAGCTCCGAGAAGTTGTGCAGCCCGACCCACTCGATGGAGTCGAAGCCGATGCCGTCCCAGGTGGTGAACGCCAGCAGGATCGAGGCGAGCGCGGTCACCCAGACGAGGGCGACGTGCAGGATCGTCGGCAGGCCCGCCATCAGGCCCAGCGTGAGCCGGTCACGCCGGGTGAGGAGGCGCTTGTGCCCCTGGGGCACCTTGGTGGCCGCCGTCTTCGGGGCAGGGGTGGAGCCCGGAGGCGGCGCGGGCGCTTCCGGGCTCTTGGTGGGTGAGGTCGTCATGTCTGTCGGTCATCCAGTCGTGAGGACGGTCTTGGGGGCGGACAGTCCTGGGGACAGCCGCCCCGACGGCCGCCTGCCTGACCGCGGGAGCGGTCGTGGGGCGGCCGTCGGGACGGTCGGCCGTCAGGACGCGAAGATCGTCTTCTTCTGACGCTCGATCGACGAGAGCAGACTGTCGATGCCCTTGGGGTCACGGATGAACTTCTGCAGCGACGGCTGCATCACCGTGGAGGTGAAGTCCGGGCGGCTGTCGCGGTCCATGAACTGCGTCAGGCTCTTGGCGCCGGAGATCATCTCGTACGCCTTCTTCTGCAGCGGCGTGTACGAGGAGGTGTCGGCCTTGGTGGAGGCGGCCACCACGTTCGGGTCGGCCTTGAGGTAGATCTGCTCCGCCTCGGGGGTGCCGAGGAACTCCAGGAGCTTGACGGCGCCGGCCTTGTTCTTCGGGCTCTTGCTCATCATGAAGCCGTCGGTGGGGGCCTCGACGGTGTCCTGGCCGTACGCCGGGTCGATCTCCGGGAAGGCGAAGAAGTCCAGGTCGTCCAGGTCGGCCTTGTTGGTGAACTGCTGGCCCACGAACGAGCCCAGCAGGTACATGCCCGCCTTCTTCGACACCAGCGTCTGCGCCGCGTCCTGCCAGGTACGGCCGACCGCGCCCTCCTGGTGGTACGGCAGCAGCTCGGACCACAGGTCGAACGTCTTGCGGACCTTGGCGTCCGTCCAGGAGGCCTTGCCCGCCATCAGCTCGACGTGGAAGTCGTAGCCGTTGGCACGGAAGTTGATCTGGTCGAACGTGCCCATCGCGGGCCAGGCGTCCTTGTCACCGAAGGCGATCGGGACCAGGCCGTCCTTCTTCATCTGCTTGCACAGCGCGATGAGCTGGTCCCACGTGGTGGGAACCTCGTAGCCCTTCTCCTTGAAGACGCTCTTGCGGTAGAACAGCGCCCAGGGGTACGTGTACAGCGGCACGAAGTAGAACTTGCCGTCCTCACCCTGGCTCAGCTTCTTCATCGCCTCGGGGAAGTTCCCGCTGATCGTCTTCCAGACGTCGTCGATCGGGCTGGCCAGCCCCTTGGCCGCGAAGAACTGCATCCGGTAGCCCGCGAACCAGTGGAACACGTCGTCCGGCGTGCCCTGCAGATAGGAGTTGATCTGCTCCTGGAACGTGTTGTGGTCCTTGGTGTTCACGTCGACCTTGATGCCGGACTTCTTGGCGAAGTCGGCGTAGATCTCCGCGAACGCCTTCTTCGGCACCGCGTCGGAGGCGTTGGAGCCGAGCGAGACGGTCTTCGAGTCAGTGGCCGAGCCGCCACTGCCGCCGCAGGCGCTGAGCAGCGGGACGCCCGCGCCGAGCGCCGCGGCCCCGCCTATGCCGCGCAGCAGGGTGCGGCGGCTCGTGCCGGGCACGGAGAGACCGGAAGGTGTGAGATGCATGAACGGCTCCCTGGGGACAAGTGGTTCGGTCATTAAGAGGCCCTCGTCGGTTATTGATCGAAACCGACCAGAAACCAACTTGACCGAACACGGTGGTCGCCATAACAGCCCTCCGCCAGGTCGCGCGTCAAGCCTTGCTGTCCCCCTTTGTTGAAACGTAATCCCAGTTCGTCGAAACGTGACCGTCACATACGTGAGCCATCTCACTAGGTGTCATATACACGTATTGAGGGGTGCGGCGACCGCACAGGACCCGTCGCGCGGACGGCCTGTTCAGCCCGCCGGGTACCGGGTCGTTCAGCCCGCGGTGTGCAGGGTCGCCTCGCCCGTGACACGGACGCCCGTCGCCTCGCCCGGCCGCACCGGCAGCGGGCCCGCGACGCGCACGCCGACCGGGGTGTCATGGCCCTCGACGGCGACGGTGACCATGGCGTCGTGGCCGTAGAAGCACACGTCGGTGACCGTGCCCCGCACGGCGCCCTCGGCGGCCGGGGCGGTGAGCCGGAGCTGTTCCGGGCGGAGCAGCACGGTGCCCGCGGCCGGCCGGTCGGGCGCGGCGGCGAGCGTCACGGCGCCGAGCGGGGTCCGGGCCGTGCCGTCGCCGCCGACGGTGGCGGGCAGCAGCACCGCGTCGCCGACGAAGCCCGCGACCCAGGGATCGGCCGGGCGGCGGTAGAGGTCCTGCGGGGTGGCGCACTGGGCGACGCGGCCGTCCCGGACGACGGCGACGAGGTCGGCCGTGGAGAGCGCCTCCTGCTGGTCGTGGGTGACGAGGAGCGCCGTGGCCCCGGTCGCCCGCAGCGCGGCGCGGACGTCGGCCCGTACGCCCGCCCTGAGGGCGCTGTCGAGGGCGTTGAACGGCTCGTCCAGCAGCACGAGCTGGGGCCGGGGCGCGAGGGCCCGGGCGAGGGCCACGCGCTGCTGCTGGCCGCCGGAGAGCTCGTGCGGCATCCGGTCGCCGTATCCGGCGAGGCCGACGAGTTCCAGGAGCTCACCGGTGCGCCGCCGCCGTTCGCCCCGGGTCAGCCCGGTGAGCCCGAAGGCCACGTTGCGGGCGACGCTCAGGTGGGGGAAGAGGGCGCCCTCCTGGGGCACGATCCCGATGCGGCGCCGCTCCGGCGGCACATGGACGCCGGGCCCGGCCAGGGTCCGTCCGCCGAGCCGGACGGTGCCCGCGTCGGCCCGCAGGAACCCGGCGACGATCCTGAGCAGGGTCGTCTTGCCGCCCCCGGAGGGGCCGAGGACGGCCGCCAGGGCACCCGCCGGGACGGTGAGCCGGAGATCGCGCAGGACCGGTTCGTGACCGGCCGCGTAGGACTTCGTGAGGCCCTCGACGTGGAGCGCGTTGCCGTGCGGGTCGTCCGACTGCTCCGGATTTGCGTGCGGCTCGTTTGCTTCGAACCCGTCCCCCCGCCGCTGTGACGGTTCTTGTTCGATCGTGTGCGGTTGGTCCGTGGTGGACGCGTGTGTGTCCGGTACGTCCGTGCCCGGCTCGCTCGTGTGCGACTCGTTCATGATCGGTGCCTCCCCAGCAGGTACGAAGGCACGGCGGCCAACAGGATGAGCGCGGCGGCGTACGGGGCGGCCGCCGCGAAGGAGCCCGCGCCCGTCTCGGTCCACAGACGGGTGGCGAGGGTGTCCATGCCGGTGGGGCGCAGGAGCAGGGTCGCCGGGAGTTCCTTCATGCAAACGACGAAGGTCAGCGCGGCCCCTGCGGCGACGCCCGGCGCGGCCAGCGGGACGGTGATCTCGCGGAGCACCTGCCAGGGCCGGCGGCCGAGCGAGCGGGCCACGTCCTCCAGGACGGGCGGGGCCTGGAGCACGGCGGCGCGGGTGGCGGCCACCGCGACCGGCAGGAAGAGGACGGCGTACGCGCACACCAGCAGCGGCAGCCGCTGGTAGAGCGGGTAGGCGTAGTGGACGGCGAAGAAGACCAGGGACAGGGCGACCGTGATGCCGGGGAGTGCGTGCCCGGCGTAGGCGGCCTGCTCCAGCAGCCGTGCCCCGCGCCCCCGGTGCCGGGCGGCGATCACACCGACGGGCAGGGCGAGGAGCGTGGTGAGGGCGGCGCCCGCCGCGGCGACGCCGAGCGTGGCCCAGGCCGTCTCGGTGAGGCCGCCTAGGTCCCAGGTGGCGGAGGAGCCGACCGCGAGCCAGTAGCCGAGGGTGCCGAGCGGGAAGGCGACGGCCACGGCGGCCACCGCACCGCACCACAGCAGGGCGAGCGGCCTCCAGCGGCCGAGCGCCGCGGGCACCGCCGGGCGCGCGGTGCCGCCACCGGTCCTGGCGTGCCCGGCACGGCCGCGCGTACGCGCCTCCGCGGCGACCAGGGCCACCGTCATCAGCACCAGCACGACGCTGAGCGCGGCGGCGGGGGTGCGGTCGAAGGAGGCCCGGTACGAGGTGTGGATGGCCCGGGTGAACGTGTCGTACCGCATGAGCGAGACGGCACCGAAGTCCGAGAGCACGTACAGCGCGACGAGCAGTGCCCCGCCCGCCGCCGCCGGACGCAGCTGCGGCAGAGTGACCCGGAGGAACGTACGGAGCGGACCGTGCCCGAGAGAGCGCGCGGCCTCCTCCTGCGCCGGGTCGATGCCCCTGAGCGCCGCCGCGACCGGCAGCAGTACATACGGGAAGCTCACCAGGGTCAGCGAGAGCGCGGCGCCGCCGAACCCGGCGAGGTCCGGTGCGGCCGACAGCCAGGCGAAGGCCGCCACATAGCTGGGCACGGCCAGCGGCAGCGTCGCGGCCACCGACCAGAAGCGGGCGCCCGGCAGCGCCGTACGCACCGTCAGCCAGGCCAGCGAGACCCCGAGGACCACGCAGGCGGCGACGACCACGACGGTCAGGCCCAGGCTGCGCCCGAGGAGGTCCAGCGTCCGCTCGTCGGCGACGACCTCCCAGGCGAAGGCGGGGCCGCGTTCGAGCGCGCGGACGGCGAGATAGCCGAGGGGGAGCAGGGCGAAGAGGGCGGCCACGCAGGCGGGGACGAGCAGGACCAGGGGTGGCCTGCGCCGCGCCCCGCGTCCGGCGAAGGAGGCGGTCTTCTCCGCCGGGCGGGGGGTGGCCCTCGCGCGCCCGGACTGCGTCCGCGCGGCGGTCGGCGACGGTTTCACGGCCCGTCAGACCAGCCCGACGTCCTGGAGCATCGCCAGGGTCTCCTGGAGGGACTCCAGCTTGCCGAGGTCGATGTCGGGCGACTGGAGCGACTCGAACGGCGGCAGCCCCTCGACGGAGCTGGTGACGCCCGCGGCCAGCGGGTACTCCTTCGTCGTGTCCGCGAAGTAGGTCTGCGCCTCCTTGGACAGCAGGTAGTCCACGGCCTTCCGCGCGGTGGCGGCCTGGTCCTCGTTCGCGGCGAGGACGCCGGCGCCGGCCACGTTGATGAGCGAGCCGGGGTCCTTGCCGGGCAGGAAGTGCAACTTGGCGTCGACGCCGTCCACGCCCTTCTCGGCGACCCGCTCGTACCAGTAGTAGTGGTTGACGAGGCCCAGCGAGACCTCGCCGGCCTCCACGGCGTCGAGGGTGGCGAGGTTGTTGGTGTAGGTCTTGGACCCGTTGGCCTTGAGGTCCTCCAGCCACTTCCGGGCCGCGTCGTCGCCCTCCAGGACGCGCATCCCGGTGACGAACGCCTGGAAGGAGGCGTTGGTGGGCGCGAAGCCGACCTTGCCCTTCCACTTGGGCTTCACCACGTCGTGGACGCTGTCCGGCACGTCGTCCGCGCTCACCCGGTCCGGGTTGTACGCGATGACGCGGACGCGGCCCGACAGGCCCACCCAGTCGCCCTCGCCGCCGCGGTACGCCTTGTCGACCTTGTCGAGGGTGGCCTGCGGCAGCTTCGCCAGCATGCCCTCGCGGGAGAGCGCGCCGAGCGCCCCGGCGTCCTGGGAGAAGAACAGCCCGGCCTTGGTGCGGTCGCCCTCCTCCAGGATCTGCGCCGCGAGTTCGGCGCTGTCGCCGTAGCGCACCTCGACGTCGGCGCCCACGGCCTTCTCCAGCTTGTCCAGGATCGGCTTGACCAGCTTCTCGTTGCGGCCGGTGTAGATGACGAGGGTCGTGTCGCCCGCCTCACCCGACCCGCCGTCCGTGTCGTCGCCGGAGCCGCAGGCGGCGAGGGCGGGGAGCAGCAGACCGGCCGCGACGAGCGCGAAGATCCGGCCACCCAGAGGGGGTCGCATATGTGTGCCTTTCCTACGCGGCTCACCGGTGCACCAAGGGGTCGTGGCCTCGGTCGGCGAGGGCGAACTGACGCTTCTTGGCCAACTGTGAACATGCTATGAATAAGGTAAAGCTTGCCTAAGCGTCAAGGGGCGTGTGTTACCCGCGGACGCTGTTCCGGAAAGGCCGCGCCCCGTGATCCACTCCTCCGGCCCCGTCCGGGCCCCCTCCGCCGCCCTGCCCGCCCTCCCCGCTCCGGCCGGCCCGGTCCTGCTCCCGGGTCCCCACCCGCGACCGCGCACGGTGCCCTTGGCCCGCGACCTCGCCGCGCACGGCCACCGCGTCGCCCTCCACACCCCCACGGGCACGGTCACCTACCGCGCCCTGGCCGAGCGCGTCGCCGCCACCGCCGAGCGACTCGGGCGCGTGCGGCGGCTGGTGCTGGTGGCCGGGGCCAACCGCGCCGACGCGCTGGTCACCTATCTGGCCGCCCTCTCCGCCGGCCACCCCGTGCTGCTCGTCCCCGGCGACGGCGACGAGGCCATCGCCTCTCTCACCGCCGCGTACACGCCCGACGTGGTGGCCCGCACCGGCCCCGACGGCACCTGGGCGCTCGACGAGCACCACCCCGGCACCGCCCACACCCTCCACCCGGACCTCGCCCTCCTGCTGAGCACCTCGGGCTCGACGGGCTCCCCCAAGCTGGTACGGCTCTCGCACGACAACGTGCAGGCCAACGCCGAGTCCATCGCCACGTACCTCGGCATCACCGACACCGACCGGGCGGCCACCACCCTCCCGATGCACTACTGCTACGGCCTGTCCGTCATCCACAGCCACCTGCTGCGCGGCGCCGGGCTGCTCCTCACCGAGCGGTCGGTCACGGAGGACGCCTTCTGGGCCGAGTTCCGCGCCACCGGCGCCACGTCGCTCGCCGGGGTGCCGTACACCTTCGACCTCCTCGACCGGATCGGCTTCGACCGGATGGAGCTGCCGCACCTGCGCCGGATCACCCAGGCCGGGGGTCGGCTCGCCCCCGAACGGGTCGCCCGCTATGCCGAGTTGGGGCGCCGCCGGGGCTGGGACCTGTTCGTCATGTACGGCCAGACCGAGGCGACGGCCCGTATGGCCTATCTGCCGCCCCACCTCGCGGCCACCCGCCCGGAGGCCGTCGGCATCCCGATCCCCGGCGGCTCCTTCCGCCTGCGGCCGCTCGACGACCACGAGCACGCGCTCGCCCCCGGCCACCCACCCACCGCCGGCCACGGGCTCACTCCCGGCCAGGGACTCACCCCCGTCCGTGCCTCGGACCACGGCCCGGCCGGCGGCGAGGGCGACCGGTGGACCCTCGTGGGCGAACTGGTCTATTCGGGCCCCAACGTGATGCTCGGTTACGCCGAGAGCCCCGCGGACCTCTCCCTCGGCCGTACCGTCACCGAACTCCGCACCGGCGACCTCGCCCGGCAGGCGCCCGACGGCCTGTACGAGATCGTCGGCCGCCGCAGCCGCTTCGCGAAGATCCTCGGCCTGCGCATCGACCCGCAGCGCGTCGAGGCCGCGCTGGAACGGCACGGTGTGAAGGCGTACTGCGCGGGCGACGGCGACGAGTTGGCGATCACCGCCGCCGGAACCGCCGCCGACGAGCCCCGTCTCCGACGCCTGGCGGCGGCCGCGTGCGGTCTCCCGCCCCGCGCGGTACGCCTCCGCGCCCTTCCCGAAGCGGACCTCCCCCGCCTGCCCACGGGCAAGCCCGACTACACGGCGGTCCGCCGGCTCACCGGCCGGACCGCGCCGGCGCCGTCCCCAGCCCCGGTCACGACCCGGCCCACATCCTCCCTGGCCGTCGGGCGCGCGGGGGGCGCGGGCGACGCGGGGAGCACCAGCACCGAGCCGAGCGGGGCCGCTGACCTGCGTGCGCCCGCTGCTCCGGGCACCCCGGCCGGTCGGAGCGCATGCCCCGCACCACCCCCGGCCGGTCGGAGCAGCACCACCGAACCCCCCTCAGCCGACCGCGCCCCGGCCCACGACCTGCCCTCCACCGACGACCGGCACCCCACCGAGCAACTCCGTGCCCTCTACGCCGAGATCCTCGACCGCACCGACGTCACCGACGACAGCACCTTCGTCGGACTCGGCGGCGACTCCCTCTGCTACGTCGAGATGTCCCTGCGCCTGGAGCAGGCACTCGGCGCCCTCCCACCCGACTGGCACACCCGCCCCCTGCGCGACCTGGCCCCGGCGGCGACCCCGGCCGCCTCCGCCCCGGCCGAGACGGGGCCGGCCCCCACCCGCGCCGGCCTGCGCCGCACCCTGGAGACCGGCATCGCCCTGCGCGCCGTCGGCATCGTCCTGATCGTCGGCTCGCACATCCACCTCTTCACCCTCCAGGGCGCCGCCCACATCCTCATCGGCGTCGCGGGCCACAACTTCGCCCGCTTCCACGTCACCGACGCCGAACGCCGCACGCGGGTACGGCATCTGTGGCGCAGCATCGCCCGGATCGCCCTGCCGAGCGCGGCGTGGATCACCGCGGCGGTCCTGGCGACCGGCCTCTACGATCCCGCGAACGCCCTTCTCCTCAACAGCCTCCTCGACCAGGGATCCGAACGCCACGAGTGGCACTACTGGTTCATAGAGGCCCTGCTCTACTTCCTCGTCGGCCTCGCCCTGTTGCTGGCCCTCCCCCTGGTCGACCGTCTGGAGCGGCGCCACCCCTTCGGCCTCCCGCTCGCCCTGTTGGCCGTAGGGCTTCTCGGCCGCTACGACATCGCCGGCCTGGCCCCCGCCCGCTTCCACCTCGGTCCCACGGTGGTCTTCTGGCTCTTCGCCCTGGGCTGGGCCGCGGCCCGCGCCACCACCGCCCGGCGGCGGCTGCTCCTGACCGCGGTCCTGGTCCTCGTCACGCCCGGCCTCTTCCAGCCGGACCAGCAGCTGCGCACCGCCGTGGTGATCGCCGGCCTGACCCTGCTGATCTGGGTCCCGACGCTGCCCAGCCTCGCTCCCCTGAACCGCCTGGCCGGCCTTCTCGCGGGCAGTTCCCTCTACATCTATCTGACCCACTTCCAGGTCTACCCCCACCTCCAGGACGACTTCCCCGCCCTCGCCCTCCTCGCCTCCCTCGCCGTGGGCATCGCGTACGCGGCGGTGACGACCCGGGTGACCCGAGCCGTGCGACGGCCGTGAGGCCGTCGGGGGCGACCGCGGCTACTTGAACACCGACGCCGGCCGCCTCTGTCTGCGGCGCATCGCCCCGCGGTGTCCCTTGCGCGTCGGCCCTCTCCCGTCCTGGGCGCCCAGTTGGATCCAGATCCGCACCTCGGTGCCGCCCAGCACCGACGATCCGATGCGTACGTCGCCGCCCGTCGCCTCCGCGAGGCGGCGGACGATGTCGAGGCCGAGCCCGGTCGAGCCGTCGTGCCCGGAGCCTCGGCCGCGTGCCATGGCCGCCTCGGGGTCGGCGATGCCGGGGCCCGCGTCGGAGACGAGCACGATCACGGCGTCCTCGCCGTTGTGCACGTCGACGGCGAAGGCGGTGCCCTCCGCCGTGTGCCGGAAGACATTGCCGAGGAGGGCGTCGAGCGCGGCGGCGAGGTCGGCCCGGGCGACGGGTATGCGGACCGGCCGCTCGACCCCGGCCACCCGCCACTTGCGGCCCTCGTCCTCCGCGAGCGCCGACCAGAACGCCATCCGCTCCCGGACCACCTCCGCCGCGTCGCACCCGGCCCCCGGCCCCACCGCCACGGTCTGCGGCTTGGCCTCCCGCGCCGTCCGGATGATCGTGTCGACCTCGCGCTCCAACTGCTCCACCGCCGCCCGGGTCTGCTCGGCGGCCGGCCCGTCGCCCAGCGAGGCCGCGTTGAGCCGCAGCACGGTCAACGGCGTGCGCAGCCGGTGCGACAGGTCCGCCGCCAGCTCCCGCTCGTTGGCCAGGAGCTGGACCACCTGGTCGGCCATCGCGTTGAACGCCACCGCCGCCAGCCGCAGCTCCTTCGGCCCCTCCTCGGGCACCCGCGCGCCCAACTGCCCCTCACCCAGGTCATGGGCGCTGTCCACCAGCCGCCGGGCGGGCCGGACCATCCGCACCCCCAGCCGGTCGGCCACCGCGACCGAGCCGACGACGAGGGCCGCACCCACACCGGCGAGCACCGCCCACGCGGTGGCCACGCCGTTGCTCACCTCGGACTCCGGGACGAACACCTCCACGACCGCTATCTCGCCCGAACTGAGCGCGGTGGGCTGGAGCAGCGTGGACCCGCCCGCCACCTCGGTGGTGGACGCGCGGCCCAGCTCGCGCACGGTGGCGATGTCCTTGTCGGAGGCCCGCTGCCGGCCGAGGTCGAGCGCGGCGGCCCCGTCACCGACCGCCGGGATGTGGACCGCGAGCCCGTCGTCCGCGCCCGCCGAGGCGACGACCCGCTCCAACTGCTCGCGGTCGCTGGTGATGGACAGGGCCGGGGCGATGGCCGCCGCCTCCCGCTCGGCGCCCGAGAAGGCGCGGTCGCGGGCCATCTCCTTGATGACGAGCCCGAGCGGCACGGCGAAGGCGACCACGACCATCGTCGTCACCGCCACGCACACCTTGACCAGCGCCCACCTCATGGCAGCACCGCCGGTCCCGGTGGCTCCAGCTTCACCCCGACGCCCCGCAGGGTGTGCAGATAGCGCGGTCGCGCCGCCGTCTCCCCCAACTTCCGCCGCAGCCACGACAGATGGACGTCGATCGTCTGGTCGTCCCCGTAGGACTGCTGCCACACCTCCGCCAGGAGTTCCTTGCGGGGGACGACCACACCGGGCCGGCCGGCGAGGAACGCGAGGAGGTCGAACTCGCGTCGGGTCAGGTCGAGTCGTACGCCGTCCAGTTCGGCCTGGCGGCGCAGCGGGTCGATGGCGAGACCTCCGACGCGGATGACCGTGGACGGGGGCGGCTCCCCCACGGGGCCGCGCGCGCGGCGCAGCACCGCGGCCATCCGGGCGGACAGGTGCTCCACGGAGAAGGGCTTCGTCAGGTAGTCGTCCGCGCCCGCGTTGAGCAGGCGGACGATCTCCGTCTCGTCGTCCCTCGCGGTGGCGACGATCACCGGGACGTCGGTGATCCCGCGCAGCATCTTCAGCGCCTCGGAGCCGTCCAGATCGGGCAGCCCGAGGTCGAGGACGACCAGGTCGAAGCGGTGATGGGCGACCTCGCGCAGCGCCTCCAGGGCCGTACCGACGCTGCGCACGGTGTGTGCGGCGTCCGTCAGATGCCTGATCAGCGCCGAGCGTACGAACTGGTCGTCCTCGACCACGAGCACACTTGCCATGCGCCGCACCGTACGCCATCGGGACGAGCCCGGTCGGGGCCTGTGGACAACTTGTCCACACCCTCCGCGCACACGGCCGCCGCAGGCCACGCACGCGCCGGACGGGGTCCCGCACCCCACGACACGGATGGGACTCGTGGTGCAGGATGGCCGCGATGCGCAGAGGACTCCTACACGTACTGGCCTGGCTGCTCGCCACGGGCGCGGCGGTCACGCTGTCCTGGTGGGGTGTCCACACGGTGATGGCCGGCACCGCCTACGACCCGCCCCGCGCCCTGCCCATCACGGCCGCCGACGCCAAGGACCCGGGGAAGGGCCGCGAGGAGCCCGCACGGGTCTCCGACACCGCCCGCCCGGACCCCTCCCCCAGTGCCGGCCGGCCGGAGCGGAAGGGGGCTCAGGGGAGGAACGGCACCGGCACGGCGTCACCGGCCCCGACGAAGTCCCCGCCGGTCAGCCCGAGTCCGGGCACCGGTACGTCCGGCGACTCCGGCGACTCGGGTGAGGTCAAGGCGTACGACACCGAGGGCGGCCGGGTGGTCTTCTCGCTGACGAGGACGTACGCCACCCTCGTCTCCGCGACGCCCGGCTCGGGCTGGTCGATGCAGGTGTGGAAGACGGAGTCCTGGATCCGGGTGGACTTCGCCGCGGGTTCGGACCGCGTGTCGGTGTTCTGCACCTGGCACGACAGCGCGCCCCGCGTGGACGTGCAGAACTTCTGACCGCCGACTGCCGTGCCCTGCCCGCGAGTCAGCGGAACACCGAGGGCGGCGGGGCGGGTGAGGCGACGGCCGCCGCGTCGGTCACGGGTGCCGCCCCGCCGGTGAAGTCGGTGAGCGCCCTGCCGTGCTCGACGCGGCCGGGATGCGGGTCGGAGGCGGCACGGCGGGTGAGTTCGGCGAGCGGCAGCGGCCGGCCCGAGGCCACGAGGACCGCGTTGCCGAATCGTCTGCCCCGGAGCACGGCCGGGTCGGCGACCAGCGCGAGTTCGGGGAGGACGGCGGCGGCGGTGGCGATCTGGCCGCGCAGGTGGGCGAGCGGGGGGCCGTCGGCGACGTTGGCGGCGTAGCACCCGTCCGGCTTCAGCACCCGCCGTACGTCCGTGAGGAACTCCGTCGACGTCAGATGTGCCGGGGTGCGCGCCCCGCTGAAGACATCCGCGATCACCAGGTCCGCCCAGCCGTCCGGCACCTTGGCCAGACCCTCGCGCGCGTCCGTCGACCGCACCCTCACCCGGGCGTTCGGGTCCAACGGCAGCTCACGCCGTACGAGTTGCACGAGCGCCGCGTCACGTTCGACGATCTGCTGGGTGGACCGGGGCCGGGTGGCGGCGACGTACCGCGCGAGGGTGAAGGCGCCGCCGCCGAGGTGCACGGCGTGCACGGGCCGCCCGGCCGGGGCGACGAGATCGATGACGTGGCCGAGCCGCCGCTGGTACTCGAACGACAGATACGCGGGGTCGTCGAGGTCGACGTGCGACTGCGGAGCCCCGTCGACGAGCAGCGTCCAGGCCCGCCCCCGGTCCGGATCCGGCACCAGCTCGGCGAGCCCTCCGTCGACCGCTTCGGCGACGACGTCGGCTCCCCGTCCCCGCCCCTTCTTGGACCTGCCCATACGGCCATTATCGACCGTGCGGAGCAGGCCCCTCCACGCCGGTGCGCTCCCGACGGACCATGGCCGCCGCCCCTTCCCGGACGGGGTCCGGCGGCACGGCCCCCGGCGCCTGGCGGTCCGCGACGTTCAGCGGCAGTTGTCGGCGGCCTCGATCAGCCGCGCCGCCTCGCCGAGCGCCGCCCGCAGCACCGCCGGGTCCGTCGCCAGGTCCGCCTCCCCCGGCGGCAGCAGCCAGTCCGCGCCGTCCGCGGGGGCCAGTACCGCGCCCCGCCCCTCGCTCTGCGTACAGGTGCTGCCCGGCACGTCCCACGCGTCGGCCGTGCCCGGCGGGACGAGGAACCCGAGGGTGTCGCAGGCGTCGTCGTGCAGGACGGGCCCCACGGTCATGACGGGCCCGACCACGTCGAGGGCCCCGCGCCGAAGGATGTCGACGGCCTCCAGGCCCTGCCGCGCGGGGACGGTCACGAGGTCGCACTCGGAGGCCGACTGGGCCGACGGGGCGGCGTGTTCGGGGGTCGGCCAGGGCTCCGCGGCGGGCACGTCGGACAACGGCGTACGGGGTTCGACGTTCTTCATCCGGGCCTCCAACGCGTACAACCCCCTTCTTCCTGCAGACGGCAGCGGGAGTTCGGGCGCTCCCGGTCCGTGCTGCCCAACGCGCGGGCCTGTCAACGGCTACGGCGGAACCGTGCCGCAAAGGATGGCAGTTCATGGCAGATCAAGGATGAGATATCCGGTTTGTAGCCAAACCTCGCATCGAGGCATCCGTGAGGCGGGTACGTTCTTGCCCCGCCGGACACAGAGGAACCAACCCCCCGGGACGCGGACAACTCGACTGGGACGACTCCCCTGATTCCGGCACGGTTCGACGGTTCGCGAGAGAGGGCCCGACCATGGCGTCGTCATCGGTGACCTCATCCCAGTCCCCCCGGCCTCAGCGGCCGAACCTCGCGTTTCGGCGGCTGCGCGGGCAGCGCTCGCCGGGCGAGTTCGCCGCGGCGGTACGCCGTGCCGCGCGTGAGATCGGTGAGCGGGTGAGCTGTGACGCGCGCTACGTCGGGCGGGTCGAGTCAGGAGAGATCCGCTGCCCGAACTACGCGTACGAACGGGTGTTCCTGCATATGTTCCCGGGCCGGACCCTGACCGACCTGGGGTTCGCGCCCCGCGCGGAGGTACGCGGTAGGGGGGCGCGCTCCACCGAGGAGGCGCCCTCCCCTCGCACCGAGAGCCGCTCGCGCTCCCCACTCGGTGCGAGGGGTGAGACGGAAGGGGCGTACGAGCCGTATGAAACGCACGAGACGTACGACATGCAGGACCCGCGGGGCGACACGGGCTATGTCCACGGCTGGCGGGACACGCACCACACGTACCAGGACCACGAGGAGAGCGACGTGCAACGTCGCGCATTCATGACCGGGGGTACCGCCGCCATGGCGGCCGCCTCCTTCGGCCCCCTCGCCGGCACGGCCTCGGCCACGGGCCGTCCCGCGCTCCGCCCGGGTTCGTCGGAGGCCGGGGCCCTCGAAGCGGCCGTCCGCAAGATCCGGCTGCTCGACGACCGGCACGGCGCCGACGGGCTGTACCGCAGGGCCTCGGCGCCGCTGCGGGCCGCGTACGCGCTGCTCGACGCGGGGACCACCCGGCAGGCCAGCGCCGACCGGCTGTACGCGGGCGCCGGTGAACTCGCCATCTCCGTGGGCTGGCTGGCCCACGACTCGGGGCGTTTCGACGATGCCCGCTCCCACTACGCGGAGGCGCTCGCCACGGCCCGGATGTCGGGCGACCCCGCTCTGGAGGCGCACGCGTTCTGCAACACGGCGTTCCTCGCGCGGGACGCGGGCCGACCGCGGGAGGCGGTACGGGCGGCACAGGCCGCGCAGCGGGTGGCGCGGCCCCTCGGTTCGCCGCGGCTGATGTCCCTGCTGGCGCTGCGGGAGGCGGGCGGCTGGTCGGGGCTCGCCGACCGCACAGGGTGCGAGCAGGCGCTGGCCCGGGCGCACGCCCTGTTCGGGCGGGGGACGTCCGACGCCGACCCGGAGTGGATGACCTTCTACGGCGAGGCCGAACTGGAGGCACTGGAGGCGCAGTGCTGGTCCACGCTCGGCGACTGGCCCCGCGCTGCCCGGCACGCGCGGCGGGCAGCGCAGCTCCAGAACCCGCACTTCACCCGCAACATCGCCCTCTACACCGCCGAACTGGCCGACGACCTCGCGCGCGGGGGCCGCCCCGACGAGGCGGCGGCGGCGGGGATGCGGGTCCTCGACCTGCTGGACGAGGTCCAGTCCTCCCGCGTCCAGCAGATGCTCGCGGGCACGGCCCGCGTCCTGCTGCCGCACCGCCGCGCGGCGGGCGTGTCGGCGTTCCTGGAACGCCACGCGGGGGTCGCGCGAACCGCCTAGTGCTCTGACAACGGGGTTCACGCACGTGCGGGGCCGGACCTGTGGCGGCCCCGGCCCCGCACTCGTGCCGTATGTGCACAGTGGCTGGTCAGGCCGCCCACACCCCCGAGTTCGCCGTGGTCGAGCCGAAGTCGAAGTAGAAGCGGGTGCCGTCCCGGACGTCCGTCGCGACCACGGTCCACTGGCCGGCCGGAGCGGTCTTGAAGGACGACTGGCAGGACGTGCCGCCCGAGCTCGGCAGGAAGCACACCGCGATGCGGGTCGTGGTGTTGGGCTTGATGTTGATGTCGTTGCAGTTGCTGGTGGCCGTGAGGTACGGACCGCCTTGCGGGTACCAGCGGTTGCCCGCGGGCTTGGAGTAGGACTTCGCGCTGCCGTAGCAGGACAGCGCGCTGGACTCGTTCGCCGACGCGGTCGGCGCGACGGCCATCGCGCCGCCGACGAGCACGGCGGAGAACAGACATGCGGTCATGGTCGTGCGTATGGACACGTGTTTCCCCCTTGGAGGCGAGCCGGGTTCCCCCAGTGGTCCCCCTGGCAGCCGCAGCACGAGCGGCCTCACGAACCTGACCGTTCGCACCGACACCACGGGATGTTCCTGGGCCGCACGGGGCGGCGAACAGGGCGAAACCGGCCATGTCGTGTACGCGACATATTTCCCTCGACTCTCCACGGACTCACGCGTCCCACTACCGTCGGCGGTCCGACGGGAACCACCTGTCCCGTCCCGGCGCGCTGTCCTAGGGTGCGGATTGCCGAACGGCGGGCGGGGACGGGGCCAGCGGTACTTGGTCGAGTTCGAGGCCTGGTTCCGCGTGCGGTGAGGCGTCTCAGCCGGACAGGTGCCCCGTGTCGTTCCACGACTCGATCGCCGGGTCGCCGTAGGCCCAGCCGAGGACCGACAGGGACGTCGGGTTGAGGCGGACACGGGCGGCGAAGTCGATGCCCTGGCCGAGCCAGCGGGCGGCTATGGACCTCAGGATGTGACCGTGGGCGAAGACCAGCACATCGCGTTCCCCGCTCCGCGCCCACTCCACCACGTCGTCCGCGCGCGCGGTGAGCTGCTGGAGGGTCTCCCCGCCGGGGACGCCGTCGCGCCACATGAGCCAACCGGGCCGCAGGGCGTGGATGTCGGCCGGGGTGAGTCCCTCGTACGCCCCGTAGTCGACCTCCATGAGCGTGTCCCACGCGGTGGCGCGCTCACCGAACCCGGCCAGTTCGCAGGTCTCACGCGCGCGTGAGAGGGGACTCGTACGGACCTCGACTCCGGGGAGCCCGTCCAGGGGCGGCCGGTGCAGGCGCTCGCCCAGCAGCTTGGCACCGCGTCGGCCCTCTTCGAGGAGGGGGACGTCCGTCCTGCCGGTGTGCTTCCCGAGCCGGGACCATTCCGTCTGTCCGTGGCGGGCCAGCAGGATGCGCGGTGCCATGCGAAAACCTTTCCGGGGGTGGGTTTCCCTCTGGGAGAAGGGAGATTGACGCTCTCCTCCCTGAAGGGAGGAGATTCTTACGGCTCGCGCCGTAAGACTTCCTGTTTCATCGCCGACCGCCCACCCGGAGAACTCCGTTGAGGTCTTACACCAGCTCCACAGGCCGACACCGCCCGTCCGGCGGCCAGCAGGTTCCTGCTTGCGTTCACGTCCCGGTCGTGGGTCGTGCCACAGCTGTCACATGTCCAGGTGCGGACGTGCAACGGCAGCCTCTCCTGCAAGGTGCCGCAGGTGGAGCACAGCCTGGACGAGGGGAAGAAGCGGTCCACCGCGATCACTTCCCGCCCGTACCAGGCGGCCTTGTACTCCAGCAGGCTCCGGAACTCGGCCCACGCGGCATCACTGATGGCGCGGGCCAGTCTCCGGTTCCTGACCATGTTGCGTACGGTCAGGTCCTCGATCACGATCGTTTGGTTCTCACGAACGAGACGAGTGGTCAGCTTGTGCAGGCCGTCACGCCTGCGATCGGCGATCCTGGCGTGGATCCTGGCAACCCTTTGTCGGGCCTTGGCCCGGTTCGCCGATCCCTTGGTCTTCTTCGCCATACGGCGCTGGGCCAGCGCGAGCCGGGCACGGTCCTTGCGCTCGTGCCTGGGGTTGGCGACCTTCTCCCCGGTCGAGAGGGTCAGCAGGTGGTCCAGACCGACATCCACGCCCACAGCGGTTGCTGTCGCGGGAAGCGGCTTCACCGTCGGGTCCTCGCACAGCAGGGAGACGTACCAGCGCCCGGCCGCGTCCTGGGACACGGTCACCGTCGACGGCTTCGCGCCCTCCGGCAGCGGCCGGGACCACACGATGTCCAGCGGATCACACATCTTCGCCAGCGTCAGCCGGCCGTCACGGAAGCGGAAACCGCTGGTGGTGTACTCGGCGGACTTGCGGGACTTCTTCTTCGACTTGAAGCGCGGGTACTTCGCCCGCTTGCCGAAGAAGCTGGTGAACGCAGCCTGCAGATGGCGCAGGCATTGCTGGAGTGGCACGGAAGAGACCTCGTTGAGGAACGCCAGTTCCTCGGTCTTCTTCCACGCCGTCAGCATCGCCGACGTGGCGTTGTAGTTCACCCGCTCCTGCCGCGCCCATGCCTCTGTGCGGGCGGCGAGCGCCATGTTGTAGACCTTGCGGACGCAGCCGAACGTGCGCGACAGCTCGGCTGCCTGCTCGCCCGTGGGATAGAAGCGGTACTTGAATGCCCGCTTCACATGCGTCGTGGACACGCTCACAAACTAGTGGGACTGCATGTAAAGGACAAAACTGCTGGTCAGAAGACGGTCTTTCGCCCTGGCGACGAAACCCCGCTCCCTGCCCTGCTCCGCAGGAGTCCGTTTCCCCTCCGCCGTGAACGGCTGAGTATCCACGGAGGAGCCTGAATGAAGAGGCGGATGCGTCCATCATCGCTCAGACTGCCGGGGGGCAACCCGAGGGGCGATCCCAGCGTCTTGGACAACGTCCTGCACACGGGAGGACGTCCCGCGCACGACGCACAGGTGAACACAGTGGACGCAGATGGGGGAGGGCGATCGGATGCCGCAGACCGAGGCGGCCGAAGCACCGGTCACCGAGAGGGCCGGCGCACCGGTTACCGAGGCAGTGCCCGGCACGCACACGCGGCTCCGCTGGTGGACCGAGTTGCCGCTGATCCTGCTGGTGTACGGGGCGTACTCGGCCGGCCGGCTGCTCGCCCGGGGCGACACGTCGACCGCCGTCGAGCACGGCCTGGCGATCCTGCGCTTCGAGAAGGCCCTGAGTCTCAACGCCGAGCATCCGCTGAACCGGCTGTTCACACGGGAACCCTGGATAGGCATACCCGCCGACTTCTGGTACGCGTCCCTGCACTACCTGGTCACGCCCGTGCTCCTGGTGTGGCTCTTCCGCTCCCACGCCGTGCGCTACCGCGCGGCCCGCACCTGGCTGATGACCTCCACGTTCATCGGCCTGATCGGCTTCACCCTGCTCCCGACCTGCCCGCCCCGGCTGCTCGACCCGGCGCACGGCTTCGTCGACACCATGGCCCACTACAGCTCCTGGGGCTGGTGGGGCGGCGAGGCCAGCGCGCCCCGCGGCCTCGGGGGCATGACGAACCAGTACGCGGCGATGCCGAGCCTGCACGTCGGCTGGGCGCTGTGGTGCGGGGTGATCCTGTGGCGCTTCGGCGGCGGCTCACGCCTCGTCCGGGCCGCGGCCGTCGCGTACCCCGTGATCACCACCATCGTGGTCATGGGCACCGCGAACCACTACTTCCTCGACGCGGCGGCGGGCGCCGCCGTGATGGGCGTCGGCCTGCTGCTGGCGCCGCTGGTCCTGCGGACCGCGGACCGGTGCCGGGTCGCGCTCGGGCTCACGGCGACCGGCGGCGACCGCGCCGACCCCGGCCTCGTGGTCCGGGGCGAGGGCGACGGCGGGCCGCGCCGGGAGGGACGCGCGGACGACGCCGTCACCCCCGTCCCGCCGGCCATTCCCGGCGCCCTGTCCCCGATTGTCAGTGCCGGATGCCAGACTTCGCCGGGTGAGCGAATTCCACGGCAGCGGATCACCGAACCCGAGCCGGGTGCCGCCCCCTCGGAAGCAGGGGACGGCGCTCCGGCAGCAGCTCGCTGAGCTGCGCGGACCCGAGGTCCCACCGAAGGCGCTGGACGCGCGCGCCCTCGCCGCGCTCGCGGCCAACCCGGGCTGCGAGCGCCGCGCGCTGCTGGACGGCGCCGGGGTGAACAAGGCGGTGCTGGCGGACGCGCTCGGCTCGCCCTCCGCCTTCGGCCAGTCGCAGTTCGCCTTCATGCGGGGCAACGCCTTCGAGGCCCGTGTGAAGGCGGACGGTGGAGCTGAGCTGCTGAGACTCGTCCACGAGAAACTGGACCCGGCCGCCGAGCCGCCGGCCGTCGCGTCCGTCCCCGACCTCGCCGCCGTCGGCCCCGAGGGTCGCGCCGCCCGTACGGCACTGGCCCTGAGGGAGGCCACCGACGCGGGCGGCTGGGCGCTGCTCGACCACCCCATGGTGGCGCTGGACGTTGCGGGCTCCCCCGCCTTCCTGGAGCCGGACGCGGTGGTGGTCCACCCCGACGGCACCTGGACGGTCGTCGAGATCAAGTCCTTCCCGATGCTGGACGGTTCGGCGGACCCGGCGAAGGTGGGCGCCGCCGCCCGCCAGTCCGCCGTCTACGTCCTGGCGTTGGAGGAGGTCGCCGCCCGGCTCGACCCCGCGCCCGCCGTCCACCACCGGGTGCTGCTCGTGTGCCCCAAGGACTTCACCAACCTGCCCACGGCCGCCGCGGTCGACATCCGCAAGCAACGCGCGGTCACCCGGCGTCAGTTGACCCGGCTCACCCGCATCGAGGACATCGCCGCCTCCCTCCCCGAGGGCACCTGCTTCGCCCCCGACCTCCCCCGTGACGAGCTGACGACCGCCGTCGAGGCCCTCTCCGCCACCTACGCCCCCGAGTGCCTCGCCGCCTGCGAGCTGGCCTTCCACTGCCGGGCCCGTTCCCGCGCGGACGGCGCGGTGACCTCCCTGGGGCGGGCCGCGCGGGCCGAGTTGGGCGGACTCACCACCGTCGAGGACGTCCTGGCGGCGGCCCACGGCAGGGCGGGCGACCCCGACGACCCGACGGTGGCGGCGCTGCGCCGGGCGGCGGAGCTGCGCGCGGAGGCCCTCGCGGCGGCCGGTGCGCCCGTCCCGGTCACCGAGGGGGCCGTGTGTCACTGATCGCCACCCTCGCCCGGCTCGAAGCCATCAGCTCGGGCCGCGCCCAGCCCGCCGCCACGGTCCTGCACCGGCACCTGTCCGCGCGGCCCCTCGTGTTCGTGCCGCTCACCACCGCCGGCGAGGCCGGGGCCCCGCTCGGGGCGCTCGTCGGCACCGACCGGGACGCGCCCCGGCTGCTGGTCGTCCCCCAGCCCCGCGACCGCGACCTGCGGTTCGCGTTCCTGGCTGAGCTGGCCGACATCTTGCTGCCGTACGTGGACGCGTACGCCGACGTCGTGGAGGCGGCCGAGCGCAGCGAGACCGACCCGGAGACCGGCAAGCGGGTCAAGGTCGAGGTCGAACTGTGCGCGGACGCCCCGCAGTTGATCGTGCCGAGCCGCACCGGCATCGACTTCGTACGGCTCCTCGGGCGCTCCATGCGGTTCCGGCGGACCGCCGAGCAGGACCCGGAGGCGCCCCACCCGGCACCGCCGCGGGTGCCGCTGCTCGGGCGGTGGCTCACCCACTTCGGGGAGCGGGCGCGGGTGCCGGGCTCGTCGCTGCTGCTGGCCCTGACGGACCTGCTGGCGCGGCACTGGGCGACCGGGCAGTCCGGCGTCGAGGACCAGCACCTCGCGTCGCTGCTCGCGTGGATCGACCCGCCGGAGGGCGAGTCGGGCGAGGCGGCGGCGCGGCGGGCCGAGCTGGCGCGGGACGCCGAGGGCCAGTTGCTGTGCCCGCCCGCCGGTCCCGCGACGGACCCGGCGTTCGACAACAAGCTGCTGGCCCCGGCCATCGAGCGGTACGACCGGGCGCGGCTGGCGCTGGCCGCCGCCGAGGACGGGCTGGAGGCCGATACACGCCTCGGCGCGCTGACCGCCGCCGAGCGCGAGATCCGCGCCCTCGTCGAGAGCCGCACCCGGCCCACCTGGGACGCCGTCTGGCACGGCCTCGACCTGCTGCGCGCCCTGCCGGAGGGCGCCCACGCGGCCGACCGGTGGACCCGGGACCGCTGGTCCTTCACCGGCCACCGGGACCGGATCGTCGCCGGGGAGCCCCCGCAGCCCCGTATCGACGACGCGGTCACCGCCGCGAACAAACTGGCCGCGCGTGAGCGGGAGCAGGCCCGGCTCGACGCCCAGGAGGCCCTCGACGACCCGCTGGTCATGGCCGGGCGGCGGCTGGCCGGGGAGGCGTTCGCCGGTGAGGTCACGGATGTCGTGATGGCGTACAGCGAGGGCAAGCGGCCGAGCCCCCGGCCGCTGGTCACCGTGACGACTCAGGACCGGCCGCATCTCGGGGAGCGCGTGAAGGTGTACCGCTCACTGGGCGGGAAGCCGCAGACCGCCGAGTTCGTGGCGGCCGAGGAGGACGCGGAGGACGACGGCCGCGGGGTGTTCCTCACGCTGCGGATCATGGACAAGATGGGGCGGGGCAAGGAGCCGGAGGTCGGGTCGGTCCCGGAGAAGGGCGACCGGGTCTGCTTCACGCTGTTCGAGCACGACCAGCGGGGCGGGGCGAAGCTGCCCGAGCCCGAGGACACCCCGTGGACGCACGGCGGGCCGCCGGGTGAGTCCGACGCCGTGCCGCTGCCGGACCCGGTGACCGAGGAGGACGTCCTGTGACCAGCGCCGAGGCAGTGCTCGACCCGGGGGCCGCGGCCGGCCGGGCCACCGAGGCGATCCTGCGCGACACCCTGCACGGCACGCACCGGGGGGTCGTGGTCGACTCGCCGCCCGGTGCCGGCAAGTCCACGCTCGTCGTCCGCGCCGCGCTGGAGCTGGCCTCCGCCGGACGCCCGCTGATGGTCATCGCGCAGACGAACGCCCAGGTGGACGACCTGGTGATCCGGCTCGCGGAGAAGGACCCCGAGCTGCCGGTGGGCCGGTTGCACAGCAGTGACTCCGACCCGTACGACAAGGCGCTCGACGCCCTGCCGAACGTGAAGAAGTCGACGAAGGCGGCCGAGCTGGCGGGCCTAGACGTCGTGATCTCCACGGCCGCGAAGTGGGCCCACGTCAAGGGTGTCGAGCCGTGGCGGCACGCGATCGTCGACGAGGCGTACCAGATGCGGTCGGACGCGCTGCTGGCCGTGGCGGGGCTGTTCGAGCGGGCGCTGTTCGTGGGCGACCCCGGGCAGCTGGACCCGTTCTCGATCGTGGGCAGCGAACAGTGGGCGGGGCTGTCGTACGACCCGTCGGCCTCGGCGGTGACGACCCTGCTGGCGCACAACCCCGAGCTGCCACAGCACCGGCTGCCGGTGTCATGGCGGCTCCCGGCGTCGGCCGCGCCGCTCGTGTCCGACGCGTTCTACCCGTTCACGCCGTTCCGCAGCGGCACGGGGCACGGGGACCGGCGGCTCGCCTTCGCGGTGCCGTCCGACGGCTCCGGCCCGGACCGGGTCATCGACGAGGCCGCCGAATCGGGGTGGGGGCTGCTGGAGCTGCCGGCCCGCCACACGCCCCGGACCGACCCCGAGGCGGTACGGGCGGTCGCCCGGGTCGTACGGCGGCTGCTGGACCGGGGCGGGGCGGCGACGTCGGAGCGTGCCGAGGAGCCGGTGCCGCTGACCGCCGACCGGATCGCCGTCGGCACGGCCCACCGGGACCAGGCCGCGGCGGTGCGCGCCGCGCTGGCCGAGCTGGGGGTGTCCGAGGTGGTGGTCGACACGGCGAACCGGCTCCAGGGCCGGGAGTACGACGTGACCGTCGTCCTCCATCCGCTCTCCGGCCGCCCCGACGCGACGGCCTTCCACCTGGAGACCGGCCGCCTGTGCGTCCTCGCCTCCCGCCACCGCCACGCCTGCATCGTGGTCTGCCGCGCGGGAGTGACCGACCTCCTGGACGACCACCCGTCCACCGAGCCGGTCCAACTGGGCGTGACCGTCAAGTTCCCGGACGGCTGGGAGGCGAACCACGCGGTCCTGGCGGAACTGGGGGAACACCGGGTGCCGTGGCAGCCGTAAGCCGCGCGGCGGAACGGGGTCGGCGACACGGACCGCCCGCCCGGCAGGCGCCCACCGCACCACCGCCCCACCCGCCGGACGGAGTCCGGCACGCCGCCGACAGGCGGCCGAACGAAACAGGGCCCCGGACGGCTGGGAGGCGAACCACGCGGTCCTGGCGGAACTGGGAGAACACCGGGTGGCGTCGCAGCCGTAAGCCGCGCGGCGGAGCGGCGTCGGCGACACCCGGAGGCGAACCGTGCGATGGCGGCGGAGCTGGGGGAGCACCGCGTGACGTCGTGGTTGTGGGCGCGCGGTGGAGTAGGGGCGCGTGGGCGGGGGTGGCTCGTTTCTATGCCTACTTGCGCGGTCACGTGACAATGGACGGTGGCCCTTCCGGGGGACACCCCGGGGACAGGCCCCGTGCACCGTCGTACGAGGAGGAGAAGACATGGCGGAGCCCACGCCGCGTCGGCACGAACCGCGGCTACGCCCCGCGCCCCTGCTCTTCGAGCCGGCGGAGGCGGCCGGCGACCCCGAGCACTTCTTCGATCTCGAGTCGATCGACGATCCGCGGGCGCTGCTGTCGCGGTCGACGGAGCTGGCGCAGGCGTTCCGGGCGGCGGCGGACCGGGCCGTGGAGTTCCAGGCGATCGCGGCGGCCCAGCTGGCCGATCCCCGGCGGTTCGACCGTCTGACCGCGGCGGACATCGCGGAACGGGCCGAGTGGACCGAGGACTACGCGAAGAAGATGGTCGACTTCGGGCGGGATCTGCTCCGCGGGCACGACGTGAGCGGCCCGGACACCCTCTGAGCTGCCGGATCAACCCTCGGCCGACCGCGAAACACCTCCTGGCATATGCCGGGTGGGCAAGATACCCCACTTGCACCGCTCCCGTACCGCATTCCCGCAACCCTGGGGAATCACGCGGTGACGGCCGGTAGACATGAAGGCATGAGCGCTGGGACGGATGCGGGCAGGTATCCACAGGACCGGGTCGACGTCACGGGGGTGACGGCGGAGGGGGCCGCGTGGCTCGCCTCGGCAGGAACGTATCCGCGGCGCACCTCGGCGGCCCG
Organism: Streptomyces sp. NPDC030296; assembly: GCF_055572815.1. Classification (NCBI taxonomy): domain Bacteria; kingdom Bacillati; phylum Actinomycetota; class Actinomycetes; order Kitasatosporales; family Streptomycetaceae; genus Streptomyces; species Streptomyces sp. NPDC030296. The sequence goes on from NZ_JBVICQ010000001.1 coordinate 662,635, forward strand.
GCGGGAGGAACGGCGGGCCGCTCCGCTGGTGCTGCCGTGCGGGGCGGTGTTCGACGTGGTCAGCGCGCCGGCCCTCTTCGGGCGACGGATGCTCGACCGGCTGTGGACCGAGGGACCGGGATCCGGCCCGGTGGCCGTGCACCGCGGGCGGATGCTCCTCTTCGCCTCCCCCGGCACCGCCCACCGCCTGCCCACCCTGCTGGAGTGGGAGGAATGGGGCTCGCCCGGCCGCACGGGCGCCGTCCCGCCCCTCCTCTGCCACGGCACCGGCGACACGGTCACCGTCCCGGCCCTCCACACCCCGGAGCCCCGTGGCGGCCGAGGCGACGACACCCTCCCCGTCGCCCGGCCCGGGTCCCGCTGGGTCGTCGCTCCCGACACGTCGCGGCCATGGCTTCCGGGGCCCGAGGTTCTGCTCTGGGCGGCCGTGCGGGCGGCCCGCGCGAGGGCCTCCGCGACCGTGCGGATATCGATTTTTCCTCCCGCCGATCAGGGTGCTAAGGTCTACGACGTCAGCAGGCGCCGCTAGCTCAGTTGGTTAGAGCAGCTGACTCTTAATCAGCGGGTCCGGGGTTCGAGTCCCTGGCGGCGCACGACACGAAGAAGCCCCTCGCGAAAGCGAGGGGCTTCTCTCGTTGCCGCCCGGCCCACCCGGCTCACCCCCATCCGCCGGGCCTTCCCCCTCCCCCCGCCTACCTACCGGTCGTCGTGATCTTCACCGTCCACTCCCCCGACGGCGTACGACCCTCCACCTCGACGCGCACGTCCTCCCCCGGCACCGTGAAGCTCTCCCCCACCCGCATCGGCGCGTCCGCGAGGGGCGGGTAGACCGACTCGTCCCAGCACGCCCCGGTGAGCGGATGGGCGTCGAGCACCTCGATGGGGCCGCTGCCGGACTCGGCGCTGCTGCGGACGCGGTAGACGAGGACACCCTCCGCGCAGACGGAGGAGTCGTTGCCGACCGCTCCCCGCACCTCGATGCCGAGGGCACTGTCCGGGCCCGTGGGGACGACCGCCAGCTTCGTCCCCCGGCCGGCCCCGAACGCCGCCTGAGCACCGGCCGACACGACATCCCCGGAGCCCCCGCCGCCCCCGGTGACTCCACCGTCGCCGGTGGTCCCGTCACCGCCGGAGACCTCCCGCCCTCCCGCGTTCCCGGCCTGCACCGTCCCCTCCGCCGTCCGCGCCGGTCCCGCTCCCACCGCCTCCAGCGTCAGTCGGGTGACACCGGCACCGCGCACGCACGCCACCTGGTGCTGTTCGAGCCAGCCCAGCTTCCACTTGTGCCAGGCGAAGAAGTCGGGCGCGAGGGCGAACTGGCTCCCCATGAGGTCCCAGTCGCCGACATGGGTGTCCCAGTCACCCTTGCCGTCGACGGGCCGGTGGTAGAGGTCGGGCAGGTCGAAGACATGACCGGTCTCATGGGCGAGGACGAGACGGTCCGGCGGATGCTTCTCGAACACGGTGACGACGCGGCGCAGACCCGTCCCGTCGATCTTCAGGGGCGACTGCAGGTTCACCACCTTCGTCGCGTCCGAGTCGACGCCGGGCGCGTGCGGGTCGGCGATGAAGTACACGATGTCGTAGCGGGAGAAGTCGATGTGCGGGTCGGCGGTCGCGAGGGCGTCCTTCAGATAGGCGGCCCGGTGCGGCGCGTTCCAGTCCCGCCGTATGGCGTACGACGTCGAACGGCGCGGCATCTGCAGCCATTGGCGGTGCGGATGCGGACGGAGGGCGAACTTGCCGTAGGAGGCGCGTTCGAAGAACTGGCTGGTGTCCGGAAAGTGATCGGCGGTCAGCTGTTCCGGGGAGGTGACGGGGGTGGAGTCCGGGAATGAGAGGAACACCAGTACGGCGTCGAGGTCGCGTGTGGGGCGCGGGTAGGCGGCGTTCCATGTGTCGAGACCCTCCGAGTGGTGCGCCTCGGTCCTGCGCAGCGCGCACGCCTCGGACAGGGGGACGGCGACCGACGGGGCCGCGATCAGGGAGGTCGCGGCGAGGGCGGTCAGCGAGGTCAGCATGGCCGCCGTACTGCGCAACGTGGGCACACGGTCGTCGAGGAGTCCCTGCCGGAGAGGCCCCCTCCAGGGGTGCGGACGCTGCACGGAAACCTCCGAACGCGAGTCTTGGGACGCCGCGTCCAGATTTTCCGAATTAGTAGTACTTTGCCCTGTTTGTCTGCACCAGACGGGTGAGGGACGGTCGCACAGTCCCCCCGGGGCGACACCCCGTGCACTCACGGAACGTCACAAGCGGTCCATGATTCCGGGAAGCCGTTCAGCTCGGGGCAGAAACGATCTGTCAGATCTGGTCGTTGTTCAGGGAGACTGGAGAGTGGCTAGAAGGCCCCGGGGGCAACCTCTATGATCGGCACACTTTCCTGCACGGACACGGCCAGAGCGCCCTTCGTACTTAGTTCGGCCGCTCCGACGACACAATCGAGATCCGTACGAAAAACGAGTGCACTGCGGGAGCGAACGGTGAGCGGAACGTCCCAAGGGCCGGCGCCCGCGGCAGACCTCGTCCGGTCAGCGACTACAGAGCGTCACGCCGAAGCGTCAGATGTGTCAGCGGCGCCGGACGCGTCGGCCCGGGCGGTGGTCGAGAGCACTCCCTCCGCCTTCTCCGCGGCGCCGCTGGCCATGGCCGTCGTCGACCGTGAAGGGCGGGTCGTCACCGCGAACGCGGCGATGGAGACACTGCTGGGGAACGGGGTGGCCGGACCGCTCGCGGGGCGCGTCGCGGCCGAGTTGGTCGACCTCGCCGCGGACACCCGCACCTGGCACGCCTATCGCGAGGTGCTGCGCGGCCGGCAGGCCCGGCTGCGCTGCACACGCCGACTCAAACGGCCCGACGGGACCTCCCTGTGGGTCCAGGTGTCCGTGGCGCCGCTGCCCGAGGAGGAGGGCGCGGTCCTGCTCTCGGTGACCGACATCAGCGCCAACCGTCAACTTCAGGCCAGACTCCAGCACTTGCAGCTGCACGACCCGGTGACCCGGCTGCCCAACCGCACCCTCTTCTTCGAACGCCTGGCCGCCGCCCTGGAGCGGGACGCCTACGAGGAGGCCGGCACCGGCCGGATCGGCCTGGTGTATCTGGACCTCGACGGGTTCAAGGCGGTCAACGACACCCTCGGCCACCGGGTCGGCGACCGGCTGCTCTCGGCCGTCGCCGAGCGGCTCACCCGGTGCGCGGAGGCGGCGGCGTACGGCCGTTCGGCGGGCGCGCCGGCCACGGCCCCACTGGTGGCCCGGCTCGGCGGCGACGAGTTCGCCGTCCTCGTCGAGGACTCCACCGGCACCGAACAACTCGCCGACCTGGCCGAGTCCGTGCTCAGGACCCTCCAGGCGCCCTTCGACCTCGCCGGACAGCGGCTGTCCGTGTCGGCGTCGATCGGCGTGGTGGAACGGCAGTCGGCGAGCACCACGGCCACCGGGCTGATGCAGGCCGCCGACACGACGCTGTACTGGGCGAAGGCCGACGGCAAGTCCCGCTGGACACTGTTCGATCCGGAGCGCAACGCCCACCGGATGACCCGTCAGGCACTGTCGTCCACGCTGCGGGCGGCCATCGGGCGGGGCGAGTTCGTCCTGGAGTACCAGCCGCTGGTGGGCATGGCGCAGGGCGAGGTGCGCGGGGTGGAGGCCCTGGTGCGCTGGCACCACCCGCAGTTCGGCCTGTTGACGCCGAATCGGTTCATCTCACTGGCGGAGGAGGACGGTTCGATCGTCCAGCTCGGCCGCTGGATCCTCGCGACCGCCTGCCGGCAGGCCCGCCGCTGGCAGCTCGACCACCCCGGCCGGGCTCCGATCTTCGTCAGCGTCAACGTCGCCGTGCGCCAGGTCTGGGACTCCGACCTCGTCGCCGATGTCGCCGAGATCCTCTCCGAGACGGGCCTCGCCCCGCATCTGCTCCAGCTGGAACTCACCGAGTCCGCGCTGATGGGCTCCGCCGGCCGCCCGTTGCAGGCGCTCAAGGCCCTCAGCGACATGGGGGTCCGCATCGCCATCGACGACTTCGGCACGGGCTACTCCAACCTCGCGTACCTGAGCCGGCTGCCGGTGTCGGTGCTGAAGCTGGACGGGGCGTTCGTCCGGGGCTTCCAGTACGAGACGCCGCAGGAGGGCGGGACCGGGGACGACGGGGTGCCCAACCCCGCCGACGAGATCATCGTCGAGGCCCTCGTCCAGCTGGCCCACCGGCTCGGGCTGACCGTCACCGCGGAGGGCGTGGAGACCGACGCCCAGGCCTCCCGGCTGCGCAGACTCGGCTGCGACACCGGACAGGGATGGCTGTACTCCCGCGCGGTGTCGCCCGAACGGATCGGCGAACTGCTGGGCGCCGCGGCCTGCCGCCGGTCCTGAGGCCGCCTACCGAGTGCCCTCGGTACGGGCCCCAGGTCCGAGGCCGCTCACCGATCGCCGTCGTTACGGAGGACGCGCGGCAGCTCGTAGGCGTCCGCGATCAGTTCGTAGGAGCGCAGGCGCAGGTCGGGGCTGTGGGCGTGGGTGGTGAGCATCAGTTCGTCGGCGCCGGTGCGCTTGTGGAGGTCGTCGAGACGGGTGCGGACCTCGTCGACGGTGCCGTGGATGACATCGGCGTTCCAGGAGTCGATGAAGTCCTGTTCGACCGCGCTGAACCGGTACGCCTCCGCCTCCTCCGGGGTCGGGACGAGACCGGGGCGGCCGGTGCGCAGGCGGACCATGTTCAGGGCGGCCGCCCTGACCTGGCGGCGGGCCTCCTTCTCCTCGTCGGCGGCGAGGGCCGAGACACCGATCAGCGCGTACGGGGCGTCGAGGACCGCGGAGGGGCGGAACGTCTCGCGGTACAGGTCGAGGGCCGGGATCGTGTTCCGCGCGGAGAAGTGGTGCGCGAAGGCGAACGGCAGGCCGAGTTCACCGGCCAGACGGGCGCTGAAACCGGAGGAGCCCAGCAGCCAGATCGGGGGGCGGTGCGGGGACTGCACACCGCCGGGCGACGTGCCCTGGATCGGGCCCGGTACCGCGTGAATACGGCGGTAGGGGTGGCCGTCGGGGAAGTCGTCGTCCAGGAACCGGGTCAGCTCCGCGAGCTGCTCGGGGAAGTCGTCGGCGCCCTCGTGCAGCCGGGCGGAGCGGCGCAGGGCGGCGGCGGTGGCACCGTCCGTGCCGGGGGCGCGACCGAGGCCGAGGTCGACACGGCCGGGGGCCATGGCCTCCAGCGTGCCGAACTGCTCCGCGATGACCAGGGGGGCGTGGTTGGGGAGCATCACGCCGCCGGAGCCGAGGCGGACGCGGGTGGTGTGGGCCGCGAGGTGGGCGAGGATCACGGCCGGGGAGGAGGAGGCCACGCCCGGCATGGAGTGGTGCTCCGCGACCCAGTAGCGGTGGTAGCCGCGGTCCTCCGCCCGGCGGGCGAGGGCGACGCTCGTGCGCAGGGCGTCGGTGGCGGTGCGGCCGGCGCCGACGGTGACGAGGTCGAGGACGGAGAGCGGGGCCGGGGCGGTGCCGTGTGTCTTGCCTCGGATCTCGTCTGCGGTCACGGCGGGGCCTCCTGCTGTTCACGGCGGTTCTGGGGTACGCCGGGGGTTAACAGGAGGGGGTCTCCGGTTATTCCGGGGTCCGGGTGAGGGGCCTGCGCGGGAGAGCTCGGGGGTGCGCGGGAGAAGGGGAGGGCGGGCCGCAGGCCCGTCCCTCCAGGGGCGCGGGGAACTGCGCGAGAAACCACGAACCACCCCCCACCCGCCCACGAACACGCGCCCCCGAGCTCCTAGGCGCCCGGCACATACCCCCTCCCCTTGTCCACCACATGCGGCAGCCTCCGCCCCGCAGCCCACAGGTCGTACGACTCCACGAACTGCTCGGACAGGGCGTCCCGCCAGCCCACCGTGTCGCCGCTCATGTGGGGGGAGACGATCAGACCGGGTACGTCCCACAGCGGGTCGTCGCCATCCAGTGGCTCCCGGTCGAAGACGTCCAGCGCCGCCCCCGCGATCCACCGTCGGCGCAGGGCGTCCACCAGCGCGTCCTCGACCACGAGCGGCCCGCGGCCCACGTTCACGAAGCGCGCGGAGGGCTGCATGACGCCGAAGCGGCGGGCGTCGAACATGCCGCGGGTCTCGTCCGTCAGCGGGGCCGCCGCGATCACCCAGTCGGCGCGGGCGAGCAGCCGGTCGAGGTCCTCGGGCCCGTGGACGCCGACGCGCGCCACCCGCCCGACGAGGGCGCTGTGCACGCCGATCGCCTTCAGCGACCGTACGATCGCCCTCCCGATGGGCCCCGACCCCACCACGCAGGCGCGGCTTCCGGCGACGCGCTGCGTCTCGCGGTGCCGCCACTCCCGGCGCCCCTGGAGCTCCCAGCTGCGCGGCAGGTCCTTCGCCATGCTCAGGACGAGCGCGGCGACGTACTCGGCGATGGGCTCGTCGAAGATGCCGCGGGCGTTCGTCACCACCGTGTCGGAGGCGACGAGTTCGGGGCACAGGAGGTGGTCGACGCCGGCGCTCGCCGTGTGCACCCAGCGGGGGCGGGGGCCGTCGCCGGGCCAGGCGTCCCGTACCGCGTGGGAGGTGAAGTCCCACACGAGCAGCACATCGGCGTGCGGCAGCCGCTCGGGCAGCGTCGACGCGTCGGTGTACTCGATCGTCGCCCGTCCGGTGAGGCGTCCGAGACGGGGGCGGGGCTCGGCGTCGAGGACGAGGAGCGTCGGTCTGCGCGTCGCGGTCATATCGCTGGGAAACCGTCCGTAGTGCGGTCTGGACCGAGCCCGGATCGTGGCGGGATGCGACTCGATCGGCCCCGTGGGATGCGTGCGACATGCACTGATGGACCACGCTCGCACCCGAACCACCCGCCGTCAACATGGACTTGCGCACGTTCCGTCGCCGATGTCTCTCTCTGCGTGAGGCCGGTGAGGTCGTCCCCGGCCCGGCGCGGGGCGTGGATCCGCGTTCTCTCGGCCAACCAGGTGACGATGAGGGGCGGCGGTGCGTCACCTGGGTACCCGGGTGGTGGGTCCGTACCAGGCTCTGCTCGACGAGTCGGCACGAGTCGGCCAGGCAGGCGTCCGGTGCGGGGCCGTCACACCGCCGCCGGCGTCGCCGGAAGAACAGGAAGGTTGGGCATGACCGCTCTCGGACTCCTCCACCCGGGCCACTCCGCCGAGGACGACTATCCACGCATAGAGCAGCTCCTGGGCAGCGACGTCCGCGTCGACCTCGCGCGGATCGACGTCGGTGAGGACCCGCACCGGGTGGACGCGCTGCGGGAGATGGGCGCGCCCGAGCGGCTGGCCGCGGGCTGCGAGGCCCTGCGGCTGTCCGGCGCCGAGGCGGTCGTCTGGGCGTGCGCGGGCGGCAGCTTCGTCCTCGGCTACGAGGGCGCCCACGCACAGATCCGCGCCCTGGCCCGTACGGCGGGCCTGCCCGCTTCCTCCACCGCCTTCGCGTTCGTCCACGCGGCGCGGGAGGTGAAGGCGGCCCGTGTGGCCGTCGCCTCGACGTACCCGGACGACGTGACCCGCCTCTTCGTCGACTTCCTGACGGCGGGCGGGCTGGAGGTCGTCTCCGCGCGCGGGGCCGGCGTCGCCACGGCGGCGGAGGTGGGCGCCTGGACCGTCGACGACATCCTCGCCCTCGCCCGGGACGCCGACCGTCCCGACGCCGAGGCGCTCCTGCTGCCCGACACGGCCCTGCGCACCGCCTCCCACATCCCCGCCCTGGAGAAGGAGCTGGGCAAGCCGGTCCTCACCGCCACCCAGGTCAGCGTCTGGGAGGCCCTGCGCCTGGCCGACCGCAGGGTGAACGCCCCGGAGCTGGGCGCCCTGTTCACCAGGGAACCGATCGTGCAGGCGTGAACCGGCGGAACGATCCGGGGGTGCCGGTGCCGTCCCGGACAGGTCCCGCGCCCGGCTGGTTCAGGGGCGCGGGGAGCCGCGCGGGCGGCCGCCGCGTCCCGCGGTCGAGGGCGGCCGGGCCCGCGCCGGGGTCTGTGCGGGGGTCGTGAAGGGGCCACGGATGGCCCGAATACATCGCATGGGGTCGGGTAGCCGCGCGGCCATGGCTCCAGCAACGAAGACTTCCGGAAGAACCGGCACCCCACGTGACCCCAGCCGCCGGGCGCTGCTCGCCGGCGCGTCCGCGCTCGCGACCGCGGGCGCGCTGGGCGCAGCCGGGTGCAGCCGGGTCGCCTCCGCCTCCGGTGTGAAGGGGGGTGACCTGCTGGACCGGCTGCGCGCGCAGGGTGTGGCGCGGCTCGGTATCGCCGGGGAGATCCCGTTCGGCTACATCGACACGAACGGCGAACTGACCGGCGAGGGACCGGAAGTGGCCAGGATCATCTTCCGGCGGCTGGGCGTGGAGCGCGTCCAGCCCGTGCCGACCGAGTTCGGCTCGCTGATACCCGGCCTGAACTCCCAGCAGTTCGACGTGGTGTCCGCCGGGATGTACATCAACCCCGAGCGCTGCGGGCAGGTCATCTTCTCCGAGCCGGACCACCAGATGCTCGACGCGTTCGTGGTCCGCAAGGGCAACCCCAAGGGCCTGAACGACTACGCGGACGTGATTCGCGCCAAGGCCAGGTTCGCCACCGGCTCCGGGTACGCACAGATCGAGCACGCGGTCGAGGCGGGTTACCCGGAGAGCGACATCGTGATCGTCCCCGACCAGGTCGCGGGCATGAACGCCGTCGAGGCGGGCCGTGTCGACGTGTTCGCGGGGACGTCCCTGACCACCCGTGAGGTCGTCAAGAAGTCCCGCAGGACGGAGGCCACCAGGCCGTTCGCCGCGCGCGTCGACGGCAAGCCGCGGGTGGACGGCGCGGGCTTCGCGTTCCGGCGCACCGAGACGAGGCTGCGGGACGCCTTCAACGCCGAGCTGCGGAAGATGAAGGAGAGCGGCGAGCTGCTCAGGGTCCTGCGGCCGTTCGGGTTCACGAAGGTCGAGATGACCGACCTCACGATGCGGGAGCTCTGTCGCGCATGACGCCGGGCCTGTGGGAACTCGTCCTGCGCGGTGTCTGGGTCACCGTCCAACTGCTGGTGTTCGGCGGGCTGCTGGCCACGGCCGTCTCCTTCGCCGTGGGGATCGCGCGTGTCAACCGCCGGTGGATCGTCCGCTTCCTCGCGGGTGTCTACACCGAGGTGTTCCGCGGTACCTCCGCGCTGATCATGATCTTCTGGGTGTACTTCGTGCTGCCGCTGGCCTTCGGCTGGCAGCTCGTGCCGATGTGGGCGGCCGTCCTCGCCCTCGGGCTGACCTACGGGGCGTACGGGGCCGAGATCGTGCGCGGCGCCCTGAACTCCGTGGACCCGGCGCAGCGCGAGGGCGGCATCGCGCTGAGCTTCTCCCCGTGGCAGCGGATGCGGCTGATCCTGCTGCCCCAGGCGGTCCCGGAGATGATCCCGCCCTTCGCCAACCTGCTGGTCGAACTACTCAAGGGCACGGCACTGGTGTCGATCATGGGCATGGGCGACCTCGCCTTCAGCGGCAGCCTGGTGCGGCTGGCGCTCCAGGAGAGCGTGGAGATCTACACGTACATCCTGCTCATCTACTTCGTCATCGCCTTCCTGCTCACCCGGGCCATGCGGGCCCTGGAGCGGCGGCTGAAGGCCGGGGTCGGCAGGGCCCCGGCGAAGGCGGGCGGGGCGCGGGCGCGCGTACCCGAGACGGCGGGCGCCGGAGGTGGTGCGTGATGAACTGGGACTGGAACGCGGTCGTCGACTTCCTCCCGCATTTCCGGGACGGCCTGATCGTCACTCTTCAGGCGCTGGCGCTGGGCTCGGTGGTCTCGTTCGCGCTCGGGCTGGTGTGGGCGCTGCTGGTGCGGACGCCGACCCGCTGGGTGAGCTGGCCGGTGGGGGTCTTCACGGAGTTCGTCCGGAACACCCCGCTGCTGGTGCAGCTGTTCTTCCTCTTCTACGTGCTGCCCGAGTGGGGCCTGACGTTCTCGGCGCTGACCACGGGTGTCGTCGCGATCGGGCTGCACTACTCGACGTACACGATGCAGGTCTACCGCGCCGGTATCGAGGCGGTGCCCGCGGGCCAGTGGGAGGCGGCCACCGCGCTGAACCTGCCGCCGGGGCGCACCTGGACGGTGGTGATCCTGCCGCAGGCGGTCCGCCGGGTGGTGCCCGCGCTGGGCAACTACGTGATCTCGATGCTCAAGGACACCCCGATCCTCATGGTGATCACCGTCCCGGAGATGCTCGGCGAGGCACGGCTCTACGCCCAGGAGACCTTCCGCTTCACCGAGCCCCTGACCGTCATCGGAGTGGCGTTCATCGTCATCTCCTATCTCGCCTCCGTCCTCCTGCGAACCCTGGAGCGTCGTCTTGTCCGCTGACACCCCGCTGTTGAAGGAAGCCGGCTCCCGCGCCGACCGTGCCGCGGACCACACCGAGCTGATCCGCTTCGAGAACGTGACCAAACGATTCGGCAGCAATACGGTGCTGGACCGGCTCGACTTCTCCGTCGACGCCGGCAAGCACGTGACGCTGATCGGCCCGTCAGGCTCCGGCAAGACGACGATCCTGCGGCTGCTGATGACCCTGACCAAGCCCGACGAGGGCACGATCACCGTCGGCGGGCAGCGGCTGTTCCCGGCGAGCGACAAGCAGTGCCGCGAGGTCCGCAAGAACATCGGGATGGTGTTCCAGCAGTTCAACCTGTTCCCCAACATGAAGGTGCTGCGCAACATCACCGAGGCGCCGGTCACCGTCCTCGGCCTGTCCAAGGACGAGGCCGAGGCGCGCGCCCTGGAGCTGCTGGACATGGTCGGGCTCGCCGACAAGTGCGACTCCTACCCGACGCAGCTCTCCGGCGGGCAGCAGCAGCGGGTGGCCATCGCGCGCGCCCTGGCGATGCGACCGCAGGTGCTGCTGCTCGACGAGGTGACGTCCGCGCTCGACCCCGAACTGGTCGCGGGCGTGCTCGATCTCCTCCGGGACATCGCCCGCACCACCGACATCACGATGCTCTGCGTGACCCACGAGATGAACTTCGCCCGTGACATCTCGGATCAGGTTCTGATGTTCGATTCCGGCCAGGTCATCGAGTCGGGCAGCCCCGAGAAGATCTTCGGCGAACCCGAGCACGCACGCACGCGGGAGTTCCTCGGCGCGGTCCTCTGATTACGTGCCGTGAGTGATCGAACACGGCGGAACGTCCGAGGTGGGACCGCCGGGCCATGACTCAGGCATATGCCAGAGTGCTGATCCACCAGTTGAGAGGCCCGGAGACGCCCGGATTTTCTGCCGAACAACCCCTGCGCGTAAGCCCCTTGGGCCGTATCGTGGGACACGGCAAGCTGTCCGAAAAACGGCCCGAGAAGCGCAGGGGGAAACCGTGGCGCTCAAGCACGAGCCGACCGCGCCGAACCACTCGGCCCAGGACGCGCTGCGCGTCCTGGAGACAGTGTCGCGGCACGCAGGTGGCGTCACCGACGCCGAGATCGCCCGCCGGACCGGCGTCGGCAGCGAGCGGTTGACCGCGCTCCTGCTGATGCTGCGCCGAGAGGGATACGTGGAGCAGACCACCGACGGCGCCTATGTCACCGGAGTCGCACTCGCCAGGCTGGGCTCCGCCCAGGGCCATGACCAGGCCCTGAGCGAGCAGCTTCAGCGCACCCTGGACCGACTGCGCGACTCGGTGGGCGCCGCCGTCTACATCAGCCGCTACGAGGACGGGGAGATCAAGGTCACCGGCTGCGCCGAGGGGCCGGGCACACCCGCCGTGCACCAGTGGGTCGACTTCCGCTCCGCGGCCCACGCCACCGCCATAGGCAAGAGCCTGCTGGGCCAGCTCGACCTCAACGCCCGGCGGGACCACCTGTCCCGGCACCGGCCGGCCCGGCTCACATCCCGCACGATCACCAACGAGAGGGTGCTGCTGAGCAAACTCGACGCCCAGTCGCCGACGGTCCCGGTCCTCGACCTCCAGGAGTACGCGCCGGGCACGGTCTGCGCGGCCGTTCCCATCACCGCGGGCTCCTCCGTCGGCTGCCTGGCCCTGTCACTGCCCCTGGAACACGCGCACCGGCTCCGCCGGGCGGCGCACACCCTGAACCGGGGGGCGGCACCGGTCCTGCTGTCGCTGGTGATCTAGCGGCCGGCCCGCGCTGCTGGAGATCCACGTCACGTTTACGTGGTCGAAGGCACCCCCAAGGACCAGGTAGTATTTTCTCTGTCGCCGGCCGCGAAAGCGAAAAGCGACAGAGTCTGCGCCGCTAGCTCAGTTGGTTAGAGCAGCTGACTCTTAATCAGCGGGTCCGGGGTTCGAGTCCCTGGCGGCGCACCATGACGATGGCGAGGCACGTTCGCAGAAAGCGCGAACGTGCCTCGCCATCGTCGTTCTTGCGCGGCTTCGCCGCGCGCAGTGGGCGGGCTTCGCCACCCACACCCCCGTGCCGCCCTGCGGGACTCAGCCCCGTAGGTAAGCCAGCACGGCCAGCACCCGGCGGTGGGTGTCCTCGGCCGGGGGGAGGGCGAGCTTGGCGAGGATGTTGCCGATGTGTTTGCCGACAGCGGCCTCCGTGACGACCAGGTCGCGGGCGACGGCGGCGTTGGACTTGCCCTCCGCGACCAGGGCGAGGACCTCCCGCTCGCGCGGGGTCAGCGCGGCCAGCGGATCACTCCGCCGGCGCAGCAGCAGGCGTACGACCTCGGGGTCGACGACCGTGCCGCCGGCCGCGACCCGGTCGACCGCCTCCGCGAACTGCTCGACCTGCCCGATGCGGTCCTTCAGGAGATAGCCGACGCCGGTGCCGTCCCCCGTGTCCAGCAGGTCGGCGGCGTAGGCGCGCTGCACGTACTGGCTGAGGACGAGGACGGGCAGGGACGGGTTCGCGGCGCGCAGGTCGAGGGCGGCGCGCAGGCCCTCGTCGCTCTGCCCGGGCGGCATCCGGACGTCGGTGACGACGAGATCGGGGCCGTGCGACACCACCGCCCGCTTGAGGGCCTCCGCGTCGCCGACCGCCGCGACGACCTCGTGGCCGAAGCGGGCCAGCACCCCGACGAGCCCCTCACGGAGCAGGACGCTGTCCTCCGCGAGCACGATCTTCAGCGCGTCGGGCACGGGATCTCCAGGGACAGGACGGTCGGGCCGCCGGCCGGGCTGTGGACGGTCAGTGTCCCATCGAGGACGGCGAGCCGGTCGACGAGCCCCGTGAGGCCGGTGCCGCCGGCCGGGTCGGCGCCGCCGTGCCCGTCGTCCCGCACCTCCACGCACAGCCGCCCGCCCGCGTACCGGCCGGTGACCCAGGCGTGTCCGGCGCCGCTGTGCCTGCCGACGTTGGCGAGCGCCTCGCGGACCGCGAAGTACGCGGCGGACTCCACCGACTCGGCGAACCTCGGCAGGTCGGCGTCGACCGTGACGGGCACGGCGGACCGGTCGGCCGCGTCGGCGAGGGCGTCCGGCAGACCGTAGTCGGCGAGGACCTGGGGATGGATGCCGTGGATCAACTCCCGTAGCTCCCCGAGGACCCGGTCGGCCTCCCGGTGCGCGGCGGCGAGCCGGTCGGCCAGCTCCGGAGGGGCGTCCAGCCGGACCAGGCCCAGTGTCATGCTCAGGGACACCAGTCGCTGCTGGGCGCCGTCGTGCAGATCGCGTTCGATGCGGCGCCGCTCCGCCTCGAAGGCGGCGACCAGCCGGGCCCGCGAGCGGGTCACCTCCGCCAGCCGCCGCTCCCCCTCGGCCTCACTGGGCGCGAGCAGCATCCGCGCCACCCCGGCACGGGCCCGTGCGTACAGGGTGAGCGGCCACAGCAGGGCGACGACGAGGGCGAGTCCGGCGGCCGCGCACAGCAGGGCCTGGCCCTGGGTGTCGATCAACCAGAGCTTGACGATGCGGGTGTCGCCGCCCGAGAGGGCCAGCTGGACGGGCGCCCCGATCAGCGCGCCGGGCACGGCCACCGCCGCGCACAGCGCCAGCGCGTCCAGCGGCCACAGGACGAACCCGAGGAGCAGGGTGTACGCCAGCTCCCGCCAGGTCGCCCGCTCGGTGAACCGCAGCCGCGCCCAGGCGGCGAGCCCGGGTTCGGCGGGGGTGGCGTGCGGGCCGGGCGGCGGGGGTGTGCGGATGACGAGCAGCCGTCGGCGCTCCAGGGCCCCGACGGGGACACCGGACAGGGCGAGCAGGGCCAGCAGCGGCAGGCCCACGAGGAGGGGGGCCAGGGCGAGGCCGAGGGTGCCCAGGACGAGGAGCAACAGGAGCAGGGGCACGCTCACCAGGACCCCGCTCAGCAGGTACGCCACCGCGCCCGGTGTGTCCCGTACGACCGTTCGGATCATGGGCTCACGGTAGGCGGCGACGCCGGGCAACGGCCATACGGGCAGGGGGAGTTCCGGGGTGGGCCCAGCCCTACCTCCGGGTGGGCCGGCCGGTGGCCGGCGGGTGGCGGTCCGCGTCTTCGTCCACCCGCCCGGCTATCGGGTCAGCAACTCCTCCCGGCCCCGTGCCCGGTACTCGGTGACCAGGGCCGCGAGGTCCACCGCGGTGAGCCTGCGGTACGCCCACTTGCCCGGGGGCCGCCACCAGACGGGGTCGGGGCAGCGGAAGCCCTCACGGCGCAGGGCGGCCCGCTGGATCTTGTTGGTGGCGGTGACGGGCATGCGGGGGACGACGCGGACGAAGCGGGGGGTCATCTTGGTGCCGAGGTCGGGCTGGGCGAAGAGGAACTCGGTGAAGCCGTACGGATCGAAGGTACCCGCGATGGTGGCCATGACCTGGTCCCCGGCGACCGGGTCGGGGACGGCGTAGACGGCGACGGCGTCGGCGCCCTCGTACCGGGCGAGGATGTTCTCGATGGTGGCGGCGGCGAGGTTCTCGCTGTCGACGCGGAGGCGGTCGTCGGTGCGGCCGGCGAAGTAGAGGAAGCCGTCCGTGTCGCGGTAGAAGAGGTCGCCGGTCCAGTACCAGCCGTCGCGGCGGCGGGCCGCGTCCGCCTCGGGGTTGCGCCAGTAGCCCTCGAACGGGTTGGGGCCCCGGTTCACCAACTCCCCTATCGCGTCGGTGCCGTTGAGGAGGCGGCCGTCCTCGGCGAAGACGGCCGGCGGGCACTCCTTCCGGGTCTCGGGGTCGACCACGGCGAGGTCGTCGCCGGGTGCCGCCCGCCCGATCGCGCCCGGCGGGGTCCCCGGTGTCCGCTGGATCGCGGCCCCGCCCTCGGAGGAGCCGTACCCCTCGACGAGCCGCACCCCGAAGCGCCGCTCGAAGGCCGCCGCGTCCACGGCCCCCGCCTCCGTGCCGAAGCCGGTGCGCAGCGGGTTGTCGTGGTCGTCGGGCCGGGGCTCGGTGGCGAGGACGTAGCTCACGGCCCGGCCGACGTAGGTGAAGTACGTGGCGCCGTACGCCCGTACGTCCTCCAGGAAGCCGGATGCGGAGAACCGGCGGCGCAGGGCGACGCCCGCCCCGGCGACGAGGGCGGGTGCCCAGTCGGCGATGACGGCGTTGCCGTGGAACATCGGCATGCAGACGTAGTGCACGTCGTCCCGCGCCACGCCGAAGCGGTCGACGAGGGCCCGGCCTGCCGCCGCGAGCCGGCCCTGCGAGCAGATCGCGGCCTTGGGGGCGCCGGTGGAGCCGGAGGTGAAGTAGAGCAGGAGCCGGTGGGACGGGGTGGCCCGGCGGGGGTCGGGTTCGGCGCCCGCGTAGGGGGCGACGAGGGCGGTGTACTCCTCGGTGTCCGTGACGAGGATCCGCACACCGGGCAGGTGCAGGCCGTCGAGGAGCGGCAGGTGGGCGCGTTCCGTGACGAGGATCCGGCACTCGGTGTGGAGGATGTCGCGGGCCAGTTCGGGGCCCCGGCGGGTGGGGTTGATCCCGGCGACGGCGGCGCCCGCGAGGGCGGCGGCGCTCAGCCACAGGGCGTACTCGGGGGTGTTGTCGAGGAGGACGCCGAGGTGTGGCTCGGCGCCGGGTGGCAGCAGGTCGGCGAGGAGTGCCGCGCGGGCGGCGGCACCGGCGGCGACCTCGTGATGGGTGAGCACCTCGCCTTCGAACCACAGCCCCGGCCGGTGGTCTCCCCACCGGTCGGCGACGAGCTGCGCGACCGTACGCCTCGTGGACTCCATACGCGCGCACGCTAGTTGACGTACCGTCAGTTGGGGAGGCGCATGTCGGTCACGGGCTCGGGAAGGTGGTGTCGGCGGACATCCGGTGGAAGATGACCATGAAGCCGACACAGAAGACGAAGATCACACCGAGGAAGGCGAGGATGCCGAAGCTGGCCGCCGCCCGCTTCACCCGGCCCGGCTGGTGGGCCGTGGCCACCACGGACGGGCCCTCGGTGTAGTAGACCGTGACGAAGTCGCCCTCGACCGTGGTCAACGGGCCGTCCTCCTCCTCGAAGCGGATGGGGCGGCCGTCCCGGGTGGTGAACTCGTACACATGGTGGATCGTCGTGTGCACGGCACTGCTCTGCCCCATGGCCTTGCTGACCGTGGTGAACGCCTTCAGGCAGCGACCCTCCGCCGTCAGCCCGCTGTTCCAGGCCCGCTGGATCAGTACCCAGCGGCGCAGTACGCGGTAGCCCGCGAAGGCGACGACGGCCATGATCAGACCGGGAACGATGTACAGAAACACATCCATGGTGATCCCCCGCGTTCGGTGACCGCCCTGGTCGGCGGTGCGTGGGGAAACTACCCGTGCGGGGGCCCCGCGCAGCTCAAGCGATGCTCAGAACTCGCGGGGCCGGTGCGCTGTCGGTCAGAACGTGACGTCCGAGCAGGCGTAGAACGCGTTGCCGGTGTCGGCGATCGTCCACACCGCGAGGATCACGTGGTGGCCGCTCAGACCGGACGGCAGGCGTCCGGTGTGGGAGAGCGTGGACGGGGGTCGCTGACCGTTGTAGGGGACGGTGAAGAACGGGGTGAGGTTGAGGTCGGAGCGGGCCAGCGCGTGGTTCTGGTTCCAGCCCGGCTTGGTGACGTAGTACTTGAAGTCGGTGGTGGCGTGCATGGCGGTGAACTGCCAGCGGAACGTGTAGTTCTGGCCGCCCGTCACCCTGGTCGTGGGCCAGGCGCCGCCGCCCGGCCTGGTGGGCGAGTTGAGCTGCCCGAACCGGCTGTGCCCGGCGGAACAGATCTGGCCGTCAGCCGGCCCTGAGCCCGGGAAGCCCTTCGGGCCCTCCACGCTCTGCGGCTCCCACTGGATGTCGCCGCAGTTCGTGACGGTGCCGTTCTGACAGAGCTTCTGCCGGCTGACGGGGAGATCGGTGTAGCCGTGGCCGGAGGCGCCGCCGCTGGAGAGGACGAGGGCTCCCATGGTGGCGAGACCGACGCCGGCGGCGTACCACTTGGCGCGTTTTCGGGTGAAGGTCCTTGGACGCATGCTGCCGCTCCCTGGAGTACGTGGGGATGTTCCAGGTCTAGACCAAGCATCAGAGTAGGAGCGGCGGTTGGCTGTGTCCATATCAACGACGGGGCCCCGCCGGGGGCGTGTTCACGGGGACACTTCGCGCCGCCCCGTGTAGAACGCCACCGTCAGGTCCTTCACCAGCGCCTTGCGCTCGTAGTCGTCGAGTTCCACCAGGCCGCGCATCGTCAGCCGGGTCACCGTGTCCTCGACGGAGTCGACGACCGAGGTGAGCACGGTGTCGCGGTGCTGGGCGTCGAGCGCCGCGATCCGCCGGCGCTGCATCACCGCGGCGACCTCGGGCGCGTACTCGATCCGGATGGGCTGCACGGAGAACACCTCAAGGCCGACCGGTGCCGTGTCCGCGACGAGCAGCCGGGTCAGCGCCTCGCCGACCGCCTCCGTGTTGCGCAGGGTGGAGTCCCGGACGAGGGCGTTCGGCGGTACCTCGGCGGGGAGTTGGGAGAGCACCCGGGAGAGCGCCGCCTCGACGCACTCGCGCAGGTAGCGCTCGTGGTCCTCGATCCCCAGCACGGCCCGCGCGGTGTCCTTCATCCGCCAGGCGACCAGGACGACGGCCCGCAGCGCGACCCCGTTCGCGTCGACGGCCGGCATCGGCTCGCTGCGCCAGTGCCGCAGCCGTACGTCGACCCGGCGGCGCAGCACGAGCGGGTTCACCCACAGCAGCCCGGCGCGGCGGACGGTCCCCCGGTACCGGCCGAACAGGTTCAGCACCCAGGCCCG
The DNA here is from genome assembly GCF_055572815.1 of Streptomyces sp. NPDC030296. Classification (NCBI taxonomy): domain Bacteria; kingdom Bacillati; phylum Actinomycetota; class Actinomycetes; order Kitasatosporales; family Streptomycetaceae; genus Streptomyces; species Streptomyces sp. NPDC030296. The sequence continues at coordinate 680,705 of NZ_JBVICQ010000001.1, forward strand.
CCCGGTCCGCCCCCGCGCGAGCCCGCCGAACCCGAACAGCGTCAAGGCACCGGCACCGGCGTACGCGGCCCACTGCGCCGGGCCGAGTCCCCCCGCGTACCCGGTCGGCAGCCCCAACCCCCTGACGACCAGCTCCGGCAGCACACCGGCCCACCACGACGTCAGGACGCATCCGGCCACGCCGCAGGTCCCGCCCAGCACGCCCACCACCCCGGGCAGCACCCGCGCGGGGCGTTCGACCAGGTCGGGGTCGACCTCGACGGCGGGCCGCGGCTTCACCGAGGCGGGGCCCCGCCGCACCCTCGGCTGCTCCCCGGTCCCGCGCCGGCGGCCCACGACGGCGGGGGTGACCGGCACGGACACGGGGGCCGGGTCGTCCCGGAACAGCAGATGGACGGGGATCTCGGTGGTCGTCTCGTTCTGGATGAGCCGCGCGGGCCGCGCGACCCCTTCCGGCTCCGGTGTGGGTGAGGTGGTCGTACTCATACGTGCCTCCATGCCTCCGCGCAGGAAGAACCGTGGTGCGAGCTGGTGAGGGTGAAGAGGGGCGAGCGGGGGTCTCCGGGGCCGGGGTCAGAAGAAGAGGCGGCGCCAGGTCTCCGGGCCCGGGTAGCCGTCGGCGGCGCCGCCGCGCCAGCCCTGGGACCGCTGGAACGCCTCCACGTTCCGCCGGTCCTCCTCGCCCCAGCGGGGTCCCGGGCCGGAGGTGTAGTACTTGCCGAACCCCAGCTCGACCAGCCGCTTGCCCAGCAGCGTGACGTGCGCGTTGTACGCGCCGGGCCGGAACGCGCCCCGTCCCGGATACCCGGGCACGCCGTGCGAGGCGGGCGTCCCGAAGCGGCCCGGCGGCCCTGGCGTGAGCGGCGGCTTGGTCGTGACCGGCGACCGGGACGTGACCGGCGGCCTGCCGCGCGGGCTCGGGCCGTCCGCCGGCGGAATGTCCCGGCCCTTCCCGGTCACCAGGTACGACCAGGTCGACGGGCCCGGCAGCCCGTCCGCGTCCGACCCGGTCCAGCCCTGCGCCCGCTGGAACGCCTGGGTGGCCCTGCGGTCCGCGTCCGACCAGCGCGGCCCCGGCCCGGCGGTGTAGAAGCGGGCCCCGCCGCGCTCCACCAGCATCTGCCCCAGCCGGGTGACGTACCGGTTGTCGGCGCCCGGCCCGAAGTAGGCGGCACCCGGGTACCGGCTGCCGCCCGACGGACTCGCCGACCCCTTCGTACCGCCGCTCCCGGAGGAGTCGGGGTCGTCGGTGGAGCCGTCCGTCTCCTCGTCCGGCGCCGCCGTGCCGTCGTCGACCACGCCCTTGTACCGGTACGGCACATAGCGCCTCGGGTTGGACCAGTAGCCGTACGGGGTGACCTCGCGGCGGGCGTGGGGGCGGGTCGACTCGTAGGCGATGTACGAGCTGTGCGTGGAGTCCGTCCACCCACCGAAGATCACCACGTGCGAGCCCTTCTGCGGGTCGCTCGGATTGTGGAAGAGAAGCATGTCGCCGGGTTGCAGCAGTTCCTTGGAAATACGCTCGGCGAACTTGTGCAGGCTGCCCGTCCACTCGTTTCCGGGCAGATGCCAGGCCATGGAGACGAATCCGGAACAGTCCTGCCGATAACCGTCCGACCAGTACTCCGTCATGCTGTACGGCACCTCGGCGGTGATCCAGGTCCTGGCCCGCCGGATGATCTCCGCCCGGCTGATCGGCGGCGTCCTCACCTCCTCGGGCGGCTTCTCCTCGTCGGCCGGCCGCCCCGCCGGGCCGTGCAGCGGGGTCTTCTTCCCCTGCGGGGTGTCGGGCCCGTCACCTGCGGGAACGCCTCCGGGGAGGGTGGGAGCGTGGGCCGCCGCGACCGCCGGCGCGCCATGCCCCGCACCGAGGGCGGCGCCGGCCGCCGTGGCCACGACGAGAGCGCGCCTGGCCGTTCTGGCGGCGGGGTGACCCGGGTGGTCGTACAGGGTCGAGTACGGCATCACGCGCCGCCAGTGAACACAGCCGGGGCATTCACAGGCGGCCCCCGGATCGATTTCCTCGAATGCCGGAGCGTCCATGCGATTCCCCTCGCGGGCGGGGCGGAGAATTCCACGATTCTGCACGACGTCAAGTTTTCCAAGTGTCGCGTGCTGTCGCATGCTGACGGTCCAAATGATGTACGCGCGGCGCGGAGCGCACCGGCGGGCCGACGGCCGCGGGCAGGGCGAGGGCAGGGGCACGGGGGCAGGGCGGGGGAAGTCCTGCCCTCCCGGAAAACAGGGGGCGCTCGATGCGCCGCGGGGCGCACAGAACCGCGCGCGCAACCACACCTGCCCCAGAAAACACGGCCGCCGGCGACCCGGCCCAGGCGGCCGGACGGTGGTCGGAAGCACCCCCGTCCCTCCGGTAAACTTTCACCGCACGCGCCGCTAGCTCAGTTGGTTAGAGCAGCTGACTCTTAATCAGCGGGTCCGGGGTTCGAGTCCCTGGCGGCGCACCACCGAAGAGGCCCCTCGCAGCAGCGGGGGGCCTCTTCGCATACCCCCGCACCCACGCAAAGCGCCCCAGGTTTCACAGATCCTCCACTGACGCCTCAAACACCGCGTATGACCGGTAAACACCGCGTTTCCGTCTTGCGATCAAGAAGAGCGTCGTAGAACCCTGGGCCACAAGGGACTGCGGATACATGGCAGTTGGGGAGCCATGGGGCGATTTGCGCTCGGAGGCGGGTGGGGATCATAGCCTCCCGGCGACGCCGCGACGCGCACGTTCTCGAACGAATGCCTGGGGGGCATCGAAGGAACCGGAAGGTTCCCCGTCCCGTGTCTCCATGGTGTAGATCACATGGTGGCGGCGACGATCCGCCACCGATGCGTCCGTAACGGTCGAGGGGGACCGAAGCGGGCGGAAGACCGACTAACACACACGAACGTGTGTGCGGGGGGAATGACTCATGACGCCGACGGGCGCCCGGCATAACTCCGACCCGTCCGACACGACACGACTGAAGGTCCCGTCACACCGGACCGGCACTTTCCGAAAGCTGAGGAAGACACTTCCGAGATACGACTACGAGCACTACAGCCGACTCGCGGGGCCCCTGACCCAGCCCGATCCGGGCAAGCCCTACACAGTGCAGTACCGCTCCCTGATCTCCCAGGAGCCGCACCGCCTGAGGGTCGCCCTGATGCTGGCCGCCGCCCCGCTGCTCTCCCTGGTCCTGCTCACCTGGCTGCTCCAGCCGGAGCACTGGACCAGGCGCGACTACGTCGAGTACGAGTTCCTGCCCGCCCTCGACATGGTCATGCTGGTCTCGATCGGCCTGATCGAGTTCTTCCGCTGCATGAACGTGCTGTCCAACGCGCACGCCACGCTGGTCGCCCGGGACCCGATCCCCGTGGTCCCCGAGGTCGGCACCAGAGTCGCCTTCCTCACCTCCTTCGTGCTCGGCAAGGAGCCGCTGGAGATGGTGACGAAGACCCTGGAGGCCGCCGTCAGGCTCCGCCACCGCGGGCTGCTGCACGTGTGGCTCCTCGACGAGGGAGACGACCCGGAGGTGAAGGCGGTCTGCGCGCGCCTCGGCGTGCACCACTTCTCCCGCAAGGGCATCGCCAAGTGGAACCAGCCCAAGGGCCCGCACCGCGCCAAGACCAAGCACGGCAACTACAACGCCTGGCTCGACGCGCACGGTGACGACTACGACTTCTTCGCCTCCGTCGACACCGACCACATCCCGCTGCCCAACTACCTGGAGCGGATGCTCGGCTTCTTCCGGGACCCGGACATCGGCTTCGTCATCGGCCCCCAGGTGTACGGCAACTACGACAATTTCGTCACCAAGGCCGCCGAGTCGCAGCAGTTCCTGTTCCACGCGCTGATCCAGCGCGCCGGCAACCGCTACGGCGCCCCGATGTTCGTGGGGACGTCGAACGCCGTACGCATCAAGGCCCTCAAGCAGATCGGCGGGCTCTACGACTCGATCACCGAGGACATGGCGACCGGCTTCGAGATCCACCGCCACAAGAACCCGGTGACGGGCCGCAAGTGGCGCTCGGTGTACACGCCGGACGTGCTCGCGGTGGGCGAGGGGCCGAGCGCCTGGACGGACTTCTTCACCCAGCAGATGCGCTGGTCGCGCGGGACGTACGAGACGATCCTCAAGCAGTACTGGAAGGGCTGGTACTCGCTGCCGCCGACCAAGCTCTTCAACTACACCATGATGATCATCTTCTACCCGATGTCCGCCCTCAACTGGATCCTCGCCGCGCTGAGTTGCGCCCTCTTCCTGGGCCTCGGCGCGTCGGGCGTGAACATCGACCCGACGGTGTGGCTGATGCTCTACGGGAACGCCTCGGCGCTCCAGATAGGCCTGTACGTCTGGAACCGCAGGCACAACGTCTCCCCGCACGAGCCCGAGGGCTCCGGCGGTGTGGCCGGCATGGTGATGTCCGCGCTGTCCGCGCCGCTGTACGCGAAGGCGCTGATCGACTCGGCGCTGCGCCGCAAGAGCAAGTTCGTGGTCACGCCCAAGGGCGACTCGGCCAGCCCCGACCGGTGGTTCGGCACCTTCCGGTACCACTGGTACTTCATCGCGATCTTCGGTGGCTCGATCGCTGCCGGCCTCGTCTACGGGCACGCGCACCCGGCGATGATCACCTGGGCCACGTTCGCCCTGCTGATCACGGCGCTGCCGATCTTCGTCTGGCGCCACATGCTGCGCCAGGACCGGAGGAAGGCCGCCGCCGCGGCCGAACTGCAAGGGTCGATGGTGGCACCGCCCGAGGCGGCTCCCACGCCGCACGCGCCGCCCCACGGACCGCACGCCCCACCCGCGCCACATGCTCCCCAGCACAAGCCGAGCTGGGCCGCGTCCGGATCGGGCGGCGGGGGTGGCGACCAGACCATGCAGATCGCCCTGGGCGGACTTGGGGGGCGTAAGGAATGAAGGACCGTGCAGGCCACCGCCGCGCCCGTCGCCTCGCGATCGGCGGGGCGGTGGTCCTCGCGCTGGCCGGGATGAACGGGCCGTGGCTGTACCGCTTCGGCACCGAGCAGTACCACCAGTACAAGATCAACCGACCTGAGTACAAGGCCGCCAACGGGCACTGGCAGATCGTGGAGTTCCCGAAGAAGTACCGGCAGAACACGATCCACGCCGCGCTCCTGCACACCGGCAAGGTCCTGTTGATCGCGGGGTCGGGCAACGACCAGGACAACTTCGACGCCAAGAAGTTCGACACCCGTGTCTGGGACCCGGTCAAGCAGACGATCAAGCGGGTGCCGACCCCGGCCGACCTGTTCTGCACCGGGCACACCCAACTGTCCAACGGCCGGCTGCTGATCGCGGGCGGCACCAAGCGCTACGAGAAGCTCAAGGGCGATGTCACCAAGGCCGGCGGCCTGATGATCATCCACAACGAGAACCCCGACAAGAAGGTGGAGCTGAGGCCGGGGACACGGTTCGTCGGCAAGGAGAACGGCAAGACGTTCGTCCTGAAGGACGAGGTCGAGATCAAGAAGGCCACCAAGACCTTCGACCCCGACACCGGGAAGTTCACCGGCAACAAGCCGGGGATCGCGCGCGCCTACGTCGAGGCCGAACGCAGCGGCAAGCGGTACGAGACCGGCACCGAGGACAACTACCGGATCGTGGGCCTGAAGGGCGCCGACGCCCGCAACACCTACGGCATCGCGCAGAAGCTCGCCCTCGACAAGAAGGACTTCCAGGGCATCAGGGACGCCTACGAGTTCGACCCGGTCGCCGAGCGGTACATCAGGGTCGACCCGATGAACGAGGCCCGCTGGTACCCGACGCTGACGACGCTCGCCGACGGCACGGTCCTCAGCCTCTCCGGGCTGGACGAGATCGGCCAGCTGGTCCCCGGCAAGAACGAGGTCTACGACCCCGCGACCCGCAAGTGGACGTACGCCAAGGGCGTCCGGCAGTTCCCGACGTATCCGGCGATCTCCCTGATGCAGAACGGCAAGCTGTTCTACTCGGGCGCGAACGCCGGGTACGGCCCGGACGACGTGGGCCGGCAGCCGGGCGTGTGGGACCTGAGGACGAACACGTTCACCAAGATCCCCGGCATGAGCGACGGCAAGCTGCTGGAGACCGCGGGGACGGTGCTGCTGCCGCCGGCGCAGAAGGAGAAGTACATGGTGATCGGCGGCGGCGGGGTCGGTGAGTCGGAGCGGTCCAGCCGGCGGACCCGGATCGTCGACCTGCTGGACGACAGCCCGCGCTTCGTGGACGGACCGCGCCTCGACAAGGGCACCCGGTATCCGCAGTCCTCGATCCTGCCCGACGACACGGTCCTCATCTCGGGCGGTTCACAGGACTACCGGGGCCGCGGCGACTCCAACATCCTCCAGTCACGCATCTACGACGCGCGCACCGGCACGATGCGCCGGGTCGCCGATCCACTGGTCGGCCGCAACTACCACTCCGGGTCGATCCTGCTGCCCGACGGACGGGTCGTCTTCTTCGGGTCTGACTCCCTGTACGCCGACAAGGCCAACACCAAGCCGGGGGAGTTCGAGCAGCGCGTCGAGATCTACACGCCGCCGTATCTGTACCGGAACGGGCGGCCGACGCTGTCGGGCGGACCGAAGACGGTCGAGCGCGGCGGGAAGGCGACGTTCGGGACGCGGCACGCGTCGTCCATCAAGGCGGCGCGGCTGATCCGGCCGAGTGCGTCGACGCATGTCACCGATGTCGACCAGAAGTCCATCGCGGTGGACTACACGACGTCCGGCGACAGCGTCACGGTGACGGTGCCGAAGAACCGGAATCTCGTGCAGTCCGGCTGGTACATGCTGTTCGTGACGGACGCGGCGGGGACCCCGAGCAAGGCGCGGTGGGTGAAGGTGCCGTAGGGCTCCGCCGGGTTGTGTGATTCGGGTGCGGGTGTGTGGGGGCTGGTCGCGCAGTTCCCCGCGCCCCTGAAAAGCGACCGGGGCTGCGCCCCGTGCTTTTCAGGATGAAGGCCGGGCCGCAGGCCCAAGCCTTCAGGGGCGCGGGGAACTGCGCGAGAAACCACAACGAACCCGCACCCGCCAACGAACCGCGCACCCCCGAGCCATAAGGCGCCCCGCGTTCAGTCAGACGCCTTGGCCAATGCCAGTGCGTACTCCGGCCACCACTCCCCCGCCTTCGGCCCCCCCTTGCACTCCCCGTCCGACTCCCCCGGCCGCTTGACCCACAGATACGCGTCCACCAGCGGATCCCCCGTCTTCGTCGTCGGCGTCTCCCCCAGCGCCCGCCCCGGCGGGTTGCACCACTGTTCGTCCTTGTCGCCCCCGGTGTAGGGGCCGTTGCCGTTGCGGCTGGTGTCGATGACGAACGGCTTGCCGCCGACCTTCGCGGACAGCTGCTTGCCGTACCGGACGGAGTCCTCGGTCGTATAGAAGTTCGAGACGTTGACGGCGAACCCGTCGGCCTTGCCGATGCCGGCCCACTTCAGCGGCTCGGCGATCTTGTCGGCCTCGCTCCACCCCGCGTTCCCGGCGTCCAGGTACACCTTCGTGTTCTTCAGCGCGCCGAGCCTCTCGATCGCGCCCTTGAGCAGGTCGTACCGCTCCCCGTGGAACTCGCCCGGCGTGCAGCCGTCCACCACGTGGAGGACCGCGTCGGGTTCGAGGACGACCGTGGCCGGGCGGTCCCCGATGCCCCGGGCGACGCCGTCGATCCACGCCCGGTACGCGTCGCCGTCGGCCGCGCCGCCGCCGGAGTACTGGCCGCAGTCGCGGTGCGGGATGTTGTAGAGGACGAGGAGGGCGTCCCGGTCGGCCTTCTTCGCCGCCTCGGTGAAGCCCTTGGCCTCCCGCTCCGGGTTCTCGGGGCCGATCCACTCGCCCGTGGGCTGTTCGGCGATCCTGCGGATCAGCTCGGCGTTCTCGTCCTTGCCCGCCTTTTCGTAGGCGGCGACCTGAGCCGCCGCGTTCCCTTCCGGGTTGACCCAGAACGGGTCCGTCCCGCTCGGCTGCTGGGTGATCCCGGAGCCCGTGGTCTTGTCGTCCTCGCCCTCGCCGTCTCCCCCGAAACAGCCTGCGAGCAGCAGCGTGGCCCCCGCCACCGCCACGGACGCCCGGACTCCGGCCCCCCTACTGGCGTACATCCAACTCCCCCTTGGGTGCACCGTGTCGTAAGGGCCAATCCTGGCATATTTCCCGCCTCGCCCACGAGGATGCCGCCGCCTGACCGAGACCTGCTGTCTCCTGACCACCTCGGACGGAAACCGCCTGCGCACGGGGGCGCGGGTTGCCCGAACGACCATGTTCCGCATCGTGTGTCATGGGTTCAGGGGCGGGTGCCGCTGAGATAGGCGGAGACGACGACGTTCGCCGTGTAGGTGCGGCTCTTCTTGTCGAAGGTGCCTCCGCAGGTGACCAGGCGGAGTTCGGCGCGGCCCGACTGCCGTACGCCGTAGGCCTGTCCGGCGTCGAAGTCGTCGCGGCGGAGGACCCGTACGTCGTCCACGGTGAACTCGGCGACGGTGCCGTCGTCGCGGGCCACGCGGATCAGCTCGCCGAGCCGGAGGGCGCTGAGCTTATAGAAGACGGCGGGGCGGGTCTCGGTGTCGACGTGTCCGACGAACAGGGCGGTCCCGGTGGCGCCGGGCCGGGTTCCGGCGGCGTACCAGCCGACGACGCCCGGCTGGTCCAAGGAGGGCGGGTCGATCGCCCCGTCGGCGTCGAGGCCGCGTGCCACGACCGGGGCCTGCACCCCCATGGCGGGGATGTCGAGGCGTTGGGGGCGCGCCCCCTTCAACGGTTCGACGGCGGGCGGTAGTTCGGCCTGCGCCGGCCTGCCGACGGCGGCCACGTCACCGGTGGTCGGTGCCGCTATGCCATGCCGTACGTCGGTGACCTCGCGGCCCCAGAGCCACAGGCCGAGCAGCAGTACGGCCCAGGCGACACCGGTGGTGAACCGGCCGGCGCTCGTACCGCCGCCGCTCTCGCCGATGTCGGAGTAGTCCTGACCGGACACGGCGACCCCTTACTTCGCGCCCCGGCGCCGGCGGGCGCCGCGCACCACGACGACCGCGGCCGCGACACCGGCGAGGACCAGGCCGATCACCGCGTGCCGGGCGCCGGGCCCGGTGTTGCGGGCGTCCATGGAGTTGACGCCGTCCGCCGAGGCGGCGGCGTCCGCGGAGGGGTGCGCCGCGAGCAGCGCGGCCGCTCCGCCGCCGCCCGCACGGACGGGGGCGACCGGGGAGGCGGGCACCGAGGGCCGCCCGGTGGGCCGGGCGGAGGCTGGGGGCCGGGTCGAGGCCGAGGGCCGGGCGGGGGGCTGCTTGCCGTCGCCCACCTCGATCATGCCCTTGACCTTGTCCTCCGTGCCGTCGCAGGAGACCCGTACGCCGTAGGTGCCGGGTTTCAGCGAGGAGCGGATACGGGTCTCGCCGGACAGGGTGCCGGCCCGTTTGCCGCCGACCACGGTCAACTGCGCGTCCGCGACGAACGCCGCCGAGGCGGCGGTGCCCGACTTGCCCCCGCAGCCCTTGGCCCGCACCTGGATGTCGGTGCCGGGCGCCGGCGCGGCGGGCACCACCGAGACGTTCCCCGCGTCGGCCGCGTGGACCGTGGGTGCCGGCGCGGTCAGCGCGGCAGCGGCCACCGCCCCCGAACAGAGAGTGAGTCGCAGTAAGCCCATGGTGAACCTCCAGACTCCTGAGACTCCCCCGCCGGGACCGGGGCCGCATCCGGGGAGGGCCCGTGACTGCTCCGTACGGGTGCCCGTGGGTTTACCTCCCGGGGCGCCGCCCGCGTGGGGGCATGGAGGGAGGCGTGGGTCAGATGCGGTCGACGAGGTCCGCGATGGAGTCCACGATCTTCGAGGGCCGGTAGGGGAACTTCTCCACCTGGTCGGGGGTGGTCAGACCGGTGAGCACCAGGAAGGTCTGCATCCCGGCCTCCATGCCGGCGAGGACGTCGGTGTCCATGCGGTCGCCGATCATGGCGCTGGTCTCGGAGTGGGCGCCGATCGCGTTGAGGCCGGTGCGCATCATCAGCGGGTTCGGCTTGCCGGCGAAGTACGGCTTCTGCCCGGTCGCCTTGGTGATCAGCGCGGCCACGGCGCCGGTCGCGGGCAGCGGGCCCTCGGTGGAGGGGCCGGTCTCGTCCGGGTTGGTGGCGATGAAGCGGGCCCCGGCGTTGATCAGCCGTACCGCCTTGGTCATGGCCTCGAAGGAGTAGGTGCGGGTCTCCCCGAGGACCACGTAGTCGGGGTCGTGGTCGGTGAGGACGTACCCGATGTCGTGCAGGGCGGTGGTCAGTCCGGCCTCGCCGATGACGTACGCCGTGCCGCCGGGCCGCTGGTCGTCCAGGAACTGGGCCGTGGCGAGGGCCGAGGTCCAGATGTGGTCGACGGGGACGTCCAGGCCCATGCGGGCGAGCCGGGCGTGCAGATCGCGCGGGGTGTAGATCGAGTTGTTGGTGAGCACGAGGAAGGGCCGGCCGGACTCCCGCAGCTTCTTGATGAAGGCGTCGGCGCCGGGGATCGGCACACCCTCGTGGATGAGCACCCCGTCCATGTCGGTGAGCCACGACTCGATGGGCTTGCGCTCTGCCATGTGCGATCTCCTGCCGTACGTGCGGACCGGCTCCCAACCCTAGGGTGGCGTGGCTGAAATGAGGAGGGCGATCCTGGCCGCTGAGACCGTCCCGCCCGTTCACCGCCGACGTCTGCGCACCCCTGCCGCCAGTACCCCTCCGACGGCGAGTGCCAACACCCCGACGGCGTACGGCAGCAGGACGTGTCCGGCGCCGCTCGCGGCCAGTTCCCCGGGGTACGGTCCCGCGTCCGGCGCCGGGTCGGGTTCCGCGCTCACCCGGTCGCCGGGGGGCCGCTCGCTCTTCCCCGCCGACGGTGACGGGCCCCCGTCGCGCCGCCCGTCCGCGTCCTGGTCCCGCTCCTCGCTCTTCCTTTCGTGCTTGCGCTCGTCCTCGTCCTCGTCCTCGTCGGTGATCCGGAAGCGGTAGTCGTTGGACTCCCCCACCCATTCGCTGTCGTCGCCGCGCCGCTGGACGACGGCCGCGTTGGCCACGACGTCGTTGGGCACGGCCGCGTCGGAGGTGACGGAGAGACGGACCTTGACGGTGAGGGTGCCGCCGGCGGGCACGGTGAAACCGTCGCCGTCCTCGTCGAGCACGCCGACCAGTTCGTCCGAGTCGGTCTCCTCGAAGACGACCGGCCGGGAGGTGGTGCCCTTCGCGTCCTCGAAGTACTCCAGCTGCGGCTGCGAGCGCTTCAGTGTCCGCCCGTCGTCGACCAGCACGATCACCGGGTGGACGTCCGCGCAGGTCCGGTCGGTGGTGTTGGTCAGCTCCACCGCCCAGGTCCGGAAACCACCGCCGGCGACATAGGTGGCCGGTCCCCCGTCGATACGGGTCAGGATCGGGAACTCCTCGCTGTCGGCCTCCGCGCAGCCGACGGCCTCGCCCACCGCCGCGACCGCCACTCCCGGACCACCGCCGAGGCCGGCTCCGACGGCGAACACCAAGGTCAGACAAGTACACAGTCGCATGAACACATGACCATGCCAGCGCCGCCGGGACGGGCGGGGAGCCACGCCCGGGACCGCCGGGGAGACGCCGGAAGTCCGCTCGATCAGCGGAGGGAGGGGCGCCGGAGGGCGCCGCCCAGCGGACCGCTCGGGGGCGCGGGGCGGTGACACATGCGGCTCCGCCGCGCGGGCGGTCCGAGCGACGCCCGGCGGACCTACCCGTCGGCCCGACCGAACAGCGGTGCCAACAGCAGCTGGGCCGCCCCTTCCGCGACGCCCAGCGACCCGCCGGAGGCGACCCGTACCGGCACGTACGGCTCCTCCCCCTGGAGCCGGGCCCACTCGTCGAGCATGGCCCCCACCCCCCGGACGAACACGTCGGGCCGCTCCTCGACCGTGCGGCCCCCGAGCAGCACCAGCTCGATGTCGAGCAGCCCGACGAGGTTCGCGGCCCCGGCCCCCAGGACGCGTGCGGCCTCTTCCACGTCCCCCCGCGCGACGGCCGCGAGGCACAGCACCTCGATGCACCCGCGGTTGCCGCAGCTGCACAGGGGCCCGTCCAGCTGGACGACCTGGTGCCCGAACTCCCCGGCACGGGTCCGCGCGCCCCGGTGGACGGCCCCGCCGATCACCAGCCCGGCGCCGAGGCCCGTACCGAGGTGGATGTACGCGAAGGAGCCGTGCGTCCCGAGGGCCACGGCCAGCCGCAGCGCCGCCGCGTTGGTGTCCTTGTCGACGACCACGGGGGTCCGCAGCCGCCGGGCGAGGGCGGCCCGCAGCGGGAACCCCTCCCACTCCGGGAACCCGGTGACCCGGTGGAGCACGCCGTGCAGATGGTCCAGGGGGCCGGGCAGGGCGACACCGACGCCGAGGAGGGGGGCGTCCTCCTCGGCGAGCAGCCCCTCCACCTCGCGTGCCGCGTTCTCGACCACGGCTTCCGCCCCGGCGCCCAGGTGCAGCGGAGCGCGCCGCTCGCCGACCACGGTGCCGGTGAGGTCGCAGACCACGGCGGTCAGCGCGTCGCGGTCCAGATGGAGCCCGACCGCGTGCCCGGCGTCGGGGACGAGCCGCAGGACGGTGCGCGGCTTGCCGCCCGTGGAGGCGCGGTAGCCCGCCTCCGTCACGAGCCCGTCGGTGCGGAGCCGGGCGATGATCTTGCTGACGGCCTGCGGGGTGAGCCCCGTCCGGTCGGCCAGTTCGAGGCGACTTATCCCGGCCGCCCCCGCGGTCCGCAACAGGTCCAGCACCAGCGCGCCGTTGTGGCTGCGCAGCGCCAGGAGGTTCACTCCCGACGCCCCCGCGGCGCGCCCGTTCCGGTTGCCGGTGCCGTTCCCATTGCCGTTCACACACCCATTGTCCCCCCTGCTTGCACTTTGGCAACAGCGTTGCTTAAGTGGACGTATGACTGGCACCACGAACGGCACGGACTCCACCGGTTCGGCCCCCTCCGCACCGGACGCGCCCGGTGCGGCCCCCGCCGCTCCCCTGCGCGTGGCCCTGGTCGGCTACGGCCTCGCCGGCTCCGTCTTCCACGCCCCGCTGATCGCCGCGACGCAGGGCCTCACCCTCGACACGGTCGTCACCTCGAACCCGGAGCGGCAGGCACAGGCCCGCGCCGAGTTCCCGGAGGTACGACTCGCGGCCACCGCGGACGAGTTGTGGGACCGGGCGGACGAACTGGACCTGGTCGTCGTCGCCTCCCCCAACAAGACCCACGTCCCGCTGGCGACCGCCGCGCTGGAGGCGGGTCTCGCGGTCGTCGTCGACAAGCCGATCGCGGGCACGGCGGCCGAGGCGCGTGAACTGGCCGCCCTGGCCGACGCCCGCGGCCTGCTCCTGTCGGTTTTCCAGAACCGCCGCTGGGACAACGACTTCCTGACCCTCCGCAAGCTCCTCGCCGACGGCGAGCTGGGCGAGGTCCGCCGCTTCGAGTCCCGCTTCGAACGCTGGCGGCCCCAGCTCAAGGGCGGCTGGCGCGAGTCCGGCGACCCCGCAGAGATCGGAGGTCTCCTCTACGACCTGGGCAGCCACGTCGTCGACCAGGCCCTCACCCTCTTCGGCCCCGCCACCCTCGTCTACGCCGAGTCCGATCTGCGCCGCCCCGGCGCCGAGGCGGACGACGACACGTTCATCGCGGTCACCCACGCGAGCGGCGTCCGCTCCCACTTCTACGCCTCCGCCGTCACCCCCCAGCTCGGCCCCCGCTTCCGGGTGCTGGGCTCCGAGGCCGGCTATGTGAAGTACGGCCTGGACCCGCAGGAGGCCGACCTCCGCGACGGCGCGCGTCCCACGCCGGGCGCCCCCTGGGGTGTGGAGCCCGAGGACCTGTGGGGCCGTGTCGGCGCCGGCGAGTCCCCCGCCACCGGCGGCGGCAGCCCCGTCCCCACGGTCCCCGGCGACTACCCCGCGTACTACGCGGCCGTGGCCGCCGCCCTGCACGGCACCGGCGAGAACCCGGTCACGGCGCACGAGGCGGCCGCCGCGCTGGACGTCCTGGAGGCGGCGCGGAAGTCGGCGGCCGAGGGAGTGGCGGTGAGGCTCGCATGACACACACGCCGATCAGTGGGACGCCGAGCACCGGAACGCCGAGCACCGGAACGCCGAGCACCGCAACGCCGAGCACCGCAACGCCGAGCACCGGAACGCCGAGCACCGCAACGCCGAGCACCGGAACGCCGGGCATCGAGGAACTGGAGGCGCAGGAACGCCGCCTGGTCCTGCCCCGCTTCGGCTTCGAGGACGCGTGGGCGCTGGGCTCCCTGCTGGTGGAGATGGCCCGTGAGCGCGAGGCTCCCGTCGCCATCGACATCCGCCGCGGCCGGCAGCAGCTGTTCCACGCCGCGCTCCCCGGCTCCACCCCGGACAACGACGCCTGGATCGACCGCAAACGCCGCGTGGTGGAACGCTACGGCGCCTCCTCCTACCTCGTCGGCGCCCGCTTCCGCGCCAAGGGCACGACGTTCGAGGAGTCGTCCCGCCTGGACCCCGACCACTACGCGGCCCACGGCGGCTCTTTCCCCCTGGCGGTCGAGGGCACGGGCGTCATCGGCACGGTGACGGTGTCGGGCCTGCCCCAACTGGAGGACCACGCGATGGTGGTGGAGGCACTGGAACAGCACCTGAAGCGCCAGTCCGGCGACGGCTGAGCCGAAGGGGCGCGGGGAACTGCGCGACCGGCCACGACGAACCCGCGGCCGCCGACGAACCACAGCCCCCCGCCCCTCAGGCGCCCGGCGGCCGGCGCCCGGCGGCCGGCGTCCCGCGCCTACGCCTGCCCGAACTCCTGCCTCTGCCGCCCGAGCCCCTCGATCTCCAGCTCCACCACATCCCCGGCCTTGAGGAACGGCTTGGGATCGGGTTCCCCCAGGGCCACCCCCGCGGGCGTCCCCGTGTTGATGACGTCCCCGGGGTAGAGCGTCATGAACTGGCTGACGTACCGCACGACCTCACTCACCGAGAAGATCTGCTCGGCGGTCGTGCCGTCCTGCTTCAGCTCCCCGTTGACCCACAGCCGGAGCCCCAGCTTCTGCGGATCGGGCACCTCGTCCGCCGTGACCAGCCACGGCCCCAGCGGATTGAACGTCTCGCAGTTCTTGCCCTTGTCCCAGGTCCCGCCGCGCTCCAGCTGGAACTCCCGCTCGGACACGTCGTGGGAGACGGCGTACCCGGCGACATGCGTGAGCGCGTCCTCGCGGGACTCGACGTAGCGCGCCGTACGGCCGATGACGACCGCGAGCTCGACCTCCCAGTCCGTCTTGTTCGAGCCGCGTGGGACGAGCACCGTGTCGTACGGGCCGACGACGGTGTCCGCGGCCTTGAAGAAGATCACCGGCTCGGCGGGCGGCTCGGCCCCCGTCTCGCGGGCGTGGTCGTGGTAGTTGAGCCCGATGCAGACGATCTTGCCGATCCGGGCGAGCGGCGGCCCGACCCGCAGTCCGGTCGCGTCCAGCTCCGGCAGGTCTCCCGCCTCGGCGGCCTGCCGGATCCGGCCGAGTGCCGCCTCGTCCGCGAGCAGCTCGCCGTCGATGTCCGGCACGATCGCCGAGAGGTCCCGCAGGACACCCTCGGCGTCGAGCAGCGCGGGCCGCTCCGCGCCCGCCGTACCGACTCGCAGCAGCTTCATGGTCACTCTCTCCCTCGAACGCCGACCGCCCGACCGATGGGTGCAGCCATCGGAGGACTGGTTGATCGTCCAAGGTCACCATTCACTCCGCAAGACCCGGTTCACGGACTGGACCACTACTCACCGGTAGCCCGATTCCCGGGGACGGCCCCGCTACGAGGCGGCGGGCGTCGGGGCGGCCGCCGGGGTCACAGGGGTCACGGGGTAGAGCGCCGCCCGCTCGATCGCACTCCACGTCGTGCTGGTCACCACGTACAGCGCGGCCGCCAGCGGGACCACCGCCACGGTGAGGAGGGTGAAGAACGACATGAACGGCATGATCTTGCTGACGGCGCCCATGCTCGTCGCCAGCCCGGGCACCTGGTCGTCCCCGGCGGTCGGCATCCCGGCCGTCCCCGCCGCCATCATCCGCTTCGTGCGGCGGAAGTTGAAGACCGCGACCGCGGTGACGATCAGGAACAGCCCCACGTAGACGAGACCCTGCGCCCCGAGGAGGCCGCCCGCGCCCAGCGCGTCGGCGAAGCGGTCGCCGAGCGGTGCCGCGAACAGTCGATGGGTGAGAAGTTCGTTGGCCTCGCCGCCGATCTCCTTGTTGGAGAACAGGTGGTAGAGCAGGAAGAACGCGGGGAGCTGGCAGAGGCTGGGCAGGCACCCGGACAGCGGGGACACCTTCTCCGCGGCGTGCAGTTCCAGCACCGCCTTCTGCAGCTTCTCCGGGTTCTTCGCGTGCTTCTTCCGCAGCTCCGCGATCTTCGGCTGCAACGCGACCCGGGCCCGCTGCCCGCGTGCCGCCGCCCGGGACAGAGGGTGCACGAGCAGCCGTACGAGCGCGGTGAACAGGACGATCGCGGCGGCCGTGGCGGAGGCGTGGAACAGCGGGTCGAGCAGATCGGCGAGACGCGCGACAAGGTCGGCGAAAACGGACATGGGTGGGAGCCCTCCAGGGGTCTCGTCGTGCCAGGAGTGGTCCGGACAGCCCGGTGACCGGGGCGTCCGATGACGGGGAACTCGGCGCGACGGCCCGCGTGAGGGGCACGGGGGTGGTGCGAGGAGGTGGTGGTGTGCCCTACGCGGTGGCCGTCAGGAGGGCACGTCCGGGCGCCCGGGGTCGCCTACGACCGCGGGCGTCGGGATCGCGTTGGGCGAGGAACGCCGTACGGCGCTCCCGGTCCCTGATCGCCGTCCGTACGCGCGTACGCGGGACGACGGGGGCGCAGCGCGAGGCGATGACCGCGCAGGCGGCGAAGGCCGACCCGGCCGCGGCGGTGGCCGCGAAGGCCACGGCGGCGGAGAGGGTGCCGGCGTCCAGCACGGACAGCTCGAAGAGCACGAGGAGCACGACGGCGAGGGGACGCAGCGAGGCGAAGGCTCGGAACACGGCTGCCTCCCCCTTTCGACGCGACACGGACTCCCTCCCGTTTATACAGGACGCCCCGGACACCGCTGCCGGGTCCGGGGCGTGGAATCCGCCGCACCGGGCCTCGCCGGACCGCACCCCGGCGCCACCGGGCCTCGCCGGACCGCACCCCGGCGCCACCGGGCCTCGCCGGACCGCACCCCGGCGCCGCCGGGCGGCGCCGCGGCCTCACCGCAGGCTCACTGGACCGGGGAGTCGGGCGGGGGCAGCTGGACGGTGCGTTCGCGGTCGAGGGCCTCGACGCCGTCGACGGCCTGCAGGGACGCGATCCGGTTCTCCGGGACGGTTCCGGAGAGCGTGCCGACGACGGGCTGTTCGCCCGTGACGGTCAGCCCGGCGCGCCGCAGGGCGTCGACGATCTCCGCGAACCGGTCGGGGTCGACCGCGAGGACGACCCCGACCGGCGCGGCGGCGGACTCGCTCACGGGGCCTGCAGCAGACCGTGGCCGACGTCCCGGACGGGCTGCGCCAGCGGGAACGCGCCGGCCTTGAGGCGGGCCACGAGGTCGGCCGCGGACACCTGGGGGTGCGCCTCACTGAGCAGGGCGAGGACGCCCGCGACATGCGGCGTGGCCATGCTCGTACCGCTCAGGTTCTGGTAGCCGCCACCGGGCGCCGCCGAGCGTACGTCCCTGCCGGGCGCGGCGATGTTGATCTCGCCACCCTGGCCGTTGATGCCGCCGTTGGAGAAGAACGACGGAGTGAGCGCCCGGTCGAGGGAGGCCACGGCGAGGATGGAGGGGCAGTTGGCGGGCCGGCCGACGGGTTCGATGACCGGGGGCCGGTTGCTCTCGTTGCCGGCCGCGGCGACGATCACCGTCCCGCGCTCCAGCGCGCGCCGGGCGAGGATCTCGTACGTCTGCGGGAACAGCTCGCCCGGCCGGACCGGGGCGCCGAGCGACATGGAGATCACCCGGGCGCCGCGGGAGATGGCCCAGGCGATGCCCGCGAGGATCTGTCCGTCCGCGCCGCTGCCCCGGTTGCTGAGCACCTTGCCGGCGAGGATCCGGGCGTCGCAGGCGACGCCGTAGCGGGGGCCCTGCTGGGGCTTGGCCGGGCCGGCGACGGTGCCGATGCAGTGGGTGCCGTGGCCGTTGCCGTCCTCGACCGACTCGCCGAGCACGAACGACATGGTCTCCTCGACGCAGCCGGCCAGGTCCGGGTGGTCGGTGTCCACACCGGTGTCGAGGACGGCGACCTTCACCCCGCGACCGGTCAGGTGGGACAGGTTGGCCCGGATGGCCTGGAGGCCCCAGGTGAAGGTCTGCTCGTCCACGGCCGGGCCCTGCGCGGCGGCGATCTCGGCCCGCGTGTGGCGGTCGACGACCTCCTCGTCGCTGCGGTAGGCCGGGAAGAACTCCGTCGGCGCCTGCGTCGGGGCGGTGATCGGCATGGCGTAGACCATGCGCTCCGGCTCCGCCGCGATGACCGCCGGGTCGGCCTCGGCCGCGGTGACCAGCGCGTGGCGCTGCTCGGGCCGCACCTCGACGACGGCGGCCGCGAGCTCCTCGAAGTGGACGGAGACGTCGGGGCGCTCCAGCAGTTCGGAGACGTTGCCCACGTCGCCTCCGCGGACGCGTTCGACGGAGGCGATCTCGGCGGAGGAACGCAGCGCGTTCAGTCCGCTCTCCTGGTTGCCCGGGTCGAGCAGGACGACGTACCTGCCGGTGTACTCCGCGCCCCGGGGGGCGCCGGAACCGTTCATGCGCTGGGGCTGCCCGTCGTGACCACGTCTGTCCATGGGGCCGTTCGCCATTGGATTTCCCGCTTTCTGTGCACTGCCCCCGAGGGATCGTGGACGCGCGTCGGTTCACGGAGCGCTGGCATGCCGAGACGGCGCAGAGTCGTGTGGGCGCGGCCGGGCCGCACGTCGACGCGCGGCGCCCTCGCCTGGGGCAGAGCGGTCCCGTGACGGACCGGTGCCTCCGCGTGGCGCCTCGAACACCGTCGCACCGGGTGCGGAGGTCGGCAACACAGCACGGCCGGGCGGGGCAGCGACCGCGGCCGCTCCGGCTCTCACCTGAGTCGCACGGACCGGAGCTTTCCCCAGACCACGAGCCGGTACGTGGAGGTGTACGCCGGGGTGCAGGTGGTGAGCGTGAGGTAGTGCCCGGGCCTGTCGTACCCGTACGCCGGCAGCACCCCGCTGCGCGGCACGGGGCGCAGGACGCCGCCGTCGCCGGGCGTGGTGCGGGGGAGCGTCCGGTCGACGACGTAGGTGTGGACGGCGTCCCGGGTCTCGATCCGTATCTCGTCGCCGCGGCCCAGACGGTCCAGGTGCCGGAAGGGCTCGCCATGGGTG
Organism: Streptomyces sp. NPDC030296; assembly: GCF_055572815.1. Classification (NCBI taxonomy): domain Bacteria; kingdom Bacillati; phylum Actinomycetota; class Actinomycetes; order Kitasatosporales; family Streptomycetaceae; genus Streptomyces; species Streptomyces sp. NPDC030296. The sequence continues at coordinate 700,025 of NZ_JBVICQ010000001.1, forward strand.
TTGCGATGCCCGGCGAGCGCGACGTTCCCGGGCCGCCCGGGCTGCGCGGTCCGCGGGTAGTGGCCGACGTACCCGCGGTCGAGGACGTCGGCCCGCCCGATCCCCTCGGCGACGGGGACGCGCAGCCCGAGGCGGGGGATGGCGAGGACGGCGTAGACCTGGGCGGGGTGGGGCCTGGCGTAGTCCGGGCCGCCCGTGGGGGCGGAGGAGGTTGAGGGCGCGGAGGGGCGTACGGGTGACGTGTCGAGCCCCGGCGCCGTGGTGCCGGCGAGCGGCGCCGACCCGTCGGCGGGCCCGGCGGCCCACTCCCGCTCCAACGCCTCGACCTGGCGCCGCGCGCCGTCCTGGGCCTGCCGGTTGGTCCACCACAGCTGGTGGACGACGAAGAGGAGGAGGACCAGGCCGAGGGTGACGGCGACTTCGGCGGCGGTCCAGAGCGCGCGGGCGTACGCGGCCCGTCGGCGCCGGCCGCGGTGGTGGACGACCCGGGGTGTCCTCACGGCCGGAACGATAGGACGGCTCCCGCGAAGTCACCAGGGGCGCCGCCGCGGGGCGGGCCGGAACCGGGCCACGGGCCGCCGCGCGCAACAGAACCGGCCCGAGCCGGGCCGCCACCACCCGGACCGACCCGCGCCCTCCCCCTCCAGCCAGGCGGACTCTCTCCCCCCGCAACCGGATGATCACGGACGGCAAGCCTTTCCCGCGCCCTTCTATCTGCCCTTCTCACAACCGTTGAAGAAATCACAGAAAGCGCTGTCGGACCTCTCGACAACCTCATGGTTCACCCCTGACTCTTCCGATGGCCCACCTGCGTCTCTCCACCTCCCCCGGGGTCTCCCCACCCCGCACCCAACCCGGAGTTGACATGACCGCTTCCACACCCCCACCGCAGAACCCCAGGAACGCCCACCGCCCCGAACCACGCGCCTCCGCCTCCCCGGTGCTCGGCCGCAGAGCCCTGCTGGCCGCGGCCGGCGGCGCGGTCGCGGGCACCGCCCTCGCCACCGGCACCGCCCACGCGGACGCGACCATCGCGATCAACCCGGCGACGAAGTACGGCACCTGGGAGGGCTGGGGCACCTCGCTCGCCTGGTGGGCGAACGTGTTCGGCGCGCGGGACGACTTCGCCGACCTGTGGTTCACGACGAGGACGACGACGTACAACGGCACGGCGCTGCCGGGCCTCGGCATGAACATCGCCCGCTACAACCTGGGCGCGTGCAGCACGAACTCGGTGAACGGCGAGTCGATGGTCGTGTCGCCGAACATCCCCGCGTTCAAGCAGATCGAGGGCTACTGGCAGGACTGGAACAACGAGGACCCGGCGTCCTCGGCGTGGGACTGGACGGCGGACGCCAACCAGCGGGCCGCGCTCACCAAGGCGGTCGCCCGCGGCGCGACCACCGAACTCTTCGCGAACTCGCCCATGTGGTGGATGTGCAACAACCACAACCCGTCGGGCGCCTCGGGCGGCGGCAACAACCTCCAGACCTGGAACTACCGCCAGCACGCCTCCCACCTGGCGGCGGTGGCCCTGCGCGCGAAGAACAACTGGGGCGTGAACTTCGCGACCGTCGACCCCTTCAACGAGCCGGCGTCGACCTGGTGGACGGCCACCGGCACCCAGGAGGGCTGCCACATGGACCCGGCCGTCCAGGCCGCCGTACTCCCCCACATGCGCAGCGAGCTGGACAAGCGGGGCCTGCAGTCGGTCCGTATCTCCGCGTCCGACGAGACGAACTACGACACGGCCCGCTCGACCTGGAACTCCTTCAACGCCACGACGAAGGGCCTGGTCAGCCAGGTGAACGTGCACGGCTACCAGGGCGCGAACGGCCGCCGCGACCTCCTCTACACGGACGTCGTGACGACCGCGGGCAAAAAGCTCTGGAACTCGGAGACGGGCGACAGCGACGGCACGGGCTGGACCCTCGCCCGCAACCTCTGTTACGACTTCCGCTGGCTGCACCCGACGGCCTGGGTCTACTGGCAGGTGATGGACCCGACGGCGGGCTGGGGCATGATCAAGTACGACGCGAACACGCTCCAGCCGGGCGCGATCGAGACGAAGTACTACGTGATGGCGCAGTTCAGCCGTCACATCCGCCCGGGGATGACGATCCTGGACGCGGGCTCCAGCTACACGGCGGCGGCGTACGACGCGACGGCCCGCCGCCTGGTGATCGTCGCGATCAACACCGCCTCGTCCGCCCAGACCCTGACGTTCGACCTCTCCCGCTTCACGACGGTGACGGGCGGCACGAACGGCCTGGTCCCCCGCTGGAACACCCACACCTCGGGCGGCACGGACCGCTACCGCGCCTACTCCGACACCCGCCTGAACGGCAAGTCGGTGGCGGTCCCGTTCGCGGCGGGCGCGGTCCAGACGCTGCAGATCGACGGGGTGACGATCTAGAGGAGCGGGGTGGTGCGGCCCGGAGCGCGGGGTGGGTGCGGGCCGGAGCGCGGCCGGTGCCCGTCGCGCCCTGGCCCGCACCCACCCACAACCGGCCGGAAGCCCGCGCACCACGCCCCCGTGGGCCTTCCCCGGGCAGTACGGTGTCGTCCATGCGCCCCGACACGCCTGCCGAGAACGTCGACCACCCCGCCGAGGCGGCCCGCCTGGAGCGGACCGCGGACCTCTACCCGGAGGACGCGGAACACCTCCTCATCCAGGCCGCCGCCCACCGCGAACTCGCCGGCGACCGCCCCACGGCGACCGCCCTCTACGACCGCCTGCTCGCCTCCACCACCCCCCTGGAGAACCCCCACCTCGTACGGGCCCTGAAGGCGTCGAACCTCTGGGAGTACGGCCACGAGGCCGAGGCGAGGGCGATCATCGACGGCATCCGGGCGGCCGCTCCCCGGGACCCGGCGCCCTGGGTGATCGTGGCGGAGGCGCTGGAGGCCCACGACGAGCTGGAGGCGGCCCAGGACACGTTCACGGCGGCCGCGCTCCTCCTGCTGACGGACGTGGCGGAGCCCCCGTACGCGACCCGCCCCCTCCTGTTCGGCCGCCACCGGGTGCGCCGCATGCTGGGCGCCCCGCACGACGACTGGGACGCCCTGGCGGACACCCTCCACTCATCGTCGGTCTCCCTGGACGAGCTGCACGACCCGAAACGGGTCTGGTCCCTCGGCTCGGACAACCCGGCGGAACTCCAGGCGGAGATCTCCCGCCTGCGCGCGGAGTTGGGCACGTACCGGGAGGCCCTGTCCCGCCCGTTCCCGGTGGCGGTGCTGCACTGGCCGACCACGGAACTCGCGGAACTGGTGACGGCGTACCCGGGCCTCCTGGCGGAGTACCCGTCGCACGAGGACCACCTGGCGACCATAGAGTCCTCCCTGCGGGAACTGGCCTCGTCGGGCACCCCGAACCTGGGCATCGTGACCGGCACGGTCCCCTCCTACGAGGCCTTCGCAGCCTCAGAGGGCACGACCCCGGACGACCCGACCCTCCTCCCCCAGTACGCGACGACCCTGGCGGCGCGGGGCTTGGCGGTGGAGTGGCCGCCGCAGAGGGGGAGCGCGTGCTGGTGCGGGTCGGGGCAGGCGTACGAGTCGTGCCACGGCGCCCCGAACTGACCCGACGGGCACCCTGACACGCCACCCCGCCGACTTCCCCCTGAGCCCCGACCGGGCCACCCAACCTCCCGAGCCGCCCGCTCGCTTCTCCTCCGCGCCGGAGCGGCCCGCGTCAAGGGTGGCCCGCTGGCGGATCAGCGATCGGCTAACGCCGCTTCTCCACCGATTGTCCGTGGCAGCTGTTACAACAGTGCCGTTGCTGAACGAGCGATCGAGGGAGTCAGCGTGGCTCAGCCGGGGGATCTGTCACAGCCCGTCGCGGGTGTGTACGAGGAGCTCGTCACGCGGCGCATGCAGGCGCAGATGGAGCAGTTGGGGTCCGCCGGTTGGAAGGCCATCGACGCTGACGTCAGTGAAGAATCGTCCCCGCATGTGCTTGCCCGGCACATCGGCCAGGCCATAGGGCGCAAGCTCAGCCAGCTACCACACGGCAAGCGGGTCGCACTGGCCAACCAAATCATCGGGGCGCTCGCATCCGACGCACCTGAGCAAGACGCCGGTGACGCTGTCGAGCTCATCGCCGACGGCCCTCGCCAGCTCTTGGCCCTGGCCGAGCAAGAGGCTCCCGGCGTCTACGCGATCCGCCCCCTCACCCCACTCTCCGAGACCGCACTCATCACCAACTCCCCTGAGGACCCCAGCCTCGGCAGTGAGTTGCGCGCCGAACTGGCCACAGCAGACCGGATCGATCTGCTGTGCGCCTTCGTGAAGTGGTACGGCCTGCGCGTACTCGAAGATTCGCTCCGCGCGGCAAAGGAACGTGGCGTCCCGATCCGTGTCATCACGACCACCTATATCGGCGCCACCGACCGCCACGCACTCGACCGTCTCGTCCGTGACTTCGGCGCGGAGGTGAAGGTCAACTACGAGATTCGTTCCACGCGGTTGCACGCGAAGGCATGGCTGTTCCGACGCAACAGCGGTTTCGACACGGCGTACGTCGGTAGCTCCAACCTCTCGAAGGCGGCCCTACTCGACGGGCTGGAGTGGAACGTACGCCTGTCATCGGTTGCCACTCCCGCAGTGCTCAACAAGTTCGAGGCGACCTTCGACGCGTACTGGAACGACAGCGCCTTCGAACTGTATGACCCGGACGCTGACGGTGAGCGCCTCGACCGGGCACTGTCTCAGGCCAGCGGGTCAGGAGCCACGACCGATCTCAAGATCAGCCTGTCAGGGCTTGAGGTCCGCCCCTTCCCGCATCAGCAGGACATGCTCGAACGCCTCCGTGTCGAGCGGGAAATCCGCGGTCGGCACCACAATCTCCTGGTTGCAGCAACCGGGACCGGCAAGACAGTCATGGCGGCCCTGGACTACCGAAACCTGAGAAAGACTCTGGGAAACGGGAATCCCAGGTTGCTGTTCGTAGCCCACCGCAAGGAGATCCTCAAGCAGTCCTTGCGTACGTACCGCGAGGTGCTCGACGACGCCTCATTCGGCGAGCTCCTCTACAGCGGCCAGGACCCGCGCGAGTGGAATCACGTCTTCGCCAGCGTCCAATCCCTCAATCTCCAACGGCTTGAGCAACTCGCCGCCGATCACTTCGACGTCATTGTGATCGACGAGTTCCATCACGCTACGGCAAGCACCTACCGCCGAGTCATTGAGCACTTCAAGCCGAAGCAGCTCCTGGGCCTCACCGCGACGCCTGAGCGGATGGACGGGCTCAACGTCCAAGACGAGTTCTTCGACGGCCGTATCGCAGCCGAGATGCGGCTATGGGAGGCCCTGGAGAATGATCTCCTGTGCCCCTTCCACTACTTCGGGATCCCCGATGGGACCGACCTGACCAACATCAGCTGGCAGAAGGGCTCATACGCCGATCGCGACCTCGAAAACATCTATACAGGTAATCATGCCTGCGCCCGCATCGTCATCAAGCAGATCCGCGACAAGGTGTCCAATCCGGGAGCCATGCGGGCTCTCGGCTTCTGTGTGACCAAGCTGCATGCGCACTTCATGGCGGACTTCTTCCGGCAGGCCGGCTTCCAAGCCGTAGCGCTCGACAGCGATTCAAGCACCGTCGATCGGGCGCAGGCTCTGGCCGACCTACGGGACGGCAAGCTTCAGGTGATCTTCTCGGTCGACTTGTTCAACGAGGGCCTCGACATCCCCGATGTCGACACCTTGCTGCTCCTCCGCCCCACCAGCAGCGCGACGGTCTTCCTCCAGCAGTTGGGGCGAGGCCTGCGGCGCACTGAGACGAAACCCGTCCTCACCGTCCTCGACTTCATCGGCCAGCACCGGGCGGAGTTCCGCTTCGAAGAGCAGTTCCGAGCCCTGACGAACCTGTCCCGGAACCGGCTCGTCGACCACATCGAGCACGACTTCCCACAGCTTCCCTCGGGCTGCCAAATCATTTTGGAAGGTAAGTCCAAGGATCTGGTGCTCGACAACATCCGCACCCAGATCGGCGCAACCGTCAAGACGTTGGTGAAGGAGGTCAAGGACTATCGCACTCCGCGCCTCGCCGACTATCTCCGTGAGAGTCGCCGAGAAATCAAGGAGCTCTACAAGAGTGACAACTCCTGGACCACCGTTCTCCGGAAGACCGGCGAGATCACTGAACCGGCGCCATCTGGGGAAGCGGCACTCCTCAAACGCGTCCACGCCTTCCTACACGTAGACGACCACGACCGCGCGCAGGCCTACCTTCGCCTCCTTGCCGATGACGCCCCCACGTACGAGAAGCTGCCGCCGACTGATCAGGCGTATGCCCGCATGCTGTTCTTCAATCTCTGGGACAACGCAGGCGGCTTCACCAGTTTCCAGCAGGGGCTTGAATCCCTGCGTTCCCAGCCGGTGTTCCGCGACGAACTACGCCAAGTGCTGTCGTACGTCATGGAACAGTACGACCATTTCCCGATTCCCCTCTCAGGCCCGCACAGCGACATCCCGCTGAAGGTACACAGCGCCTACAACCGTTCCGAGATACTGGCTGCGCTTGGGGTGGCTCGCTTCGGCGGCCAGATGCCCAGATCCTTCGCGCAAGGCGTGCAGTGGGTGGAGGACATCAAGACCGACGCCTTGCTGATCACCATGGAGAAGAACGAAAAGGACTTCTCTCCCACGGTCCGCTACAAGGACTATGCCTTGAGTCCCACGCTCTTCCACTGGGAATCCCAGAACGCCACCGCCGAGAACTCCCCCACAGGCCTGCGGTATCAGCGACATGCGCAGGAAGGTAGTCACGTCCTGCTGTTCATGCGTCGATACAAGGACACCGACATCGGCAAGGCGCACCCCTGGATGCTCCTCGGTCCCGCGACGTACGTGGAGCACACCGGCAGCAAGCCGATGGCGATCACCTGGCGCCTGAGGCACAGGCTTCCGGCCGATGTCTGGACGTATTCGGCGATCACCAGCTGATAGCGGCCCCACTGCCCACAGGTGATCACCTACAAGCCCCGCCCAAACGGTCAGCCCGCTCAGCAGCATCACCGCCGAAGGCGGAGCATCCTACGTGGACGCCTCCGCCTCGAAGCGGCTCCGGGCCCGATCGAGGATGCCGTCGGCGGCACGTCCGTGGGCTCTCACCCAGTGCAGGCCGAGGTGATGAGGAACGTCGAGAATGCTCACCCCCATGTCGGCCAGGCCCGCCTCGTCCGTCGACAGCGCCGACAGCAGGTTGTCGAACATGTCGCTGCGCTTGGGCACCGCGATCTGAGCACCGGCGGGACTCTCCAGAAACTCCTCGGCCGTCACTCCGCCCCAGCGCCCGTCGCGGGCTGCGAGGAGATAGAAGTTGCGGCCACCCATCGAGTAGCCGACCCGCCCCACTGTCACCACCCGGTCGCTGATCTCCTGGTCCGATTCGAGCAGACGGAGCGACCGCTGCTCGTTGTACACCGCGACGTCGAGCAGGCGAGTGGACACGTCCCGTACAAGGTTGTCCGACCACGGGAGTTGGACCGGCAGCACTCGATGGTTGCGCTGGGCCACCGCCTTCTCAAACCCGCAGCCCAACAGCACCGCCTTCACCACGATCAGGGTCGAGTCAGCGAGACGAGTCGTTTTAGGTGAAGGCGCCTGTCGGACCGGCCATACCGTCCGTCGTACCGTCAGCGGACGTCGCCGGGGCTTCTGCCCCGCAGCGAGGACACGACCAAGCGGCCGTAGCGGGTGGTAAGGGCCAGGGCAGTGGTCGCCAGGGCGGCGACGAGCGCCACGACAAGGGCGGTGAAGCCCTTCATGTCGAGTACTTGGAGAATGCTCAGCGCAGTGCCCAAGGGAAGACCCAGGATGGTCAGAACGCCCAGAGCTCCCGCGATCTGCTGGCTCTCCTGCGTCTGCACCAGACGGGCGTACTCGGCCGCCTCGGCGAGGATCTCGCCGAATCGGGCCGGCAGACGGTACTGCGCCTGAAACGACAGCAACAGGTCGTTGGCCGGGCCGTGAGCCGTGAGGTGCTGACGCCAGTACGTACTGCGGAAGCCCGCAATGTGCCGTTCCAGAGCGGAGACCCGGCGAGCGAGTTTCGGGCCGTCGAAGATGCCGGACAGACTGTCCGTCAGCTCGTCGATGTGGTCACGCTGGATGGTGCCGAGCAGCAGGGCGTCGAGGTACACGGTACGGCAGTGCAGTTCTGCGAAGGCGTAGAAGTCGCCGTCCCCCGAATCGGCGCGATGGCCGAGGAAGGCGGCCCCGTGGCGCAGTACCAGGGCGCTCCAGTCGGCGGAGAGTCGAAGCGTCTGAGCGGTCCGGTCCGGCCATGCCTCCAGCGGTACGGGGAAATCGGTCTCTGTGGAGCGGGATGCGAGGGACCACAGCCACCGGTCGGCGGTCTCGGGGAGCCGGTCGGCACTGCGAAGCGCGGGCGTGTGGTGCGCGTCGGGGGTGAGGAAGGCGACCGTGTAGGGGTGGGCAAGGGCGAACGGGGCCGTGACAACGCGCGTCTCCGCGACGCCGTCGAGGAGCAATGCCGGGGACAGCGGGCCTTCGAGAGGGTTCGGATCTGCGGGCCGACGGTTGGTGATGGCGCGCAGCGTCTCCAGGAGCGCGGGCCCCTCGATGTCGAAGTGCAGCACGGCGAGTGCCTGGTGCGGGTGTCGCGCGGTGGCGGTAAGCAGTAGCTCGATCCCTCGCAGCCACAGCGCCTCGTGCCGTATGTCCATGAACCGGTGCCAGCGGCACGGCCGTTCGGTGGTGCCGTACAGGGCGCGGGCGGCAGCCGCGTTGAAGTACGTCTGCCGTGTGGAGACATCGGTACGACGGCTGCCCAGGCCGAAGGGGATCGGTCCGGTCGGCCACGTGGGAGGGACGGTGAGACGCACGGGCAGGATGACTGCGAGGCTCTGACGGACGCCGGTGACGGAACTGAGATCCGTGGTCAACGGGGGACGCCTCCGATGCGGACCGGTCTGCTCTCTGCGGACGCGCTTCAGGATACGAATCTGGCGTGCCCCGGGGCGAAGCAATTGCGGTCCGACCGGAGTCGAAGCGCCCACGACGAGCACGTGGGCGAGCGGCAGGGCGGCCTCCGGAGTGCAGTGGGTCCACCTGCCGGAGAAGTGGCCGACGCCCGGACGACAGTTTCCGCAGGTCAAGGGCATGCTCCCGGACGCCGCGACGGAAATCGCCTCATTCGCGATCTTCCCGTCGGCACGTATCAAGCAGTGCAGGAGCCCCACCGAGAATGTCCCCCGGCGGGGCTCTTTGACCACCTTGCGATCGATTGACAAATCGCTTCCAGCGCCGGGGGCTCCGTCTCTTGATCGCGAGCTTTGAAACCCTCCCGATCATCCCCTGCCAGCGTGATCACGTTTCCACTGAACACTGTGCCTGGTGGGGCCGCCGGGGCGAGGGGCGCCCCGGTCAGTCCCACTGCTCGTCCGCGAGGGACGTGACCGGCTGCGGCTTGCCGATGACGGCCAGGGCGATGAAGAAGTTGATCTGGCCGATCGCGATGGTGAGGGTGGCCAGCGCCTTCTCGTCGTAGTGCTTCGCCACCTCGGCGTACAGCTCGTCGGAGACGCGCTCCGTGCCGTGCGGGGCCGGCTGGAGGGTGGCCTCCACAAGGGCGAGGGCGGCGCGCTCGGCGTCGGTGAAGTACGGGGCGTCCTGCCAGGAGGAGACGGCGGTGATGCGCTCCTCGGACACTCCGGCCTTGCGCAGGAAACCGGTGTTCAGGATGGTCAGGTAGGTGTTGCCGACGATCTGCCCGGCGCGCAGGTGGACGAGGCTCATCGTCGTGCGCGGCACCGAGCGGTTGCCCGTGGCTCGAAAGAGGGCGGCGCTGATGTCGTTCAACTCGGGTACGAACTCGGCCGGGTTGGGCATCCGGGAGATGGAGGTGTTCGTCATGACTGCTCTCCTTCGCATCGGGCTTCGCATCGGCTTGCACCGGCATGGATCCGCCTGATTGGCGTCCTCACAGCCCTGACGGATGGGCGTACGGAGATGTGACAGGAATCCGGGAAAGTTTTTCCTGGGCGCTTCGGGTCGATGGCGAACGTGCTCCGCCGGGCGGGCGCGGCCGGGCATCCCTATCGGTCAGAAGTTGAACGCGAACCTCATTCCCGCGCCAGCTCCACCACGGATAACACCCCGAAACGCACTACGCCACCAGCGCCGCCGCCTCCCCCAACCGCCCCGCCGCCGTCCGCCAAGCCGCCGTCACCGCGCCGTGCGCCTGCTTCGTGCTCGCGGCGTGTTCGCCGGTCAGCCTCAGCGGAGCGCCCACGTGGACGTGGAGGTCCGGGCGGCGGAGTGGGGCCGTGGCCAGGCCCGCCAGTTGCTTCGCCGGGTTGCCTGACGTGACGCGGCGGGCTCCTGCCTGGCCTACCGGGATGACCGGGGCGCCGGTGCGTTGGGCCAGGCGGGAGAGGCCCGTGCGGAACGGGGCCGGGGGCGCTTCGGACGCGTCCTTGCGGGTGGGGATGCCGCCCTCGGCGTAGATGAGGATCAGGCGGCCTTCCCGCAGCGCGGCTGCCGCCAGGTCCAGGGCCCGGGCGGCGCGGGGGTCGTTGCGGTGGACCGGTATGTGGCCCTCGCGGCTGAGGGCGCGGCCCAGCAGCGGGATGCGCCACAGGCCCGCCGCCGCCATCACCACCGGGTGGACGTCCAGGCGGTGCAGCGCGGCCAGGACTATGGCCGGGTCCGCGAGCGACGTGTGGTTCGCGACGATGATGCTGCCCGGTGCCAGCACGGCGTCCGCGTCGGCGGTCACCGTGAGGCGTCCAACGGTCGGTACCAGGACGTCGGCGAGGCGGCTGAGCATGCGGGTCTCCTGGACTTGCACTTCGATGAGTGAGATGAGTGATGTGAAGGGTGATCCCCATCGTCGGTGCGGTTCCCGTCCGCGGGCCTGAGTGCTCCTACTCAGTTGGCGGGGGCGCCGTACCCATCCGGTCGACTGCGGTACGGCCCATCTGAATTCGGTGGCGGGGCACGTCTCCGCTCCGCCAGGCTCACCCGCATGACCTCGGTACTGGAGAACGTGGCGATCGACTGTGCGGACGCCTACGAGTTGGCTCGGTTCTGGAGCGCGGTGACCGGTTGCCCCGTGCATCCCGACGCACGGCCGGGAGACCACGAGACTCAGGTGATGCTGTCCGACGGGCCGGTCCTCTACTTCAACCAGGTGCCGGAGCCCAAGACGAGCGGCTGTTGGGGCTCGGCGCCACGTTCGTCGCCGATCGACGGCAACCCGACGGGGCCGGCTGGGCCGTCCTCGCCGATCCCGAAGGCAATGAGTTCTGCGTCCTTCGTAGTGCGTCCGAGCGCCTCGCGATGAGCGGGCCGGGTTCGGTGACTGCAGTGGGGTCGGCGGAGGAAGGGGAGTCGGTCGTTGGAGGGGGGTCGGTTGGTCGTCCGGATTATGGGGCGCTCGCGGACGTCGGTTCGTTGCCCACCGCCGAGTTCGCCTTTCCCGGTCCGTTGCGGGATCGGCTCGTCGCCGCCATCCTCGACGGGGCCAAGACCTCCACCACCGGGCTCGTCGTCGACTACGAGCACGAGGGGGAGGCTCTGCCGGCCGTCGGGGACCGGTCCGTGGTCGTGGACTCCGACGAGCGGCCCGTCGCCGTCATCGAGGTGACCGGGGTGCGTGTCGTCCCGCTGGCGGACGTGGACCTCGCCCATGTCGTGGACGAAGGGGAGGGGCACACCAGCGTGGCCGAGTGGCGGGAGGGGCACGAGCGGTTCTGGCACAGCGAGGAGATGCGTACCGCGTTGGGGGATCCCGGCTTCACCGTGGACGACACGACACCGGCCGTCCTGGAACGGTTCCGCCTCGTCGCCGACCTTCGTCCCGACCACCTTCGGCCCACCAACCTTCGTCCCGCCGAGCCGCGGCGTACGTGACCAGTCGGCATCCCGCCCGGGCTCCCTGCGAGGAAACGGCCCCTACCAGTCCGTCAGGTCCACCCGACACCAACGGTGCGGGTCCCTCTACCGCCCGCCCCAAGTCGGCAGCGCGCGGGGGCTCTTGGCCGGCGCCGTCTCGGATGTCCCCCACCATCCGGTCGGCGCACAGGGGCGGCGTCGCCTCGGCCAAGAGCCCCCTTCTCACGAGAGCGCCCTTCTCGCTCGGGGAAGCGAAGCGTTACGTCGTCGCCGCCTCGCCCTTCGTCAGCAGCCACTCCTTCTGGAGGGCGCCCAGCGGGATCTTCTTCTGGAAGATCGGGGTGCCGAATATGGAGAGCTGGATGTTCAGCGTGCCGGTGAGGTCCACACCTCCGTAGAGCGCCCAGGAACCCTTCGCCGAGCCGGTGCCGTTCGCGGAGCCCTCGGCCGTGGCGTCGGCCTCGGCGCGCAGGTACGGGGCGAGGTCGGCGGTCACGCCCACCGTGCCGTAGAGGCCGATCGTGGCCTCGGCGCCCAGCGCGGCCTTGACCTTGCCGGTGGCGGTGACGGTCGCCTTCAGCGGCTCGCCGGTCATGTCGGACTCGCTCACGCCTGTCCAGCCCTTGGCCCAGGTGAAGTTGCCGCCGACGCGGAAGTCGCCCTTCACGTCCTGCTCGACGTCGACGGTGACGCGGCCGTCGGCGTTCACCTGGAAGTAGCAGACGAGGTCCAGGTTGACGACGATCGGGACCGGGCCGACCTGGATGACGGGGTCGGCGTGGAGTTCGGCGAACGGGACGCGGACCGGCTTGCCGTCGGTCGTCCCGGCCGCGCGGCCCTTGAGCGACCACTTCGACGCCCAGTCGCCGGTCAGCCCCAGGAACGCTCCGCCGGGCGCGGCCCCCGTACCGGCTCCGGAGCCGTCGTACGAGAAGGCGACCTCGGGGGCGAGCTGGACGAAGCCGTGGACGGACGCGGCGGCCGAGGCGGGGGCACCGGCCGCTGTCTCCACGGCGGCGCCCACGTCGATACGGAGGCTGCCGAGCGGGAGTTTCGCGCCCTGCGGGCCGAAGGTGAGGTCACCGGTCTTCGCCCAGGAGACCTTCACGCCCTCGACGAGCGGGTCGATGTCCATGGTGGAGGGGTCGACGGGGACCGTGCCGTCCGCCTTGCTCTCGCCCAGGACGGAGTTGAGTTCGGCCGGCTCGGTCTGGACGGTCGTACCGCTGCCGTCCTCCGTCGTGCCGACGACGTCCGTCACCTTGGCGAGCAGGCCGTCGGGGGCGCCGGGGGCGGGGGCGCTGGCGATGACATCGCCGACGGCGACGGGGCGCGAGCCCGCCGCCGGGACGGACGCAGGGGCCGAACCCGACGCGGAGCCCCGCTCGGACCCGGAGCCCTCACCGGCAGACCCCGCGTCCCGCTCCGCACCCGCGCCTTGGTCCGCCGCCGCGCCCGACTCGGCACCCGACTCGGCGTCCGATTCCGCCCCCCGCCCCGTGGCGGCCGACTTCGACGGCGACGGGTCCGCCGTCGGCTCCGTGCCCCGCGCGGGCGGCGCCGCGATGACCGCGCGGCCGGTCTTCCTGTCGTACGACGCGACCTTGAGCGTGGACTTCTTCGCCTTGCCCTGGTCGACGGCGTTCCCGTCGGCCACGGCCGTGGGGGTGGCCCCGTCGGTCGGGGCGGAGACGACGGCGAGTTGCTCCCCCGCCGCCGCGGCCTCGGGGGTCTCGACCGCCGCCGCACGCGCCTTGTCGGCGGTGGATGACGAGCCGTTGGAGCAGCCGGTGGCCACGAGGGTGGCGACGGTGATCGCCGAGAGGGCCGAGAGCAGGGCATGTCGTCTGAGCTTGTGCACGCGTGATCCTCGGGATCGGTGTGGTGGGGGGTGCGCTTACACGGGGGCGGCATGACGGCAGGGCCGCGCGCATGACACGGCGGCACCAGATGACCGACGGTTACCGTCCAGTAGCTATGCATGAGCATGCCAGCCCTGGCGAACGCCTCCATCCACTTCCGGCGACTCCATGCAGTGACGTGAGTCACACTCGCCGTGCAGAGCGGCCCGCACCTTGCCGGATGCCTCGAAATCGGCCGCGAAGCGTGAGTGAGCCGACAACCGAGGAGATGGTCCAGCAGCATCTCGCCGTCAGGCGTGCGGTGTTGGGACCCTGGGCGCCGGTACGGCCGGTGGAAAGGCGAGCCGCCGACGTGCCCCACCGACGGCCATGAAACAGCGAGCCGGACATCGCCCGCCGGTGGGCGATGTCCGGCTCGTCAATGGAAGCCGGGGGCACCGGACGTTCGCGCCGTCCGTCGGCGCGGACCGGTGCCCCCACGGCCGGGTCGGGCCGGCCGGTCAGCGGTCGAGCTGGCGCCGTTCGCTGCCGCCGCTGATCTGGATCTTGCGCGGCTTGGCCTTCTCCGCGATGGGGATGCGCAGCGTGAGGACGCCGGCCTCGTAGGAGGCGTCGACGCGCTCGGCGTCGAGGGTGTCGCCGAGGAAGAGCTGACGGGTGAACGTACCCGTCGGGCGCTCGGCGGCGACCAGCTCGGCTCCCTCGGGGGCCGGGGAGCGGCGCTCGGCGCGGACGTTCAGGACGTTGCGCTCGACGTCCAGGTCGATGGTCTCCGGGTCCACGCCCGGCAGGTCGAAGTGGACGATGAAGTCGTCGCCGGCCCGGTAGGCGTCCATCGGCATGACGGCCGGCCGGTTCTCGGTGCCGAACACCTGCTGCGCGAGCCGGTCGAACTCACGGAACGGGTCGGTACGCATGAGCATCACGGGTCACTCCTCTCATCAGGCACTGGATGCGATGCCCGGTGATTTCCTACGCCTTCTTATATAACGCCGAGGAGGAAAGTTGACAAGCCTCGACTCAGCTTCGGCGAGTGGAGTGCTAGAAGGGTTAGCCTCGGGGCGACAGCGCGCGACAGCCGGCGCTGCGACGACCAGGAGGCGGACGATGGCGAAGGTTCCTGCGGCGGCGGTGGCCGCGAGCGGGCTCATCGGCGGGTACGGGGTGGCCCGCTGGACGAAGAAGCGGCAGCTGGGCGGGGCCGTACTGGCCGTCGCCGGCGCCGCGGCGGCCCAGCAGTGGCAGCGGGCGGCCGGAGGCAGGGCCGCGGGCGCCCTGACCGCCGGGTACGTCGCCGCGTTCGCCGGGTCGCATCCCCTGGCGAAGAAGGTGGGCGCCTGGCCCGCGGTGTTCGGCGTGGCCGGAGCGATGGCCCTCGCGTCCTGGGTGGTGGCCGACCGCCGGGCATGACGCGAAGCGTCCGAGCCCCTGCCCGCGCTCGCCCGATACGGCTACTCCCCCAGGACTACTCCCCCCGGAACGCGCGCCGGTACGCGTACGGGCTGGTCCCGACGACCTTCTTGAACCGGTCGCGGAAGGCCGTCGGGGAGCCGAAGCCCGCCTGGCCGGCGATGCGGTCGACCGTGTGGTCGGTGGACTCCAGGAGGTACTGGGCCCGGCGGACCCGCGCCCGGTGCAGCCACTGCAGCGGTGTCGGCCCGTCTGCTCCCGGAAGCGGCGGTTCAGCGTACGGGTGCTGGTGTCGGCATGGGCGGCGATGTCGTCCAGCGTGAGATCCCGCTCCACGTTCGCCTCCAGCCAGCGCAGCAGGGGCTCCAGGGTCGCGCCGGCCGGGGCCGGGGGCTGGTCCTGGACGATGAACTGGGCCTGGCCCCCCTCGCGTTCCAGTGGCATGACGCACATCCGCGCGGTGAACGCGGCGACCGCCGAACCGTAGTCCTTCCTGATCATGTGCAGACACATGTCCAGCGCCGCGGCGGCGCCCGCCGAGGTCAGGAACTGGCCGTTGTCGACGTAGAGGACGTTCGGGTCGACAGTCACCTCCGGGTGCCGTGCGGCCAGGTCAGGGGCCGCGATCCAGTGGGTCGTGGCGCGCAGCCCGTCCAGCAGGCCCGTCGCCGCGAAGAGAAAAGCGCCGACGCACACCGAGGCGATACGCGTCCCGTCGGCCGCCGCCGCGCGCAGCGCCTCCGCCACGCCCGGCGGGAGCGGGGCGGTCGGGTCCGCCGTCCCCGGCAGGATGATCGTGTCGGCCTCCGCCAACGCCTCCAGCCCGTACGGTGCCCGCACGGTGAACGGCCCCGCCGGCACCTCCGTGTCCCCCGTCGGCGAGCACACCCGCACCCGGTACGCCTCCCGGCCGTCCGGCAGCCGGGCCCACCCGAACGTGTCGATCGGGGCGGAGAGATCGAACGGGATGACCTGGTCGAGCGCCAGTACGGCCACGGTGTGCATGGCGGGAGCGTAGGGCTCCGCCGGGTTCTCGCCAAGCAGAGGCCCACTATCCCCGTTCACCCAGCGCACCCCTGGCGAGAATCCGTTGAGTCCTGGCAATCCCGCCACTTCTACCGGCTCGTCGCGCGCCCTAGCGTCCCAGCGTGACCAAGTTGCTGCTCTCCCTCCACGTCCTCGCCGCGATCGTCGCCGTGGGGCCGATCACCGTCGCGGCCAGCATGTTCCCGCCGAGCGCCCGCAAGGCGCTGGCCGAGCCCGGCAGCGAGCGGGCGGTGTCGTCGCTGCGGCTGTTGCACCGGATCTGCCGGGTGTACGGCGGTGTCGGTATCGCGGTGCCCGTGCTCGGTTTCGTCACGGCGATGAGCATGGGGGTGCTCGGCGACGCCTGGCTGATCGCGTCGATGTTGCTGACGGCACTCGCGGCGATGGTGCTGCTGGCGCTGGTGCTGCCTCGGCAGGAGGAGATCCTGGACGGGGTGACGGCGGCCGGGCCCGTGCCCGGGGACAAGGGCGAGGGTGCGGTCACCGTCGGGTCGGCGGTGAGCGTCAGGACCACGGCACGACTGGCCATGTTCACGGGTGTGTTCAACCTGCTGTGGGCCACCGTGACGGTGCTGATGATCGTGCGGCCCGGGTCCACGACCGGGGCTTAGCACAACCTTGGCCTCACCCCGCCTTTCGCGATCCGGCCAGGGCGGGCATGATCCGGCCATGCATCCACAGCAGTCCGCCTCGCAGTCCTACGTCGCCTCCCTGGGGGCCCGTCTCGCCGCCGATGAGTGCCGTACCTGGTGGGAGGACTGGGCCGGAGTGCCCGTACTGGTCGGGCGGCGGGCCGACTTCAAGTGGCGCTGGATGGGGACGAAGCTGCACCTGTTCACCGTGGCGGCGGCGGTCCCGGAGATAACCATCCCGGCCATCGCGACGTTCACGGATCAGGTGCTGGCGTACGCGAAGAAGACGAAGGGTGGGTTGCCGGCCGGGCTGCAGAACGGGGTCGCGGCTTTTCCCGTGCTGGTCAGCGACCGGGTCGATCCGGCGGCCGTGCGGTGGGCGGAGGCCGAGCAGCGCAACAAGTGGGCGTGTATGGCGCGGCCGGTCGTGGTGGACAGTGCGCAGCAGTACGTCGGCACGTATCGGGGGACGCCGGCGATCGGGCTGGTGTACTCGTCGTACTTCGAGCGCAAGGCCGCGCGGTACTTCTACGGGTGAGCGGCGGGCGCCTCATAGCTCGGGGGGCACTGCTTGTTCGGCGGGTGCGGGTGAGTGGGGGTTGTTCGCGCGGTTCCCCGCGCCCCTGAAAAGCGACCGGGGCTGCGCCCCGTGCTTTTCATGAAGGGGCGGGCCGCAGGCCCGCTCCCTTCAGGGGCGCGGGGAACTGCGCGAGAAACCACAACGAACCCGCACCCGCCAACGAACCCGCACCCCCGAGTTACTAGGCGCCCCCGGCCCCCTCACCCCGCCGCGGACAGCGGCCGCGCGACCTCCTCCAACGACCTCCGCTCCGCCCGCACCGCGAGGAACGCCGCCACCAGCCCCGCCGCGCACATCAACCCCGCGCCGATCTGGAACGCCAGCACCGTGTCGCCGACGGCGCCGGACTCCGTCAGGTCCGCGAAGACCAGCGGGCCGCTGATGCCACCGGCAGCCGTGCCGATCGCGTAGAAGAACGCGATGGCCATGGCCCGGGTCTCCATGGGGAAGACCTCGGAGACCGTGAGGTACGCGCTGCTCGCGCCGGCCGACGCGAAGAACAGCACCACGCACCAGCACACCGTGAGCGTGACCGCGTCCAGCGTGCCCCGGTCGAACAGCCAGGCCGTGCCGAAGAGAAGGACACCGGACAGCAGATACGTCGACGAGATCATCACCCGGCGGCCGACCGTGTCGAACAGCTTGCCGAGGAGCAGCGGGCCGAGGAAGTTGCCGGCGGCGATGAACGCGAAGTAGTAGCCGGTGTCGGACGTGGGGACGTCGTAGAACGTGGTGAGGATCGCGCCGAAGCCGAAGGTGATCGCGTTGTAGAGGAACGCCTGCCCGATGAAGAGGGAGAAGCCGAGGACGGCGCGGCGGCGGTAGCGGGAGAAGACGGTACGGGCGATGGTGCCGAAGCCGATGCTCTTGCGCTGGTGGATCGTCATCTCCTCGGCGGGTGCGGGCAGTCGGCGGCCCTTCTCGGCCTCGACCTGCCCCTCGATGTCCGCCACCAGTTGTTCCGCCTCCTGCTCCCTGCCGTGGATCAGCAGCCAGCGGGGGCTCTCCGGGACGTTCCGGCGGACCAGCAGGATCACCAGGCCGAGCACCACACCGAGCGCGAACGTCAGCCGCCAGCCGACGTTCGCCGCGAAGAGGTCCGTGTCCAGGGCGACGATCGACAGCAGTGAGCCCCCGATCGCGCCGAGCCAGAAGCTGCCGTTGATGACGATGTCGACGCGGCCCCGGTACTTGGACGGGATCAGTTCGTCGATCGCGGAGTTGATGGCCGCGTACTCCCCGCCGATGCCGAAGCCGGTGAGGAAGCGGAAGAGGAAGAACCACCAGGAGGAGAAGGAGACGGCCGTCAGCGCGGTGGCGCCGAGATAGACCGCCAGTGTCACCATGAACAGCTTCTTGCGTCCGAAGCGGTCGGTGAGCCGGCCGAAGAAGAGGGCGCCCGCACAGGCGCCCGCCACGTACAGGGCCGCCGCCGTGCCCGTGACCTGCGCGGAGCTGATCGGCAGACCGCTGCCCTGCTCGGAGAGCCGCCCGGCGATGTTGCCGACGACGGTGACCTCCAGGCCGTCGAGGACCCACACCGTGCCGAGTCCGATCACCACCATCCAGTGCCAGCGCGACCAGGGCAGACGGTCCAGGCGCGCGGGTACGGCGGTGGTGACGGTAGCTGTCCCCTGCGATGACTTCCGTTCGGTTACGGCCATCTGTGCGGCCCCCTCCTCCTCGAGCGAACCGCGTCCGAGTGCCCGGAGGAGGGAGGACTACGCCCCCAGCGCCCGCGACACCGTGTAGATCAGCAGCCCGGCAAGGGAACCCACCACCGTGCCGTTGATGCGGATGAACTGCAGGTCACGGCCGATGTTGGCCTCGATCTTCTTCGTCGTGTGCTCGGGGTCCCACGCCGCGACCGTGTCGGTGATGAGGGAGGTGATCTCCTTGCGGTAGGTGGTGACGACGTGGACGGCGGCGCCCTCGACCCACCTGTCGACCTTGGCCTGCGCCGACGGCTCGGTGGCCATCCGCGTGCCCAGGGACAGCAGCGACGCCCGCACCCGCAGCCGCAGTTCGCTGCGCTCGTCCTCGGCCGCGGACACGACCATGGCGCGTACGGCGGTCCAGGCGGAGGCGATGAGGTCCTGCACCTCGCCCCGGTCGAGCACCTCGCCCTTCAGGCGCTCCACCCGCGCGCGGGTGTCGGTGTCGGACTGCAGGTCCCGGGCGAAGTCCGTGAGGAAGCGGTCCAGGGCGCCGCGCGCCGGGTGCGTGGGCGAGTCCCGCATCTCGGAGACGAAACGGAGCAGTTCCTTGTAGACGCGCTCACCGATCCGCCTGTCGACGAAGCGCGGCGTCCAGCCGGGGGCGCCGCCCTCGACCGCGTCCATGACCTGGTCGTCGTGGAGGATCAGCCAGTTCTGGGCGCGGGCGCAGATCAGGTCCACGGCCCGCCGGTGGCCGCCGTCGGTGACGATCCGCTCCAGCATCTTCCCTATGCCGGGCCCGATCTCCTGGCTGTTGGCCCGCCGGGTGATGGCCTCCCCGACCACGGCCTGCACATCGGTGTCCCGCAGCACCGTGAGGGCGCCGCGCATCGCGGTCGCCAACTCCTCGGTCACCCGGTCGGCGTTCTGCGGCTCGGCGAGCCACGCGCCGAGCCGGCTGCCGATGCCGACGGCCCGCAGCCGCTGCCTGACCACGTCCTCGGAGAGGAAGTTCTCCCCGACGAACTCACCGAGTGTGACGCCCAGTTGGTCCTTCTTGCGGGGGATGATCGCGGTGTGCGGGATGGGCAGGCCGAGAGGGTGCCGGAACAGGGCGGTAACGGCGAACCAGTCCGCCAGCGCACCCACCATGCCCGCCTCGGCCGCCGCCGCGACATAGTCCGCCCAGGCTCCGGCGCCCTCGTGGGAGGCCCACTTCGCCAGGACGTACACCACGGCCACGAACAGCAGCAGCCCGGCGGCGGTCAGCTTCATCCGCCGCACGCCCCGCTGCTTCTCCTCGTCGGCCGCGCTGAACGTGGTCATCGTGCGATGCGACACACGAGGCGCACCGGAACCGCCGGGCGCGTCCGCCGCCGCCCGCGCGCCCGACGTGGTATCCGTCACCTGGTTCCCGGCGCCACCGGGGAGGGAACGCTGTCCCGGGGTGCCGTTCTCTTCCGGTTCCGTACGGTTCATTCACTCCACCCGTTCCTGTCCCCCGTGCACATTGTCCCCTTCTCGGTCCCTTGGTGACCTACTGCATGTCGTACTCCTGGAACGCGACAGGAGTTCCCCGCGTCTGTCCGGACGGGGGAACCGATGGGGGTTCTCGCTGACCGCCCCCATCCCATGCCGCATCATGGGGTGATCACCACGGAGCCTCGGGGCTCCATTGCCCAAGGAGCCACACACCGCATGACCAAGCGTTACGGTTATGCACTGCTGGCGGCCATGACCGCCCTGATCGTCGCCGTCTCGGCGGCCATATACGTCGGAGTCGGCATCGACGACGGCAGCCGGCGCCAGGAGACGTTCGCCGCCGCGCCACGCAACTCCGCCGCCCCCGCCTCCACCGGGGTCTGGGTGGGCGCCTGGTCGGCGTCACCGAGCGGATCCGAGCCGGGCACCGAGACCAACGGCCTCGCCGGCCGCTCGGTGCGCAACGTCGTGCACAGCTCCGCCGCGGGTACGAGTGCCCGCGTCACGCTGTCCAATCTCTACGGCCAGCAGCCGCTGACCGTCACCCATGCCTCGCTCGCGGTCGCCGCCGCGGTGAACAGCCCGGCGGCAGCGGCCGACACCATGCGCCGGCTCACCTTCGGCGGACGCACGACCGTGGTCATCGCCGCAGGTCAGCAGGTGGTCAGCGATGTCGTACGGATCGCCATCCCGCACGACAGCGACGTACTGATCACCACCTACTCACCCACACCGTCCGGGCCCACGACCTATCACGCCCACGCCCGGCAGATCTCGTACACCGCCGAGGGCGACCAGGCGGCGGACGTCACCGGGACGCCGTACACCACGCAGAGCATGCACTGGCGGTACGTCACCGCGCTGGACGTGCTGAGCAGGGAGTCCGCGGGCACCGTCGTGGTCCTCGGCGACTCGCTCACCGACGGGATCACCTCGACCGTCGGGGAGAACCGCCGCTGGACGGACGTCCTCTCCGACCGGCTGCGGGCCGCCGCCGGCTCCTCCGACGTGCCCCGCTACACCGTCGTCAACCAGGGCATCAGCGGCAACCAGGTCCTCGCCAACGGGCGGGGCCGCCCCGCCGACAACCCCAGCGGCCTGTCCCGCTTCCCGCGCGACGTGCTCGGCCGTACGGGCGTCAAGGCCGTCGTCATCGACCTGGGCGTCAACGACATCCTGAAGAACCCCGGCCAGGCCGACCCCGAGACGATCGTCGCCGGCCTGCGCGGGCTCGTCGACCTGGCGCACGCGCGGGGTCTGCGCGTCGTCGGCGCCACGCTGATGCCGTTCAACGGCCACCGCGGCTACACCGACCAGCGCGAGTCCGTACGCCAGGCCGTCAACGCCCGCATCCGCTCCGGCAAGGTGTTCGACGCGGTCGTCGACTTCGACAAGGCGCTCCGCGACCCGTACGCCCATGGCCGGCTGCGCTCCGACTACGACTCGGGCGACCACCTCCACCCGAGCGACAAGGGCTACGAGCGCATGGCTCAGGTCTTCGACCTGAAGGCACTGAAGGGCGCGGTCCCGGCCGACCTGTAGGGCGCGCTCCCGGCCGACCTGTAGGGCGGCCGGGTCGCCGGGGCCACGGGGCGGCCGGGTCGCCTCAGTGGCCCTTGCCCAGTTCGCGACGGGCCTGGCGGCGTTCCAGTCGTTCCTGTCGCCGGGCCTCCTTCAGCCGTTGGCGCTCGGCCTTGGGGAGCTTGCGCTCGACGCCGACGCCGCCCCAGAAGGCGAACCCGGTGATGACCACGCGAGGGGCGCCGGGCTCGCCCGGTTCGCCCTCCTCGCGGTGGTCGAAGCCGCCCATGATGCCGATGCCCCGGACGACGACCTCGACGCCGGGCGGCACGATCACATTGATCCCGCCCATGACGGCCACACAGTTGATGGTGACCTCGCGCTCCGCGAAGTAGGCGTCCCTCAGGTCCAGTTCACCGCCGCCCCAGAACGCGAAGCAGTCGAACCGCTCGGGCACCGTCCAGCGGCCCTTGCGCTCGAAGCCGGACATCACCGCCACGCCCCACGTCGACGAGCCCTGCCCGCCGACGATCCGCTCGGCCCAACTGCCGCTCTCCGCAGGATCCTTCACCAGGGAGACGGACGGCGGCGCCACCGCCTGGGCGCCCGGCAGATCACGGGTGATCGGCGCCAGCTCACCGTAGGTGCGCGCCCGGTAGGTGGCGTCCAGCCGCTCCCCGAACTCCTCCATGTCGAGCCGCCCCTCCGCGAGGGCGTCCCGCAACTGCTCGGCGACCCGCTCGCGGTCGGCGTCGGAGGCACGGAGGTCCGCGGCGGCCGGCAGGTCCGGGAGATCGTCCGTCATACGGCTCAGCCTACGAGGAACCCCGGCCCCCGGCTACGAGACCGACTGCCCCGACTCCCCCACCCGCTCCGCCTGCTGCGCGTACATCTGGGCGATCACCGCCTCGATGTCCGGCTCCCGCACCGACAGGTCCACCAGCGGATACTCCGACGCGATCCGCGCCACCAGCGGCGCCGCCGACTCCGACGCCGGGAACGCCAGCCACTGCCGGGGCCCCTCCACCCGTACGACCCGGGCGGGCGCCGCCTCGATCGGGGGCAGCTCGCGCTCCAGGTCGACGACGAGGGTCCGCTCGCTCTCCCCCACCTCGTGCAGCCCCGTCAGCGGACCGTCGTACATCAGCCGGCCGTGGTCGATGACCATCACCCGGCGGCACAACTGCTCGATGTCCTGGAGGTCGTGCGTGGTGAGCAGCACGGTCGTGCCGCGCTCGGTGTTGAGGTCCTTCAGGAACGCGCGGACCTTCGCCTTGCTGATGACGTCGAGCCCGATCGTCGGCTCGTCCAGGTACAGCACCTCGGGGTCGTGCAGCAGCGCGGCCGCGATGTCGCCGCGCATGCGCTGCCCGAGGGAGAGCTGCCGCACGGGCACGTCCAGCAGGTCGCCCAGTTCGAGGAGTTCGACGCAGCGGTCCAGGTTCTCGCGGTAACGGGCGTCGGGGATGCGGTACATGCGGTGCATCAGCCGGTACGAGTCGATCAGCGGCAGGTCCCACCACAGGGTGGTGCGCTGCCCGAAGACGACACCGATCCGGCGGGCCAGCCGCGTCCGTTCACGGGACGGGTCGATGCCCGCGACCCGCACCCGGCCGCCGCTCGGGGTCAGGATCCCCGTCAGCATCTTGATGGTGGTGGACTTCCCCGCGCCGTTCGGGCCGATGTAGCCGACCATCTCGCCCCGCGGCA
This sequence comes from Streptomyces sp. NPDC030296, assembly GCF_055572815.1. Classification (NCBI taxonomy): domain Bacteria; kingdom Bacillati; phylum Actinomycetota; class Actinomycetes; order Kitasatosporales; family Streptomycetaceae; genus Streptomyces; species Streptomyces sp. NPDC030296. The sequence continues at coordinate 723,798 of NZ_JBVICQ010000001.1, forward strand.
CGGTGAAGGAGATCGAGTCCACGGCCCGCACCTCACGCCGCTCCCGCCGCAGGAACCCGGTCTTCCTCCGGACGTCGAAGACCTTCTCGACCCGGTCGAGTTCGATGAACCGCTCGTCCATGTGTCCCTAACTCCCCGTGCTCCGGTACGAACGCAGTCCCGCCCGCCACGCCGCGCCCGCGAGCGCGCAGCAGGCCGCCGCCACCAGCGGCGGCGCGAACGCCAGCCAGTGGGGCACGTCGAGCGGGTAGGGGCGGCCCAGGACGTACAGCCCGGGCAGCCAGTTGACGAAGGCCAGCGGCAGGACGAACGTCACACCGCGCAGCAGGTCCTTGGCGAAGAGGGCCGGCGGGTACTGCAGGAGCGTGGCACCGCCGTACGTGAAGGCGTTCTGCACCTCGGAGGCGTCCTGCGCGACGAACTGGAAGGCCGCGCCCCCGACGAACACCGCCCCGAAGATGATGCCGCCGCTGACCACCATCATCGGGAGCATCAGCACCTTCAGCGGCGTCCAGGCGATGTCCAGCGTGGCCAGCGCGTAGCCGAGGACCAGGGCGCCCTGGGTGACCCGGCCGAGGCGCCTGAGCGCGAACTTGTCGGCGGCGACCTGCGCCAGCACCGGAGCGGGCCGGACGAGCAGGGTGTCCAGCGTGCCGTCGCGGACCCGGCGCCCGAGCCGGTCCATGGATCCGATCATCAGATCGGCGAGACCGAACGCGATCGCGGACGTGCCGTACAGCAGGGCGATCTCGGGCAGGGTGAAACCGCCCAACTCGTCGACCTGGGAGAACATCAGCAGGATCGCGACGAAGTCGAAGGCGGTGGCGGCGAAGTTGCCGAAGGCCGTCATCACGAAGGAGGCGCGGTACGCCATCGTGGAGCGGATCCACATGGCCGCGATCATGCGGTAGGCACGCAGCCCGTCCCGGAGCCGGCTGTACGGGCCGTACGCGCCGAACGGGTCCTCCGCGGCCTCCCTGGCCTCCGTGACCCTCGTCACCGGGCGCTCGTCGAGGTCAGCCACCCTGGACCACCACCTTCCGTGTCGCCGCCGACTGGATCAGCCGCCCCACCGCCAGCAGCACGACCGCCCAGCCCGCCTGGAACGCGAAGGTGCCCCACACGTCGGCCTCGCCCAGCAGCACGTCGGCGGGCGCCTGGAGCAGCGCGGACCAGGGCAGGAGGCGGGCGAGGTCGCCGAGGGCGCCGGGGAAGACGTTCAGCGGCAGCAGCATGCCGGAGAAGAAGACACCCGTGAGCCAGGTGATCTGCATCGCTCCGGCGCCGTCGAGAAGCCAGAACGCCCACAGGGCGACGATGTATCGGATCGCGAAGCTCACGAGGGCCCCGAGGGCGACCGCGACGAGGCAGGCGAGCCACGGCAGGGCACTGGACGGCAGCGCGAGATCGAAGAACAGGGCACCGCACAGCATGGGAACGACACCCCGTCCGAGCAGTTGGAACAGGGCCCGGCCCAGGTCGGCGGCGAGCCACCACAGCTGGAGGTCGGCGGGCCGGTACAGGTCGACCGCGATGTCACCCGTACGGATCCGCTCGATGAGCTCCTCCTCGAAGCCGGCGCTTCCCAGCACCATGACCGCGAACATCGCCTGGCCCACCCACACATAGGTGAGTGCCTGCGCCTGGTCGTAGCCACCGAGGTGGGGCTTCTCCTGCCAGAGGGCGATGTAGGTGTATGCGAGGATGAAGCCGAAGACGGTGTTGGTGAACACCCCCGCCGCGGTGGCCACCCGATACGTCGCGTACCGCCTGAAGCCACCGGCGGCGACGGCGGCGTACAACCGCCCAGTGCCCACGAGGAAACTCCCATCCGCTGCGAAGAGTCAGGCGAAGGACCGAGGCCGAGGCCGATCCGGGCCGAAGCGCGAAAGCCTAGTCCGCGGCCGGATCGGTGTGCCAGGCGTTTTCGGGCCGGGCGGTGGTGCTCCCGGGGCGTACGAGGCGCGTGCCGGTATCCGGGAACGGATCAGCCGGTACGAGTGTCTTCACTCAAGGGTGCAGAACTTGCCCGGAGCGGGCGCAAAGCGTACGAGGCCGTACGGAAATGAACGTACGACGCGGAAACAGGAGCACGGCAGCACGATGAGCGACGAGCCGCAGCCGAAGCGGAACGGCCCGGGCCGGACACCGGGAGAACCGGAGCGCCGGACCCCGGGCACGCCCCGGAACCCCGCCGAGCCGCGCCCGGGCACGCCCCCGGAGCCCCCGACGACCGACACCGGGCCCGGCTCGTCGCCCGGCCACCGCCCGGACACGCCCCCGGCCGACGGCCCGGACGGCCCCTCGGGCGGACGTCCGAACCAGCCGACCGACGGAGCGGCCGACCGGCCGACCGGCGGCACATCCGACCGAGCGTCCGGCGGACGGCGCGAACCGGGTGCGGCTTCGGACGGGCGGTCGACTTCGGGCACGGCTTCGGGCGGACGGACGGGGGCGGCCTCGGGTGGACCGTCGGGGTCGGCCACGGGCTCGGCCTCGGGCGGACAGTCGAGGTCGGCTTCGGGTTCGGCTTCGGACGGACGGCCCGGTGCGGCCACGGCCTCGGGCGGACAGTCGAGGTCGGCTCAGCAGGCCGGTGGGCCGTCCGGCCCCACGAAGGGCGGCCCCTCGGGGCGGTCTTCCGACGCGCGGTCGACTTCGGGCACGGCTTCCGGCGGATGGACGGGGGCGGCCTCGGGTGGACCGTCCGGCCCCGCGAAGGGCGGCCCCTCGGGGCGGTCTTCCGACGGGGGTTCCGGTTCGGGGGCCCAGGGGCGTGAGGCCGGGCAGCGGAACGGCACGCCCGGCGAGGGCAAGTCGCCTTCGCCGAGCGCCGGGACGGCGTCCGGCGGCGCGGCCGGGCGTACCTCCGGCGGGGCGGGTGCTCCGCAGAGCGACGCCGAGCTGACCATGCCGCTGAGCATCACTCGCCCCGAGAAGTCCGGCTCGGCGAAGTCCGGCTCGGCGAAGCCCGGCTCGGCGAAGCCCGGCTCGGCGAAGCCCGGCTCGGCGAAGCCCGGCTCGGCGAAGCCCGGCTCGGCGAAGCCCGGC